>CAKSVD010000001.1 GCA_934503275.1 uncultured Faecalibacterium sp.
GCTTTCCAACATGCAAATCCCGGTGATTTGTTCATCCAGAAGTCTGATGCTTCCACCATCGGCGATTTGGCAAAGGCCGTCCAGCAGCTGTTCGGCGATACCGGTACGAACATCATCGGCACTCGTCACGGCGAGAAGCTGTTCGAGACCTTGATGACCCGTGAGGAGCGTCTGCGCAGTCAAGATATGGGTCACTACTTCCGTGTTGCTGCGGATAATCGTGACCTGAACTACGACAAGTTTGTGGTCAAGGGCGAGGTACATACCATGGCGGACGAGTCCTACACCAGCCACAACACCGAGCGTCTGGATGTGGAAGGCACCGTCAAGAAAATCCTGACCACCGAGTATGTTCAGAACGCACTAAAGGGCATCCTGAATATCTGAAAAAAGCTTGTGATTATGCCGGCTGCTTTGGTCGTGCGATGGTAGAGCAGATAATGTTGCAATGATTACTTTTTGTCGCTGATGGGTAGGCGGTGATAGCAAAAATCTGTGGCACTCCAGTTATAGATGGTGTTTCCAATCTGAAAAATTGACAAAAAAGCATTTGATTACAGGTGATATTGACAACGGAAGGGTGCGTTAACGCGCAAGGTATCATAGTATGCACAAAGTAAAGCAAGGAGATTAAAAAGAAATGATTCCTAAAATTATTCATTACTGTTGGTTCGGAGGGAATCCGTTACCAGAACTTGCACAGAAGTGTATAGCTTCATGGAAGAAATATTGCCCGGATTATGAAATAAAAGAATGGAATGAGGGTAACTTTGATTTAAGTTGTTGTGATTATGTTCGGGAGGCGTATGAAGCAAAAAAATGGGCATTTGTCAGTGATGTCGCAAGACTATACGCAATGGTTACAGAGGGCGGCATATATATGGATACAGATGTAGAAGTTATACAACCTCTTGACGGTTTATTGTGTTACCATGCGGTATCGGGTTTTGAAACAGACAAAAACATTCCCACAGGCTTGATGGCATGTGAAAAGGGAAATCCGATGTTCCAAGAACTGTTGGATGAGTATGAGACGGCACATTTTATCTTACCTGATGGCACGGTAGACAAAACTACAAACGTAGAGCGAATTACAAACGCGTGTTTGAAGTATGGTTTTATCCCAAATAACAAAAAACAGACAATTAACACGTTTACTCTTTTGCCTAAAGACTACTTGTGTCCAAAGAATAACAAAACTGGAGAGCTAAAAATAAGCGACAATACACTTGCGATTCATCACTTCGATGGTTCTTGGTTGTCGAGCGAGGAACACTATAAGAATGAACTGACAAGAAAAGTGCATAAAAAGCTTCCAATGATTCCAGTTGATTTAATTTCGATGGTTTGCGCCTTTACTGCTGCAACAAAATTTAATGGAATAAAAGCGGCATTTTCTAAACTTGGGATCTGGATTAAGAAAAAGTCCGTTCGATGCTGGAGGAATAGACTGTGAAAAAAATAATGATCGTTTTCGGTACCCGTCCGGAAGCTATTAAAATGTGCCCGCTAGTTAACGAACTAAAGAAGCACGAAAATCTTAAAATGACAGTTTGTGTAACTGGCCAACACCGTCAAATGTTAGATCAGGTACTGCAGGCCTTTAATGTTGTGCCGGACTACGACTTGTCCATTATGAAGGATAAGCAGACCCTATTTGATGTAACTGTCAATATTCTAGAGCGAATCAAGACGGTTTTGCTAGATGTAAAACCAGATGTTGTACTGGTACATGGTGATACATCTACGACTTTTGTGACGGCACTTGCCTGTTTCTACTTGCAGATTCCTGTTGGTCATGTTGAGGCAGGTCTGCGTACTTATAACATCTATAGCCCGTATCCGGAAGAGTTTAATCGTCAGGCGGTTTCAATTATCAGTCAGTATAATTTTGCTCCTACTGAACTTTCAAAGCAGAACTTGCTTAAGGAAGGCAAGAACCCAGAAAGAATTTATGTGACTGGTAATACTGCTATTGACGCTCTGAAAACCACAGTCCGTGCAGATTATACCCATCCGGAACTGGATTGGGCTAATGGCAGCCGTTTGATCATGATTACTGCCCATCGCCGTGAAAACCTTGGCGAGCCGATGCGCCACATGTTTAAGGCAATCCGCCGTGTCATGGATGAGCATCCTGATGTCAAGGCAATCTATCCCATTCACATGAATCCTGTCGTGCGTGAAATCGCAAACGAGTATCTGGGGGACGATGATCGCATACACATTATCGAACCGCTGGATGTACTGGATTTCCACAACTTCCTGAGCCGCAGTTACCTGATTCTGACGGATTCTGGCGGAATTCAGGAAGAGGCTCCTTCTCTGGGAAAACCGGTGCTGGTTATGCGTGATACCACGGAGCGACCGGAAGGCATTGCTGCGGGTACGCTGAAGTTGGTGGGCACGGAAGAAGAAAGGATTTATAAAGAGTTTAGCCGCTTGCTGTCCGATAAGGATGAGTATGAGGCCATGAGCAAAGCAAGTAATCCTTATGGTGATGGGCATGCCTGCGAGCGAATTGCTGATATTTTGGATACTTAAGAAGAGAGGACCCCATGAAAACTCTTTCCGTAATAATACCGACTTATAATACCTCTAAAGAGTACTTTTCAAAGTGTTTAGCATCTTTAGTATGTGAGCAGGCTGGCGAAATTGAGATCGTTGTTATAGATGACGGTTCGATGGAACAGTATAGCAGTGAAATCAAGCAAGAAATAGAAAAATCACCGCTTGACATATACTATTGTAAAAAGAAAAATGGTGGTCAAAATTCTGCCCGGGAATATGGCCTTGTAAAGGCAACGGCTCAATATGTATTCTTTATGGATGCAGATGATTATGTTGACACTGTCGCGTTGGATGCTGTTATTTCTTTGCTGAAAGACAATTATCCGGACATTCTTGCCTTTAACTATGATGTGCGAACTCCGGATGGTGAGATACTGGAAAAATATGACCGATGGAAAGAAAAATACGATAAAGTAGACGTGCATAAAGGACTTCTTTATAGTGATTCCCTATGTCTACAGATTTATAAAAAAGATGTGCTATGTAAGAGCAGGATTCATCTTATACAAGGTGTTAGAATTGGCGAGGATATGGCTTCTGCGACGGCAATTTTGGCTGCTGTTGGAACAGAGCACGCAACAAATGAATGTTTGTATCACTATGTAAAGCACCCCGGGAGTACACTGTCCAATCCTCCGAAAGAATCTGCACTTGATATGGTCCGAGCATTTGACGCAATGCTGGAGCAACTTGACACATCAATTCAAGAAAAATATCATATGGAACTTGAATGGCTTGCCATATTGCATGTGCTATATTATAACATAAATCGAATTCTAAAAAGTTTTGATGGAAACAAAAAGTTTATCAAGGAAACACAGGATTGGATGGAGAAAAAGTATCCAGATTGGAAAAATAATTCGTATTTAAAAACGGAACCAATTGCAAAAAAAATTCTGTTTATTATGACGGTAAATGGACATGTGTTGCTCTTGCAAAGCCTTTATCAAATGAAAAAAGGGGGTGAAGACCTTTTTAAAGGAACCAATGTGTAATTTGTTGAGAAAATCTGGAGATCGATTTTTTAATGATGAGCGAAAGAAAAAAAGGTGCAATATTATCCTATATTCAAGTTGTATTGAGTGCTATAGTTAGTGTTATTTATGTGCCGATTCTCTTACGATATCTTGGAAAAAGTGAGTATGGACTATATCAGATTGTGGGTTCTTTTTTTTCGTATATATCGGTTTTTGAATCGTGTATGTCAACGGGCGTGCTGAGAAATTATTGCAATGCATTAGGAAGCCGAGACAAAGAGGCAGTAGATGTGACATTGTCGATGGCAAAAGTCATATATAGAGTGATGGCAGTTTTGATAGCTATTGTTGGTGTTATTGTACTTTTTGCTTTTAGATGTTTCTATGCAAGCTCTTTTAGTGCATCTGAACTGAAAGAAAGTTCAGCAATTTTGCTTTTGCTTTTTGCAAATATGATGGTGACCCTATTGGGATCTGTCTATTTAACCATCCTTACTGGGCATGAAAAATTCACATTTTTAAAGGTGCTGGCCATTATAATTCAAGTGACACAGCCCATCTTTGTGATTCTATGCGTGCGAAAAAACCCATATGCGATTACGGTTTCGACAGTAATTGTGGTGCTCAATGTATTGACAGTCTTGATACGATATCTATATGTGACACACAAGTTGAAAATAAGAATCATAAAGATGAAAAAAGATCGAAAAGTCATAGGAGAAATTGTTGGACTTTCAGCGACTATTCTACTGGGATGTATTGCGGATCAGATTTTTTGGAAAACAGACCAGGTGATTTTGGGCAAACTTTTTAGCACAGCTGTTGTAGCGGTGTATTCTGTAGGCGCTCAGATTTATATGATGTATATGCAATTCGGTACCCAAATTGCCAGCATCTTTTATCCGAAAGTTAGCATTTTATACCAAGAAGAAAATGGAAATCAGAAAGTATCGGACCTCTTTGTAAGAATTGGGCGAGTAACATTTATGGTCATTATGCTAATTCTTTCGGGCTTCATCGTATTTGGTAAAGAGTTTCTTTTGATATGGGTAGGAGAAGGCTATACAGAAGCATACTATGTGGCTGTTGTGGTTATGATTCCTTTCTCGATTGATCTCGCTCAGAACCTTGCTTTGGCAATTTTGCAGGTGAAAAAGCAGTATGGATTTCGTGCTAAAATTTATCTGTTAAGTGCACTTATCAATGTTGTTGCTACAGTAATACTCGCTTCATATTTCGGTATCGTAGGTGCAGCAATTTCAACAGGGATGTCGATGTCCATCACAAGTGGATTAATTATGAACTGGTATTATTTAAAAAAGGCAAACCTAGACATCGTTAAATTTTGGAAAGAGTCTTTTGAAATTATTGCAGCGTCTGTGTTGATGACAATTTTAACGCTTTGGATAAAACGATGTATAGCTTGGAACGCTACGGAACTGCTTGATTTTGGACTTGGAATTCTTCTTTTTGTGCTCATCTATGCAGGTGTAATGTATAGATTTATAATGACTTCGGAAGAAAAAAAACAAATTCTAGCATTTTTAAAGCAAAAATAAACAGATTTTGGCTCGTCAGATCATTCGCAAGTATGAACTGTGGTGGAATTCAATCCTCAAGATCCTACGTCCGCGTTTTTACTAATAGAATAATTACCTAACGTTAGGAATGGGGGCGAGAGAAAATGAAAGTGACAGGATAGAATAATGCAAGAGAAACTTATTCTGAGTGGTGCCGGCGGCTTTGGTCGCATGGTAGCAGAGCAGGCAATGCTCCAATACGACTGTGCCTTTGTGGATGATGGACAAGCCGTGGGTGTCGAAATTTGTGGCATTCCGGTGGTTGGCGGTCTTGCTGATTTGCCGGAGCTGCGGAAGGAGTATGGCTTGCTGGTGGTGGGTATCGGCAACAATCGGTTCCGGGCACAGGTGTATGAGAAGGCGAAAGCCCTTGGCTATGCTTTTCCGAACATCATTGCTCCCAATGCTTATATCAGTCCATACGCCAAGCTGGGCTGTGGCTGTGTGGTGCTGCAAAACGCTTGCATCCAGAACGGTGCATCCGTTGGTAACGGTGTTTTGCTGAATGCCGGAACGGAAATCCATTGTGATGCAGCGGTAGGGGACTACGCTTTGATTTACACCAACAGCGTTGTTCGCACCGGCGCAACGGTGGGGAACTTTGCCCGCATCGGCAGCAATGTTGCCGTCTGCAACCATGCAGCCGTGCCGGACGGAGCAGATATTCCGGACTGCACTGCAGTACATTAAAGAGGTGAAAGGATGAACATTCTAGTCACAGGTGCCAAGGGCATGGTGGGAACCGCCCTGTGCAACAACCTGAAAAACATCCGGGATGGGAAAAATAAGACCCGCCCGGCATTGAATATTGAAGAAATCTTCGAGTATGATCTGAACTCCACCCCGGCGGAGTTGGACGAGTATTGCAGTAAAGCGGACTTTGTGTTCAATCTGGCTGGCGTGAATCGCCCGGAGAACCCGGAAGACTTCATGAAGGGCAACTTCGGCTTTGCATCCGACCTGCTGAACTGCCTGAAAAAGCACAACAATAAGGCAACCATTATGCTGTCTTCCTCCATTCAGGCCACGCTGGCAGGCCGCTTCGGCAACAGTGAATACGGACGCAGCAAGAAGGCTGGCGAGGAGCTGTTCTTCCAGTATGCTCAGGAGACCGGAGCGAAGGTTGCGGTTTACCGCTTCGTGAATCTGATGGGTCACAGCCGTCCCAAGTACAACAGCGCCGTCAGTACCTTCTGCTGGGCGGTTGCCAATGATGAGCCCTTCACCGTCAACGACCGCAGCACCGAACTGGAACTGCTGTACATCGATGACCTTGTAGAAGGGATGTTCGACCTGCTGGAAGGCAAGGAGCAGCACTGTGAGTTTGACGGTGTGGAAACCGTTCTGAAGACCGATGACCACTATTGCTGTGTCCCTGTGACCCACAAGGTCACGCTGGGCGAGATTGTAGACTTGCTGCAGGAGTTCAAAGCGCAGCCGAGTACGCTTATGATGCCCAAGATGCCAGACGGTTCCTTTGCTAAGAAGTTGTATTCCCTGTACCTGACCTATCTGCCGACGGACAAGTTCAAGTATGCCCTGAAGATGAACGTGGACAACCGTGGTTCTTTCACGGAATTGGTTCATACCGCTGACTGTGGGCAGGTGAGCATCAACATCAGCCGTCCCGGAATCACCAAGGGGCAGCACTGGCACAACTCCAAGTGGGAGCTGTTCATTGTGGTGGCAGGTCACGGACTGATTCAGGAGCGAAACATCAACACTGGAGAAACGGTGGAGTTTGAAGTTTCCGGGGACAAAATTGAGGCTGTCCACATGATTCCCGGCTGGACGCACAACATTATCAACCTGTCGGAAACGGAGAATCTGGTGACGGTGATGACCTGCAACGAAATTTTCAACCCGAACCACCCGGACACCTTCTTCGAGCCGGTGTAAAAGAAGATACTGGTTGTCAATAGGAGAATGATATGGAACACAATTTTAAATGGAAAAACGACGGTCGTACCAAGGTCATGATTGGTTGCGGTACCCGTCCGGAGATTATCCGACTGGCTGCGGTTATCAAGCGTTGCCGGGAATACTTTGACTGCTGCGTGGTCTACTACAACCAGAACTGGGACAGAAACCTCTCCACCGTGTTCTGGGAGGATTTCGAGCTGAAAAACACCTTCGGAGAGTTTGGCCCTGACATTCTGGTGCCCGTGGTGGGCGAGAATCTGGGAGTGACCTGCGGCAACATTCTGGGGCGCAGCTATGAGCTTTTGTCTGAATTGCAACCGGAGGGATATCTGGTGCTGGGTGATACCAACTCCTGCCTGTCCGCCATCTCTGCGAAGCGGCTGCACATCCCCCTGTTTCACATGGAGGCTGGCAACCGCTGCAAGGATGAGTGCCTGCCCGAGGAAACCAACCGTCGCATCGTGGATGTGATCTCTGACGTGAATATGTGCTATTCCGAGTTCGCCCGGAAGTATCTGGCAGATACTGGCCTACCCAAGGAGCGCACCTACCAGACCGGCTCTCCCATGGCGGAGGTGCTGCACATGAATCTGGAGAAAATTCAGAAAAGCGATGTGCTGGAGCGTCTGGGGCTAGAGAAGGATAAGTACATTCTGCTGTCCGCCCACCGTGAGGAAAACATTGACTCCGAAAAGAACTTCCTGAGCCTGTTTACCGCTATCAACGCTCTGGCAGAAAAGTACGATATGCCCATCCTGTACTCCTGCCATCCCCGCAGCAAGCACCGTCTGGAAAAAAGCGGCTTCCAGCTTGATCCTCGTGTCCGGGTCAACGAGCCGCTGGGCTTCAACGACTATAACAAGCTGCAAATGAACGCGCTGGCAATCGTCTCCGACTCCGGCACCCTGCCCGAGGAGTCTAGCTTTTACCTGTCCATCGGGCATCCTATTGCTGCCGTGTGCATCCGCACCAGCACGGAGCGCCCCGAGGCACTGGAAGCCGGTGACTTCATTCTGGCTGGCATTACCACCCGGGAGCTGCTCAACGCCACCGATATGGCAATCGAGATGAAACAGAAGGGCGTCCTGGGCAAACCCTGCCCCGACTATGTGGATGAGACCGTGTCCATGAAGGTGGTTCGCATCATTCAGGGGTATGTGAATGTGGTCAATAAGATGGTGTGGAGAAAATACTAATTCCGCACAACGGCCATGTGTTCAGCCACATGGTTGTGCTGCTCAAATGTGCTGCCTCTCCGTGGTGAGCAGCAGGCAACGAGAGCTCCCTCTCGGCTAAAGCATATATTCGTCACTTCAATCTTTGGATGAGGAAAAAAATATAATGGGAAAGTATTTTGGAACTGATGGCTTCCGTGGTGAGGCTGGAATAACTCTGACTGCAGACCATGCCTATAAGGTGGGTCGCTTTTTAGGCTGGTACTACAACGCCCTGCGTGAGCGCAACGGCAATAACGAGCCTGCCCGTATCGTCATTGGCAAGGATACCCGCCGCAGCTCCTATATGTTCGAGTATAGTCTGGTCGCAGGTTTGACCGCCTCCGGCGCAGACGCTTACCTGCTGCATGTCACTACTACGCCCAGTGTGGCTTACATCGCCCGGGTGGACGACTTTGATTGCGGTATCATGATTTCCGCCAGCCACAACCCCTACTACGACAATGGCATCAAGCTGATCGACTGCTACGGCGAGAAAATGCCTGAGGAGACTCTGCTACTGGTGGAGGACTACATCGATGGCAAACTTCACGTCTTTGATAAGGATTGGCCGGAGCTGCCCTTTGCACACCGGGAACACATTGGCTGCACGGTAGATTATGTGTCCGGCCGCAACCGCTACATGGGCTATCTGATTAGCCTCGGAATCTACTCTTTTAAGGGCGTCAAGGTTGGTCTGGACTGCGCCAACGGTAGTTCATGGAACATCGCTAAGTCTGTGTTCGATGCGCTGGGTGCTGACACCTACGTCATCAATGCACAGCCCAACGGCACCAACATCAACAACAATGCGGGCTCCACCCACATTGAGGGTCTGCAGAAGTTCGTGGTAGAGAAGGGGCTGGACATCGGTTTTGCCTATGATGGCGATGCTGATCGTTGCCTGTGTGTGGATGAAAAGGGTAATGTCATCACTGGCGACCATATTCTGTACATCTACGGCTGCTACATGAAGGAGCGTGGCAAGCTGCTGACCAATACCGTCGTTACCACGGTCATGTCCAACTTTGGCCTGTATAAGGCCTTTGATGAGAAGGGCATCGGCTACGCCAAGACCGCAGTGGGTGACAAGTACGTCTATGAGTATATGGCAAAAAATGGCTGCCGTATCGGTGGTGAGCAGAGCGGTCATATCATCTTCTCCAAGTACGCCAGCACCGGTGATGGTATCCTGACCAGCCTGAAGATGATGGAAGTTATGCTGGCCAAGAAGATGCCCATGAGCAAGCTGGCTGAGCCGCTGAAAATCTATCCGCAGGTGCTGGAAAACGTCCGAGTGACCGACAAAAAGGCCGCGCAGAACGACCCGGCGGTGCAGGAGGCAGTCAAGGCCGTTGCAGAGGCTCTGGGCGATATCGGCCGTATTCTCGTCCGTGAGTCCGGCACTGAGCCTCTGGTGCGCGTGATGGTGGAAGCACCTGACCACGATACCTGCCAGAAGTATGTGTCTCAGGTCGTGGAGGTCATCAAGAACAAGGGCTACGCGGTCTGAATGTAGCCTTGATACTGCAATACAGGTTGATGTATAGTTCACCTGTGCCCTTGAAAACTGGTTTTTAAAGGGTTATATTTGAACCGTGGGAGATTTCTCACGGTTTTGTCGCTCGAAACTTTGCACATCTCTACGCGGTGAGCGGCAGACAACACAGCATAGATGCTGTGGCAAAGAATGCAAGAGAACAACACATAGAAACACAAAATAGTATGCCTACTACAATAAAAGATAAAGTAAACTTCTTTAAAATTCCAAGTAATTATCGAGAATCACCGGCAATTCTTGATGATTTTACTATTACACAAAGGTTATTGATTTCATAGGATGTCGATTGCTGAATGGTCATCTAAAAACACAAGAATCGAATTCTATAAACAGGAGCACTGCTGTGAAGAAACTATTTTGGATGTTGCTTGGAACGGGTTTCTCTATTGCAGCAATAGCGTTTACATTATCAGATGACATCTTAAGCTATTTTTTTAATCTTCTTTTAGGGTTGAGTACGAACATTTTCGGAATGATTATAACCATTTTCTTTGCACAAAAATACATTGATGCTACGGAAGCAAAAAAAGGAAAGCTGCGGAAGCAAATGAAATTCTAAGGCACGATAGAATCATGCAACAATTTAGCTGGTTATATTTAGAAGGATATGCAAGTATCGCGATTCCCAATAAGCAGAATGTAAATGAGGTTCATATCAATGCGGCCGAAGACGATGAGTTTGCACTTGCAGATTTGGCTGGAATGTATGATGTCTCGCTCATGGTTCAGAAAAAAGGTGCAAAATCTTCCATTGAGATTTATTATGAAAATGAAGATAAGCTAGCAAAGTATGTGATGGAAGTTATAGAGAATGTCAATTTTGATTTTTATCCAGAATTGCTGAATATTTTAATAGAATTCTATAAAATCTATATTAAATCAGATGAACGGGAGATTATTCTTTGGCCGCTCACAGTTGACAATTTGGATAATAGAAAACTAATAATTACAGCAATGTCTGATATGATTAAGAGCAACGAGCATGATTGGATTGCTCAAGACGCAAACGGTAAGCTTAATGGCAACGTGATGAAGTCCTATGTAGCGTTATATTTAAAGGCAAGAGAAGAGAGAAAATTGATTGCTAAGTATACACAAGAGATAAATAAGTTGAAATCACAAAATGGACAATCGTAATTGGGTAATCACATTCTTCGCATATATCGCTATGCTTGGATATCATTACAAAACGAATTGAGGTTTGTATCTTATGCCCAAATTAAAAGGTTGCAAAAACAAACCTAAAATCACTAGCGACTTCGAATCTTAGATTGTAGAAAAGTAGGAAGTAGTCACACCTTACTACCTATATTTCTTCTATCATTGCAAGTGCCAATTTACGGATGGCTAAATAGAAAGCCTCGGAAGTTGCTAAAAAAGAATGAAGTAATCTCCATGAAAATGCTGCAGACCGAGGTCGTTACTTCTGATGAAATTTTGGAAATAAAGATAATGCTTTGTGGATGCATACCGGAATTGGAATATGGTCACATGGCGCTTTGGGGTAAAGGAATACACATATGGATACAGGTTGGTATAATAGTTCCGCATTAATGGGGCTTCTCGGAGTTTTTCTCGGTGCGATACTTTCTTTTTTGGGTACTATGTACAGTGAGTATGCAAAATTGAAAACTCTGAAGACGGAGCAGAAATTTAAAGAGCTTGAAAAAGTAAAAGAAAAGCGAGAATTGGCTCACGAGCATTTTTTGACTCTTATTAATGAAAATAGAGCGGTGCTATACGCTGGAATTATAAATTACAAAGAATATATGCCAGATGAGAATAAGGCAGAATTATTAAGAAAGACCCCTGCCATCTTATCAGAATTGGATTTATATTCCACGAAAGAGATATGTCTGAAATGCGGAAATCTATTGGGAAATTTATTGAACGCTGTGTTCAACAGCGAGGAGTTCCAGAAAGATTATGATGAGGTAGTAGAGCTCATGAGAAAAGCTACCCAATAAGGCGCGTGTTCTATATGCACCACAAATTGGTTATCCCTCCCATTCCGATGGATGTGCTCTATGTCAATGAGCTTTCACTGGCAGGAGAAGCGCTCTACGAAACAAAACAGGATATGGACAAAGCCCTCACCGGGAGGACAAAGTCAAATGGTGGAATTCTCCCGGACGCCAATGTGAGAATCTATGTGCCGATGGATCTGAATGCCGACATTATTATGTGACAGCTATATTCGCTGCATAGCACACTCGGCTATTCAACCGAGAGAAATGAATCCGCCTATTGTTCCGGTGTCGAAAAAGTTATCTCGCAGCTGGAGATCTACGATCAAGTATGGGCAGCAAGAAACCTAGAGGACACTGTGTAGAAAAAAGATGACGGTGTGCGGCACAGCCATCAGGGCATCGAACTTGCAAAGCAAATCGTAAAGCATCTGGAAGAAATCGAGGGTACTGCCGAGTGCTTTCCGTATGATGAGATTCAGGAGCTAAGAGAAGCTTTCTGGCTGTAAGGACAGCTCAAATATTCGTATTTCCGAATCGATTTATTGTTTCAATCAAAATATATTTTTATTCTACAAACTGCACCTCTTGCGAACATAAAAACCGAGTGTTATACTGAAGCCATCAAAAAACATTGGAGGTGTCCCTTATGCCCCGTCCCAAAGGAAGCAAGAACAAGACCAAGACCGTAAAAGCAACCGCTGACTTTGCTGCACAGATCACTGAAAATCAGGCTGCAAAGGAAGCTGTCACTGCCGAAATTGCATCCATCACCGCTAATATCGATGCGCTGAAAGCCGACCTGAAAACCAAGAAGGCAGAGTTGAAATCTATCGACAAGGAAATCGCCAGAATCGAGGCTAAAAAAATCAAGGCTGAAACCAAAGCGGCAGAATCCGCAAAGAAAGCCGAGGCAGAGGACGTGCTGAAGAAGCTGCTGGCCAGCGGCGTGAGTGCAGACGAGATCATCGCAAAACTGAAATAAACTTTTCAGACCTCAAACCGTGTGGGTGTGGCTACAAAATCTCATCCATACGGTTTTATAATAGAACAGTTGTTTTATATCGAACAATAATATACCTGCTTTTTATTCCATAGTCCAAAATTACATCCGGTGAAATTTCAGCAAAAGAACAGCATGGGGGGGAGCACAGGCAAAGTAGGGACTGAGCAAATAAACAGCAACGAACATCACAGACAAGAAATAATCAAGTCCATCTGCCCATCAAAACAACTTCAATCGCTTCAAAAGTATTCTTTAAAAATCAGAATCAGAAAAAGTGTGTCACTCAATTCCGTCCATCAATACACCCATCAACCCGTAATTCACCCCCTCATCATCACCCACCCTGAGGAGCACATCTGGGCAGGGCGAACGCCCCGGGTCCCGGACGCTCCGAAGATCAAGCACGACAAGATGAAACAATTTTACATGATTGACTTGGAGCGAAAAATGTGATACTATCATCTTATCAAAAAGTGCGAATCCATCTCGCTCGCGAAGGAAAAATCTCTCTCGCAATGAGGAATCAAACGACACAACGAACGAAAATTGACTTTGCCGAAGGCTGGCAGACACGAGGGACTTAAAATCCCTTTCTGGAAACAGAGTACGGGTTCGACCCCCGTCGGCGGCATGGAGACGCCCAGAATCGTTCGTTGATCCGAATGATTCTGGGCTTTTTCTTTTTGCTCCATTTGCTAAATTTATGCTGGACATTTGCACAAAGCTATGGTATAATATTTCCTGCAGTTGCGGGTATAGTACATCGGCTAGTATATCAGCCTTCCAAGCTGAGGAGGTGGGTTCGATTCCCATTACCCGCTCCAAAAGACCTGAACCTTGAACGGTTCGGGTCTTTTCTTTTTGTCCTGCACTGGGCAGCTATCTTGCAAACCGGCGGCGGAAATGCTACAATAAAGCCATAAAACCGCTGAAGGGAGAACGCTGCTATGGAGTTTCGGGATAAGCCGATGGAGAACCTCATTCGTCTGCAGGAGAAGGATATCTGCAAAAATGTCAACGCCCTGCTGCTGGAGGGCGAGCAGATCGTGGGTGCGTACAAAACGGTGCGCGATCAGGTGGTGTTTACCAGCCACCGCATCATCATGGTGGATATGCAGGGGGTAACGGGTACGCGGCAGCAGCTTTTTGTGCTGCCTTACCGCAAGGTACTGCACTATGGCATCCAGACGGCGGGCTTTGGCGACCCGCTGCAGACGTCCCAGCTGACGGTCTGCTTTGCGGACGGCCACGAGGCAAAGTTTGGCTTTATCGGGCAAAAGGACCTGTTTCAGGTGGCAAACGCCATCAGCGCCCGCATCCTGTAAAAAACGGTAGACCAAAAGCCGCTGCACAGGGGAGCGGATGCCTGTCCGCACCCTTATCCGGCTGTGGGGAAAAAGGCTTTCCACCCGGCAGGTTTTCCGCTGAAAACAAAAACAAAAGCATCTGCAAGGACCGCTGCGATCCTGAAACATTCAGAAGCGGCCATTGCAGATGCTTTTGTTGTATGATGGAAACAGTTTATGTTATGCGTGCGCCGTTTTGCGCACCAGCTGCCGGTGCATCAGCGCCATCAGCACCAGAACTGCCAGTAGGTAGAAGGGGAACAGCGCCGGGGTGATGTTATTGGCAAGCAGACCGAAGAGCGGCGGCATGACCAGATTGCCCACATAGGCGCTGCTCATCTGGATGCCGATGACGGCCTGAGAATTTTGTGCGCCGAAATGCGCCGGGGTGGAGTGGATGATGCTGGGGTAGATGGGCGCACAGCCCAGCCCTACCAGCACAAGCCCTGCCAGCGCAAAGGCCTGCGCACCGGGCAGCAGCAGGGCAGCAATGCCCACGCCCAGCACCGCAAACCCCAGACGGATCATCTGGTCATCGCTCAGCTTCAAGGTCAGAAAGCCGCAGGCGCCCCGCCCCACCGTGATGCCGATATAGAACAGGCTGGCAAAGCTGGCAGCCGTCTGGGCGGGCACCTGCCGCGCAAGAGTCAGGTAGCTGCTGGCCCAAAGCCCGGCAGTGGTCTCCAGTGCGCAGTAGCAGAAGAAGCAAAGCATCACTTCCTTTGCTCCCGGCAGCGCGAATACCTGCGGCAGGGTCAGCGCCTTGGGCACGGTGCCGTCCGGGGCAGCGTCGGGGCGTTTATGCCACAGGGGCAGGCTGCAAAAAAGCACGGCAGAAAGCGCGATCTGGAACAGGGCGATGTACCGGTAGCCGCTGCTCCAGCCCAGCCCACCGGAAAGCGCCGCGCCCATCACCACAGGGCCGATGGTGGTGCCCACGCCCCACATACAGTGCAGCCAACTCATGTGGCGGCTCTCGTAATGCAGGGCAACATAGTTGTTCAGGGCGGCATCCACGCTGCCCGCGCCCAAGCCGTAGGGAACAGCCCACAGGCAGAGCCTCCAGAACCGGCCGGAGACCGAAAAGCCGAACAGCGCCGCAGCGGTCATGCCCACGCTGAGGGCGGTCACCCTGCCCGTGCCCAGTGCCCGGGTGAGCCGGTCGCTGTTCAGGCTGGAAACGATGGTGCCCAGTGAGATGATCATGGACAGAATGCCCGCGTAGGAGAAGGGGACGCCCAGCTGGGGGTACATGGTGGGCCAAGCAGACCCCAGCAGAGAATCCGGCAGGCCAAGGCTGATAAAGGCCAAGTAAATGATCGGCAGCAAAAGCTGTGTCATAGGAAGAGTTCCTCCACAGATGATTTGATGGCGTGCTCCGGAGTGTATGCGGGTGCGCTATAAGAATAACATGACCGGACGGGAAATCATAGGGCAAAAGCGCCTGCTTTTTACAACAAAACCGGCGTTTCTTTGTTTTGGTTCGTGAAAATGCGTTTGCCGCGGCCTACAGGCCGCGGCAAACATGAAATATAAACAGACTTCCGCTTTTAGTTTTCGCTGTTCTTTTCCAGATACACGGTGGTAGAAGGGAAGGCGAAGTCCACGCCGTTTTTCTGCATCACGTCCATCAGGTCAAGATTCAAATCGTTCTGCATCTGCAAAAAGCGGGTCATGTCGGCGGTGCGCAGGTAGGCGGACACCAGCAGGTCGATGCTGGAAGCCCCGAAGCCGCTCAGCTTGACCAGCACCGAGTCCTCGTAGGTGTAGGGGCTGGCCTTGAGCATGGCGGTCAGGTCGGCCATCAGCTGTTCCAGCTGAGGGCGGGTGGTGTTGTAGGTGACCCCGAGGGTAAAGCGGTACAGCCGCTTGTTGCGCAGGGTGCCGTTGTTGACGGTGGCAGAGCTGACCGTGCTGTTGGTCAGGATGTACACCGAGTTATCCAGCGCGCGGACCTTGGTGGAGCGGAAGTTGATGTCCACCACCTCGCCGGAAACATCGCCCACGGTGATCCAGTCGCCGATGGAAAACGGGCGGTCCAGCAGGATGACCAGCCCGCTGAACAGGTTTTTGGCGCTGTCCTGTGCGGCCAGAGAGATGGTCAGACCGACAAGACCCGCACTGGCTACGATGCTGCCCACCGGCAGGCCGCTCTCCTGTGCCATGGTCATAACGCCCAGCACCACGATGAGAACTTTGTACACCTTGTTCAGCAGGGTGGTCAGGGTGCGGTTAGTGCGCACCTCTTCGCCGCAGCTCGCCAGCAAAAGGTCGGTGATATCGGCGGCGGCGTACAGCCCCTGACACACAAAATAGGTGGCGGCAAGCTCAAAGGCTATGAGCAGAAATTTGCTCACGCCGGCAATTGCCCACGGCAGGCTGGCTGCTGCGGCATAGATGAACGCCGCAAGGGTGAGCCGCTGCACTGGCACGGCAAAGCTGCGCAGCAAAATGGGCGTACCCGCCAGCCGCCAGCTGCGGCGCAGCAGGGCAGGGAACACCCGGCGGGACAAAAGCTGCCGCGCCAGCCAGCCCAGCACCAGCAGCAGCGCCGCGCATACCACGCGGGCGGCAAAGGCTGCCCAGCCCTCCAGCAGCAGCGAGCCTAACGCAAAACCAAGACCACGGATCGAGAAAATCATGGAAAACCTCCTGTGTTATTTCACAACGCATATTATGATAGCATACTCTGCCGCCCGGGGCAAGGAAAGAAAGGTGAAAACTGGTTTTTGAAAAAGGGGGGCTTGACAGCGCCGCCCGGGCGCGCTATACTCTTGGTCAGAAAGTTCGTTTCAGGGCGGGGTGCAATTCCCCACTGGCGGTAAAGTCCGCGACCACCCGCAAGGGTGCTGACCCGGTGCAACTCCGGGACCAACGGTATAGTCCGGATGCAAGAAACGGCAGGCAAATTGTGTCTGTGCGCCCTGTTGCAGTTTTTTGGTTGCAGCAGGGCGCTTTTTGGTTTGTCTTTCCGGTTCGATCCAGCGCGAAAAGGGCTTTCCGAACAAATTTGAATGGGGCGTATACCCCGGGGAGGACAACTACCATGAAAAAGAATACCACCCACAACCTGACCGTTGCCGCCATGCTCAGCGCGGTCGCCTTTATCCTGATGTTCATCGAGTTCCCGCTGCCGATGCTCATCCCGTCCTTTGTCAAGATGGACTTCTCCGACCTGCCCGCCCTGCTGGGTGCCTTTGCACTGGGCCCGGTGTACGGCGTGGTCATCAGCTTTATGAAGAACCTGCTGCACATCATCATCAAGGGCACCTCCACCGCCTGCGTGGGCGAGTTGTGCAACTTTATGCTGGGCGCGGTGTTCTCCGCTGTGGCGGGCTTTGTCTACAAGCGCCACAAGAGCCGCAAGACTGCTATTCTGGGCGCCATTGCCGGTGCAGCCGTTATGGCGGTGTTCAGCGTGCCCTCCAACTACTTTATCACCTACCCGGCCTATGTGCAGTTCTACCATATGCCGCTGGAAGCCATTCTGGGGATGTATCAGGCCATCCTGCCCTCTGCCGACAGCCTGATCAAGTGCCTTGTGATCTTCAATATGCCCTTCACGCTGGTCAAGGGTCTGCTGGACGCCGTGCTGTGTCTGCTGATCTATAAGCCCCTGTCGCCCATCCTGCATGGCCGCAAGTGATTTTTCTTAGTTCTTTAGGCATAGAAAAAGCCGAAGCAACTGCAAGGTTGCTTCGGCTTTTTGATTGTATTGATTGTTATAGACAGTCATCAGGCGGGAAGCTTCCTCCTCAGACACGACTCGGGCCATTCCATCGCCCGCCCTACCGCCTGCGGCGGCAGGGACCCACCCCAGCGGACGGTCCTCGGAGAAACTTCCCACCCGACGGTAAATTTACGCCAGCGCACCCTTATCCAGCCATTTGCCACGCGCCATGCGCAGCAAAAACAGTGCGCCGCGGGTGCAAAGTTCGGCGCACATGGCTGCCCATACGCCCACCAGCCCAAAGCGGGGAGCCAGCAGAACAGCTAAGGTCAGCCGCACGCCCCACATACTGACAAGGTTCAGCACAAAGCAGCCGGTGCTGTCGCCCGCGCCCTGCATGGAGCCGCTGGCTACGATGCTTGCCCCGAACATCGGCTCGGCAAAGGCTTCGATGCGCAGCACCCGCGCGCCCAGCGCAATGACGGCGGCGTCGGCGGTAAAGATGCCCATCAGCTGCGGGGCAAACACATACAGCCCCACGCCGGTAAGCGCCATGATGCCCATGCCCATGGCGGTGCACAGCCACGCAAAGCGCTTGGCCATGTCCCGGCGGTTTGCGCCCACGGCCTGTCCCACCAGCGCAAGGGCAGCGTCCTGAATGCCGTAGCCCGCCATGTAGCACAGGCTCTCGGCGCTGACCCCCAGACTGTTGGCGGCAATGGCGGTAGTGCCCAGCCCGGACACGATGCGCACCAGCAGCACCTGTGCCGAGGACAGCGCGGCGCGCTCTGCCGCCAGCGGTGCGCCCACCTTCCACACGTTATGCAGGCAGGCGCGGGTAATGCGCCACGAGCCGGGCTTGCGGATGCACAGCGGGCCGTCCCGCAGCAGCAGAACGCCCAGCGCCAGCGTGCCGCCCACTGCGTTGGCAAGGGCTGTGCCCAGCGCCGCGCCCGGCACACCCCAGCCCAGACCCCAGACCGTGAGGTTTTGACCGAACACCGTCATTTCCCGGGTGGGGTTGATGAGGAAAAAGTTGAAGATGATGTCCAGCACGCAGGTGAAGATGCTGATAAGGCCGGGGGTCAGCGCATCACCCGTAGAGCGCAGCATGGCGGCGTAGGTGCCCATAGCCATGATAAAGGGCAGGGAAGCCGACCAGATGGCAAAATACGCCGAAGCATTTGCCTGCAGTGCCGTGTCTGCGCCCAGCCACCCGGGCAGAAACCGGCTGATGCCCACGCCAAAGGCCGCTGCGGCAAGACCCACCGCCAGATTGAACAGCATGGACTGCCGCAGAACGCCCCGGGCGTCCTGCTGGCGGTCTGCGCCCAGATACTGCGCCACCTGAATGGAAAACGCCATGCACAGCCCGGCCAGCATCCCGTGCAGCAGCCATGTGCTGGAACTGACGATGCCAATGGAGGCGGTTGCGGCGGCGCCGATATGCCCCACCATGGCGGCATCGATGTATTCCATGGCGGTAACTACGATCTGCTGCAAAATGGAAGGGATGCTCAGCGTCAGCGCCACCTGTGCGGTGTGGCGCAGCGGCACCTGCTCGCCCTGCCGCATCCGGGCAGAGAGCTGCTCAAGGGTAATGGACATGGAACCTCCTGCGTTGCGGGTGAAAATACAGACTAATACATTATTATAGAGAGCGGCGAGAGAAAAGTCAATCCAAAGTGAATTTTGCCGCCGGGATTGATTTTTGGTCTAGGGCGTGATACACTCACAAGAGACTACAGAAAGAAAGAGGAATGTTATCTTATGATCCAAATGCTGACCTCTGTCATCGGGCAACGGGGCGTAGATGCCATGGCATTTTTGCTGGCGTTTGCCCTGACCGCCCTGACGGATTCCATTTTCCGCGATAAACTGCCCCACGACCATGGCCGCGCCTTTGCGGTGAACGGCGAGCTTTCCAAGGGCAAGGCGCGCGGCTCCGGACTGATCTTTGTGCTGTGCATCGCGCTGGTGTCGCTGGCGTTCCTGCCCTTCAACACCGAATATGTGGTGTACAATGTGCTGCTGATCGCCTCTATGCTCTCCGGCTATCTGGACGATGCCGCCGAGACCGCTTGGAACGAGTACAAAAAGGGCATCATCGATTTTGTCATTGCGGTGCTGGCGGGCGTCACCTACCTGAACTTCAACGGCTGCGGGGTACACTTTTTGCAGTGGAGTTTTACGCTGCCCTATGCGGTGTATCTGCTGCTCATCGTCATCCTGATCTGGGCAAGCATCAACGTGGTCAACTGCACCGACGGTGTGGACGGCCTTTCCGCCAGTCTGGCGGTGGTGACCATTGGCACCTACCTGCTGGCCTATAAGACCGAACTGGGTGCGTATGCCACCGCCGGTGTGGTGTTCATCGGTGCGCTGCTGGCCTACCTGTGGCTCAACGCCAAGCCCTCCAGCCTGCTGATGGGCGATGCGGGCAGCCGCGCCATGGGCTTTTTCATCGCCATGCTGTCGCTCAAGTGCGGCCACCCCTTCGCCTTCCTGCTGGCGGCTATCGTGTTCATCGCAGACGGCAGCTTGGGCATTTTGAAGATCAGCCTGAAGCGTTTTCTGCACATCTGGATCCTGAAAAACACCTTGACCCCTCTCCACGACCATGTGCGCAAGCGCAAGGGCTGGAGCGACGAGCAGGTGGTAGCCCGCTGGCTCATTCTGCAGTGCGTGGCTTCGGCTCTGCTGCTGCTCCTTGTGCGGGGCTGATACCCGCTGCGCCTCTCCTGTGAAAAAAGCAAGCCCGGAAAGTCTGCGGACTTTCCGGGCTTGCTCTGTCTTAAAATAGTCTTCTCAGCACTCCACTCCGGCCTTTTTGCACGCTGCCTGCACCACATGGCCTACCAGCACCGAGGTGGTCACGGTGCCCACGCCGCCGGGCACGGGGGTGATGGCGTCCACCACCGGCTCTGCGGCGGCAAACTGCACGTCACCGCACAGCTTGCCCTCCTCGTTTACATGGATGCCCACGTCCACGACCGTCTGGCCTGCCCGCAGGCAGTCTGCGCCCACAGCCGCCATTTTACCCATGGCCACCACCACGATGTCGGCCTGTCTGCACACCTCCGGCAGGTTCCGGGTGCGGGAGTTGCACAGGGTAACAGTGGCGTTTTCCCGGTCCAGCATCATGGCGGCGGGCTTGCCCACCACAAGGCTGCGGCCCACCACCACGGCACGCTTGCCGGAAAGGGGGACGTTATAATACTTCAAAATTTCCATGCAGGCCTGCGCGGTGCAGGGGGCATAGCCCAGATCGGTGTTCGTGAACACCCCGGCCAGCGAACCGTCCGTGATGCCGTCAATGTCCTTTTCCGGGCGCAGGGCGGCGCGGACGGTGCGGTCATCGAACTGCTTGGGCAGCGGGCGGAACAAAAGACAGCCGTGGATGCCGTCATCGGTGTTCACCTCGTCCAGTACCCGGAGCAGCTGCTCCTGCGTGGCGTCGGCGGGCAGCACGAACTGCCGGACGGCGACCCCTACCTTGCCGCAGCGGGTCATCACGCCCCGCTCGTAGGAGAGGTCGTCCTCCCGCTCGCCCACCCGCACCACGGCCAGCGTGGAGGTGATGCCTTTTGCTTTCAGCTGCTCGCAGAGTGCCGCGTTGCGCTCGTTCATGGCGGCCACCACCGGCGCACCTTTTAAAATCGTTGCCATATACTTTCCCTCATTCATGATGTTATTTATTGCGGAGTTTCCCGCTGACGGCGCTGAATACTTCGTCTGCCCGGGGCACAAACTCTGCAAGCAATGCATCTGCCCGGGCGTCCAGCGCAGCGGCGCGGGTACGGTCTGCCATCAGTTTTGTATTGATGAACACATTCAGGCTTGCGGCCTGCAGAGCGGCCTTGCACAGCACGGCGGCGCAGCCTGCGTCCGACACCGCCAGCACGCTGCCTTTGGCGGCGTATTGCCCCGCCAGCGCGATGCCCTCGGCGCACTTTTCCATGATCTGCAGCGGCACGGCGCTTGCACCGTCCAGCGCGGCTGCCAGCACAGCGGCCTTGTGCGCGGCCTGCTCCGGGGTGTCCTTGGGCAGGCCGTAGGCCGCAGCCAGCGGCGCAAAGGCGTCGGCATCGGCCTGTACCAGTGCTTCCAACTCCAGCCGCAGGGCCTCGGCCCGGGCGTTCAGTGTCTGAATATCCGCTTCCACGGCGGCGTACTTCTTTTTGCCGGTGGTCAGGCAGCCCACCATGTTGCCCAGCGCCACACCGGCAGCGCCCACCAGCGCGGCCGTGCCGCCGCCGCCCGGTGTGGGCGCTTTGCTGGCAAGCTGTGCCAGAAACTGTGCGCAGCTTAGATCGTTTATTTCCATGTGTAGATACCCCTCTCTGTTACAAAGGCGTCCAGCCGCTGGTCGTGGGCGTCCACGGCGGCGCGGGGGACGCGCTGAACCTCCAATGCAATGCCGATCTTCACCGCCCGGGTGCAGCGGGGCAGGTAGCGGTCGTAGTAGCCCTTGCCCATGCCCACCCGGTAGCAGCCTGCGTCAAAGGCGGTGCAGGGCACCAGCACCAGATCCAGCTGCTCCGGCTGCAAAAGGGTGGAGCGCTCCGGCACCGGCGTGCGGATGCCGTACTGACCCACCGCCCAGCCGTCCGCGCCCGGCACGGCTGCGGTAAGGGTAAAGCCCTTGCCGCACACCGGGTAGGCCACCGTCTTGCCCTGCCGTGCGGCCACGGCAGCCACGGCGGCAAGGTCGGCTTCGCCCCCAAAGGCTGCGTAGAGCAAAAGGGTATGGGCGGCGCGGTAGGCGTCCAGTTCCAGCACCCGGCGGCACAGCGCTGCGTTGGCTGCGGCGCGCTGCGGCGCATCCAGCGCCTTGCGGGCGGCACGGCCGGCGGTACGCTGCGCCTGTTTTTCCTCGGCAATGGTCATACAAAACACCTCGCTTCACCTGTGGGGGAAGGAACTTGAAAAATATACAAAATCGACAGCGCATTTTTATACAAACATAATAAACACTTCAGACAAAAAAAGCAAGCCTTTTGGCGAAAAGAGGATTGAAGCCGCCGCCGCTTTCTGCTATGATTATCTTACAGCAGCAAGCGCCGCGCGAGCGCTGCGCTGAGAGGACCTGCAATATTTTGTGGAGAGGGGTAAGTAAAATGTACAAGGATATGATGGACACCATCGGCATGGTCAATGCAGCCGACCCGGAACTGGGCGCAGCCATGGAGCGGGAGCTGACCCGTCAGCGTGAGAACATTGAGCTGATCGCCAGCGAGAATATCGTCTCGCCCGCCGTGATGGCAGCCATGGGCAGCGTGCTGACCAACAAGTACGCCGAGGGTCTGCCCGGCAAGCGCTACTACGGCGGCTGCGTCTATGTGGACGAGGTGGAGAATATTGCCATCCAGCGTGCCTGCCAGCTGTTTGGGGCAAAGTACGCCAACGTCCAGCCCCATTCCGGCGCACAGGCCAACCTTGCCGTGTATTTTGCCCTGCTGGAGTTGGGCGATACCGTCATGGGCATGGACCTTTCGCAGGGCGGTCACCTGACCCATGGCTCCCCGGTGAATATGTCCGGTAAAAACTACCACTTTATCTCCTACGGCGTCGGCGCAGACGGCGTGATCGACTACGCCGAACTGGAAAAGCAGGTGCGCAAGGTGCGCCCCAAGATGCTGGTGGCGGGCGCTTCTGCCTACCCCCGCGCCATCGACTTTGAAAAACTGGCCGAGATCGCCCACGGCTACGGCGCATATCTGATGGTGGATATGGCGCACATTGCCGGTCTGGTGGCGGGCGGTCAGCACCAGAGCCCCGTACCCTACGCCGATGTGGTGACCACCACCACCCACAAGACCCTGCGCGGCCCGCGCGGCGGCCTGATCCTGACCAACAACCCCATCATTGCCAAGCGCATCAACTCGGCAGTGTTCCCCGGTACGCAGGGCGGCCCGCTGGAGCACGTTATTGCAGCAAAAGCCGTCTGCTTTGGCGAGGCACTGAAGCCGGAGTTTAAGGAATATGCCCGCAAGATCGTGGAAAATGCACAGGCGCTGGCTGCGGCCTTGCAGCAGCACGGGGTAAAGCTGGTATCCGGCGGCACCGACAACCACCTGATGCTCATCGACCTGCGGGACGAGGAGTGCACCGGCAAGGACTTGGAGCAGCGTCTGGACAGCGTGCACATCACCGCCAACAAGAACACCGTCCCCGGCGAGACCCGCAGTCCCTTTGTGACCTCCGGCGTGCGTCTGGGCACCCCGGCTGTCACCACCCGCGGCATGGGCGCAGCCGAGATGCAGGTGATCGCGGACTGCATTGCAGACTGCATCTGGCACTATGAGGAAAAGAAGGACGAGATCAGCGAGCGCGTCCTGCGCCTGACCCGGGAGTTCCCGCTGTACCAGTAAAAGCAACGTGTAAAGAACAAGGCATCCGCAGCCGTTCTGCTGCGGGTGCCTTTTGTTACAAAAAAGGAGAAAAACGATGGAAAGCTTAGGCCTTTTGCATCTGTATTACGGCGACGGTAAGGGCAAGACCACAGCCGCCATGGGGCTTGCCCTGCGGGCGCTGGGCAGCGGAAAACGTGTGGTCATCGTGCAGTTTTTAAAGGGCGGGCAGAGCGGGGAGATCCCGCTGCTGGAGCAGCTGGGCGCCACCGTTTACCGGGGTAAGGCCGGGCAGAAATTCGTCTTTCAGATGAACGAAGCCGAAAAGGCTACTACCCGCGCTTTGCAAAACAAAAACCTTGCGGCGGCGCTGGCGCAGCCCTGTGATATGCTGGTGCTGGACGAAGCCGGCAGCGCGTGGGAACTGGACATGGTGGATAAAGCCCTGCTGCAGCAGGCGGTGCTGCACCGCCCCGCCGGGCAGGAGTGCGTCCTGACCGCCCACGCGGCCCCCGGGTGGATGCTGGATGCCGCAGATTACCTTACCGAGATGTGCTGCCGCCGCCACCCCTACCAGAATGGCATCGCCGCACGGAAGGGGATTGAGTATTGATGTGGCAAAAGCCTTCACCTCTTGGGTGAAGGCTTTTGCGGCTGTCGGAAACTTTTTTACTTCTCCTGATACTTTAGTGCTGAACTTTACGGCTTGGCTCCCCCTTTGGGGGAGCTGGCGCGGGAGCGCCTGAGAGGGCGAGGATACTATCCCCAGAACCCTTTCAGCGCCGTTTCCAGCGCGGCGGTGCCGGGCAGATACTGGATGTGCTGCCAGTGCGGCGGGAACAGGCGGGCGGTGTCGGGCTGCGCAAAGCGGTCGTCCAAAAGCAGCACCACGCCTTTGTCCTGCGGGGTGCGCACCACCCGCCCGGCGGCTTGCAGCACCTTGTTCATGCCCGGGTAGCGGTAGGCGTAGTCGAAGCCGCAGCCGGACTGCTGTTCGTAATAGCGGCGCAGCATCTCCTGCCGGGGGTTCACCTGCGGCAGACCCACCCCCACGATGGCGCAGCCGATGAGCCGGTCGCCCACAAGGTCTACCCCCTCGCCGAAGATACCGCCCATCACGGCAAAGCCCAGCAGCGTCTCTGCGGGGCGGGGTACGAACTGCGCCAGAAATTCCGCACGCCCGGCATCGTCCAGACTGCGCTGCTGCACAAGGGTGGAGATATCCGGCCAGCGGGCGGCAAAGGCCTCGTATACCTGCTGCAAATAGGCGTAGCTGGGGAAAAACGCCAGATAGTTGCCGGTCTTGCCCTTTGCCAGCGCCGCCAGCGCATCGGCTACGGCGGGCACACTGGCTTCCCGCTGGCGGTAGCGGGTGGAGATGCCCGGCAGGCAGAACAGCCCCAGATTTTCCGGCGGGAAGGGGCTTGGCAGCGCCACCGCCCGGGCATCGGCGCAGCCCAGTACGCTGCGGTAGAAAGCGGGCGGGGTCAATGTAGCACTGAACAGCGCCGCGCTGCGCCCTGCCGCCAGACTGGCGTCCACAAAGGGCGCGGGGTCTAAGCAGAGCAGGTGCAGCTCCAACTCGCTGCCCCGGGCGGTGAGTTGGGTGACAAAATGGCTGTCGTACCGGTCGGCCGCGCGGGCGATGTCCTGCAAGGCAAAGTATAACTCCAGCAGCTGTGCATGGGCGGGGGACTCGGGGTTTTGTTCCAGCCAATCCTGTAAAGGGGTGTGCACCGCCCGCAGGGCAGCGGGCAAAGCGGCGGGCAGCTGCTGCAAAAACACGGTGCCGTCCCGGGCGTACAGCGACTGCGGCAGGGCAAAGTCCGGCGCAGCTTCAGCGGGTAAAAGGCTCACCTGTGCGGGCTCTGTCTCCCCGGCAGGTTCGGCGCCTGCGCGGGGCGCAGCCTGTGCGCAGGCCTTGCGCGCCGCCAGAAAGACTTTATCCGCCTTGGTCAGTGCGGTTTTCAGGCTGCTTTTGCCCTTGCCCAGCGCCCGCTTTGCCTCGGTCAGGCTGCTTTTGGCAAACTGCGCCGAGTACATGGCGCGGGCTCTGTCCGGCAGGTTGTGCGCTTCGTCAATGAGGAACAGCCAGTCCCCGGCGGCATCAAAAAAGCGCTTCAGGTGCACCACAGGGTCAAACAGATAGTTGTAGTCCCCAATGACCACATCGCACCACTCGCTCAGGTCCAGCCCCAACTCAAAGGGGCACACCGAGAACTGCCGGGCGGTGTCTGCCAGCGCGGCGCGGCTGAAGCTGCCGCTGCCGTCCAGCAAAGCCGCCAGCGCGTCCTTGCGGCGGTCGTAGTAGCCGTTGGCAAAGGGGCATACTTCTGGCAGACAGGCGGGGTGCCCTTCGGCGTCCGGGTGCAGACAGGCCTTTTCCTTGGCGGTCAGGGTCACGCTGCGCAGGGCAAGGCCGGGCTGTGCGGCACGCAGCCGCGCTACCGCGTCCTCGGCGGCGGTTTGGGTGGTGTTGCGGGCGGTCAGGTAGAACAGCTTTGCGCCGCAGCCCTCGCCCATAGCCTTCAGGGCAGGGAAGAGGGCGCTCATGGTCTTGCCGATGCCGGTGGGCGCCTGACAAAAAACGCGGGTGCTGCCTTTGCGGTCGGCGCTTTTTCCGGCGCGGCAGGCGCGGTACACCTCGCCCGCCAGCGCCCGCTGCCCGGGACGGTACTCCGCAAAGGGAAATTGCAGCGCCGCAAGGCTCCGGCTGCGCCGGGTGTCCCAGTCCAGCTGCCGCTGCGCCCACGGGGCGTACTGCGTTAAAAGCTGCTGCAAAAACTGCTCCAGCTGCTGCCGGGAGAACTGCCGGGCAAAGCGCAGGATCTGGTCGGTGTCGATCTGGTAATAGGTCAGCCGCACCGCCAGCGCTTCCAGCCCCTGCTGGCTGCTGTAAATGGCGGCATATACCATGCCCTGCGCCCAGTGGCAGGGGTTCAACTCCTCGGTGATCTCCTCATAGGGGACGGTAGTGGTCTTGATCTCATCAATGGTCACGGTGCCGTTTTCATCGGTGAAAATGCCGTCTGCCCGGCCTTCCAGCGTAAAGGCGATGCCGCAGGCTTCCCGCTCCGCGCGGAGGAATACCTCGGCCTGATAACCCTCCCCGGCGGCCTTTTGCAGCTTGCGGTGGATGCGTGCACCCTCGTTGGCGCGGTCAAAGCCGGTAAAGCGGCTGTCGATGCTGCCGGTGCGCAGCAAAAACTCCACCAGCTGCCGGATGGGCAGATGGATGCTTGCCAAAGCGTTTCACCTCCGTTGCAGTTTACTTTATCCTACCCCGAACAGTTCCATGCACTGGGCGGCTGCGGCATCCACCTGTGCAAAATCCACGGCGGTGCGGTAGTAGGTCTCCAGTTCGTCATGGCAGCTTTTTGCCTGCGCCATCAGGGCACAGGCCTGTTCCAGCAGTTCGGCAGCGGCGCGCTCGTTGAAGCGCAGCCGTGCCCGGCAGGCGGAAAGGTTCTCCCTATCCACAAAACGGCTGCACCGCACGGTCTGCGCGGCAGACAGCCGCACCGGATGCCAGCGGTTGTCGGTCAGAAACGCCAGCCGCAGGGAGGGGATGATAATGTGGTCGATCTTATCCTCCGGGTGCATGGCGCAGGGGCAGGTGATGATGTGGTAGCCCCGCGCCAGCGCCTCGGCACGGATGAGCTCCAGCAGCAGGCGGGACACCGCCCCGTAGTCATCCCGGAAGAGGATGCATTTGTCTGCCAGCGCCTGCACCGTGCCCTGATAGAACACTTCGCCCTTGGGCGTGATGGCCGAGAGCAGCCGCAGCTGCTCAGAGCCCATCTCCTCGGTGCGGGGCAAAAGGCGGGTGCACAGCCGCTTGACGTAGCGACGCACTTTTTCAAAGTTTGCACTGCACGCTTCGGCGCGGCGGCTGTCCAGCAGCAGGCTGCCCGCCGAGGCCACATAACGCGCCGCCCGGCTGCGCAGCAGCTGGTTGCGTGCAAACAGGGCGGTCACCTCGTCCTTGTGGAGGTGCAGGGCATCGGCATCAATGGTGTGGTACAAGCTCAGCACCCGCTCGTCTGCGCCGGGGGCTTCCGGCTCCACCACATGGGGCGCGGTGGCGTCGATGATAGCGCGCTTCTGCCGCAGGAACACCACCCCGTCCAGACTGTCGGGGTCGCTGGCGCAGTGGATGCGCTGGATGGGCTCGCCTTTATCCTGCGCAGCGCGCGCCAGCCGCTTCATCAGGGTAGATTTGCCGCAGCCCGGCCCGCTTTTGAGCAGCACCAGCTGCATCCCGGGCTCCCGGCGCAGCGGCGCAAAGTAGCCCTTGAACCCGGCGGGCGTTGTAGCGCCCAGAAAGAAATCCACAGAAGGATGCACGGAACTTTCCATACAAAAACACCTCGCTTTTGCTTTACAGTATGCAAAAGCGGCGCGGTTGGTTCCTGTCCTTACCTATTATAGGTATGCTCGCATACGGCGGCAATGGTGTCCCGCAGCACGGTAAAATCCGCAAAGGCCTCGGGTTTGTTCTGGGGTTGGCGCAGCAGGGCGGCGGGGTGGAAGGTGCCCATGAACAAAATGCCGCCCTTATTTATGATCTGCCCGTGCTCCCGGGTAACGGAAAAATCCTGCCGGATCATCCGCTGGGCGGCAATGCGCCCAAGACAGACCACGATCTTAGGCTGCAGCAGCCGGAACTGCTCCCGCAGCCACGGCATACAGGCTTCGCTCTCGGCGGGCAGCGGGTCGCGGTTCTGGGGCGGGCGGCACTTGACGATGTTGGCGATATAGCAGTTCTTTTTGCGGTCAAGGTCGATGGCAAACAGGTATTTGTCCAGCAGCTGGCCGCTGCGCCCCACAAAAGGCAGACCCTGTTCGTCCTCGCTCTGGCCGGGGCCCTCGCCCACAAACAGCACCTCGGCGTCCGGCACGCCCTGCCCGAACACCACGTTCGTCCGGGTGGCGCACAGCTCGCACCGGGTGCAGGCAAGGCATTCAGCCTTTAAAGTATCCATATCCATGGAGAACATCTCCTTCAAGATCGGTATGATATTTTATTCACAAATAAAATAAAGGTCTCTCCCCTAAAATATAGCACAAAAACACAATTTTGTCTTGAACTTTTTGCCGTCTGTGCTAGAATAAAGAAGAAAGGCATCCTTGTGTCCAACAGACGCGGGAGGCAAATTTTGGAAAGTAATTTCGGAGGTAATCACAATGGCTGATATGTTTGCACCGCTGGTAGCACAGCTGAAGGCAAATCCCAAGACGATCGTGTTCACCGAGGGCAATGACCCCCGCATTCTGGAGGCCGCAAGCAAGCTGCTGGCCGAGGGCGTGCTGAAGGTCGTTATGGTGGGCAACGAGGCAGAGTGCAAGGCTGCTGCCGCCGCCGGTAACTTTGATATTTCCGCTGCCGAGATCATCGACCCGGAGACCTACGCCGGCTTCGATGAGATGGTCAGCACCATGGTGGAGCTGCGCAAGGGCAAGCAGTCCGCAGAGGAGTGCACCGCCCTGCTGAAGAAGTCCAATTACTTTGGCACCATGCTGGTGAAGATGGGCAAGGCAGACTGCCTGCTGGGCGGCGCTACCTACTCTACCGCCGACACCATCCGTCCCGCTCTGCAGCTGGTCAAGACCAAGAAGGGCGCACATCTGGTGAGTTCCTGCTTTATTCTGGACCGCGACTGCGGCGAAGAGGGCCTGAAGCGCATTGCCATGGGCGACTGTGCTGTCAACATTGATTACACCGATACCGTCGATAAGGCTACCGGCGAGGTCAAGGTGTCTGCCGCTGCTAAGCTGGCAGAGGTGGCTGTGGAGACTGCCCGCACCGCAAAGCTGTTCGGCATCGACCCGAAGGTGGCTGTGCTGAGCTTCTCCACCAAGGGCTCTGGCAAGGGCGGCACCGTGGCACTGAGCCACGACGCTACCATCAAGGCACAGGAGATGGATCCCGAACTGGCTGTGGACGGCGAGTTGCAGTTTGACGCAGCTGTTGCTCCCGAGGTGGCACAGGTCAAGTGCAAGGGCAGCAAGGTGGCTGGTCAGGCCAACACCTTCATCTTCCCCTGCATCGAGGCCGGCAACATCGGCTATAAGATCGCACAGCGTCTGGGCGGCTACGCTGCCTACGGCCCCATCCTGCAGGGTCTGAACGCTCCCATCAACGATCTGTCCCGCGGCTGCAACGCAGACGAGGTGTACAAGATGAGCCTGATCACCGCTTGCCAGTCTTAAACAGTTTTAGCACATACGGGGAGAAGCCTTCGGGCTTCTCCTTTTTGTTTTGCCCCCTCTTGCAATCCGGCGGGGTTTATGGTACAATATCTTAGCATCCACAAGGATGTGTCGGACAGCGCCTGCTGCGTGGTTCGGCATACGGATGCGGGTCCTGTACGATGGGCTCGCTGTGAACCAGGTCAGGTGGGGAACCAAGCAGCCTTAAGCAGTGCGTTCGTGCGTTTCAGTAAGCCTGCATCCGTATGCCGAGTTACGCAAGGCGGGGACAAAACCCCGTTGAGCGCTGTCCTTTTATTTTTGCCGCAAAGGCCGGGAAAGGGGAGAGATCGCTGTGTATCGTGCACTTTACCGCAAATGGAGACCCCAGCGGTTTGAGGATGTGGTGGGCCAGCGTGCCATCGTGACTGCCCTGAAAAACCAGATCACCGCAGGGCGCGTAGGCCATGCGTATCTGTTTACCGGCGTGCGCGGCACCGGCAAGACCACCTGTGCCAAAATTTTTGCCAAGGCGGTCAACTGTCTGCACCCGGAGGGCGGCGACCCCTGCGGAAAATGCGAGATCTGCAAGGGCATCGACAACGGCAGCCTGCTGGACGTGGTGGAGATGGACGCAGCCTCCAACAACGGCGTGGACGATATCCGCGACCTGCGGGACGAGACTGCCTACACCCCCAGCGCCTGCCAGTATAAGGTGTATATCATCGACGAGGTGCATATGCTGTCCACAGCGGCCTTCAATGCGCTGCTGAAAACGCTGGAAGAGCCCCCCGCACACGTCATTTTTATTCTGGCGACCACCGAGATCCAGAAAGTGCCCGCCACCATCCTGTCCCGCTGCCAGCGGTACGATTTTACCCGCATCGGGCCGGAGGATATCTCACGGCGGGTGGAGTATATCGCCGGGGAGGAAAAGCTGGAGTTGACCTCCGACGGCGCGGAGCTGATCGCCCGTCTGGCCGATGGTGCGCTGCGCGATGCGCTGTCCATTCTGGACACCTGCGCCGGTGTCACTGCAAAGATCGACGCGGACGTGGTGCGCCGCATGGCGGGTGTGACCGACCGCAGCTACCTGTTCCATATTTCTGACGCTTTGGAAGCGCAGGACGCTGCCGCCGCGCTGGCACAGCTGGCGCAGCTGCGGCAGCAGTCGGTGGACGTGAAGCGCCTGACCGAGGAACTGATCGCCCACTACCGCGCCCTGATGCTGGCGGCACTGCCCGGCGGGCAGGCGCTGCTGTCCGGCGTTTCGCCGGAGGAAGAGGCGCTGTACCTGCAAAAAGGCCCGGAGATGGGCCAGCGGGAGGCCATCCGCGCCATCCGCACCTTAGGCACGGCGCTGGAGCACATGACCCGCGGCAGCGACCAGCGCATCGAGTTGGAACTGGCACTGTTCAGTCTGTCCGAGCCGCCCCAGCAGATGCAGGCGGTAACGGTACAGGCAGCCCCTGCCCGCGCGGCACAGCCGGAAGCACCCCGCCCCTTTGCGGCAGCGGCGCAGCCCTTTGCCAGCGCCCCGGTGCAGTCTGCCCCCGCAGCAGCCGCACCCCAGACCCCGGCAGCCGGAGCAGAGCCTGCCCCTGCCGTGCAGCAGACGCCTCCGCAGCCTGCCGCACCGGAAGCGCCGCCCTCCCCTGCGGACGAGCTGCCGCCCATGCCGGAGGAACCGCCGGTACAACAGAGCGATGCCGCCCTGCCGTGGGACGAGCCTGCCCCGCAGGCACCGCCGCCGGAGGTGCCGGAGCCGGTCACTCAGCCGGAGCAGCCCGCCCCTGCGGAGCCTGTGCAGCCGGTCCCCGCAGCAGAGGAACCGCCTGCCCCGGTGCAGGAGCACCCCGCCGACCCGGTGCTGACCAAGCCCCGCAGCGTGGCGCAGCAGGGCACGAACCCCTTCCCGTACTGGGGACAGATCGTGCAGAAGCTGGAAAGCATCGACCCCATGTTGTATATGTATCTGCGCAAGTCCAAGGCTTACTTTGACGGCACCCGCGTGCTGATCGACGGCGGCAAGACCTTCCGGGATTTTATCCGGGTGAACAAGGACAGCCAGAAGTTGATCAAAAAGCTGATCGCCGAGGTATCCGGCGTGCCGGTGCCCATCGGCCCCTACGAGCCCAAAACAGCCGGAAAGACCGCCTCCAACGCGGAGCAGTCCCTTCTGGCGCTGGAAAAACTGGGGTTAGAGGTCAGCATTGAGGATACCGCCCGCAAAAAGCGATAAAAATTGTTTATAATAAAGGAGAATGCCATTATGAAAGCAAGAATGCCCGCAGGCTACGGCCGCCCCGATATGAACGCCCTGATGCGTCAGGCTCAGAAGATGCAGGAGGACATGAAGAGTAAGCAGGCCGAGTTGGAAGCCGCCGAGTACACCGGCAGCGCCGCCGGTGAGATGGTGACCGTGAAGATGAACGGCAAGCACGAGGTGCTGTCCATCACCATCAAGCCCGAGGCCGTGGACCCGGATGACATCGAGATGCTGGAAGACATGGTGGCTGCTGCCATCAACGCCACCGTAAAGCAGGTGGATGAGACCGCCGAGGCCGAGATGGGCAAGCTGACCGGCGGCCTGAACATTCCGGGTCTCTGAGCCGGGAAGGGGAGATACCATGGACTACACTGCCGCACCGCTGGAAAAGCTGATCGAAGAGTTCGGCAAGTTTCAGGGCGTGGGCCGCAAGGGTGCTACCCGCATGGCCTATCAGGTGCTGAGTATGTCGGATAAGGACGCTGCGGCGCTGGCCGATGCCATCCGCGGTGCGCACACCCGGCTGCACCGGTGCCGCATCTGCCAGAACTACACGGACGCTGATCTGTGCCCGGTGTGCGCCAGCGCCAAGCGGGACACCTCGGTGATCTGCGTGGTGGAAAAGCCCCGGGACGTGCAGGCCTTTGAGCGCACCCGGGAGTATAACGGCCTGTACCATGTGCTGCACGGCCTGCTGGATCCGCTGGCCGGTGTGGGCGCAGAGCAGCTGACCGTCAAGGAGCTGCTGGCGCGGCTGAAGGACGACACGGTGAAGGAGGTCATCATGGCCATGAACCCCACCGTGGAGGGCGAAGCCACCGCCATGTATCTGGCAAAGCTTATCAAGCCGCTGGGCATCCGGGTCACCCGGCTTGCCTCCGGTCTGCCGGTGGGCGCCAGTCTGGAATACGCCGACGAGACCACCCTGTACCGGGCGCTTTCCGGGCGGGGAGAGTTGTAAGTTTGTAAAAATTTACAATTCTGTCAGAAACAGCCCTTGCAATACCCTGAAAAAATGGTATACTGAAACAACGAACGGAACGGAGAAAGGAGGCGCGCAGCATGGCACCCACAAAGGAGCGCCCGGCGACCAAGACCATCGCCACCAACCGCGAAGCGCGCCACGAGTATTTTGTTCTGGAAGCGCTGGAGACTGGTGTGGAACTCAAAGGCACCGAGGTAAAAAGCCTGCGGGCCGGCGGGGTCAACCTGAAGGACAGCTGGGTGGATATTGAAAACGGCGAGTTGCTGGTAAAGGGGATGCACATCAGCCCCTATGACCACGGCAACCTGTTCAATCAGGATCCCATGCGCGTCCGGCGGCTTCTGGCGCACAAAAGTGAGATCCGGCGTCTGCACCAGCAGTGCAAGCTGCAGGGCTATACGCTGGTGCCGCTCTCGCTTTACTTCAAGCATGGCCGCGTAAAAATGGAAGTGGGCTTGTGCAAGGGCAAAAAGCTGTACGACAAGCGTGCCGATGCCGCCCAGCGCGATGCAAAGCGCTCTATTGACCGGGCTGTGAAGTCCAACGGCAAGTACTATTAAGCATTCCAATTGCAGACTGCGGCTCACCGCAGAAAACCAAGCTTTCTGCACATCGCAAGATGTGCTTTATAAGGGGGCGTAAAGGTTTCGACGGGGGGAGCGAGGTCTGGGCAGCGGGTAGCAGCGGGGGAACTGCTCTATAACTCCTCCAAAAAAATTAACTGACAACAATAATTATCAGTTGCTCGCAGCCTGAGTGCTGCGCGTTCCGCCCACTCTTGTGTCGTGTGGGGCCGGGGCGTCCTTTAGACACAGCACCTGAACGGACTTAAGCTTTGCGGACCGGCAGGAACTCATGAAGCTACCAAAGCGCTAGCCTGACGATCGGCGTGGCGCGGCGGGAATGTTGTAGATCGCCTGCACCCGGAGATACCTACACTGAGCTCTTTTCGGACATGGGTTCGACTCCCATCGCCTCCACCAACATAAAAGCCACCTGAAAACTTACGTTTCAGGTGGCTTTTTGCTATACCTGCTGTTTCTGCTATTCTGTTACGCCAGATCCGGCAGGATATCCGACCACAGAGCCTGCTCCTGCCGCAAGGCATCGAAGCAGCAGTCCAGATATATTTTGTTGACCGCAGCAAAAATGGTGCTGCGCAGCAGCAGACGCTCATCGTTGAGTGCAGTCTCCGGCTGGGCTGCCTTGCCGCCGAACACCACAGAAAGACTAGTCTCCAGTTCCTCGCAGAAGATATCGTAGGCTGTCCCGGCGGAGCAGTGCTCCTGCTGCATTTTGAACAGGGTGTCGATGTTTTCGATCGAGAGCACCGTCTTGGAAACTGCAATGTACATCAGGGATGCAATCTGATCCCGGGTGTATTTTTTGCGGATGGGGTGATCCACCACCCCTTTTTTGACGTAGTTGCTTACCATAGAGGGGGTCAGTTCTACCCCGCAGAAGCTGCGGAAGTAGCCGTTGACGAACTGCACCGTCTGGTCCAGATACAGCCCTACCGAGGGAAGATCGTTGTACCGGGGCAGGGCAAAGCCCGCAGCACACGCCGCAACGCGGAGTTTGGTTTCTGCTTTCATAGTATCTTGTTCCGTTCATGCTCCTGCGCTTTTTTGCAGGCAGGAACGTTGTTTTTGTGCAAAGGCAGGGCAATTGTTCTCCGTAAAAGCACTTCTGCCTGTGAAATAGTATACCGCATTTTGGAAAATTGGTCAACGGGCAACGAAAACTTTGTAAAAGAATTTGAGAAAACGGTTGACAGGTTTTTGAAAAACTGATATGATGGTCACGGACAAAGGAATGACTGCGGCGTGCGCCGCTTGAAAATGGAGAAAAATATGAAAAGCAAAATCGTTGTAGATTCCTCTGCAAATGTGTACGAGCTCCCCGATGTGGGGTTTGCCTGTGTGCCGCTGAAGATCCTGACCGACGAGCAGGAGTATGTGGACACCGCAGAGGTGGATGCTCCCGCGCTGGCCGAGATGCTGCGCACCTATAAGGGCCGCACCAGCACCTCCTGCCCCAACATCTCGGACTGGCTCACCGCCTACGAGGGCGCAGACGAGGTGTATGTTGTAACCATTACCGGTACGCTGTCCGGTGCCTACAACGCCGCACTGCTGGCGGGCGAGGAGTACGAGCAGAGCCACGAGGGCGCGCGGGTCTTTGTGCTGGACAGCCTGTCCACCGGTGCGGAGTCCCGGCTGCTGGTGGAGCGTTTGGCGGCGCTGATCAAGGCCGGTAAGCCCTTTGACACCGTGTGCGAGGAGATCCGGGCCTACCATGAGCACACTCATCTGCTGTTTGCGCTGGAATCTCTGGCAAACCTTGCCCGCAATGGCCGCGTGAAGCCCGCTGTGGCTGCTGTGGCGCGGATGCTGGGCATCCGGGTCATCGGTCAGGCCAGCGACGCCGGTGATCTGGAGGTTCTGTGCAAGACCCGCGGCGAGCACGGCGCACTGGAGCGCATGGTGCTGGAAATGAAGGCGCACGGCCTGACCAACGGCCGGGTGCACATCGACCACTGCTGTAACGCTGCCGCTGCGGAGCGGCTGAAGCACATGGTCCATGCCGTGTTCCCGGAGGCCAAGGTGGAGGTAGGCAGCTGCGGCGCTCTGTGCAGCTACTACGCGGAGTACGGCGGCCTGATGGTGGGCTACGAGGACGGCGAAGCACCCACCGGTTGAGCGGAAAATATAGAATAGGATCTTGGTTCACCGGGGCATCTGCGGACGCTCCGGTGAACTTTTTTATAAGGGATAAAGGCGGCAGGCATTCCGGTGCGCCCGACACCAAAAGCTTGCAAAGGGGGAAAAACCGCGTTATACTTACCTGTATTATAGAGATAAGCCAACACGGAAAGGGGAGATGGTATGCTGTTCCGGTTGCCGATCGTCAAGTTTTTCAACCGCATCCTCAACCGCATCACGGTCACGGTGGTGCTGGTGGCGCTGCAGCTTGCATGGCTGGCGTGGGTATTTTTCGCCCTCACCACCGGCACGGCACGGGTGTGGGTCACCGGGGTGCTCAACGGATTAAGTCTGCTGATCATTTTGTATCTGGTGCGCAAGGACGAAAACAGCGCCTATAAGGTGGGCTGGATCGCCCTCATCGGGCTGTTGCCGCTGCTGGGCGGTGCGCTGTATCTGGCCTTTGGCAACAAGCGCCCCTCCCGCCGTCTGCGCAGCAAAATGCAGGCGGTGGAGCAGGCGCACCGGGCAGACCGCGCCCAGCAGCCCGGGCAGACCGCTGGGCTGTGCGATGAAAACCGGGGCGTGAGCCGCTACCTGACCCAATACGGCTGCTATCCCGCATGGCAGAACACCACCGCCCGGTATTTCTGCTGCGGAGAGGCCATGTACCCGGCCTTGCTGGCCGACCTTGAAAAGGCAGAGAAGAGCATCTTTCTGGAGTTTTTCATTGTCAGTCAGGGCAAGATGTGGCAGGGCGTGGAGGACATTCTGCGCCGCAAGGCGGCGCAGGGGGTGGACGTGCGGCTGATCTACGATGACTTCGGCAGCCTGCTGGGTCTGCCCAAGGACTTTGTGGTGCGCATGGAGCGGGCGCATATCCGCTGCATCCCCTTTAACCCGGTGGTGCCGCTGCTCTCGCTGGTGATGAACCACCGCGACCACCGCAAGATCGTGGTGGTAGACGGCAAGGTGGCCTATACCGGCGGCATCAATCTGGCAGATGAATATATCAATGAGATCACCCGCTTCGGCTACTGGAAGGACGCCGGCTTGCGCATCGAGGGCGCTGCGGTGTGGAACTTTACCGTAATGTTTCTGGATTTCTGGAACGCCTTCCGCCCCTATGAGCAGGATTACAGTGCCTTCCGTCCGCAGCTTGCGGTGCTGCCCGCCAGCGATGGGGTAGTACAGCCCTACGCGGACAGCCCGCTGGACGAAGAGCCGGTGGCGGAAACGGTCTATCTGGATATTCTGGCACAAGCACAGCAGTACGTCTATTTTTATACGCCCTATCTCGCCATCGGTGAGGAAATGCTGGACGCGCTGCGCAACGCCGCAAAGCGCGGGGTGGATGTGCGGCTGGTGCTGCCGGGCATCCCGGACAAAAAGCTGGTGTTCCGGCTGAGCCGCTCGTACTATCTGCCCCTGCTGCGGGCAGGGGTGCGCATCTACGAGTATACCCCGGGCTTTCTCCACGCCAAGTGCTGCGTCAGCGATGACCGCGCGGCGGTGGTGGGCAGCATCAATATGGACTATCGCAGTATGTTTCTGCACTTCGAGTGCGGGGTGCTGCTGCTGCAAAACAGTCAGGTACTGGCTTTGCGGGACGATGTGCGCCGCACCCTGCCCCAGTGCCGGGAGGTACAGTGCGCGGACTGCCGCACCGGGCTGGCCGGTACGGCGCTGGACAGCGTGCTGCGGCTGCTCAGTCCTTTAATGTAAGCGCACCTGCTCATAAAATCCCGCGTGGCGGGGTACACTAGCTCCAAAGCCTGCGTCTGCAATGCAGGCACGGAAAGGGAGCGTATGTGACGATATGAAACAGGCATCGCGATGGTTTTTGTGCTGCACGCTGGCGGCAGCACTGGCATTGACCGGCTGCGGCGGGGGAAACTCCGGCAGCAGCTCCGGCCCGATGAGCGGCAGCACCTCTGCAGGCAGCAGCGCGGCGCAAGGTGGGGCGTGGCGCACCGGGCTGGGGGTCCTGACCGAGGCGGCCGGCACAGACCGTGCGGGCAGCATCCGCACCGTGGCGGCTGCCGTGCTGCTGGATGCAGACGGCAAACTGGCCGGGGCAACACTGGACGAGTTGGAACTTTCGGTCAGTGCGGACGGCACCGGCAAGGTGACCGCCCCTACCGACACCCGCACCAAGCGCCAGAAGGGCAAGGACTACCCGCTGGCAGAGGTATCTGGCCTGAAAAAAGGCTGGGCAGAGCAGGCCGATGCCTTTAGCAGCTGGCTTGAGGGCAAGACCCCGGACGAGGTGAAAAAGCTGAAAACGGATGCGGACGGCAAGTCCACCGATGCAGACCTTCTCTCCGGCTGCACCATCGCGGTGGACCGCTACCGGGATGCCGTCGTCCGCGCCTGCGAAAATGCGCAGGCGCTGGGCGCTGCCCGGGGTGATACGGTCAAGCTGGGCGTAGAGGTGGCCGAAATGCCGCAGGGGCTTGCGGGCACAGATGACAAGGACGCGCAGGTACAGGCAAAAATCACGCTGGCGGTGGTGACTATGGACGAGAATGCCCGGGTGACCAGCGCCATCGGCGATATGACTGAGCCGGAGTTGACGGTCAGCGCGGACGGCACCGTGTCTGCCCCGCGTGAGCCGGTGTACACCAAAAACGAACTGGGCGACCGCTACGGAATGCGCAGCGCAAGCGCGTTAGGCAAGGAGTGGTACGAGCACAGCGCAGGCTGGTGCAGCTACCTGAAGGGCAAAAACGCCGTGGAGATCGGTAAGCTTTCCGCAGACGGCACGGACGCCGACCTGAAGGCGCTGTGCACCATCTCAGTTACCGACCTGCAAAAGGCGGCGCTAAAGGCCATGGCGGAGCAGTAGGGGACGATTTGGAATGCCCGCCGCATGCGCTTTGGGCATGATCAGCGGAAAATTATTTTTAATTTCGAGATAGCGGAGCGTCTGCGGACGCTCCGCTATCTCATTTTCACGGGAGGGGTCGTGAAGGAAAACGGCATTTGCAGCGCCTGCTTCCTACGGAAGCGGCGGCGCTGCGGGAAATACCCCCTCAGGCGCTAACGCGCCAGTTCCCCCGAGGGGACGCCTTATGGAGGTGCCGCAAAGTTTCTCGCTACCGCGAAAAGCCGTCCCCTTGGGGAAGGTGACTTGACGCGCAGCGGCAAGCCGGAAGGGGTATGTGCACACTTTCTCACAAAAAGCGGGCTTATGGGCGGGGCAAAGCAGTGCATTGTGCGAAAAAATGGGTTTGCCTCTTGCCAAACGGCGGCAAACGCGCTATTCTATAGCTACAGTTTACCGCTTTAGCATGGTAAAATGGTAAATCGAGAGGGAAGCGGGACGCAGAACGTCCCCTATGGGAGGAAAAAGATATGAAACTCAAGCGTATTGCAAGTGCATTTCTGGCCGGTGCTCTGGCACTGAGCCTTGCAGCCTGCGGCGGCAGTGCATCCACCTCTGCGGCGGCATCTGTTTCCGGCAGTGCAGCCGGTTCGGCTTCTGCCGCAGCGGGCAGCGATCTGGACTACATCAAGGGCAAGGGCAAAATGGTCATCGGCTACACCGTATACGAGCCTATGAACTATACCGATGCCAACGGCAACTTTACCGGCTTTGATACCGAACTTGCCACCGCGGTGTGCGCAAAGCTGGGCGTAGAGCCGGAGTTCGTGGAGATCAACTGGGACACCAAGGTGGTGGAACTGGACGCCAAAAGCATCGACTGCATCTGGAACGGCATGACCCTGACCGAGGACATCATGGCCAACACCGCTACCACCAAGGCCTACGCCAAGAATGCACAGGTCGTGGTGGTCAAGGAGGGCACTGCCTACACCTCCACCGCCGACCTTGCCGGTAAGACCGTGGTGGCCGAGGCCGGTTCTGCCGGCGAAGCCGCCATTCAGGGCGATGAGAACCTTGCCAAGGCAGACTACGTTTCCAAGAGCGTGCAGACCGATTGCCTGATGGAAGTGGCTGCCGGTACGGCAGATGCCGCTGTGCTGGACCTGACCCTTGCCAACGCCATGATCGGGGAAGGCACCGACTACGCAAGCCTTGCGATCGTGGACGAGTTGAACGCCGAGGAGTACGGCGTGGCTTTCCGCAAGGGCAGCGATGCCGCCGCCGCTGTGGATGCCGCCTTTGACGCGTTGAAGGCTGACGGCACCATGCAGGTGCTGGCCGAGAAGTACGAGTTGGCGCTGGCCGACTGAGCCGGGCGTAAAACAAAACGATAGATGGGTGTGTTTTTGTGTCTGTGATCCTTGGGCGCCTTTCCGGCGCGTTCCTGCTCAACTGTGAGTTGTTTGCCCTTACGCTGCTGTTTGCGCTGCCGCTGGGGCTGGTGGTGGCCTTTGGCTCCATGAGCCGGTGCAGGCTGCTGTCCGGTGCGGTAAAGACCTTTGTCTGGGTCATCCGCGGTACGCCGCTGATGCTGCAGATCATCGTCATTTATCTGGGCCCCGGTCTGCTGGGCATGAATAACCCGTGGCCCTCCGGCTCCGGCGGACGCATGGTGGCGGCGGTGGTGGCCTTTGCCATCAACTACGCCTGCTATTTTTCGGAGATCTACCGCGGCGGCATCGAGGCCGTGCCTAAAGGGCAGACCGAGGCCGGGCAGGTGCTGGGCATGACCCGCACGCAGATCTTTTTCAAGGTCACCCTTTTGCAGGTGGTCAAGCGCATCCTGCCGCCCATGGGCAACGAGATCATCACCCTTGTCAAGGACACCTCGCTGGCAAACACCATCGCCAACAAGGAGATCATCATGATGGCCAAGGAGTACAGCGCAAAGGGTCTGATCTGGCCGCTGTTCTCCACGGCGCTGTTCTTCCTTGTGTTCGTAGGTGCGCTCACCCTGCTGTTCGGCTGGGCTGAAAAGAAGCTGGATTATTTCCGCTGCTGAGGAGGTTTTTAAGAATATGGCATTACTGGAAGCCTCCGGCATTGGCAAAAATTTCGGAGATACAAAGGTCTTGAAGGATATTTCCCTTACCCTGGAGCAGGGCGAGGCGCTGGCCATCATCGGCTCGTCCGGCTCCGGCAAGACCACCCTGCTGCGCTGCCTGAACTTTCTGGAGCGGCCGGACACCGGCTGCATCCGGGTGAACGGCGAGACCATGTGGGACGCCGCCGACCCCGCCACCCAGCGGGAAAGCGAGATCCGCAAAAAGCGGCTGCACTTCGGGCTGGTGTTCCAGAACTTCAATCTCTTCCCGCAGTATACCGCCTTGCAGAACGTGATGCTGGCAGGGGAACTGCTGGCAAAGGAGCGCCCGGACTACCGTGCCAACAAAAAGGCGGTGCACGCCCAGCTGGAACAGCAGGCGCGGGAACTGCTGGCGCAGATGGGGCTTTCGGAGCGGGCAGACCACTACCCGCACCAGCTTTCCGGCGGGCAGCAGCAGCGGGTAGCCATTGCCCGTGCGCTGGCACTGCACCCGGACATCCTCTGCTTCGACGAGCCCACCAGCGCCCTTGACCCGGAACTGACCGGCGAGGTGCTGCGGGTGCTGCGGGAACTGGCTGACCGCAAGACCACCATGATCATCGTGACCCACGAGATGCACTTTGCCCGGGATGTGGCCGACCGCATCCTGTTCATGGACGGCGGCGTGGTGGTGGAGGAAGGCCCTGCAAAGCAGCTGATCGACCACCCGCGGGAACAGCGCACCAGACAGTTTTTGGCACATTACGCGGAATGAGCAAAATAACCAATTCTTTGGGCAAAAAAATGGAAATGTTGATGCAAACCAAGTCTTGTAAAACCGGCGCTGCTCCGCTATAATACCACTCATGAATCCTTACAACGTCCTGCCGCTTTTCCGGCAGGGCGTTTTTCACGGCAAAAATGCGAACATCCACCCCTTTTTTGTGTTGGCAGGAGGTATATTTCCATGACCAAAGATATGACGCAGGGCAGCCCGCTGAAACTGCTGCTTGCCTTTGCTGTGCCGCTGATGCTGGGCAGCCTGTTCCAGCAGTTCTACAATCTGGCCGATACCATCATCGTCGGGCGGTTCGTGGGTGTGGAAGCGCTGGCGGCGGTAGGCAGCGTGGGCGGTTTGAACTATCTGGTGCTGGGCTTTGTCAACGGCATTGCCTGCGGCTTTTCCATCCCCATCTCATGGACCTTCGGCGCGCACGATGACCACGAGATGCGCCGCTATACCGCCAATACCGTGTGGCTGTCCATCGCCTTTGCCACGGTGCTTACCATCGTTACGGTGGCTATGACCCGGCTGGTGCTGGTGTGGACGAACACCCCGGCCGATATCATCGACCTTGCGGATATCTATATCCGCACCATTTTTGCGGGCATCCCCTTCACACTGCTTTATAATGTGACCAGCGCCCTGATGCGTGCACTGGGCGACAGCAAGCGCCCGCTGTATTTCCTGCTGGTGGCAAGCTTTTTAAACATCGCTCTTGACCTTGTGTGCATCATTGTGCTTAACATGGGCGCGTTCGGCGCCGCCTTTGCCACCGTGTTCAGTCAGGCTGTGGCGGGCATCGGCAGCCTTATTTACATCATGCGCCACTACCCGGAACTGCGCTGGAATAAGGAAGAAGGGCACATCAGCGCTCCGCACTGCGCAAAGCTTTGCGCCATGGGCCTCCCCATGGGTCTGCAGTGCAGCATTACCGCCATTGGCAGCGTGGTGCTGCAGGGCGCGGTGAACGGTCTGGGCAGCGATATCGTGGCCGCGCAGACCGCCGGCGGCAAGGCTGCGCAGTTCCTCAGCGTGCCGCTGGAGAGCATCGGCACCGCCATGACCACCTACACCAGCCAGAATATGGGCGCAAAAGATCTTGGCCGCGTGAATCGCGGCGTGAACACCGCACTGGGCATCGGCTGCGTGTACAGTGTGGCTTCCTTCCTCATCCTGCGCGTGCTGGACAAGCCCCTGATCGGACTGTTTCTGGACGCAGGCGAGACCGCCATTATGGCCAATGCGCAGGACTTCATCTTCTGGAACAGCGTGTTCTACATCCCGCTGGCAGTGCTTATCATCTACCGCTACACCATTCAGGGTCTGGGGCACTCCGGCCTTGCCATGTTTGCCGGTGTGGCCGAGATGATCGCCCGCGCCATGGTGGGCTTCTGGTTCGTGCCGCTGTGGGGCTACTTTGCCGCCTGCATCGCAAACCCGGTGGCATGGTTCTTTGCCTGCTTCTTCCTGATCCCGGCTTATTTTGTGGTGTTCCGTAAACTGCAAAAGGAAAAGCAGCAGGAAGCCGCCGCAAAGGCGCAGTAAGGGTTCATAAAAAATGCTTTTTCTTTTCGCCCTTTCATGCTATAATAACAGATAAATACGGCTTATGCCGTAACAGGGCAGGGGTTATAAGTCTTTGAAAAGCTGGTTTGCTTAAAGGCTTCCCCCCAAGGGGTGAAGGCTAAGAGAACAGCTGTTTTCGGGATGAATAGCCGCACTGCCGGGGCAATGCCCGCAATTGCGGCGGGCGGGAAAATACAAAAAGAGAGGCGAATCGAGATGTTGGATATGATCAAATGCAGCACCGGCGGTGCGTACTATGCGCGCGGAGAGTGGGTGCCCGCAGACGGCAACGCCCCCGCAGCACTGGCGGCAAAGGGCTTTGATGCCGCTGCCGTTGCCACGGCTAAGACCGGTACCATGGCCTACAATATTATGCAGGCACACAACACCAGCGGCGATGCCGAGAACCTGAAGATCAAGTTTGATGCCATGGCAAGCCATGACATCACCTTTGTGGGCATTATCCAGACCGCCCGTGCTTCCGGGCTGGAAAAGTTCCCCATCCCTTATGTGCTTACCAACTGCCATAACAGTCTGTGCGCTGTGGGCGGCACCATCAACGAGGACGACCACCGCTTTGGCCTGTCCGCTGCCAAAAAGTACGGCGGCATCTTTGTGCCCCCGCACATGGCAGTCATCCACCAGTATATGCGCGAGCGCTTTGCGGGCTGCGGCAAAATGATCCTTGGTTCGGACTCCCACACCCGCTACGGCGCACTGGGCACCATGGCCATCGGCGAGGGCGGCGGCGAACTGGCAAAGCAGCTGCTGGGCCGCACCTATGACGTTGCCCGCCCGGGCGTGGTGGCCATCTACCTGACCGGCAGTCTGCCGGCAGGCTGCGGCCCCCACGATGTAGCCATTGCCCTTGTGGGCAAGCTGTTCAAGAGCGGCTATGTCAAGAACAAGGTCATGGAGTTCGTGGGCCCCGGCATTGCCTCCCTGCGGCAGGATACCCGCAACGCCATTGATGCCATGACCACCGAGACCACCTGCCTGTCCTCCATCTGGGAGACCGATGAAGTCACCCAGCGTTTTCTGGCAGTGCATGGCCGCGCAGCGGACTACAAAAAGCTGGCACCGGCAGACCTTGCCTACTACGACGGCGTGGTGGAGGTGGATCTTTCTGCCATCCGTCCCATGATCGCCCTGCCCATGCACCCCTCCAACGCCTTTACCATCGAGGAACTGAACGCAAATCTGGAGGACATCCTCCACGCCTGCGAGCAGGATGTGCAGAAGCTGATCGGCCGCAAGGACGTGCAGCTGGATCTGTGCAGCAAGATCGAAAACGGCAAGCTGCGGGTGGATCAGGGCGTTATTGCGGGCTGCGCAGGCGGCCTGTACGACAGTATCTACGAGGCTGCTTCCATCCTCAAGGGCCACACCGGCGGCTGCGGCGACTACGCCCTGAGCGTTTACCCCGGTAGCCAGCCCATCATGATGGAACTGGTGCGCACCGGCGTCATTGGCGAGTTGATGGCCAGCGGCGCTACCATCCGCACCGCCTTCTGCGGCCCCTGCTTCGGCGCAGGCGATGTGCCCGCAAACGGCGCGCTGTCCATCCGTCACACCACCCGCAACTTCCCCAGCCGCGAGGGCTCCAAGCCCGGCAGCGGCCAGCTGTCCGGTGTGGCACTGATGGATGCCCGCAGCATTGCAGCCACCACCGCAAACGGCGGCATCCTGACCCCCGCTACCGACATTGATTACGATTCCACCGTGCCGGAGTACCAGTACGATGCCTCCAGCTACGATACCCGCGTGTATCAGGGCTTTGGCAAGGGCGATTACGACGCCCTGCTCAAGTTCGGCCCCAACATCAAGGACTGGCCGGAGATCGCACCGCTGGGCGACAACCTGCTGCTGAAGGTGGCTTCTTATATCACCGACCCCGTCACCACCACCGACGAGCTGATCCCCTCCGGCGAGACCTCTTCTTACCGTTCTAACCCGCTGGGTCTGGCCGAGTTCACCCTCAGCCGCAAGGACCCGGAGTATGTGGGCCGCGCCAAAGCCGTGCAGGCCGAGGAGAACGCCCGCCGCGCCGGTGCAGGGGACGCTGCCCTGCTGGCAAAGGTGAACGCCGTGCCCGGCTGCGAACAGCTGAGTTGGAACGATATCCAGATCGCTTCTACCATCTTTGCAGTCAAGCCCGGTGACGGCTCTGCCCGCGAGCAGGCCGCCAGCTGCCAGCGTGTGCTGGGCGCCGGTGCCAATATCGTTACCGAGTACGCCACCAAGCGTTACCGCTCCAACCTGATTAACTGGGGTATGCTGCCCCTGCAGCTGGCAGGTGCCACCCCCTTTGGTCTGGGCGATTATGTGCTCATCCCCAATGTGCGGGAGGCACTCAAGGGCGACCTGCAGAGCATCAAGGCCTATGTTCTGGGCGATACCGTCAAGGAATTTGAACTGTATATGGCTCCGCTCACCACCGACGAGCGCCAGATCCTGGCTGATGGCTGCCTGATCAATTTCTATAAGCACTAAGGAAGTAACCCGCTATGTCCTGTGACCTGCATATCCATTCCACCTGCTCCGACGGTGCTGTGCCCATCGAGCGGCTGGCGTCCATCGCTGCCCGCACCGGGCTGCACGCCATCGCCCTTTCGGACCACGACACCCTGCTCAGCGCCCAGTACGCCTATGCCCACACCGGGCAGGACGGGGTAGAGTTGATCCCTGCTGTGGAGCTGACCGGCTACGACTTTGAGCGCCAGCACCGGGTGCACCTGCTGTGCTACTACCCGGACGTGGACTGCCCGGCGCTGCGCGAGCACTGCGCCATCATGAAGGAGCGCCGCAACGCCTGCGCTTTGCAGAGCGCAAAGGAACTGGAGCAGTTGTACCCGCAGTTTACCACCGACCTTGCATGGGAAACCACCAAGGCCAGCGGGGTGCTGTTCAAAAGCGGGCTGATGCAGGCGCTGGAACTGCTGGGCCTGACCGATGGCAGCATCTACGGCGAGACCTACCACAAGCTTTTCGGGTGGAACCCCCGGGGCATCGTGCTGCACTCGCCGGAGTATCTGCCGGTGCGGCAGGTGCTGGCTACCGCCAAGGCCAGCGGCGGCGCGGTGGTGTTTGCCCACCCTACAGTCTATAAAAGTATGCCCCTGCTGCGCGAACTGGCGGCAGAGGGCGCAGTGGACGGCATAGAGGTGTACCACCCCAGCAACAGCCCGGAGGACAGCGCTGAGTGTCTTGCCCTGTGCAAACAGTACGGCCTTGTGGCTACTGCGGGCACGGATTTCCATGGCCGCAACCACAAGCACCCCCACCCCATCGGCACCTGTACCGCACCGGACGAGGCCGCAGCGCAGCTGCGCGCCATCGCCGAAAAACGTAAAAGAGAGAGGACGTAAAGACTATGAGCAAGGAATTTTCCTTCCCGAATAAGGGCACCTGCTCCAAGCAGACCAATTTTGTGCTGAATGATGACCACACCATTGCTTCCATCGAGGTCATCGGCGGCTGCAACGGCAACCTGAAGGGAATCTGCCAGCTGCTTACCGGCATGAAGGCAGAGGACGCCATTGCCCGTCTGGACGGCACGCTGTGCGGCTTCCGCAGCACCAGCTGCCCGGACCAGATCGCCAAGAACCTGAAAAAGGCACTGGAAGAGATGAACTAAGATCCACCGGAGAGCCGCTGCACAGAGCCTTGTGTGGCGGCTCTCTTTTTGTCACAATTTGTACGCAATTCCAGCAAATAAGGGCGGATGTAAAAAATCTATACACCGGGCGGGGTTTGTTTGTTGTTCCTGTTCACTTTGCGGGGTATACTGTTGCCATAGAGAACAGCACACGGAAGGCTGTGAAAAAACAAAACGCTGAAGCAGGGAGGCTTTTTTATGTACTATTCCAGTGGCAATTATGAAGCTTTTGCACACCCCAAAAAGCCGGAGGGCGTGGATCATAAATCCGCTTATATTATCGGCTCCGGTCTGGCAGCCCTGACCGCTGCCTGCTATCTGGTGCGTGACGGCCAGATGAAGGGCGAGCACGTCCATGTGTTTGAAAAGAACGCACTGGCCGGCGGTGCCTGCGATGGCTACAAGTACGATATCGGCTATGTGATGCGCGGCGGCCGCGAGATGGACAACCACTTCGAGGTCATGTGGGATCTGCTGCACTCCATCCCGTCTCTGGAGACCGAGGGTGCCAGCGTGCTGGACGAGTATTACTGGCTGAACAAGGAGGACCCCAACTTCTCCCTGTGCCGTGCCACCGTCAACCGCGGCGAGGATGCCCACACCGATGGCAAGTTCGGCCTGTCCGATAAGGGCGCCATGGAGATCATGAAGCTGTTCTTCACCCCGGACGAGCAGCTGCAGGATAAAAAGATCACCGATTTCTTCGATGACGAGGTGCTCAACACCAACTTCTGGATGTACTGGCGCACCATGTTCGCCTTCGAGAACTGGCACAGCGCGCTGGAGATGAAGCTGTACCTCAAGCGCTATATCCACCACATCGGCGGTCTGCCGGACTTTACCGCCCTGCGCTTTACCCGCTATAACCAGTACGAGTCCATCATCCTGCCCATGGTGCGCTATCTGGAAGGTTTCGGCGTGCAGTTCCACTACAACACCAAGGTCACGGATGTGAAGTTCGACATCCAGAAGGGCCGTAAGCTGGCAAGCTCTGTCACCGTGGAGCACGAGGGCGAGACCACCAACATTGACCTGACCGAGAACGATCTGCTGTTCATCACCAACGGCGGCTGCGTGGAAAGCTGCACCGTTGGTGCACAGAATAAAGCCACCGGCTTTGACCCCACCATCCAGCCCGGCAACGGCTGGGATCTGTGGAAGAAGATCGCTGCACAGGATCCCTCCTTCGGTCACCCGGAAAAGTTCTGCTCCGAGCCGGAACTGAGCAACTGGGAGAGCGCCACTATCACCACGCTGGACGATAAGATCCCTCAGTATATCCGCAAGATCTGCAAGCGCGACCCCTTCAGCGGCCATACCGTCACCGGCGGCATCGTCACCGTTAAGGACTCCAGCTGGCTGCTCAGTTGGACGCTGAACCGTCAGCAGCAGTTCAAGGATCAGCCCAAGAACCAGCTGTGCGTCTGGGTGTACGGCCTGTTCAGCGATAAGCCCGGCGATTACGTCAAAAAGCCCATGCGTGACTGCACCGGCCGCGAGATCTGCATGGAGTGGCTGTACCACATCGGTGTGCCCGAGGATCAGATCGCTGAACTGGCAGAGCATAGCGCCAACACCGTGCCTGTGATGATGCCCTATATCGACGCATTCTTCATGCCGCGCGCCATGGGCGACCGCCCCGATGTTGTGCCCGAGGGTGCTGTGAACTTTGCCTTCCTTGGCCAGTTTGCCGAGACCGCCCGCGATACCATCTTTACCACCGAGTACTCCATGCGCACCGGTATGGAGGCCGTGTACACCCTGCTGAACATTGACCGCGGCGTGCCCGAGGTCTGGGGCAGCACCTACGATGTACGCGCCCTGATCGACGCTACCGTAAAACTGCGCGACGGCAAAAAGATCACCGACATGGATCTGCCGCTGATCCCGCGTCTGGCTTTGAAAGAAGCTTTGAAAAAGATCGAGGGCACCGACCTTGAGAAGTTCCTCAAGGAGTATAACGCCATCTGATATCTCCCTCTCCTCCGATAGACCCGGCAACGGGTCAACACCCCCCTAAAAAAGACCTCTCCGCTGCTCTGCGACAGGGCACGGGGAGGCCTTTTTTGTGTAAAAATGGTACAATGTGTGTCAAAATAAAGCGGAACGTGAAAATAATTTGTGCCAAAAGAATGATTTTGGCTTGTTTGCGGCGGCGTTCTGTGCTATGCTAGAACTATTGAAAGGGCAGGAGGGAAGAGCCTGCCTCAAATGCGATACGCCAAAAATAAAAGGAGGTCGTTTTTCCTGTGAAACAACTTATTTCCCGTCGCAGCTTTTTAAAGGCTGCTGGTGTGACCGCTGCCGCTGCATCCATGGCCATCGGTGCGCCTGCCGCATCGGCCTGCTGGGTTGGTGACAAGTCTGACGTCACCATCCTGTACACCAACGATGTCCATACCTACATCGACAAGCAGAGCCCCAAGCTGACCTACGCCGCCATTGCCGACCTGAAGCAGAGTTATCAGAACGCCGGCAAGGACGTGCTGCTGGTGGACGCAGGCGACCATGTGCAGGGCACTGCCTACGGCTCCATGGACGAGGGTGCATCCATCATCAAGCTGATGAACGCTGCCGGTTACGATGTCGCCACCCCCGGCAACCACGAGTTCGACTACGGCATGGACCGTGCCAAGGCCATCATGAAGGAAGCAGACTTCCCGTACCTGTCCTGCAACTGGGTAGACCTGCGCACTACGCTGCGTGTGCTGCCCTCCGTCAAGGTGTTCGTGCGCGGCGGCAGACGCATTGCCTTTGTGGGCGTGACCACCCCCGAGACCTTTACCAAGTCCACCCCGGCCTACTTTATGGATAAGGCACAGCGCAAGTACATCTACGATATTCAGGGCGGCGAGGACGGCAAAAAGCTCTACGATGCCGTGCAGAAGGCCATTGATAAGGCAAAGCTTCTGGCAGACGTGGTCATCGGTCTGGGCCATCTGGGCGTAGACCCCTCTTCCTCTCCGTGGACCAGTGAGGAGGTCATTGCCCACACCAGCGGCTTTGACGCCTTTATCGACGGCCACTCCCATACCGTAATGGAGAATAAGCAGGTGCAGGATGCCTCCGGCAAAGCTGTCACCCTGACCCAGACCGGCTCTTACTTTGCCAACGTTGGCGAGATGACCATCGCTGCGGACGGCACCATTACCACAAAACTCATCCCCACCCACGAGGGCATGGATGCAGGCATTGCTGCCATGCAGACCAGCTGGGTGAATACCGTGGACGATATGCTGGGCGAGAAGATCGCTGTGGGCGATAGCGATTTCTACGTCACTGATCCCGCCACCGGCAAGCGCCGCATCCGCTCTGCCGAGACCAACCTCGGCGACTTTGTGGCCGACGGCATCTACACCTACTTCAACGAGGTAGAAAAGCTGCACTGTGATCTGGCCATCATGAACGGCGGCGGCATCCGCGCCGATGTGCCTGCAGGCGACTGGACCTTCAAGACCTGCAAGCAGGTCAGCCCCTTTGGCAACGTGGCCTGCCTGATGTCGGTCACCGGCAAGCAGATCCAGGACGCATTGGAGTTTGCAGCCCGCTTTGCAGGCGAGGGCGGCAAGGAGAATGGCGGCTTCCTGCAGGTGGCCGGTGCTACCTACGAGATCCACACCAATATCCCTAACACCGTGCAGACCGACGAAAAGAACGTCTGGATCGGCAGCGCCACCGGCACCCCGCGCGTGCAGAACGTGAAGATCTACGATAAGGCTTCTGGCAGCTATCTGCCGCTGGATCCGGGCGCTACCTACGCACTGGCCGGCATGAACTACACCCTGCGTAATCTGGGCGATGGCTTTGCCATGTTTGACGGCGCAGAACTGATCAAGGACTATGTGTCCGAGGATTATCTGGTCATGTCTACCTACGCTATGATTTTTGATGGCGCAGATGCTGCGGGTCTGCCGCACCTGTCCAGCGCCAACAGCCCGCTGGCTGCTTACCCCGGCTACCTGCTCAACTACGAGCAGCCCTACGGCGCAGGCCGCATCACCATTCTGTAAAGAAAACCTTATTAAGGCAAAAATCACCGGTATAGTACAAAATCGGGTAGTCTGCGGGCTACCCGATTTTTTGTGAAGTGCGGAGAATTGCGAATGCCGCTCCCGGTCGCGACCCCTCCTGTGAAAATAGCGTTTGGAGCACTCCGCAGAGTGCGACAAACGCGAAATATTTAAATAATTTTCCGCTGAAAATGCCCAGAGCAAAGCGGAGGGCATTCTGAATCGTTGCGCCGCGCGGAATCCTACAAACAGAAAAGCCACCTGAGTTTCCTCAGATGGCTTTGTTCTGGTTGGGGATGAGAGAATCGAACTCCCACAAGTAGAGTCAGAGTCTACCGCACTACCACTATGCAAATCCCCAATATTCTGTTGTGTTTTGCGGGGTGAGCCGCTCAACGTGTGCTATTATACGGGAAAAGCCCGGAGTTGTCAAGCACATTTTTGAAAAAAGTTGTACTTTTTTGGAAAATGCCGCAGCAGCGCCGAATCATTTGCACCGGAGCGCTGCCACGCTTCGGCAGGTTCTGCGCACCGCACCGCCTATACTGGAAGGTACAAAACCTTGCAATGTACCAGAAGGAGGATGCCTATGCCGGAACGAACCACACAGAATGCCCAGACCCTGCTTTCGCCCCGCGTCCCGCGGGATACCGAGCACGAGCGCTACCACCCGGAACTGGAGGAGGAGTTGAAGGAATGCCTGTTCTGTTTGAAGCGCAACGAGATGATGTTTGACATGGAGGTGGATACGGACCTTATCGAGCAGCGCATCTACGAGCGGCAGGCGCTGCTGTGCCGCTACCGGTACTTACTGGCGCGCGCCCGGGAGCTGGGGCTGCATACGGTGCTTACCCGCTACCAGCCCATGGGCAGGTGAAAACGGTCAACGAAAAAATCTTGACAAAAGCCGCGCTGCGTGATATCCTATTACAAGATAAAAGCGTACCGGGATTTATACCCGGCGCGATAAATTTTTGAGAGTTAGAGAGGTTTCTATCATGGAGCGTATTAAGACTATTGCTACTCGTGACCTGACCAAGAGCGTTAAGACCGGTGGCTGCGGCGAGTGCCAGACTTCCTGCCAGTCCGCCTGCAAGACCTCCTGCGGCGTGGCTAACCAGCAGTGCGAGAACAGCAACAAGTAATTTTTGCAAACCCTATGCCGCCTTTGCCGGGCGGCATTTTTTTGTGTAATCTGGAATGGAGTGTAAAATGGTACATCAGTATCAATTAAACGGTTATAACATCGTGCTGGACACCTGCAGCGGCTCGGTTCATGTTGTGGACGAAGTGGCCTACGATGTCATCGCCATGTACCCGGAGCATACCGCAGACGAGATCGTTGCCGCTATGCTGGCAAAGTACGGCAGCCGCCCGGACGTGACCGAGGAGGACCTGCGCCAGTGCATCGACGACGTGACCAGCCTGAAGGAAAACGGCAAGCTGTGGAGCCCGGATGTCTATAAGGATATGGCCTTCGACTTCAAGAACCGCAACACCGTGGTAAAGGCGCTGTGCCTGCACGTTGCTCACAGCTGCAACCTGAGCTGCTCTTACTGCTTTGCCTCGCAGGGGCGCTACCACGGCGACCGCGCCCTGATGAGTTTTGAGGTGGGCAAGCGCGCCATGGACTTCCTCATCGAGAACAGCGGCACCCGCCGCAATCTGGAAGTGGACTTCTTTGGCGGCGAGCCGCTGATGAACTTTGATATGGTCAAAAAGCTGGTGGCCTACTGCCGCGAGCAGGAAAAGATCCATAACAAGAACTTCCGCTTTACCATGACCACCAACGGTGTGCTGATCGATGATGATGTTATCGACTTCTGCAATAAGGAGTGCCACAACGTGGTGCTGAGTCTGGATGGCCGCAAGGAGGTCAACGACCGCTTCCGCGTGGACTGCGCAGGCAACGGCAGCTACGACCGTATCGTGCCCAAGTTCCAGGAGTTCGTGAAAAAGCGCGGCGATAAAAACTACTATATGCGCGGCACCTATACCCACTTTAACACCGACTTTACCAACGATATCTTCCACATGGCAGACCTCGGCTTTACTGAGTTGAGCATGGAGCCGGTGGTCTGCGACCCCAGCGACCCCAGCGCCCTGACCGAGGCAGACCTGCCCATCCTGAAGGAGCAGTACGAGATCCTTGCCAAGGAGATGATCAAGCGCGACCGCGAGGGCAGAGGCTTTACCTTCTACCACTACATGATCGATCTGACCGGCGGCCCCTGCATCTATAAGCGTATCTCCGGCTGCGGCTCCGGCACCGAGTACATGGCCGTTACCCCTTGGGGCGATCTGTACCCCTGCCACCAGTTCGTGGGCGACCCCAAGTACCTGCTGGGCGATATCTGGAAGGGCGTTACCAACACTGCTGTGCGGGATGAGTTCAAGCACTGCAACGCCTACGCTCGCAAGGAGTGTCAGGACTGCTGGGCAAAGCTGTATTGCTCCGGCGGCTGTGCTGCCAACTCCTACCATGCCACCGGCAGCATTACCGGCGTGTATGAGTACGGCTGCGAACTGTTCAAAAAGCGCATGGAGTGCGCCATCATGATCAAGGTGGCAGAGAATCAGGAACTGGCTGCTAAGGGCATCGAGGTGCCCATTGAGTTGGGCTCCACCTGCAACGCCTGCGCCGACGGCGAAGCCTGCGAATGAACATGACCACCCCCATCGTGGATTTTGTGCGCAGCTATGCACAGTCCGGCACCGCCCGGCTGCATATGCCCGGCCACAAGGGGCAGAGCCTTTTAGGCTTTGAGCCGCTGGATATCACCGAGATCTGCGGCGCAGACGAGCTTTACGCGCCGGATGGCATTATTGCCGAAAGCGAAGCCAACGCCACCCGGCTGTTCGGCACGGCGCACAGCTATTATAGCACCGAGGGCTCGTCCCAGTGCATCCGCGTCATGCTGTTTCTGGCGCTGCAGGGTGCACCGCAAAGCGGCAAGCGCCCGGTGCTGCTGGCTGCCCGCAACGCCCACAAGGCGCTGCTATATGCGGCGGCGCTGCTGGATTTTGACATCCGCTGGCTCTGGCCGTCTGCGCAGGCAGAGGGCGCACTGTGCAGCTGCCCTGTCACAGCCGAAGTGCTGACCGGGGCTTTACACGCGCTGGCGCAGCAGGGGAACACCCCCTTTGGTGTGTACGTCACCAGCCCGGATTATCTGGGCGGGGTGCAGGACATTCCGGCGCTGGCGGCGGTCTGCCGGGCGCAGGGTGTGCCGCTGCTGGTGGATAATGCCCACGGCGCCTACCTGCGCTTTCTGCCGCAGAACTGCCACCCCATCGCGCAGGGCGCGGCCATGTGCTGCGACTCTGCCCACAAGACCCTGCCGGTGGTCACCGGCGGCGCGTATCTGCATCTGGCGCACGATGCCCCCGTGCAGGACGAAGCGGCCGTGCGGGGCGCGCTGGCACTGTTCGGCTCTACCAGCCCCTCTTACCTCATTTTGCAATCGCTGGACGCCTGCAATGCGGTGCTGGCAGGGGACTACCCCCGGCGGCTGGCACAGTGCTGCGCCGCGCTGGAAGGGGTGCGCCGCAGCCTGAACGAGACCGCAGCGGCACGGCAGTGCCCGGTGCCGCTGGCAGTTGCCGGTGCACAGCAGGAGCCGATGAAGCTTACGCTGGACGCCGCCGCCCTTGGCTGCACCGGCACGGCGCTGGCAGATGCTTTGCGCCGCGCACAGCTGGAGTGCGAGTATGCCGACCCCCGCTATGTGGTGCTGATGTTCACCCCGGAAAACCCGCCGCAGGACTTTGAACGCCTGCAAACGGCGCTGGAGCAGCTTCTGGCTGCTGTGCCCGCAGGGCTGCCCCGTCCTGAGAGCCGGGCAGAGGAGTTTGCCGCCTTGCAGCAGCAGGCGGTGCAGCGGTGTACCATCCGGCAGGCGGTGCTGGGCGCACAGGTGCGCATCCCGGTGCACAAGGCACTGGGACGGGTGTGTGCTATGCCTACGGTATCCTGCCCGCCCGCCATCCCTGTGGCGGTCAGCGGCGAGGAGATCACCCCGGCAGCGATCGCCCTGATGCAGCGCTACGGCATCGAGGAACTCTCGGTGCTGCGCTGAAAACCTTGGGCAATACCGCACAATTCCCGCCTTACGGCTTAAGCACCACTCCGGCGGATCTCCGCGCCAAGAGCCGCCGCAAGCGGCGGTTGCGCTCCGAAGCGCCTCGCTGCGGCTCGGTGTGCGGCACGGCATCTGCGTTGCCAAAATGCTCGATAATACACAAAGTATTATCTGTGCTTTTGGCTTAGCATCTGCCGCACCTCACTCGCCGTATCGGCACTTAGAATTATGCGGTATTGCCCTTATAAAAACTTAAGCCCGGAGGGTCTGCGAATCCTCCGGGCTTTTTTGTATGTCCGCTGCCAAAGGCCGCACCTTAGCAGAAAATAGCGCTGCAAAGACTGTTTTTCTGAATTGCAATGATAAAAAGATCTGCCGCTAAAGATGCCCAGAGCAAAGCGGAGGGCATTCAAAGCTGTCCCGGCATAATAAGCGCTCCCTTTTCATACGATACAACGAGCACACCCACCCCTACGGGCGCGGTGCGCAGCGCAACAGGAAGGGGAGAAGGAACTTGGAGAAACAGGAACAGAACAGCATCTGTCGCGAGATCGGCGCACGCACCGGCGGGGATATCTACATCGGTGTGGTGGGGCCGGTGCGCAGCGGCAAATCCACCTTTATCAAGCGGTTCATGGAGCAGCTGGTGCTGCCCGCCATGTCCGGCTCTGCCGCCGCCCGGGAGCGTGCCCGGGACGAGCTGCCGCAGTCGGCAGCGGGGCGCACCATCATGACTACCGAGCCGAAATTCATCCCGGAGACTGCCGTGCCCCTGCAGCTGGAGGGCGGCGGGGCGTGCCGGGTGCGGCTGATCGACTGCGTGGGCTACATGGTGGAGGGCGCCATGGGGCACGAGGAGGACGCAAAGCCCCGCATGGTCAAAAGCCCGTGGTTTGAGCAGGAGGTGCCCTTTGACCTTGCCGCAGAGACCGGCACCCGCAAGGTGATCTGTGAGCACTCCACCATCGGGGTGGTGGTCACCACGGACGGCTCGATCAGCGATATCCCTCGGGCAGGCTACGCAGAGGCGGAAAGGCGGGTCATCACGGAACTGGAAGCACTGGGCAAGCCCTATATCATCCTGCTCAACAGCACCCACCCGGACGCGCCGGAGACCCGGCAGCTGGCTGAGGGGATGACGCGGGACTACCGCCGCACCGTGCTGCCGGTAAGCTGCGTGGACTTGGACGCCGCCATGCTGGGGGAGATCCTGCGGCGGGTGCTGTATGAGTTCCCGGTGCAGGAATTGGATTTTGCTCTGCCCCGCTGGGTGACCATGCTGGAGCCCGGGCACTGGTTGCAAACGCAGGTGTACGCAGCCGCCATGCAGCTGGCCGAGCGGGTATCCCGCATGAAGGATCTGCCTGCCGGAACAGACGCACCTGCGCTGGAATGCGAGGCGGTGCAGCGCTCGGCGGTGGCGGGGGCAGACCTTGCCGCCGGCAGTGTGCGGGTAAGCGTGGAGTTGAAGCCGGAAATTTTCTATCAGGTGCTTAGCGAGCAGACCGGGCTGGACATCGGGGACGAGGCGGGGCTGATGCCCTGTATCATGGAACTTGCCCGGGCAAAACGCGCCTACGAGAAGGTGCGCAGCGCCTTGGAGCAGGTGGAAGCCACCGGCTACGGCATCGTGATGCCCTCCATCGACGAGCTGCATCTGGAGCCGCCGGAGATCGTGCATCAGGACGGGCGCTGCGGCGTCCGGCTGCAAGCCTGTGCGCCCTCTATCCAGATGATGAAAGCCACCATCCACACCGAACTCAGCCCCATCGTGGGTACCGAAAAGCAGAGCGAGGACTTGGTGCAGAGTTTGCTGGCCAATTTTGCGGATGACCCGGTGCAGCTGTGGGAGTCCAACATTTTCGGTAAAAGCCTACACGAACTGGTGAACGACGGCTTGCAGAACAAGCTGCTCCACATCCCGCAGGAGGCCCGTACCCGCCTGCAGGAAACGCTGGAGCAGGTCATCAACGAGGGCTGCACCGGACTGATCTGTATCCTGATCTAAAAAACACCCGCCCACCGTAAGTTTTGCTTACGGCGGGCGGGTGTTGCTCTGCGTTATTTTTCTTCCTCGGTCAGCTTGTTGATGAGCAGCTGATAGATCTCGTTGCCCTTCAGGATGAACTGCTTTTTCACCAGTTCGGCGCTCAGCCGGTCGGGCGCACCCAGCTCCAGACAGAACAACTCGCTGTCCAGCCCCTTTACGGTGCAGCGCACGGTACAATGGCCATCGGCCTTTTCGGTGATGCGGGCACTGTACTTGGCCTCCTTGCGGGCCCATGTCTGGCAGCGCAACACAGCAGCCACCGCCCGCTCCCGCACGCTGCGGGGCAGGTCGTAGGCCAGTTCCTGCGCCACCTTGCGGCCTTTATCGGTAATGGTGTAGCTGTCGCCGGTCAGGGTGACCAGCGCCTGTTTTGTGATATCGTCCAGACAGGAGCCTATCTCAAAATAGTTGACAAGGGCTTCCTCCATCAGGGCGTTCTCGATCTCCTGCCGGGTAATAGGACCGGCGTTTTTCACCAGATAGCACAGCAGCAGCCGGATCTCGGTGCTGCTGGTCAGGCCGCCGGGACGGACACCGGCGGTAAAAGCATCATTGGCGCTCATCGTTCCTTACATCCCCCTTGCGCTTTCACATGGTATCAAAGGTCTGCACCGCTGCGGAAAGGGCGGGCAGCGGGCAGACAAAAACTCTTTCTATTAGTATAAAGGCTTTCAGCCCGGATTGCAAGCCGCAACGGCAAAATCTGTCTCAATGCGCTTGGGGCATTCCGGTGTGGAGTACACCCACTTGTCCAGATGCCCCTCGGTGACAAAGTACCGCAGCTCAAACCGGTGTGGCTGGCTCAGGGCGTGGTTCACGATGACCAGCTTGATCTTCATCTTTTCCGGCAGAATGTTTTTAATGTAGACGCTTACCGCCTGTCCGGGTGCAAGGCCGGTGCAGCTTTCCGCAAGACCCGCAAGGTTTGGCGCGATCTCCACAAAGGTGCCGTATTCCTCCACGCTGCGCACGATGCCAACCACCGTTTCGCCCACGGTGAAGCGGGCGGCGTTCTCTGCCCATGTGCCCAGCAGTTCCCGGATAGTCAGCACAAAGCGCCCTTGTGCGTCCCGGTTTTTGATGGCACACAAAATCTGCTGCCCCACGCTGACCCGGTCGGCAGGGGAGGAGATGCGGCTTACCGACATACAGTCGATGGGCAGCAGGGCGCTGATGCCGCAGCCCACGTCACAAAACGCGCCGAACGGCTCGATGTGGGTCACCGTGCAGGGCAGAATATCCCCGGGCGAAAGGGTATCCAGATACTCTGCCTTGCACAGCCGCTGCGCCTCGGCGCGGGAAAGCCGGTAGCAGGGGGTACCGTCCTCGTCCGTATCCAGTCCTTCAATGACAAAGCAGGTGGGGCGTCCCACCCGGGTCAGCACCGCAATATCCCGCACGGTGCCCGCCTCGGCACCGTCTGCGCACTGGGCAAAGGGCATTACCGCCTTTACGCCGCCCAACTCAAACCGCAGCTGCCGCCGGGTGTCAAAGGCAAGGGCGGTGGCCTGCAAAATTTCGCCGCTGGCCATGGCAGCCCGCAACTCGGCAGCAGAAAGACGGGCGGCAGAACGGTAACTGTTTTCGGTACGATAAGCTTGCATCATGTTTCATTCCTCTTTCTATATGGTTTTCGGGTCTCTGTGCGATGCTACAACGATATGCAGCAGTGTGCGCAGATATTTGCATTTTGTGCGGCTTTGCATTATACTATATTTGTATGCGCAGCACCCGCTGGGCGGGCGGCGGCACACACCGGCTCTGCCGGGCGCTTGCGCGGCAGAAAAGAAGGGAAAGGTCGGATAAATATGGACATCGCTGTGGGAGATACCATCCTCACCCGCAAAAAGCATCCCTGCGGGGCATCCAGCTTCGAGGTGCTGCGGGTGGGCATGGATTTTAAGATCCGCTGCACCGGCTGCGGTCGCGAGGTCATGCTGCCCCGCGCCAAAATTGAAAAGAACATCAAAAAGGTGGTAAAGCCCAGTAGCGCGCAGTAGCACGGCCAACGCACCCGAACCGGAACGAATTTGTAAGGAGAACTGCAAGGATGCAAGATATTTCTTCCCGGATGGATGCGGTCTGCCGCCGCTTTGAGGAACTTTCCATGCGGCTGAACCAGCCCGATACCGCCGCCGACCCGGCACTGTTCCGCAAGCTGATGCGGGAGTACCACGACACCGAGCCGGTGGTGGAGGCTTACCGGGACTGGCAGACCGCGCTGGATCATCTGGCGCAGGCCAAAGCCCTGCTGGAGGAGCCCGGCTCACTGGACCCGGACTTCAAGCAGATGATACAGCAGGAAATCAGCGAAAAAAGTCAAGATGTGGCAAAGCTGGAAAATAATCTCAAAATTTTGCTGCTGCCCAAGGACGTGAACGACGGCAAAAACGTCATCATGGAGATACGCGGCGGCGCCGGCGGCGAGGAAGCCGCTCTGTTTGCCCATAGTCTGCTGCGGATGTACACCATGTACGCCCAAAACCGTGGCTGGACGCTGGAGGTACTCAACCTGAACGAGACCGAGCTTGGCGGCGTAAAGGAAGCCATCGTCTCGGTGGATGGCGCAGGTGCATATAACCGCCTCAAGTACGAGAGCGGGGTGCACCGGGTGCAGCGTGTGCCTGAGACCGAGACCCAAGGCCGCATCCACACCTCCACCGCTACCGTGGCGGTAATGCCGCAGGCAGAGGAGGTGGACTTTGAGCTGGATATGAAGGACCTGCGCATCGACACCTTCCGCTCCTCCGGTGCGGGCGGTCAGCACATCAACAAGACCTCCAGCGCCATCCGCGTGACCCACATCCCCACGGGTACAGTAGTGGAGTGCCAGAACGAGCGCAGCCAGTTCCAGAATAAGGATAAGGCGCTGGAGATCCTGCGCAGCCGCCTGCTGGCACAAAAGCAGAAGGAACAGCAGGATGCCATCAACGCCCAGCGTCAGGGGCAGGTGGGCACCGGCGACCGCAGCGAGAAGATCCGCACCTATAACTTCCCGCAGGATCGCTGCACCGACCACCGCATCGGCCTGACCGTCCATAATCTGGAAAAGATCATGGATGGCAATCTGGACGAGGTGATCGATGCCCTTGCCACCCGCGAGCAGACCGAAAAGCTGCAAAAGCTGGGTGGGTAAACCCCGGTTTTGCGGGTGTAAAACCACCCGAACGACTGAAAAGCAACTATACTTTACAGATAGAAAGAACGATGATTCGTATGGAAATCAAAACCAAAGTTTTGCCTGCCGATGAAGCAGGCGTAGCCGAGGCCGCACAGCTGCTGCGGCAGGGGCAGCTTGTAGCCCTGCCCACCGAGACGGTCTACGGCATTGCCGCCGATGCCCGCAACGGCGCGGCGGTGCGCAATATCTTTATAGCCAAGGGACGCCCGCAGGATAACCCCCTTATCGTCCACGTCACCGGGCCGGAGATGCTGCCGGGTCTTGTCAGCGAGGTGCCGGAGCGCGCCCAGCTGCTGATGGCAGCCTTCTGCCCCGGGCCGCTGACCATCATCATGCCGCGCGGGCCGGAGGTGGCGGATGAGTGCTGCGCCGGGCTGGATACCGTGGGCATCCGGATGCCCAGCCACCCGGTAGCGCGGGCGGTCATCCAGCAGAGCGGCTGTGCCTTTGCCGCCCCCAGCGCCAACCTTTCCGGCAAGCCCAGCCCCACCAACGCGCAGGATGTGTTTACCGATATGGACGGCCGTCTGCCGCTGATCCTTGACGGCGGAGAGTGCGATGTGGGCGTGGAGAGCACCGTGGTGTCGGTGGTGGGCGATAAACCCACCCTGTTCCGCCCCGGTCACATCACGCTGGAAGACTTGGAGCGCGCCCTCGGTGAGGAGGTGGAGGTGTCCAAGGCCATTCTGGAAAAGCTGCCGGAGGGTGCCGTAGTGCGCAGCCCGGGCATGAAGTACAAACACTATGCCCCCAAGGCCGATGTGACCCTGCTCAACGGCACCTTTGAGCAGTTCAAGGCCTATGTGGACGCCCATAAAAATGAAAATCCCAGCTGCCTGTGCTTTACCGGCGAAAGCGCAAAGCTGGATGTGCCCTGCGTGGAATACGGCCGCGAGGGGGACGGTGCCGATCAGGCAAAGCACATCTTCCGCTCTCTGCGGGCGCTGGATGAGCAGGGCGACGGCGTGGTCTACGCCCGCTGCCCGCAGAAGGATGGCCTGTCCATGGCGGTGTACAACCGCCTCATCCGCGCCGCTGCCTTCCGGGTGATCGACCTATGATCACCTTGGGCATCACAGGGCGCAGCGGCTGCGGCAAGTCCACGGTCACAGCGGTATTTGCCGCCCACGGCGTGCCGCTGGCGGATGCCGACCAGCTCAGCCGGGAAATTTTGCTGCCCGGCTCGCCGCTGCTGCCGCAGCTGGCGGCGCGGTTCGGCGGGGATATTTTAAAGCCGGACGGCACGCTGGATCGCCGTCTGCTGGCTGACCGCGCCTTTGCCACCCCGGAGGGCAAGGCTGCGCTGGACAGCCTGACCCACCCTGCCATCGTGGCATGCATCCGGGCGGCAAAGCAGGCGGCGCAGGCCGCCGGCGCACCCCTTTTTGTGCTGGACGGTGCGGTCATCGTGGGCACGGCGGCGCAGGCTGAGTGCGACCGCCTGTGCGTGGTCACCGCACCCTTTGAGACCAGCGTGGCGCGCATCGTGGCGCGGGACGGCATCTCGCCGGAGATGGCCGCCCGCCGCCTGAATGCCCAGACCCCGGAACAGACCCTGACCGCACAGGCGGACTACACCCTGCATAACGACGCCGGGCTGGAGGCGCTGCAAGCCGCAGCCGCCCGCCTGTGTGTGCAGCTGCAGACAGAAGGGGGCGTGACGGCAGCGCTTTGAACGAACAAAATTATGAAAAAGCCTATGACCCCATAGCCGCCCGGGAGCGCCGCGCGGCGCGGGAAAAGCAGCGCCGCCGCAAACAGCAGCGCCGCCGCCGGATGGTGCTGCGGCTGGCTGCGTTGTGCTTGGCTGTGGTGCTTACGGTGTGCGTGGTGCCGCCTTTGTGCAACCGGGCAGAGCGGCTTTTGTACCCCCGCAAGTACGAGCAGCGGGTGGAAAAATGGGCAGCAGCCTACGAGCTGGACCCGCTGCTGGTCTACGCCTTTATCCGCACCGAAAGCGGCTTTGACCCGCAGGCCACCTCCAGTGTGGATGCCCGGGGCCTGATGCAGATGACCGAGGAGACCTTTTTCTGGATGCGCAGCAAGATTGCCCCGGATGAGCCGCTGACCTTTGCCGACCTGTACGACCCCGAAACCGCCATCCGCTTTGGGTGCTGCTACCTGCACCTGTGCATGGTACGCTACAAGGGCGATGTATCCACGGCGGCAGCGGCCTACCACAGCGGCTGGGGCACAGTGGATCAGCTGCTGCAAATAGAGGAGCACTCCGCAGACGGGGAAACGCTGCAGGGCTTCCCCTATAACCAGATGCACCACTACGTCAACAAGATCACCGCCTGCTACCAGACCTATCAGCGTCTGTACGCAGGTCAATGATAAAAAGTTAAGGAGCGTAAAATTATGAGTGAGAAACTTACTGCAAAAGAGTACGCTGAAAAGCTGCTCTACACCCCCGAATACGCTGCCGACAAGCAGGCAGACGTAAAGGAAAAGGCTGCTGCCTTTGCCGAGGGCTACAAGAAATTTTTGGACAGCGCCAAGACCGAGCGCGAGGCTGCCGTTGTCAGCGAGCAGATGCTGCTGGCTGCCGGCTACAAGGCTTTTGAGCCCCAAAAGGCCTACGCCCCCGGCGAGAAGGTCTACTTCATTCAGGAGAACAAGGCTGTTGTGGCGGCTACCATCGGCCAGAAGCCCTATGAGGAGGGCTTCCGTCTGGTCATCGCCCACATCGACTGCCCCCGTCTGGACTTGCGTCCCAACCCCCTGTACGAGTCTGACCACATGAGCTACTTCCGCACCCACTACTACGGCGGCGTGCGCAAGTACCAGTGGGCTACCATCCCGCTGGCCATCCATGGCGTGTTCACCCGCGCCGACGGTTCCAGCGTCAACTTTTCCATCGGTGAGGACGAGAACGATCCCGTGTTCTGCATCACCGACCTGCTGCCCCATCTGGGTGCCGAGCAGAACGAGCGCAAGCTCAGCGAGGGCATCAAGGGCGAGGAACTGAACGTGCTCATCGGCTCTGACACCGTGGAGGAAGAGGACGTCAAGGAGGCTGTCAAGCTGAACACCCTCATCCTGCTGAACCAGAAGTACGGCATCACCGAGCGCGACTTCACCCGCGCCGAGATCGAGGTGGTGCCCGCCAGCAAGGCACGCGATGTGGGCTTTGACCGCTCCATGATCGGTGCCTACGGCCACGATGACCGCGTGGATGCTTACCCCGCACTGCTGGCCGAGATCGAGACCAAGGACCCTGTGCACACCACCATCTGCGTGCTGACCGATAAGGAAGAGATCGGCTCCGACGGCGTGACCGGTATGCAGAGTATGTATGTGTTCCACTTTATGCAGCTGCTCTGCCGCGCTGCCGGTCAGGACGATATCCTGGCCTTCCGCAACAGCGTGTGCCTGTCTGCGGACGTGACCGCCGCCTTCGACCCCTCCTGGGCAAGCGCCTTTGAGAAGCAGAACGGCACCTACGCTGGCCGCGGCATTGCCATCTTCAAGTACACCGGCAGCCGCGGCAAGAGTTCTGCCAGCGACGCCAACGCCGAGCTGGTGGGCGACATCACCCGGATGCTGGATGCCAACAACGTGGCATGGCAGATCGGCGAGATGGGCCGTCTGGATCTGGGCGGCGGCGGCACCATTGCCAAGTATGTGGCAAACCGCGGCATCAAGGTGCTGGATATGGGCGTGCCCGTGCTGTCCATGCACTCTCCCTTTGAGGTTATCCATAAGACCGACCTGTACATGGCTTACCGCACCTTCTCTGTGTTCTGCCAGTCTGCGGACTAAAAAAAGCGTGCACCGCAGCCTGCGGCATACACGCAATAAAAGCACCTTTTTACAGAGCCGCTGCACATTTTTGTGCGGCGGCTCTGTTTTTTGCGCAAAACCCTTGACCTTCAACCGACTTTAAGGTGTAATGTAAGGGCGGAGGTGAAGCAAATGAACATCAAACAGGCTTCCGAACAAAGCGGCGTGTCCGCCCCGAACATCCGCTTTTATGAAAAAGAAGGGCTTCTCACACCGGCGCGCAGGCAGGGCAATGACTACCGCGATTACACCGCCGGGGATGTCCGCACCCTCAAGCTCATCCGAATGCTGCGGATGCTGGATGTGCCGCTGCCCACCATCAAGGCGGTACTGCGCGGGGAACAGCCCCTGCAGCAGGCGCTGCAAGCCCAGCAGACCGTGCTGGAGCGGCAGGCGGCGCAGCTGGCAGCAGCCATGCAGTTTTGTGCCGACCTTGCCCGGCAGGCACCGCAGACAGAAACGCTGGACGTGGATGCCTGCCTGACCCGCATGGAAAGCCCCACCCCGCAGCAGGGCTTCTTCTCCGGCTGGCTGCAGGATTACTGCACGCTGGCGCGGGTGCAGCATCAAAAGCACTTTTTCTTTATCCCGCAGGGCAGCATCAACACCCCGCAGGAGTTTACGGCAGCGCTGCAGACCTATGCAGAAGAGCACGGAATGCAGTTCGCCCTGACCAAAGAGGGGATGTACCCGGAGTTTTTGCTGGAGGGCATTCCGTATAAGGCCTACCGCAACCCGGGCAAGTACCGGGACGAGATCTGCTGCGATGCCCTGCACCCTGAGCAGCTGGACACCGGGCTTCCCTCCCGGCGGGAGAAGCTACTGCGCATCGCGCGTATCATGCTGCCACCGGTGTGCATCTTTGCCGCCATCATGGCAGCAGACTGGGTAGTCACCGGCGGCGCAGGCTGGCTGTGGCTGGCGGTGCTGGTCTCTGCCGGAGTGCTGCTGGGACGCTGCCTTGAAAGGTGGTTATAAGGCCGCGTTACCTCAGCGGCAGCGCCTCGGCTACGGTCAAAAAGGTGTAGCCGTTATCCGTATACCACCGGATGATATCCGGCAGCGCCTCGGCGGTGGTGCGGGTGGTGGCAGAGTCGTGCATCAGCACCACGCAATGGGTCTGCTCACCGGTCTCCCGCACCACGTTGCGGTAAATGGTATCCGCACTGGGGTGCCCGCCCACGGCGTCCTCGGCGCAGACGTTCCAGTCTACCCACTGCCAGCCGCGCTGCTCTACCTCGTTTTTTAGCTGTTGCATCAGCCCCTTGCCGCCGTAGCGGCGGCTCACGGTGTTGGTGCTGCCGCCGGGAAAGCGCAGGTACCGGATGCTCTCTGCGTCCACATAGGGCGCGATGCGCTGTTTCAGCAGGGCGATATCCTGCCAGTAGGCGGCGCTGCTGCGGTAGATGTCACTGTATTCGTGGGAGGCAGAGTGCAGCGCGATTTGATGCCCGGCGGCAGCAGCCTGCGTGAGCAGGGGCAGATATTTCTCGTTGTAGCCGGTGGCCACCACAAAAAAGGTGCCGTGTACCCCGGCGGCATCCAGTGCCGCAAGCACCTCCGGGGTGGTCTTGCTGGGGCCATCGTCAAAGGTCAGGCAGACCCATTTTTCCGGCAGGGAAGGGGCAGTGGGCGCACCGGCATCGGATGCAGCCACCACCGGTGCGGCAGGGGAAAAGGGCGAAAAGTCTGGCGCGGCGGTCAGCTCGCTCAGCTGGCAGCCCACCGGTGCGCGAGCCGGCATCAGCCACCCCGCCGCAAACGCTGCCAGCGCTGCCGCCAGCAGCCCGCCCCATAGCCCGATGTGCCCGCCGGTGCGCCGCACAAATAGCTTCATATACAAACCCCTCCTTTGCTCTGGGTGCAGCGCCGCAGGCAGGCTTTCTGCAACAAATGACCTGTGCAATTGCCCGCAGGGCTGCCCTTGCGTGCGCGCTGCGCTGCTATTATAGATATGAAGCTTAAAAAAACTTATGAGAAACAAAGAAACCACTTGACGAATTGCCGGAAATGTGTTACTATATCCAAGCAGTCCGCACCAACGGTTTTCTACCTCAAAAACCGGAGAACTGTAAAACAGGTATGCGAGGGTGGCGGAACTGGCAGACGCGCACGTTTGAGGTGCGTGTGGTTTATCCTTGGGGGTTCGAGTCCCCTCCCTCGCACCAGAAGGCAAGTCGGTTTTTGACTTGCCTTTTTTCTATGAGCAGAAGTGGTGGAATGGCAGACACGCTGGTTTTAGGCACCAGTTCCTAGTGAGTGAGGGTTCAAGTCCCTTCTTCTGCATAACGTAAAAATCCGCATGATTGCTGGAAAATCCAGTGTTCATGCGGATTTTTATATTTGCAGTGTTTCGAATACTATCGAGTACTAACCAATATTTGCACTTACTTGCTATCCGAAAGTCTGCAAAAAGTCTGCAAGTTTTATGCGTGGTCCACGATGTTTGCCCAGTACTCGATGAGCTTGCCATCCACGGAAGGGGTCGTTAATGGGAAACAGCATTTGCAGTGTTCACTCTATGTGGAACCCCCTCTGTGAAAATGGGGTACCGGAGCGTCCGCAGACGCTCCGGTACCCTGAAATTATAAATCTATTTCCGCTAAGAATGCCCAGAGCAGCGCGGAGGGCATTTAAAATTGTCTTACACAAAGCAAGGCCGCAGCACGGTATTTTGTGCTGCGGCCTTGCCTTTATATTATGCTATTACAGATGCAGCATATCCCGCTGGGCGGCAGCGCGGTAGCGCAGTGCAGCGGCGATAAAGCCCTTGAACAGGGGATGTGCACGGTTGGGGCGGCTCTTGAATTCCGGGTGGAACTGTGCACCCAGATGGAAGTCGCGGCCGGGCAGTTCTACGGTCTCCACCAGATGACCGTCCGGGCTTGTGCCGGAAATGACCAGCCCGGCGTCCTGCATCTCCTGCCGGAAGTCGTTGTTGAACTCATAGCGGTGGCGGTGGCGCTCCCAGATCTCGCTCTCGCCGTAGCACTCGGCCATCTTGGTGCCGGGCGCCACCGTGCAGGGGTACTTGCCCAGACGCATGGTGCCGCCCTTGGGGATGTTGCCCTGCTGGTCCGGCATCAGGGAGATGACATTGTGGGCACCGTCCGGGGTGAACTCGCTGGAATTGGCGTCCTTGTAGCCCAGCACGTTGCGGGCAAATTCAATGACCATGATCTGCATACCAAGGCAGATGCCAAAGCAGGGAATACGGTTCTCGCGGGCGTACTGCGCAGCCTGGATCATGCCTTCGATGCCGCGGTCACCAAAGCCGCCGGGTACGATGATGCCGTCCACGTCCGCAAAGGCCTCCTTGCAGGCGGTCTGATCGGTCAGGTCCTCGCTTTCTACCCAGCGGATCTCTACCTGACTGTCATTCTCGAACCCGGCATGGTACAGGCTTTCCATCACCGAGAGGTAAGCGTCGTGCAGCTTGACGTACTTGCCCACCAGTGCAATGGTGCAGGTCTTGCTGCGGGTGGCAATGCGGGAGACCACCTGCTTCCACTCGGTCAGGTCGGCAGGGGGAACATCGAGGTGCAGCTGCTGCACCACCACATCGTCCAGACCGTTGGTGTGCAGCATCAGCGGGCACTGGTACAGGCTCGGCATGGTCAGGTTCTCGATGACGCACTCCGGCCTGACGTTGCAGAAGGTGCTGATCTTGCGGCGGATATCGCTGCCCACGCTGCCGTCTGCGCGCAGGATGATGATATCGGGGCTTACGCCCATGCCCTGCAGCTCCTTGACCGAGTGCTGAGCAGGCTTGGATTTGTATTCGTCCGAGCCGGAGATGTAGGGCACCAGCACCACATGGATGAAGCAGCAGTTCTCCCGTCCCTGCTCCAGACCTACCTGACGGATGGCCTCAAGGAAGGGCTGGCTCTCGATATCGCCGGTGGTACCGCCGATCTCGGTAATGACCACATCTGCCTCGGTGGAGGAGGCCAGATTGTAGATGTAACTCTTGATCTCGTTGGTGATGTGGGGGATGATCTGTACCGTCTGCCCCAGATACGCGCCCTGACGCTCCTTGTTCAGCACGTTCCAGTACACCTTGCCGGTGGTCAGGTTGGAGTACTTGTTCAGGTTTTCGTCGATAAAGCGCTCGTAGTGTCCCAGATCCAGATCGGTCTCAGTGCCGTCATCGGTCACGAACACCTCGCCGTGCTGCAGCGGGCTCATGGTGCCCGGGTCCACGTTCACATAGGGGTCCAGCTTCTGGCTGGCCACCTTCAGGCCGCGGCACTTCAAAAGCCGGCCCAGAGATGCAGCGGTAATGCCCTTGCCCAGACCGGAGACCACGCCGCCGGTCACAAAAATAAATTTTGCCATAAAAATATACCTTCCTCTGTCGTAAAATAAAACTCTTCCATAAAAGGCCCGCTCCCGTGCACCCCTTTTCCTGCGGGTGCGGGGCGAAGCCCTATGTCTCATTCGCTTCTGTCAGCGTACTCCTCCAGCACCTCCTGCGCCACCTCAGTGCGGTCGCGGCGGGTGTCCATGGCCTGTTTTTCAAGGTAGCGGTGCGCCTCAGCCTCGGTCATGTGGGCGTGCTCTACCAGACAGCACTTTGCCCGGCTGACAAGCCGCAGCTGCCCGATCTTGTCCTGCAGGCGGGCGTTCTCCTGCCGCAGGCGCTGCAGGCGGTGGTTGCCCGCAGCCGCCATGTGCATGGCCTGCAAAAACAACGGGGTGGTGAAGGGCTTGCTCAGCAGCAACACCCCCTGCTCGTTCAGGGGGGCAAGCAGCTGCTCGGCCTGTGCGGCTTTTACCAGAAAGACCACACCGGCATCGGTCTGCTCTACGGCGGTAATGCACAATTCGTGCCCGAACTCATCGGGCAGGGGAGCGTTGACCACGATCAACTCAAAATCAGATTCCGACATTCTGCGCCGTGCTTCGGCTCCGCTGGGAATGATCACCGGGCGGCTGTAGCCTATCTCGGACAGCCGCGCGGCAATATATTCGTTGGAGTTGGCACCGGCGCTTACGATCAGTGCGCGTCCCATTTTCCGCACTCCTTTCTCCTGCGCAGGCAGGGATCAGATGGCGTTAAAATAGTAGACGCGCTCGTGCTCGGCCCGGTCAGGCGCACTCCGCAATGCGGCGCAGCGCTTGAGTTCCTCCGAGAAATAGCGCTTGGAAAGCCCTTCCGGCAGCACCTTGCGCAAGAACTCGCTCTCCTCGGCTACCTGTACCGCCTCCTCAAGGGTGGCGGGCAGGGTCTCAAGGCCCAGTCCCTTGGCCTCGGCGGCATCGAACAGGTTGCGGTTCACCGGCGGGGGCAGCACCATGCGCTTTTCAATGCCGTCCAGTCCGGCGGCAAGGATCAGGCTAATGGCCAGATACGGGTTGCAGGCGGGGTCCGGGCTGCGCAGCTCCATGCGGCAGCTGTCGCCCTTGACCATGGGGATGCGCACCAGCTGGCTGCGGTTCTGGCGGCTCCAGCTGACATAGCGGGGCGCTTCGTCACAGCCAAAGCGCTGGTAGCTGTTGGGCAGGGGATTGGTGAACACGGTCAGTTCCCGGCTGTGTGCCAGCACACCGGCCATAAAGCTGCCTGCTACGCTGTCCGGGGCAATATCGCCCTCAAACAGGTTTTTGCCGTCCATGTAAAGTGAGAGGTTGATGTGCAGCCCGCTGCCGGCCTGCTGGGGCAGGGGCTTGGGCAGAAAGCTGGCGTGCAGGCCGTTGCGCATGGCAATGGCACGGACGATCTGCTTAAAGGTCATCACGTTGTCGGCGGTTTTCAGCGGCCCTGCGTAGCGGCAGTCGATCTCGTTCTGGCCGTTGCCGCTCTCGTGGTGGCTGTGCTGGGGCGCCATGCCCATCTGCTCCATGGTCAGGCAGATATCCCGGCGCAGGTTCTCGCCCGCATCCAGCGGCGCAACGTCAAAATATCCGCCAAAGTCGATGGGAATGCAGGTGGGACGGCCCCGGTCGTCCTTTTCAAACAGATAAAACTCGCACTCGGTACCCACGTTGCAGGTAAGCCCCAGCTTTTTGAATCTGCGGTTCACATCCCGCAAAAAGCCGCGGCAGTTGCCGCTAAAGGCTGCGCCGTCCGGCTTTTCCACATCGCAGAAGAACTGCATCACCCGCCCCTCGGTGGGACGCCACGGCAGGATGGTCACGGTAGAAAGGTCCGGCCGCAGCACAAGGTCGCTTTCCTCAACGTGCATAAAGCCCGCAATGGAACTGCCGTCAAAGCACACGCCCTCTTCCAGCGCCTTGGACAGGTTGCTGGCCAGCACGGCAATGTTCTTCTGGGTGCCAAAGATATCGCAGAAGGCAAAGCGCACAAATTTAACGTTGTTGTCCTCCACAAAATCCAGAATATCCTGTTGGGTGGAATAGCTCATAAATAACCCCCTTACAAAAACTGTATTTCAAATAAAACGCCCAAAGGCCTGCCCTCAAAAAGGGAGCAGGTCTTTGGGCTGGTGTAAGAAATAGGAAAAGGAGAATGGCTAATTGATCCGGCAGCCGGCGGATGCTTATTTTTTTACGCTGGTATGAGAAGATCAAACGTAGTAAAGCATCTTGCTGTAGCTGGGCAGAGGCCAGTAATCCTCGCCGCAGATGGTCTCGGCATCGTCGGCAGCGGCGCGCAGGGCGTCCATCACCGGGAGAACGTTATCGTGGAAGGCAACGGCCTTCTCGCTCTCGGTGGGCAGTGCCTTGGCGGCATTCACGGCATCCTGCAGGGTGTCGATGGCATCGCTCATGGCATCGGCGTCAGAAGAAAGCTTTTCCAAAGTCTTGGTCTCGCTGCGCACGCTGATGTGCTCGCTGACAGCCAGCTTGGAGGCGGCGGTATTGGCAACCTCGCTCATGTAGGCGTTGATGGCGGGCAGCAGCTGCTTGCGGGCCATCTCCAGCATGGTCAGAGCCTCGATGTTGATGATCTTGGAGTAGTGCTCCATCTCGACCTCGTAGCGGCTCTCCATCTCTACCTTGGTCAGTACGCCGAACTCCTCCATCAGCTGGATGTTCTTGGGCTCGACCAGTGCGGGCAAAGCAGCGGGAGCGTTCTTCTTGTTGGGCAGGCCGCGCTTGGCTGCCTCGGCCTCCCACTCGGCGGTGTAGCCGTTGCCGTTGAAGATGACGCGGCGGTGGTCGCGGATGGTGCGCTTGACCAGAGCGATGGCAGCGCTGGTAAAGTCCTCAGCGCCCTCCAGCTCGTCAGCATAGCCCTTCAGTTCCTTGGCGACAGCAGTGTTCAGAATGGTGTTGCAGTCGCTCAGGTTCTCGGCAGAGCCGGGCATACGGAACTCGAACTTGTTGCCGGTAAAGGCGAAGGGGGAGGTGCGGTTACGGTCGGTGGTGTCCTTGCTGAACTTGGGCAGAACGTCCACGCCCAAATCCATCTTCATCTTGACGGGGCCGGCATAGGGAGAATCGGATGCAATTGCATCGATGACAGCTTCCAGTTCCTCGCCCACGAAGATGGAGATGATAGCCGGAGGTGCCTCGTTGGCGCCCAGACGGTGATCGTTGCCCGGGGTAGCCACAGAGGTGCGCAGCAGGTCAGCGTACTCATCCACAGCCTTGATGACAGCGGCCAGGAAGATCAGGAACTGCAGGTTCTCCATGGGGGTGTCGCCGGGATCCAGCAGGTTCTCGTGGGTGGTGCTCATGGACCAGTTGTTGTGCTTGCCGCTGCCGTTCACGCCTTCAAAGGGCTTCTCGTGCTGCAGGCAGACCAGACCATACTTGGGTGCGATCTTGCGCATCATCTCCATGGTCAGCAGGTTGTGGTCGATGGCTACGTTGGTGGTATCGAAGATGGGAGCAAGTTCGTGCTGGCAGGGAGCAACTTCGTTGTGCTTGGTCTTGGCGGGCACGCCCAGCTTCCACAGTTCCTCGTCCAGTTCCTTCATGAACGCAGAAACCTCGGGACGGATGACGCCGAAGTAGTGCTCCTCCAACTCCTGACCCTTGGCAGAGGGAGCACCGAACAGGGTGCGGCCGGTGAGGATCAGATCCTGACGAGCCTCGTAGTCCTCCTTTTTGACAAGGAAGTACTCCTGCTCGGGGCCGACGGTGGTGGAAACGTAATCCACATCCTTGCCGAACAGCTTCAGGATGCGAACGGCCTGACCGGACAGTGCGTTCATGGAACGCAGCAGGGGAGTCTTTTTATCCAAAGCCTCGCCGGTGTAGCTGACGAATGCGGTGGGGATGCACAGCACGTCATCCTTCACAAAGGCGTAGCTGGTGGGGTCCCATGCGGTGTAGCCGCGTGCCTCGCAGGTAGCGCGCAGACCGCCGGAAGGGAAGGAGGAAGCATCGGGCTCGCCGCGTACCAGTTCCTTACCGGAGAACTCCATAATGGCGGTGCCGTCGCCCACGGGGCTGACGAAGCCATCGTGCTTCTCGCTGGTGATGCCGGTCAGGGGCTGGAACCAGTGGGTGTAATGGGTGGCACCCAGTTCCATGGCCCAGCGCTTCATCACGCTGGCGACAACGTTTGCCACCTCGATATCCAGCGGGGCACCCTTGTGCAGGGTGTTCTTCAGGCTCTTGTAGGTAGCGCTGGGCAGGCGCTCCTTCATAACGTGTTCGTTAAAGACCTTGCTGCCGTAGATCTCCATAACATTTGCTGCCATAAATCCTACTCCTTACTTGATCTTACTTTTTTCGCCTTGGGTCTGCCGCAATGCAGGAACCTAAAGCGTGCTTACATCTTAACAAAAACGGCGCTGCGAGTCAGGAGGTGACCCACAGCGCCGTTGCTGTCTATGGCTAAGATTATAGTCTTTGCGGGCAAAAAAGGCAATTGACAAAACTGACGATTCTGCACAAACACGATCTCGGATTTTTGGAACAACCGCGATTGGTATGACTTTTACACCGGAAAAGTCCCGTTCAGGACGGCTTTCTCTGGCTAAAAAGTGCGTACTGCACGGCGGCTGTTCTTATTGTAAAAGTGTCAGATGACCTGGAACAGGAAAAACTTGAGGTAGTTCGTCTCCGGCACGCCCCACAGAATGGGGTGATCCGGTGCCTGCTGCTTTACCTCGATCTGCCGCAGCTGCCGGTGGGCATCCTTGGCGGCAGCGCGCAGCATTTTGATGAACAGCTCCTCGGTGGCAAAGTGGGAGCAGCTGGCAGTGGCCAGATACCCGCCCCGGGGCAGCAGCTTCATGGCGCGGTAGTTGATCTCCTTGTAGCCGCGCATGGCATTTTCCACCGTGCGGCGCGCCTTGGTAAAGGCCGGGGGGTCCAGAATAATAAAGTCGTAGGGGCTGCCCTCTTTTTCCAGCCGGGGCAGCAGGGCAAAGGTGTCCTCGCAGAGGAAATCCATATTGTCGAGGCCGTTGCGGTCGGCGTTGCGCTTTGCCATGGCAATGGCTTCGGCGCTGATGTCGGCGGCGGTCACCCGGGCGGCCCCGCCCTTGGCAGCGTTCAGGGCAAAGCTGCCGGTGTGGGTAAAGCAGTCCAGCACGGTGTGCCCGGCGGCAAGGCGTGCCACCGCCCGGCGGTTATATTTCTGGTCAAGGAAAAAGCCGGTCTTTTGGCCGTTTTCAAAGTCCACATGGTAGTACACGCCGTTTTCGCAGATCTCGGTCTGGGTGGTTTGCGGGTGGCTTTCGCCGGGCAGGGTGAACCAGCCCTTGTTTTGCTCCAGCCCCTCCTTGGCACGCAGGGCTTCATCGTTGCGCTCGTAGATGCCGTCAATGGTCTGTCCGTCTGCCCGCAGTACTTCGGCCAGCAGGGGGAAAAGTACCGGCTTCAGCTTTTCCATGCCCACGCTCAGGGTCTGGGTGACCAGAACATTGTTGAATCGGTCTACCGTCAGGCCGGGGAACTGGTCGGCCTCGCCAAAGATGAACCGGCAGGCAGAAAGGTCGGCAGGCTCCAGCACGGTCTTGCGGTAAGCCCATGCGTACTCCACCCGGCGGCGCCAGAATGCGGCGTCAAAGGTATCGTTGGCGTTGCGGGAGATCAGCCGCACCCGGATCTTGCTTTGCAGCGAGAGAAAGCCGGTGCCGAGATAGGCGCCCTTGGGGCTGACTACATCCACCAGCGTGCCGTTTTCCGGCTCGGTGCCGGGGGCTTCCAGAATATCGTTCTCGTACACCCATGGATGCCCGCCCACCAAAAGACCTTCGGCGTGCTTGTTGACTTTATATACAGGATAAGTGCGTTCGCTTTTCATAAAATGCTCCTTCAGATCAGAATGCGCAAAATGATGCTTGTTCTGCTCTTTATCATAACATAAAAATATGGTAGAATAAATACAAAATTTTGCGGAAGGAAGAGAACGCTATGGAGATCGAACGCAAATGGATGGTGACCGGCTGGCCGGAGGGGCTGCCCCTTGAGGAAGAGTTCACCATGCGGCAGGGCTATATCAGCGTGCAGCCCACGGTGCGCATCCGGGAGGAAGCACTGACCGGCGGCAGCACCGACTATATCCTCTGCTTCAAGTCCGCAGGGGGCCTGGCGCGGGAGGAGATCGAGCGCAGTATCGACAAAGACCTGTTTGTGCAGCTGGAAGAGAAGATCATCGGTAAGCCCCTGATCAAAAAGGTGCGCCGGAGCTACCGCCTGCCGGACGGTGCGGTGCTGGAGGTGAACCATGTAGACGAGGGCTTGCCCACAGCGTTCTGGTACGCTGAGGTGGAGTACCCCACGGTGGAAGCCGCGCTCAGCTGGCAGCCTGCGGCCTGCGGCCTTGCGGCATACCTCAACGATGAAGTAACGAACCAGCCCGGCCAGAGCATGGGTGCATACTGGGCACAAACCAGAGGGTAACGCCAACAATACTGTGAAGGGAATGACTGCTTACGAAAAAGATCAAGCTGAAGCTGGAACTCCAGTATAACTCGCCGGTGATCCTTACCTTTTTTCTGCTGTCCATGCTGGTGCTGCTGGCAGACGGCTGGACGGACGGCTGGAGCACCATGAACCTGTTCTGCGTGTACCGCTCCTCATGGCGGGATCCGCTGGGCTACATCCGGCTGTTCGGCCATGTGCTGGGCCATGCAAACTGGGAACATTTTCTCAATAATATGCTGTTGCTGTTGGTGGTTGGCCCGCCCATGGAGGAAAAATACGGCAGCATCCCGCTGCTCAAGGGCATTCTGTTCACCGCGCTGGTCACCGGCGTGCTGCAATGCATCCTGTTTCCCCACACGGGGCTGCTGGGTGCATCCGGTATCGTGTTCATGCTGATCATGCTGTCCTCGCTGGCGGGCTTCTCCGGCGGCATCCCGGTCACCATGCTGTTGGTGGCGGCGCTGTATTTCGGCCAGCAGGTGTACGATATCATCTTTGTGCACGATAACGTGGCAAACTTTATGCACATCGTGGGCGGCTTGTGCGGTACCGCCTTCGGCTATTACTGCGCCCTCCATCGCCGCTCGGCGCGCGGACGCAGGTAAAAAGAGAAGAATTATGGATAAAAACGGGATACCGGAGCGTCTGCGGACGCTCCGGTATCCCGTTTTTACGAGAAAGAAAAATAATGAGTGCGACAAACTGGAACTTGTCGGGGCAAAGCCCCTCCATCTTGCTACGCAAGACCGTTCTGTCGCTTAAAAGCCCCACTGGGGCTTTCATTGTTCCGCTTCGCTCCACAAACGCGAATTTTCAAATTAGTCTTTGCAAATAACCTTTGAACCTTCACCATCAATTACAATTCCCTGACGGTTGTTAATTGGGCATAGATTCAAATCCGAAAACTCAGTCATTATTTTCTCGGTAACTTTCTTAAATGGTGCTGTAAGATAATGCGGAAGAACATAGAAATCAATCAAATCAAGCCCTGCATCATCTTCTTGTGAGTAGTCCTCCGGCTTTTCATCCATTTGCTCGATATATTGGATGCTTGGAGCGCATATAATTGCGCCTGCCGACTCGCCGATCATCAATTTTCCATTTGCCAATTCCTTTTTCAGCAGCCCATCAGTTCCCGTTTTACGGAGCTGGTCCATAAGAAAGAAAGAATTTCCGCCGGTAAAATATATCACATCTGCTTCTTCAAAAACAGACTGTATCGTTGAATAAGCCTCCGTTGAAATATCAATTTCAGTTACGATTGCTCCCAACTTTTTGAATAATTTTCGAGCCGAGCCGACATAACCGGTGTAGCCTTCACGCAGTGAAGCTGTTGGAATAAATGCGACTTTCTTATTTTCAATTTCTTCCTTTATCAGACTTCCTACACTTGAAAAGTGCGAACATAAAAATAGTTTCATCAATATTCTCCTTTATATATAAATTCGGATTTGTTGAACTAAGCCGAGTATACCATACCAGCCAATGAAAGAATACCCCTCTAGGGGAAAATTGGCTGAAAAAAGCGTTCAAAGTGCGCCGCAGAGCACTTTGAACGCGAACAATAAAAATATTATTTCCACCCCCGGTCGGTGGGGTCCAGCATCCCGGCGGCGGAATACACCAGTGCGTTGCAGATGGCGGCGGCAACGTTGCTGCCGCCCTTGCGCCCTTTTGCGTGAAGAGATAAGGCGGGAAAAACCGCAGTTTTTCCCGCCTTATAAAATAAAACCTCTAATACCTCTAAAATAGCCAGAGCGCAAGCGGAGGCTATTATAAATCGTTCTATTTCCACCCCCGGTCGGTGGGGTCCAGCATCCCGGCGGCAGAGTATACCAGTGCGTTGCAGATGGCGGCGGCAACGTTGCTGCCGCCTTTGCGTCCCATAGCCACAATGGCGGGCACGCCGTGGGCGGTGCACACCTCAAACAGCCGCTCCTTGCTCTCCACCACGTTCACAAAGCCCACCGGCACTCCGATGACCAGCGCAGGGCGCAGCCCGGCGGTTTCAATCAGGTCGGCAATGGTCAATAGCGCCGTGGGTGCGTTGCCCACCACAAGGATGGCACCGGGGTGTTCGGCGGCGGCTCTTTGCATGGACGCCACCGCCCGGGTGGTGCCGTTTTCCTTTGCCAGTGTGGCCACCTCCGGGTCGGCCATGTAGCACAGTGCCGTGCTGCCCAGCCGCGCAAGCCCGGGCTTTGTAATGCCGGAAAGCGCCATGTTGGTGTCGGTAACGATGGGTGCAGCGGCTTGCAGCGCCGCCACGCCCGCCGCCACCGCGCCGGGGGTAAAGCGCAGGTTGCGGGCGTAGTCAAAATCCGCAGTGGTATGGATGACCCGCTTGACCACGGCGGCAGTTTCCGGCGGCGGAGTCAGACCCATTGCGTCCAGCTCTGCGGTGATGATAGAAAGGCTCGTCCGCTCGATATCGGCGGGCAGATGGTGCTGCGGGGTCATAAGGCTTTCCTCCTTTCCATTCCCATGGCGGCGTACAGGGCGTTCATGTCCAGCGCCCGGCGCACGCCGTCTGCCAATAGGTCAAACTGCTGCTGCCGGTACTCCTGCATGGAGAGCAGCGGCGCACTGGCAGGGGAGATGCCCTTGCGGCTGCACAGCAGCTGCACCAGCTTTTCGGTCAGTTCTCCGGTATCGAACAGACCATGCAGATAAGTGCCCGCCACGTTGTCCTTTACGCAGCCCTCGGCGCTGCCGTCTGCAAGGCGGCAGAAGGGCACGCCCTGCACGGTGGTGCGCCCGGTATGGATCTGGTAGCCGGTCAGCGCCGCACCCGCCAGCTGCGGCGCGGTGACGGTGGCGGTATCCTGTGTGCGGTGCTTTGCGTCCGTAAATACGGTCTGGGTGGGCAGCAGCCCCAGCCCGCGCACGGTCTGGCTGCGTCCGCTCTCAGTGCCCTCGGGGTCGGCAAGGGTCTCGCCCAGCATCTGGTAGCCGCCGCATACGCCCAGCACCGGCGTGCCGGAGGCCACCAGCTTTTGTACCGCGCTTTCCAGCCCGCACTGCCGCAGCCAGAGCAGGTCGTCTATGGTGTTTTTAGTGCCCGGCAGAATGACCACATCCGGTGTGCCCAGCTGCCGGGGGCTTTGCACATACCGCACGCTCAGCAGCGGGTGCTGCTCCAGCGGCATAAAATCGGTAAAATTGGAGATATGCGGCAGCCGCAGAATGGCAGCATCCAGCGGCTTGACAGCCTTGCTGCTTTCCAGCCGGGAGGTGAGGGAGTCCTCGTCCTCGATGTCCACCCGCAGGTAGGGCACAACGCCCAGCACCGGCAGATGGGTCTTTTCCTCCAGCATGGTAAGGCCGGGCTTCAGGATGGCGGCATCGCCCCGGAACTTGTTGATGACCAGTCCCTTGATGCGTGCCCGCTCGGCGGGCTCCAGCAGTTCTACCGTGCCGTACAGCTGCGCAAACACGCCGCCCCGGTCGATATCGCCCGCCAGCAGCACCGGTGCATCCACCAGCTTTGCCAGCCCCATGTTGACGATATCGTCCGCCTTTAAGTTGATCTCCGCCGGGCTGCCTGCGCCCTCAATAACGATGATGTCCACCTCTTTGGCCAGACTGTCGTAGGCGGCTAAAATGTCCGGGATCAGGCTCTTTTTCAGCTTGAAGTAGGCGGCAGCGGGCATCTGTCCGCGCACCTCACCGTTCACGATGACCTGACTGCCCACATCGCTGCTGGGCTTGAGCAGAATGGGGTTCATGCGCACATCCGGTTCCATGCCGGCAGCCTGTGCCTGCACCACCTGTGCGCGGCCCATTTCCAGCCCGTCCCGGGTGACAAAGCTGTTCAGCGCCATGTTCTGGCTTTTAAAGGGGGCTACCCGGTAGCCGTCCTGTGCAAAAATACGGCACAGCGCGGTGCACAGCAGGCTTTTGCCCGCACCGCTCATTGTGCCCTGTACCATGATACATTTTGCCCGGCTCATGCAAGCACCTCCTGTAAGGCTTTTAAAAGCTGCTGGTTTTCCGGCGCGGTGCGCACGGCGGTGCGGTACCAGCTGCCGTCCAGCCCGGGGTAGTTGCCGCAGCCGCGCAGCACGATGCCGCGCTGCCGCAACGCATCGCCCAGTGTTTCCGGCGCTTGGAACAGCAGATAATTCGCGCTGCCATCCAGCACCCGCAGCCCCAACGCGCGCAAACCGTCCCGCACAACAGGACGCTGCTGCGCGATAAGCGCCTGCACCCGGGCAACATAAGCAGTCTCGTCCAGCGCCGACAGTCCCGCCGCCTGTGCAAGGCTTGAAACTGCCCACGGCTGTCCGGCAGCCTGCATTTTCTCCAGCAGAGCGGTGTTGCTGCACAGGCAGTAGCCCAGCCGCACCCCAGCCATGCCGTACAGCTTTGTAAAGGCTTTCAGAAGGATAAGGCAGGGGCTTGCCAGCAGCTTTTTGGCAGACAGCGCTTCGTTTTCCGGTAAAAAGTCCAGAAAGCACTCGTCCACCACCAGCAGCGCACCGCAAGCCTCGCAACGGCGCAGCAGCGCCTCCACCAGCGCTAGCGGCGTCAGCTGCCCGGTGGGGTTATTGGGCTGGCAGAGGAATACCATGTCGGTGTCCTCGTCCACAGCGGAAACAAACGCTTCCGTTACCGCAAAATCTTCGTCCTCGCGCAGAAAATGCCGCCGAACGGTGCAGCCCGCCGTTTCCAACGCGGCGGCATACTCCGCAAAGGTAGGGGCGGGCAGCAGCGCAGTGCGGGGCTTTGCTGCCCACACCAGCCGGAAGATGAGGTCTGCCGCGCCGTTGCCGCAAAGGATATGCTCTGCGGGCACGGTTTCGTGCACTGCCAGCTTTGCCCGCAGAGCGCGGCAGAGGGGGTCGGGGTAGCGGTCTGCGGTGGCAAGCGCGGCGGTAATGGCTTTTGCCACCCCCTCCGGCAGTCCCAGCGGGCTGACATTTGCCGAAAGATCCAGCGCGTCTTGTCCGTACTGCGCCCGGTAACCGGCCCAGTCGCCGCCATGTACCAGCTGCATCATAAAATACCTCGTATCAATAGCCCAAGCGCCAGCGCCAGCAGACTTTCGACGTACATCATGCGGTCCGCACGGCAGATATCCTCCGGCTCAATGGGACGCACGGCATCGCCGATGGTGGGCTTTTTGTAGTATTCACCAAAATAATAGGCAGGCCCGGCCAGCTGCACGTTCAGTGCACCGGCGCAGGCGCTTTCGGTCTGGGCGCTGTTGGGGCTGGCGTGGTTGCGCCTGTCCCGCCGCCAGATGCGCCACGCGCTGCGGGCATCGTTGCCGGTCAGGGCGGCAGCGGCCACCCACAGCAAAGCGGCAATGCGGCTGGGCAGGTAGTTTGCAACATCGTCCAGTTTTGCCGCTGCACGGCCAAAATAGAGATACTGTGTGTTTTTGTAGCCCACCATGCTGTCCATGGTGTTGATGGCTTTATAAGTAAGCGCCAGCGGTGCGCCGCCCAGCAGCATATAAAACAGCGGTGCGATCACCCCGTCGCTGGCGTTTTCGGCAACCGTTTCCACAGCGGCTTTAGTCACGCCTTCGGCGGTCAGCGCCTGCGTGTCCCGCCCCACGATGCGGCTTACGGCAGTGCGGGCAGCGGGCAGGTCGGGCTTTATCAGTTCCCGGTAAACGTTCATGCTCTCCTGCACAAGCCCCTTTGCCGCCAGTGCCTGTCCGCACCAGAACATCTGCACTGCCAGCCCCAGCAGCGGGTGCAGGGCGGCGGCGCCCATGCAGACAAGGCTTGTGAGCGCAAAGGTGCCCACCGGTAAGCAAAAGGCCAAGATGCGCCCGCCCAAAAGTTCACCCTCCGGCGTTTTGGGCAGACGGGCGCGCAGCCCTTTTTCCAGCGCAGAGATGGCTTTGCCCATATACACTACCGGGTGTGGCAGCCACGCTGGGTCGCCGAAAATGGCGTCCAGCACAAAGCCGCCCAGTACCGCGTAGCCGATCATTCCTGCGCCTCCTTTGTGTACTGCACGGTCTTTAAAAGATGCAGTACCCGCTTTGCTGCCCAGTCCTTGGCGTCCAGCACAAAGCCGCCGGCATTGGGGGCGCACCATTCGTAGTAATCCTTGTGGGGCAGGGCATAGCGCTCCATCGCGGCCATCTGGGTGCCGCCGTGGGCTAAAATGACCAGCATCTCCCTGCCATCCGCAAGGCTTTTGTCCACCAGTGCGGAAAAGGCCGCGCAGATGCGCTTACAAAATGCAGCCTTGGTCTCGCCGTCCGGGCAGGGGCTTTCGCAGTTGGCAGCTACCCATGCAAGATAGTCCGGGTCGTGCTCCATCTCAATATAGTTTCTTCCCTCAAAGCTGCCAAAGCACATCTCCTTCAGCCCGTCTATTTCTACGAGTTTTGCGCCCGGGAACAGCACCTTGGCGGTCTGCCGGGTACGGCAAAGAGGAGTGATGTACACGGTCTTAGGGGAGATGTCCGCCCGGCACAGCATAGCGCGCCCGGCGGCAGAAAGCGGGATATCCCGCTGCCCCTGATAACGCTTTTCGGCGTTGTATTCGGTCAGGCCGTGGCGCAATAAATAAATCAGCATTCCGGCAATTCTCCTTTCAAAACGGTGGGGATGCCGCAAAACATCTGCACCACGCACTTAGCGCGCGCCGCCAGCATACAGGCCAGCCGCCCGGCATTTTCCCGCGCGGCACGGTCTGCGGGGTCTATGGGCACCACACCGCCGCCCACCTCGGTGGACAGCACGATATCATAAGCGGATAATGTGTCCGCGAGTTTCTCAAGTTCAGTGTTGTTCCTGCACCCGGCGGCAAGCTGCTGCGCATCTGCGATGCAGCGGCCGGGCAGGGTGCGGGCGAAGGTACGCTTGCCGCTGTAAAGCGGCCCGGTGATCAGGATCATAACAGCCCTCCCCATTGGCAGGCGCACAGCGCCGCCAGCATCCACAACTCAGTCTTTTGCAAAAACCACCCGGCAAGATCGCCGGTAATGCCGCCCAGCTGCTGCACGGCTACATGGTGATACCACAAAAACAGCAAAATTGCAACTGCTGCCAGTGCCCCGCCGCCTAAAGCCAGCAGCGCAGCGCAAAGCAGAACTGCCAGCACTGCCAGTACATTGCGCACAGCGGTGCGGTCGGCAGCAGAGGCAAAGGTGTGGGCAAGGCCGGTGTTTTTGGCCATGGGAAAGGCTGCCACCGCAAGGCCGGAAAGCGCTCGCTCCAAAACCAGCGCCAGCGTCCACAGCGCGCCCACCCGGGGCGTGAACTGCACGCAGGCGGCAAGGCAGAGATAAGCTGCAAAATAGCTGCACAGCCGGATGACCGCAAAGGCACCGCAGTGCGGATCTTTTAAAATTTCCAGCTTCTTTTCCCGGTCGCCGTAGCTGGCAAGGGCGTCACAGGTGTCGGCATAGCCGTCCAGATGGATGCCGCCGGTCACCCACACCGGCACAAGGCAGAACCCAGCCGCACGCGCCGGGGCAGGCAGGGGCAGCACCCCGCACACGCACCACAGCGCCCCGCATAAAAGCCCCACCAGCGGGAAGGCGCACAGCGCGTACCGCATATTCTTTTCGTTCCACGCAAACTGCGGCACCGGCACCGCCGAAAACATGGCAAAGGCCACCGCAATGGTCTGCAAAACGATCATTTTTCCACTCCTTTATAATAGACAGGGATGCCGCACACCACCCGCACCACGGCGTCTGCCCGGGCGGCAAGGGCGTTGTTTACCCGCGCCAGCGCCAGCAGATAGCGGTCTGTATCCCCGGCATAGTCTGCGCCGCCGCTGAACACCTCGTTGGAAACAACGATCAAATTCTCGCACTGCGCGGCAAGGGCGTCCAGCCCCTGCAAAATGCGCTCGGCGGCGTCATTGCCCGCACCGGCGGGGTCGTACAGTTCGTTGGCGGTCAGGTTGCCCAAATCCTCCAGCAGCGCCGTGCCCCTGCGGGGCAGACGCACAGCCTCTAAATGCAGCGGGCACTCAAGGGTCTCAAACTGCTTGGCGGCACGCATTTTGCGGTGCTTTTCCACCCGGGCGGCGCACTCGGCATCCCACACCTGCATGGTGGCCAGATAATACCGCGGCAATGCACTGCGCAGCACAAGCGTTTCGGCGTATTCACTTTTGCCGCTGGCAGCGCCGCCCAGCACCAGCGTCAGCATTGGGGCGTATACGGCGCAATGCCGCCCTCCGCAAAGGAATAGCACCCCTCGTACACCGCCAGCGCCATGTCCCACAGCGGGATGCTGGACACTGCGCCGGTACCCTCGCCCAGATGCAGCCCGGCGGTAAGCAGGGGCGCTTTGCCCAGCGCGTCCAGCACCAGCCGGGCGGCAGGCTCGGTGGAGCAGTGGCTGGCAAACACGGCCTTTGCCGCTGCCGGGCACAGCCGCACGGCGCACAGCGCCGCCACCCCGCTGATGAAGCCATCCATTAGCACGGGCACACCCACCAGCGCCCCGCCCAGAAACATCCCGCACAGCCCGGCGATATCAAAGCCGCCCAGCTTGCTCAGTACGTCCAAGGCGTCAGCGGGGTCGGGGGCATTGCAGGCAATGCCCCGCCGGATGGCATCCACCTTGCGGGAAAGCCCTGCATCGGAAAGCCCCGCGCCGCGCCCGGTCATGGTCTGCACCGGCTGTGCCAGCAGCACGGCGGCTACAGCGCTGGAGGTGGTGGTGTTGCCAATGCCCATCTCGCCGGTAGCCACCAGCCTGTAGCCCTCGGCGGCAAGCTGCCGGGTCAGGGCGATGCCCCGGCCAATGGCCTCCACCGCCTCGGCGCGGGTCATGGCGGGGCCTTTGGTAAAGTCCGCAGTCCCGGCGGCAACGCGGCAGTCCCGCACACCGGGCACCGGTGTGCCGGCGATGCCCATATCCACCGGCAGCACATCGCAGTGCGCCGCCTGCGCCATCCGGCAAACGCTGGTGCGCCGCGCGGCAAGGTTCTCGGCTACGGCACGGGTCACGCTCTGGTCGGTCTGGCTTACGCCCTGCGCCACCACGCCGTTGTCCGCGCAGAGCACCGCCACCGCCCGGCGGGAAAAATCAAACTGCGCCGTGCCGGTCAGCGCGGCGGCATCCTCCAGCATCGTCTCCAGCGCACCCAGCCCGCCCAAGGGTTTGGCAAGGCTTGCCCAGTGGGCATGGGCGGCGGCGCGGGCGGCTTCGTCCGGCGGGGTGATGGCAGCAAGCAGCTGCATCAGTTCAGCTTCGGTCATTTTCGTCATCCTTTGTGTCTTAAAAAGTGCTGCGCCGCCTGTGCAAAGCGGCGGGGCAGGGCAGTGCCCGCCCAGTAAAGATGCGGGAAACCGGCGTACAAATGCGCGTTTGCAAAGCCGCATTCCCACTGCCTTTTTTCGGTTTTGCGTACAGAAAAATCTGCACCATTCTCAGAGGAATCCCAGTGGTGGAATTCGTGGATGGGCAACGCTTCTCCGGCGCAGAAAAGCATACTGTCGGCCTTTGCCGTCATGGCGGCATAGCCAAAGCGCACCAGCCGCCCGGCGTTGTGCCCGCTGCCCGGCAGCACACCCGCCATGGGGTAAACCTTGCCGTCCGTGCCCTCCAGCGCCTGTCCTAAGTACAGAAAACCGCCGCACTCGGCAGCGGTGGGCAGACCCTTCTGTACAGCCTCCCGGATAGCAGCACGCAGGGCGCGGTTCTCGCTCAGCTGCCGGGCGTACAGTTCCGGGTAGCCCCCGGGCAGGTACAGTCCGCCGATATTTTCCGGCAGGGCGGCGTCCCGCAGCGGACTGAAAAACAGGGGTTCCGCACCCGTGTCCCGCAAGGCGTCCAGCGTTTCGGCGTAGGCAAAGCAGAAGGCTTCATCCCGCGCCACGGCAATGCGCACGGAGGGCGTGCACGGTGCGGCAAGCGGTGGTGCGGCCGGGGCGGGGCAGTCGGTCAGCGCTGCCAGCTGTGCCCAGTCCAGCACAAGGGCATCGGCTAATTGCCCCAGCTTCTGCTGCAAGTCCGCAACCTCCCCGGCGGTTTTCAGCCCGAGGTGGCGGCTCTCGATGGTGCACCCCGGCAGATGAGGCAGATACCCCACCACCGGCAGCCCGGTCTCAGCTTCCAGCATCGGACGCAGCGTTTTGTACAAGGACTCGGAGCAATCATTGAGCAGAATGCCTACGATATGACTTGGCGTGCGGAACTGCAAAAGCCCCTGCAATTCGGCGGCAAGGGTGATGCTTGACCCTTTGGGCTGCACTACCAGCAGCACCGGCAGCGCCAGCGTATCGGCCAGTTCCCATGCGCTTGCGTGGGTGGTCAGCCCCTGCCCATCGTAAAAGCCCATGGCACCCTCGCATACGGCGGCGCCATGCCCGGCGGCATAGCGACCGTAAAGCCTGCGCACCATATCCGGGGCAGAGAGGTAGAGGTCTAAATTGTGGCTTTCAACCCCAAGTGCGCTGCGGTGAAACATGGGGTCGATGTAATCCGGCCCGTACTTGAAGGCGCAGGGGGCAGCCCCGCGCCGCTGCAAGGCGGTCAGCACGGCGCAGGTAACGGTGGTCTTGCCGCTGCCGGAGCGCGGCGCGGCGATGAGAAACTGCATCATGTCCGTGCCCCCGTAATGAGAAACACCGGGTTGTTGGCCATCAGCAAATGCAGACTTCCCGCTGCTTTTGTGCGGCTGACGGCAATCTGCGTCACCTCGGCGGTAAGGCCGTGGGCGGTCAGGGCAGCCACGGCGGCGCTGAGCGTTTCCAGCGCAATGGCGGCGATGCACAGCCGTGCGGATGGATTTTTGTGCAGCACAGCGTCTATAACGGCGTCCATATTACCCTTTGTGCCGCCGATAAATACAGCATCCGGGGCGGGCAGTGCGTCCAACGCCTCGGGCGCTTTGCCCTCGAGCAGGGTCAGATTGTAAGCGGAGAATTTCTCCCGGTTTTGCTGGATGAGCGCACAGGCCTCCGGATCGCATTCCACGGCGTATACCTGTCCGGCAGGGGCGGCAAGCGCCAACTCTATGCTCACACTGCCGGTGCCCGCGCCCACGTCCCACAGGGTATCCGTGGGGGTGACAGCCAGCTTTGCCAGCGCGGCGGCGCGCACCTCCTGCTTGGTCATGGGTACAACGCCCCGGATAAAGGCATCGTCCGGCAGGCCGGGGGTGCGGCGGGGCGGTAAAGCCTCCCGCTCGATGAGCAACACGCTCAGCGGTGCAAAGCTTTGCATAGCCAGTTCCCGGGCAAGGCCAAAACGGATGGCTTCTGCCGGAGTGCCAAGGTTTTCACCCACAAGGGCGTGGGCAGCGCCCAGCCCGGCAGCGGTCAGCTTGGCACACAGAGAGGCAGGGGTGTCTCCGCCGCCGGTAAGGAAAAACACCTGTGGATGCGCCAAAACTTCGGATACAGGATCGCAGGCGCGGCCATGCGCCGATGCCAGCTTCCAGTCCTGCCAAGGGCGTCCCACTGCTGCGGCTAAAAGCTGCACGCTGGAAAGCCCGGGCAGCACCCGGACAGAGTATCCCATAGCCCGCAGCAGGGGCAGCAGCTTTGCCGCACCGGAGTAAAACCCGGTGTCGCCGCTATACAAAATAGCGGTGTCTGCATCCGGCTGCGCAGCAAGACACGCAAGGATCTCCTCAGGTTTATACACGGCCTTGCGGTCAACAGTACACTCCGCCGGTAAATGCTCTAACAGGCGCCTTGCCCCAAGGATGAGCCCCGCGCCTTGCAGCGCGGCCAGCCCTTGCGCGGTCAGGCTTTCCGGGCAGCCGGAGCCCATTCCAATCAGAGAGATCATAGCAGAACCTCCTTGCAGCGTGCCAGAATTTGTGCGGCAGTTTGTCCGTTTTCATCCGGGCGGCGCACCACGATCAGCTGCGCACCGGTATCCTGCGCAGCCTGTGCCTTTTCGGCAAAGCCACCCACGGCACCGCCGTCCTTTGTGACAAGATACCGGATAGAAAATTGCTTCATCAAGGCGCAGTTCAGCGCATAACTGAAAGGCCCCTGCATGGCAATGATGTTTCTGTGCGGGATACCGGCGGCCTCGCAGGCGGCAATGCCCTCCCGCGTGGGCAGCACCCGGGGGAACAGCCGCTCCGGGCTAAGCGGCGCAAAGGCGGCAAGTTCTTTTGCACCGGTGGCCAGCAGTACATTGCCGCTGCACCCGGCCAGAAACGCAGCCGCGTGGGCGGCGGTGGCAAACACCATGCTCCCGGCGGGCAGCGGGCTTTCTGCCCGCAGCAGCCGGTGGTACTCCACCCCGGCAGCGGTACACGCGGCCCGGATGTTTTTGGTGGCGTCCACCGCATAGGGGTGGGTGGCGTCCACGCACAGGGCAGCGCCCTGCAAAAGAGCAGTCATTTCCTCAGGGGTCAGCCGTCCGCAGTGCACAGTAATGCCGTCTGCTTCGCCCTGCTCCTCCGCACCCAGCGGGGTGGCTACGCTGACCAGCACCTGTGCGCCCAGTGCCGCCAGCTGCCGGGAGAACACCCGTCCCTCGGTAGTGCCGCTGAAAACCACTGCCTTCATTTGCGGTACCCCCGTGGGGTGACCATTTTACCGCCCAACTGCTTTGTGGCGGCGTTGCCGATGTACACGGTGGTGAACATATCTACCGCAGTACTTTCCAGCTGCGCAAGGGGCAGGACGCGGGCAGTCTGCCCCTCCCGGCCGATGTTGCGCACCAGACCGCAGACGGTATCGGCGCTTTTGCCGTTTTCCAGCAGGATGCGCACCGCCTTTGCAAGATAGTCCGGCCTGCCCTTGGAGGAGGGATTGTACAACGCAACGCAGAAATCCCCCGTGGCGGCACAAGCCAGCCGCTTCTCGATGACCTCCCACGGGGTCAACCGGTCGGAAAGGGAAATGACGCAGAAATCGTGCGCCAGCGGTGCGCCCAGCACTGCCCCGCCGCTGAGGGCGGCGGTCAGTCCGGGCACGACCTCCACGGCAACGTCCGGGTAGTCCGGGGCAAGCTCCAGCAGGGGACTTGCCATGCCGTACACCCCGGCATCGCCGGAGCAGACCAGCGCCACCCGCTTGCCGGTGTGTGCCTTTTCCAGCGCCCAGCGGCAGCGGTCAATTTCCTGCGTCATGCCGGTGGCATAGTATTCCTCGCAGGGAAATTTATCGCGGATGAGGTCAAGATAAACCTTGTACCCGCAGATGGCGTCAACGCTTTCCAGCGTGTTCGCAGCCTGCTGGGTCATATAAAAAGGCTCGCCGGGGCCAAGCCCCACGGCATAGACCACCTTCTGCGGGCGGTCTATGTCAATTTCCATCCTATCAAGCATTCTGCCACCTCCAGTCCGGGGCAAAGGGCCTGCACGCCAGCGCAAAGGTCACGCCGCTGCAGGCAAATTTCGGGTAAAACAGGCTGCCGCCTGCGTCCAGCACTGCCGCCCGCTCACAGACATTGTCCACCCCGGTCACGCTTTGTACAAAAGGGGAGGGGGTGAACTGCCCGGGTGCACTGCGCAGCTGGGCGGCAGAGTAAAACCGCACCGGCCAGCCGTGCGCCTGACAGAAGGCCAGCAAGCCCGGCTCATCCTGCTTCAGGTCGATGCTTGCAGCGGCGGTAACTGCCTGCACAGAAAGGCCGTGCCGGGCACAGAAGGCGGCAAAGGCGGCTTCCAGCGCTTCAGCGCTTGTGCCCCGCTTGCAGCCGATGCCCAGCACCCCGATGCGCGGCACAAGATGCAGCGCCTGCCCGGTGGGGCAAAGGGTGAGTGCAAGGTCGGCCTTTGCCGGGGTATCGGCGGGGAATAACCCGGCGGGCGTAGTGCCCGTTACCGGGATATCTGCCCAGTAATGTACCGGCTGTCCAGCCAGTAATTTGCCGCTGACCAGCTTGATGCGTTCCGACTCCAGTGCCATGCAGTTTTGGTGCTTTGCCCACTCGTCCACCGCAAAAATGCCGTGGACATCGGTGGCAGTGGTGATCACCGGCACGGCACCGCACACAGCGGCAATGGCACGCGCCAGATCATTTGCGCCGCCCAGATGCCCGGACAGAATGGGTACGGCAAACCGCCCGCATTCATCCACCACCACCACAGCCGGGTCAATGGTCTTGCTCTTGCAGTGGGGTGCGATGGCGCGTACCGCAATGCCCGCTGCGCCTACAAATATCAGCGCATCCGACTGCACAAACTGTGCGCTTGTCCATTCTGTAAGGGAAGCGCCATCCTGCCCGCACCGGGCAACGCTGCCGGGCAGGGCAGCGGCCAGACGCTTTGCCAGCGCAAGGCCGGTATCCGTAAAGGCAAGGTAGGCGCGTGTCATACCGGTTCTCCTTTGCGGAACTCGGTGGTAAAGGCGGGGTCGTACAGCTTGCTGCGCTCGTACTGCGTGCCGAGAAAATCTCCCACAACGATAAGCGCCGTCTTGGTAATGCCCGCTGCACGGGTGCTTTCGGCTAAAGAACCGACCGTGCACCGAATGATTTTTTCTTCCGGCCAGCTGGCCTTGTACACCACGGCAGCGGGGGTGCCCGGTTTGTACGCACCCTGCAAAAGCGCCGTCTGCACCTTATCGATCAGCCCGATGGACAGAAAGATCACCATGGTCGCGCCATGTGCGGCAAGGCTTGCCAGCCTTTCCCGCTCCGGCACGGGGGTGCGCCCCTCCATGCGGGTGATAATGACCGTTTGGCTGACCGTGGGCAGAGTGTACTCGGCGTTCAGCGCAGCGGCAGCGCCGCAAAAGCTGGAAACACCGGGGGTATCATCGTAATAAATGCCGTCTGCATCCAGCGCATCCATCTGCTCCCGGATAGCACCGTACAGGCAGGGGTCGCCGGTGTGCAGACGCACGGTGGTCTTACCTGCGGCTTCCATCCGGCGCATCACGTCCAGCACCTGCTCCAGCGTCATCTCGGCGCTGTTGTAGATGGCACAGCCCGGCTTTGCCAGCCCCAGCAGCGCCGGGTTGACCAGACTGCCTGCATAAATAATGCAGTCTGCGGCCTGTAAAAATGCTGCGCCGCGCTGGGTGATCAGATCCGGTGCGCCGGGCCCGGCGCCCACAAAATGTACCATGTGCATTACTCCTTCCATTCGTCTAACAGGCAGGCGGCAGTTACGGTCTGTCCCAGCGGGCCGTGCTGGTTTGAAAACAGCACCGCGCCCACCCGGAACGCCCCGCCCGCGCGGCGGTCAAGATGCAGCTGGATGGCGGCAAGCAGGCTTTGCAGCACCGGCTCCCGCAGCCCGGCAGCGTCCAGGATCTCCAGACAGGCATCCGTGGTGGCGGCATTGTACAGTGCGGTGCACACTTCCCGGGCGGCACCGCACAGGGCGGCGTGGGTGCAGAACAACTCCGTGCGGCAGTCTGCCATGTGGGAGTGGGTGTTCATAATGCCGCCCGCCAGCTTGCACAGCTTGCCGATGTGCCCCACCAGCAGCACCTCGTCAAAATGTGCCGCTGCTGCCATATCCAGCGTATCTCCGATAAAGTTTGAGGTTTTGACCACCGGGATGGCGGCAAATTGCGGGTAAGCTTCGTGCAGATAGTCCAGCCCGTAGTTGCCCGGGGCAAGAATGAGCCGCCGGTGGTCTTTTGCCCGCAGCGCCGCCTGATTCATCTCCAGCTGGATGGTGTCCAGAATGGCCTGCTGGCTCATAGGCTCTACGATACCGCTGGTGCCCAGCACCGACAGCCCGCCCTCCACCCCGATATGGGGGTTGAAGGTGCGTCGGGCAACCTCTTCGCCGCCGGGAATGGAAATGGTCACGGCAAAGCCGCCGGGGTAACAGGCTGTTTCCGCCTCCCGGCGCAGCGCCTCGGTGATCATCTGCCGGGGCACATGATTGATGGCGGCTTGCCCGACCGGCTGGTCCAGCCCGGGCTTTGTCACCCGGCCTACTCCCGCGCCGCCGGTAATGCGTACCTCGGGTGTGTCGGGCAGCAGCGTCACCGTGGCGGTCACCGGCAGACCGGTGGTCACGTCCACGTCATCGCCGCCGTCCTTTTCAATGGCGCATTCCGCGCCGTCTGTAGAAGCACGGCAGAACAGGGGAGCCACCTCCACCACGATGCCTTTGGGCGTGCGCAGGGCGACGGTTTCCGGCGCAGTGCCGGTCAGCAGCAGCCGGGCAGCCCCGGCAGCGGCCAGCGCCGCACAGGTGCCGGTGGTGTAGCCGCAGCGCAGCAGCTTTTGCCCGCTGCGCACATAGTGCTCAAATTGAGGCTTTTCCGGCTTCGGTGGGTCAAAAACAGCACTGTACTGTTCTTCCGTAAGGCCGTAGAGCGCCTTGATATTTTCCCGGGCAAAAGCCTGTGCCGGGGGCATGGGCGCAAAAACGCCGTGTGGCGAAACGCAGACCACCGCGTCCGCAATCTTCTGTGCCATATCCAACTCGTGCAGGGTCACGATGACCGCAAGCTGCTGCTCATGCGCCAGTTTTTGCAAAATGGTCAGCAGTTCGATTTTGCCCTTTACGTCCAAAAAGGATGTAGGCTCGTCCAGCAAAAGAACCTGCGGCTGCTGACAGACTGCCCGCGCCAGCAGAATGCGCTGCCGCTGCCCATCGCTGACGCAGTTAAAGTCCCGGTCAGCCAGATGCGCCGCGCCCACCAGCTCCAGCGCGCTCTGTACCTGTTTTTTGTCCTCGGCGGAAAGAATGCCCAGCCGCCCGGTGTAGGGGATGCGTCCCGCCGCTGCAAACTCAAAGCAGGTGGTCAACTCGGTGTGGCGGGTGTGGGGCAGCATCAGCGCCAGCTTTTGCGCCCGGGCATTGCCGGGGATACGGGCTAATTCCTGCCCGTCCAGCAGCACTGCACCGCCTAAAGGGGCTAGCTGCCCGGCCAAGGTTTTGAGCAGGGTGGATTTGCCCGCGCCATTCGGGCCGATGAGTGCCAGCACCTGCCCCTTGGCAGCGCCCAGCGCGATATCCCGGGCAAGGGCAGCCTTGCCGTAGCCGATGGCAAGCGCTTTGGTTTCAACGGAGTTTTTCATCGCACATCCTCCCGGTTGCGGCGCAGCAGCAGCCCAATGACCACCGGTGCGCCGAATACGGCGGTGACTGCGCTGATGGAAAGCTCCATGGGCGCAAACAGACTTCGGGCAATTAAATCACACAACAGGCAGAACGCCGCCCCGCCCAAGCAGCAACCCGGCAGCACATATAGCGGGCGGGCGCTGCCCAAAAGCTGCTTGACAAGGTGCGGCACCGCGATGCCCACAAAGGAGATGGGCCCCGCAAAGGCAGTAACGCAGGCGGCCAGCAGGCTGGAAAGCAGCACCAAAAGCCGGGAGAACCGCCGCACATCCACGCCCACGCTGCGGGCGTAGGCTTCGCCCATCTGGTAAGCGGCCATGGGCTTGGCAAGACAGAAGGCTGCCGCCAGCGCGGGCAGCACCACCAGCGCCGCCGTGCGCACGTTGCCCCACGTCATGCCGGAAAAGCTGCCCTGCGACCAGTTGTGCAGGTTGACGATGCTGCTGTCCTGCGCAAAGGCCACCACAAACTCGGTGATGGCAGAGCAGATGTAACCGATCATTACGCCGCAGATTACAAGAATGCTCATGCGCTGCACCCGGCGGGCAGCGGCCAGCACAAAGGCCATGGCCGCCATAGCGCCCGCAAAGGCCGCAAGGATGAGCACGGCAGAACTGGTCAGCAGACCGTAGTTCAAAAACAGCACCATTACCAGCGCCACCGCCAGCTTTGCTCCGCTGGAAATGCCCATGACAAAGGGGCCGGCAATGGGGTTTGCGAAAAAGGTCTGCAGCAGGTAGCCTGCCGCCGAGAGCGCAGCGCCCAGTAACGCGGCCATCACCGCGCGGGGCAGGCGCAGCTGGGTGATGATGCCCACGCTCAGCGCATCCTGTCCGCGGCCGGTCAAAGCGGCAAGCACGGCCTGCGGGGTAAGCGCAACGCTGCCCCAGAACAGGCTCACGGCAAACAGCACCGCCAGCAGCAGGGCAAGGCAGCAATAGGAAAAAACAAGGCGTTTGCGGCTGGTCATAAGCGGCTCCTCAGGTGATCTTGGTCAAAAAATGCAGGGTGTCGGGGCTGGTTGCTTCCCCGGTAAAAACGGCATGGAGATCCAGCATAAAATCTGCCAGTGCCATGCTCTGCTGGAAAAAGCTGGGCGTCGTGCACCAGATATCACCGCTTTGCACCGCCTTGCACTCTGCCAGCAACGCGCAGCGGGCAAGCAACTCTTCTTTTGTGGAGATAGTGCCCTCGATGGTGCCGTTATAAATGAGCACATCGGCGTCCTTGACGCCGGCGTAAAGGTCCTCCAGCGGGATATTCATGGTGGAAAGGCTGTTGCCGCTGTCGGCAAGGTCTGCAAAAACATATTCGCCCCCGGCCATGCCGATCATCTGCGCTACATAGTCTCCGCTTTTGCGCACAGTGGCAAGTCCGCTGGAAGTAATGGAGAAAAACGCGCAGCGTTTGCCGGTGGAGGGCTGCTCCAGCAGTGGCGCAATGCGTTGCGCCTGCTGGGCGAACACCTCCTCGGCAAGGGCTTCTTTCCCCAGTAGGATGCCGTACAGTTTGATCCATTCCATCCGTGCCAGCGGGCTGCTCTCGTAGCTGGAGCGCTCCACCAGCACTGGGATGCCGAACCGTTCCAGCTGTTCCTTCACTTCCGGGGTGTGGTAGATCATGGTGTTTTCCACCGCAAGGCCGCATTCTGCGGTCAGGATGCGCTCATAGTCCGGGGCGCTGTACTTGCCCGCGTAGGCAATGCGCCCGGCCTGCATGGCCTGCTTTGCCTCGTCCAGATACCAGCCTTCGGCGCGGGTGCCGGAAAGGGCAATGCTGTCCAGCGCGTCCAGATGGAGGAACAAGTCCATGGCAGAGGTGGACACCAGATAGATGTTCTTCACCGGCTGCTGCAATACAGTCACTCCTTCGGGTACGGTGTGCAGGGTGGCAGCGCCCTCCGGCCGGACAAGGAACTTTGCCTGTGCGTCCGGGATGGTCAGCAGGGTAGAGCCGTCTGCGTAGCAGTCGGCGGTAAACTGGGTGGCATAGTCCAGCGGGTAGGCGTGGTCAAATACCAGTTCATCCGTATCAGCCGGTGCTGTGGGCGCGGCAGTGCAGCCGGCAAGCACCAGTGCGGCGGCGGGCAGAGCCTTTAAAAATTGAGCGCGGGTCAGCTTCATGGAAGGTTACTCCAAAGTAAAGGTCAGGGTGTATTCGATCTCGTGGGGCTTGCTCATGGCCACGGTGTCTGCGGTAACAGCCAGCGGGGTGCCCAGTGCAGCCACAGGAATTTCAAAGGTGGAGTTGCCCTCGGTGTTGGTGGGCAGATACTTCTCGCCGTCCACGACCATGTAGTCGTAGTTGGGGCTGCTCCACACGATGGTGGCAGTCATCTTGCCGTCTGCCACGGTCAGGGCAGCGGGACTTTCCACGGTGGCGCGGCCGGAGCCGCCCTCCAGCACTACGGCGGCGGTGTATGCGCCGTCTGCGGGGGTCTCGGCAGCCTGTTCGGCCTTAGGCTCGGCGTTGCGCACGCTGACGATATGGTCATACCACTTGCCCTTGGTGCCAAGCAAAGCCAGCTGGAAGTCGGTATCCAGTGCTTCCACCGGGATGTCGTAGCCGTACACTTCCTCGGTGGTGCCGTCTGCGTAGGTAACCGTGTCCACGGTGGGGATGAGCCATGCGGTCTTGTTGGCTTCGGCGTCGGCGGCAAGACCGGGGTAGAGGTTCACGATCTTTTTGGACGCCAGACTGACGTGGAAGGTCATCACGCCGTTTTCCACGGTCAGGGTGCCCTTGCCGTTGCAGGCTTCGCTGGTGTGGAACATACTGCTGTCGGTCTCGAAATCAGCGGTGTATACGCCGTCCGGCAGGGCAGCTTCGGCCACAGCAGAGGAAGCTACCACGGAAGAAGCAGCCACAGAACTTGCAACAGCAGAGGAGGCAGGGGCGGCCCCGCCGCAGCCTGCCAGAGAAGCAGCCAGCACCACACCGGCCAGAGAAACGATGATAAACTGTTTGCAACGCATAAAATAAATACCTCAGTATCCTGAATTTTTACCCGGCGTCTAAGCTGCCGGGGTAGGGGCGCGTTCTCCTCGTGCGGGGAATGCGCCCATAAAAGAAGCCCTCTCCGTGTGCAGGGCAGCGCCGGAGAGGGCTTCTGAATCCATTAGCCGTTCAGAAGATCCATAGCGGCCTTGGTATGTGCAATGTACAGCTGCTGGATATCCGCAATGCGGCCCAGACCCGAGATCTGGCAGTCCACACTCTCAAAGCAGTCTGCGGCGGTAAACTGGCTCAGCCAGCTGTCGGCATCCTCACCGGCCATGTCGTTGTTGGCGTGGTCGCCTGCCACCACCATCAGCGGGCGCAGGATGACCTTAGTGTAACCGGCAGCCTTCACGGCCTCAATGACAGCTTCGCAGGAGGTCTCCTCAGGCTCGCCCTCTACCGTGCCAATGAACACGTTGTCGTAGCCCAAGGTCTGCATGGTGGTCTGCATCTGGCTGTAGCTCACCTTGGCAGTGTGGGAAGTGCCGTGACCCATAAAGACGAAAGCAGTCTTATCTGCAGCGGCAGCAGCGGCGCTGTCGTAACCGGCATCCTTCACAGCGGCAGCGGTAACAGCCTTGGCAACGGCTTCCTTATCTGCGTTGATGACGGAAGCATCTGCGCCTACCTCGCCCAGCAGGGGCTCGGCCACAGCAACGCTCTCAAACTTGTCGCGGTACTGATCCAGCATCTCGTTCATCTCGTCGTATTCGGCACCGTGCATCAGATGGGTGGGCTGCACGATCAGGTTCTTCACGCCGTTTGCCACAGCGCGGTCCAGTGCCTGCTGCATATTGTCGATCTTCTCGCCGTCGCGTGCCTGCACATGGTTGATGATGATCTGTGCGGTAAAGGCGCGGCGCACGCTCCAGTCGGGGTAAGCGGCCTGCAAGGCGTCCTCAATACCTTTGATGTCGGCAGCGCGGCTGTCGTTGAAGGAGGTACCGAAGGACACCACCAGCAGCTCGTTCTCACCGATCTCATCGGCGTTGCGGGCATCGTCCTTGGAGGCATCGCCGGTGTCGCGGCCAAAGTAGTCAGGGTCGGCGTTCTCGCCTTCCACCAACTCCTTCTGGGCATCGGTCAAAGCGTCCCAAGCGGCTTTTGCGGCCTCGCACTGGGCATCGGTGTCATCGGTGCGCTGCTGCACATAGATGGCGTCGATCAGGTCGGCCACGTTCTGTGCGGCCAGTGCGTCAGCGTCTGCGCCGGAAGCCTCGCTGCTGGCGGCAGAACTGGCAGCAACAGAGGAAGCCGTGCTGGAGGCAGCCCCGCCGCAGCCGGTCAGTACACCGGCGCACAGAGCCAGAGCGGTCAGAACGGCCGCCGTTTTGCGGATGTTGCGTTTTTTCATTGTGTTTTCCTTTCCTGATGTGGGTAAAATACGGCGCCGAACAGAAGGGTACAGGAAAGAGAAGCTGCAAAAAACGGGGTCTTCTGCTTGCGAAATGGCAAAGCAAAAAGACCCCGTATCCTACAGGCTTTTTGGTACAACCAATTCCTCGTGATCTGGGGCGGCAAAGCCCCGGTACCAACAGCGGGCAGGTTTCCTGACTGAAAGATCAACGCCCGCTGCCGCCTTCCCAAGCCGGATGGCTCAGTGACCGGTGCAAAAGCACCCTGACAGTGAACTCCCTTATCACAGTGACGAGATCGTGCGGGATTTGCACCCGCTTCCCTTTTAACGTTCCTGCCGCCGCCCGGTGGGGCAAAGTGACGGAACGCACCTGCTGTTTTCTGTTCAGTTCGTCAAAAAGTATAGCACAGCCCCATACAAAACGCAAGAAAAAACGGAGAAATGCTTGACCTTTCCCCCGCCGGAGGGTGTATACTTGGCTCGAAACTGAAAGCAAGGAGGCAGCCATGTTAAAAATAGAACATCTGACCAAAACCTACGGCGGCAAACCCGCCGTGCAGGACCTTTGCCTGCACATCCGCTCAGGGGAGCTGTGCGCTTTTATCGGGCACAACGGCGCGGGCAAGACCACTACCTTAAAATGCTGCTGCGGCATCCAACAATTCGATGCCGGCGAGGTTTATGTGGACGGCATTTCGGTGCGGAATGACCCGCTGGAATGCAAGCGCCGCTTGGCCTATCTGCCGGATGACCCGCAGCTTTACGATTATATGACCGGCATCCAGTACCTTGATTTTATTGCAGACATCTTCGGCGTAAGTGCCGCACAGCGGACGCAGCGCATCCGGCAGTACGGTGATGCCTTTGGCCTGACACAGGACTTGGCGCAGTCTATCGGGGCATACTCCCACGGCATGAAGCAGAAGCTGGTCATTATTGCGGCGCTGCTGCACGAGCCGAAGCTGATTTTAATGGACGAGCCCTTTGTCGGGCTGGACCCGCTGGCCTCCCATCAACTCAAGACTCAGATGAAAGCCTTCTGTGCGCAGGGCGGGGCAATTTTTTTCTCCACTCATGTGCTGGAGGTGGCCGAAAAACTCTGTGACCGGGTGGCCATTCTGCGCAAGGGCCAGCTGGTGCGCGAGGGCGCCATGGAGCAGGTGCGCGGCGACGATACGCTGGAGGAGGTCTTTCTGGAACTGGAGGATACGGGGGAAGCGTTATGATCCGTGCATTGCTCAAAAAACAGCTTCTGGAACTGGGCGCGGCCTTTGTGCGCAGCAGCAAAACGGGCAAGCGGCGCTCCCGGGCAGGGACGCTTGGCTACGCGCTGTTGTTTGCGGTGCTGATGCTGCTGGTCATGCTCAGCTTTGGCTCGATGGCACTGCCGCTGGCAGTGACGCTGGTGCCGCAGGGGCTGGACTGGCTCTATTTTGTGCTGATGGAACTTTCGGCGCTGACGGTCAGTGTGCTGGCCAGTACCTTTACCAGCTACGGGCATTTGTTCCGCTGCCGGGATAACCAGCAGCTGCTGGCGCTGCCCATCCCGCCGGGCGCTATTTTTGCGGTGCGCTGCGGCGGGGTGTACCTGACCGGGCTTATTTATCTGCTGCTGGCGTGGGTGCCCTCGGTGGTCTGTTATGCGCTGGCAGCACCCCGCCCCGGCGGTGCACTGCTGGCGGCGCTGCCGGTGGCACTGGCGCTGGCGGGGGTCTCCATGGTACTGGCCGTTCTGCTGGGCTGGGCGGTGGCGCTGCTCAACCGCCGCGCCCGGCACAAAAGTCTTGTCACGGTGGTGGGTACGCTGCTCTTTCTGGCGGTCTACTATGCAGTGCTCCAATGGGTGGGCAACGCGGTGGATGCCCTTGCGCTGGATGCCGTACAGACGGGCGCAGCCGCCGGGCGTGCTGCCGCGCCGCTGCGTCTGCTGGGTTTCGCCGCAGTGGGCAGCGCTCCGGCATTGCTGCTGTTGCTGGCGCTGGCTGCGGCCTGTATGGTGCTTTGCGGCAAGGCGCTGGCAAAACACTATCTGCGGCTTTTGACCCTTGAGCCGGGCAGAGTAAAAGTGGAATACCGCGCAAAGGCGCAAAAAAAGCAGCCCCCGCGCCGGGCATTGCTGCGGCGGGAACTGCTGCATCTGGGTGCTTGCCCCATGTGGCTGCTCAACTGCGCACTGAGCAGCCTGCTGCTGCCGGTGCTGGGCGTAGCAGCACTGTGGAAGGCCGCTGCTCTGCGTGCCTTTACGGCAGCTTATCCACCCGAGAGCCTGCCCATACTGGTGTGCGGGATGGTGTGCGCCATAGCCGCTATGAACTTTATCACAGCGCCCTCGGTGTCGCTGGAGGGCGGCACCCTCTGGCTGCTGCAAAGCCTGCCGGTGACCCCGCAGCAGGTACTGCGGGCAAAGGTGGAGATGCAATTGCTGCTCACGCTGCCGGCGGCATGGCTGTACGCCGGGTGCGCCATGGCGGCGCTGCGCATTCCGGCAGGGCAGGGGCTGCCGGTGCTGGCTGTGCTGGCAGCCTTTGTGTGGCTGACAGCGCAGCTTGGGCTTGCTTTGGGGTTGTGCCTGCCCAACCTCCACTGGGTCAGCGAAGCTGCCGTGGTCAAGCGGAGCGCCGCCAGTATGCTGGCCATGTTCGGCGGGTGGCTGCTGGCGGGCGGGGTGCTGTTTTTGCCCCTGACCTTACTGGATCATGCCGTGCCGCCGCTGGCCGCGCAAGGTGCTTGTCTGGCCGCACTGCTGGGGCCGGATTTGCTGCTGCACCGCTGGCTGTGTACCCGCGGCGCAGTCCGGTTTGCCGCCCTGCATTGAGGCAGGACGATTTGGAATGCCCTCCACTTGGACATATTCAGCGGAAAAATCATTTGAATAGAGCAAAATCGGGCAGCCTGCGGGCTGCCCGATTTTGCATTTTCACGGAAAAGGGTCGTGATGGAAAACATCAGCTGCAGTGCCTGTTTCCTGCGGAAACAGCGGCACGGTGGGCAGACCGAAGCTTTCCTATTACGCCGGAATAGGATATAAAAGTTTCGTTTGTCCGTTACAGCGTATCCAATGCGGTGCGGGCGGCGCGGATGTTTGCTTCGCTGGTCTGCCAAATCTCAAACTCGGAAAAGCCCGGCAGACCCATGGGCACGCCCTCTCGCCGGAAGGTCATGCGGCTGTCCAGCACCTGCTTGCCGGAAAGGTGGAACGCTCGGGCACCGGTCTGGGCAGCAAGGGCAGGGATGTTGGCAGCAGATACGCCTGCGCCCACCAATATTTCCACCTCCTGCCCGGCAGCTTCCACCAGCTGCCGCAGCAGGGCAGCACCCTGCGGGGCGCTTGCGGCCTGTCCGCTGGTCAGGATGGTAGCAAGGGCCAGCTGCTTTGCAGCCTCCAGCGCGGCAAAGGGGTCGCGGCAAACATCAAAGGCGCGGTGCAGGGTGCAGTCCACGGTGCGGTGTGCTTTTTCTGCCGCCTGCCGGGCTGCGGCGTAGATAGGGCGCAGAGCATCGGTGTCCAGTGCGCCCGCCGGGGTCAGCACGCCGGTCACGATGCCGTCTGCACCGGCGGCGACCAGCTCGGCGGCACACTCGGCCATCTGCGCCAGTTCGTAGCGGTCGTAGCAGAAATCGCCAAAACGGGGACGCAGCAGCGCCCGCACCGGCAGACCGGTCTCAGCCTTGACCTGACGCAGCAGGGCAGGGGAAGGGGTGGTGCCGCCGATAATAAGGTCGGCGCACAGTTCCAGCCGGTCAGCGCCGCCGCGTTTTGCCGCCAGCGCGCTGGCGGTGCTGTCTACGCATACTTCCAAGGTGTATTGCATAAGCGATACCTCCAATATGGTCGCTTCAACAAGACCCGCCGACAGAGAACTATCGGCGGGTCAAAATTTTTGCTATTATACGCTTTCCAGGAAGCGGACAAAACCGGCGCGGCCTGCTTCATCCAGCTTGTACACACCGGCATCGGCCAGCACCTGTGCGAACACATAGCCTACCTCATCCTGCAAGATCAGGTGTACATTATCGGCGTTCAGTTCCGGGTGCTTTGCAAGGATCTCCTCTGCCCACGCAGCGTGCTTTTGCAGGGCTTCGGGGTACTCTGCGGTGGGCAGGTGTGCCACCAGCACATCGGCAAGGTCGAACAACTCCTGCTTCAGGCGGCTGGGCAGCACGGCCAGACCCATCACCTCGATGAGGCCGATGTTCTCCTTTTTGATGTGGTGCAGTTTGGCATGGGGGTGGTACACGCCCAGCGGATGCTCCGGGGTGGTGATGTTATTGCGCAGCACCAAGTCCAGCTGATACTTGCCGTCCCGCATCCGGGCAATGGGGGTGATGGTGTTGTGGGGTTCGCCATCGGTCTCGGCAAAGATAAAGCAGCTTTCGTCGGTGTAGCCGCGCCATGCGACCAGCAGCTTATCGGCCAGTTCCACAAGGCGTGTGTCATCTGCACAGGTCAGACGGATGCAGCTCATGGGCCAGTGCACGATACCGGCCTCCACATCCTCAAAGCCGGGGAATACCCAAGTCTTTTCAATGGGAGCCTTGGCCATGGCAAACTCGTAGTGACCGCCCTGAAAGTGGTCGTGGCTCAGGATGCTGCCGCCCACGATGGGCAGGTCGGCGTTGCTGCCCACAAAATAGTGGGGGAACAGACCCACAAAGTCCAGCAGCTTGCGGAAGGTCGCCCGCTCGATCTTCATAGGGGTGTGCTGGTTATTGAACACGATGCAGTGCTCGTTGTAGTAAACGTAGGGGCTGTACTGCAAATTCCACGCGCTGTCATTGATGGTCAGCGGGATGATGCGGTGGTTTTCGCGCGCGGGGTGGTTCATGCGGCCTGCGTAGCCCTCGTTCTCCACGCACAGCTGGCACTTGGGGTAAGCGCTCTGGGGTGCAAGCTTTGCGGCGGCAATGGCCTTGGGGTCTTTTTCCGGCTTGGACAGGTTGATGGTGATATCCAAATCGCCGTATGCGGTCTTGGTGACCCACTTCAGATCGCGCTTGATGCGGTAGCGGCGGATGTAGTCGGTGTCCTGACTGAACTTATAGAACCAGTCGGTGGCAGCCTGCGGACCCTCGCTTTCGTACCGTTCCTCAAAGTTTGCGCGCACGATGCTGGGGCGCGGGGTCAGCACGCCCATCAGCTTGGTGTCGAACAGATCGCGTGCGGTGGAGTTATCCCCGCACACGCCGCGGGCAACAGCATCGTCCACAAGGGTCTTGAGGATGCTTTCCAGATCGGTGTAGCACACCTCGCCGTCCGGGGCGGTAAAGTCGTCCAGCTGCATGGTCATCAGCAGCTGGTTGCGGATATAGATCTCGTCATCGGGCAAGATCAGCCCGGTGTCCAGCCCGTAGTTCACGAGCTGCTGGATAGCGGTGGAGATCACAGCACAGCACCTCCCTCAGGACGGATGCTCAGCACATGGCAGCGGCCCGCGCCAAGAATCTTTTCCATATTTGCCTTAAAGTCTGCCAGCATCTCCACCGGCACAAAGGCCTGCACCGTACCGGCAAAACCGCCGCCGTGCACGCGCACAGCACCCTTGCCGCCCAGATAGTGCTTAGCAGCGGCGATGGTCACAGCCACCTCCTGATGCTCCTTGTAACCGGCGGGGATGACGTTCTGCAAATATTCCCAGCTGCTGTCGCCGGAGGCAGTCACCAACTGCAAAAAGGCTTCAAAGTCGCCCTCGCGCAGGGCGGCTACCTGCTGGGGTACACGGTCGTTGTCGGCGTAGAAGTGGAAGGCGCGCAGCACAGCGCGGTCGCCGCACTGCTTGCGGCAGGCCGGGATGTTTGCAAGGAAGGTCTCAAAGGGCACGTCCCGCAGCACCTCGCCGCCGCACACAGCGGCCACAGCGCGGCACTCGTTGGGGATAGCGGCGTACTCGTCGGTCAGGTCGGCGTGGTCTGCGCCGGAGTCCAGAATGCACAGCGCCAGACCGGCCTTGGAAAAGTCCACCTGCACCGGCTCCACATCGGGGTTTGCCTTGTCGGCAAAGTCAATGGTGATAATGTTGCCCACGCTGGAGGCCATCTGATCCATCAGGCCGCAGGGCTTGCCAAAGTAGACATTTTCAGCCCACTGGCCGATCTGTGCAATGGCGATAGGGGAGACCTTTTCAGCCATGAAGCAGTCGTTCAAAATCACGCCGACCAGCACCTCAAAGGCGGCAGAGGAAGAAACGCCGCTGCCCTTGGGCACGTTGGAGGAGATGTACACGTCCAGACCGGACAGCTTTGCGCCGCGCTGACGGAAGGCCTCGCACTCGCCGCGCAGCAGGGAAGCGGTGGTGTTCTCCTCCTCCTTGCGGGCAGTCAGGTCGTCAAGGTCGATGACGCACAGGTCGTACCCCTCGCTCTGTACGCGCAGCTGGTTCAGGCTGTTGGGGGCGGCAGCAGCGATCATATCAATGTTCACGCTGCCTGCCAGCACGCGGCCATGCTGGTGGTCGGTGTGGTTGCCGCCGATCTCGGTGCGGCCGGGGGCACTATACAGACCGGCCTCGGTGTGTGCGCCAAAGGTGGTCTCCAGCCCGTCCAGAACAGCCGCATAGCGGGCTGCCTGTGCAGGGGTCTCGTCGGGGGTGCAGCAGTACAGCGCAGCCAGACGCGCAGCGTGTGCGCCCGCGGTCAGTTCCTGCTTCCAGGTGGAAATGGACTTCATCATGGAAATTTCCTCCTACTATTATGATCGGAAAGGTCGATGCAGCCGTTCGCAGCTGCCGTAGCTGCTTCTATAATAGTCAAATGCAGCGCAAAAAACCATGTGTTATTGTTGCATCTCGATGAAAAGTTGCAAAAAACGCCGGTGGAAGCTGATCGGCTGCTTGCAAACAAATAAAATAAAAATTTCTCAGGCAAATCAAAATGCTTGGCATAAATGCACACAAATCTCGGAATTTTGAGCGCACCGTCCAAAAAAGACGGGATGGAAAATTGCACTTTGCACAAAAAATACCCCCGCACCGATGCAGCCATCGGGTGCGGGGGTGGGGCTTAGCGGGTAAATTCGCTGCCGGTCAGTCCGTCAAGGTTCAGCATTCCTTCCAGTGCGGCAATGTCGGCATTCACGTCCAGCGCGTCGGCTTGGAACAGCTTGTCCAGCTGGTTTTCAAAGGCAGTCACCAGCAGATCCATGCTGCGCTCGATGCTGTGCTTGGCCTCGGTGATGTTCGTGCCCTCCACTGCCTGTCCGGAAAGGCTGGCATAGGTGTTCAGCAGCTTGAGCGCAGTGGGCAGATAGTAGTTCATAAACTTTTGCAGCTGCGCTTTTTTGTCCGGGTCTTTTTGCGCCAGCGCAAAGATACGCCCGCTGACTTCTTCCAGGCGGGAGATCTTCTGGCTCATCACCGGGTCTGGGATGGCATCGTTCACCTCCCGCAGCTGGCGCAGCAGGGCAGCGTACTCGTCCTCTGCGGCGGGCTGAGCTTTAGGTGCCGGAGCGGGTGCGGGCTTTTTCGGCTGCGGTGCCGCGCCCCGCACCACCAGCGTGTCGGTGCGGTTGTCAATGTAGGCATCCGCGCCGAAGTATCCGTGCTCGATGGCGCTTTTTACCGCAGTGCGTCCCCGGGCAGCGTCCACCCCGGCGGCGGCAAACAACTCCGGCAAAGAGATGTTATCCCGTTCGCCCACTACTTTATCCAGCAGCCGTTCCAGCTTGCGGGTGCTCTTCATCCGCAGGCCGGTCAGCAGCGCACCGCCGCCGCCAATGGCCATGGCAATATTGGAAAACAGCTCCCCGGGGTCGGGCCAAAACTTCCACACACTGATGACATCCACCGCGTCCGTCACGCCGGCAAGCAGAAAGACCGCACCCATGATGGTGCAGAGGGTGGCAATATTCTTGTGCCATTGCTTGGCGCTTTTCTGCGCCTCGGTAGGCACATCGTGTCCGTAAACAGGCTCACTCTTCCGGTCGGGCTCCGGCCCAAGGTCGGCGCGGTAGTCGCCCCGGGCGCGGGCGGCTTCCTGCTCTTCCTTCAGCATCTTATTGTCGATGCCCTTCAGGATGAACAGCAGCACGCCCAACGGCCCGGACATTGCCATCACGATAAAGATGGCAATGGTGGGGATCTTTGCAAAATAATGTTTTCTCGGCTCCATGAAACAGGATTCCTTTCGCAGAAAGATAAAAATAAAACCGCGTTCCACTCTATTATAGCGGAGCGCGGCCTTTTTGTTAAGGGGGTATTTCTGTTCCCGTGAAAATGCGCTTGGCGCGGTCCACAGACCGCGCCAAGTGCGAAATTAAAAATAGATCTTCCGCAAAAGAGGCCGCTGCGCAAATGCAACAGCGGCCTCTCCATAAAAGCTTACTTCATCAGGCTGCAAACGGCCTCGGCATAAGCGGCGGGGTCATCCACGGGCAGACCCTCGATCAGCTGTGCCTGTGCGTACAGCAGAGCACTGTACTTGTTCAGCTTCTCGGTGTCGCCGGCCTCCTGTGCGGCCTTCAGGGCTGCAAACACGGGGTGGTTCACGTTCAACTCCAGCACCTTGTCGCTCTTCACGCCCTCGCTGCCGGGCTGCTTGGACAGAACCTTCTCCATCTCGATGGACAGCGGGCCGTCAGCGCTCAGGCACACGGGGTGATCCTTCAGGCGGGTGGAGACCTTGACCTCCTTCACCTTGCCGTTCAAGGCGTCCTTCATGGCGTCGAACAGAGCCTTGTTCTCGGCGGTGGCATCCTCGGCGGCCTTCTTCTCTTCCTCGGACTCCAGACCCAGATCGCCGCTGTTCACGTTCTTGAACTCCACGGTGCCGTCCTTGCCCTCGGCATCCTTGCGGGGGTAGCTGTGCAGGATCTGCAGGCAGAATTCGTCCACGTCCTCGGTCAGCAGCAGCACGTCAAAGCCCTTGTCCAGCACAAGCTCTGCGGAGGGCAGCTTTGCCAGACGGTCGGTGGAGTCGCCTGCGGCAAAGTAGATGTACTTTTGCTCGGCGGGCATCTTGTCGATGTACTCCTGCAGGGTGACCATCTTCTGCTCCTTGGCAGACCAGAACAGCAGCAAGTCGCGCAGCAGTTCGGCGTGCATTCCGTAGTCAGAGTAAGCACCAAACTTGATCTGACGGCCGAACTCCTTCCAGAACTCCTCGTACTTCGCACGGTCGTTGTTCAGCATGGCGTGCAGTTCGTTCTTGATCTTCTTTTCCAGTGCGTTGTGGATCAGCTTCAGCTGGCTGTCTTTCTGCAGCATCTCGCGGCTGATATTCAGGCTCAGGTCCTGACTGTCCACGATGCCCTTCACAAAGCTGAAGTAATCCGGCAGCAGGTCGGCGCACTTTTCCATAATAAGCACGCCGGAAGCGTACAGTGCCAGACCCTTCTCGTAGTCCTTGGTGTAGAAATCATAAGGGCGGTGGCTGGGCACGAACAGCAGGGCGTTGTAGTTGGCAGTGCCTTCGGTGCGGCTCACGATGACCCGGGCGGGGTCGGCGTAATCACCGAACTTGTCCTTGTAGAAGCTGTTGTACTCCTCGTCGGTCACTTCGCTCTTCTGCTTCTTCCAGATGGGGATCATGCTGTTCAGGGTCTCCAACTCGGTGTAGGTCTCCCACTCCGGCTTGTAGTCATCGGGCTTGGGGTCCGGTTCCGGCTTCTGACGGCTCTTTTCACGCTCCATCTGGATGGGGTAGCGCACATAGTCACTATACTTCTTCACAATGGCCACAATGCCGTATTCGTCCAGGAAGTTGTCGTACTGCTCGGTGTCGGTGTCCGGCTTGATGTGCAGAATGATCTGGGTGCCAACGGTGTCCTTCTGGGCGGGAGTCATCTCGTAGCCGTCCACACCGGAGGACTCCCACTGCCAAGCCTCGTCCGAGCCGTAGGCCTTGGAGATAACGGTCAGCTTATCGGCCACCATAAAGGCAGAGTAGAAGCCCACGCCGAACTGGCCGATGATATCAATGTTCTCGTCCTTGTTGTCCTTCTTGAAATCCAGAGAACCGGAGTGTGCAATGGTGCCCAGATTCTGCTCCAGTTCTTCCTTGGTCATACCGATGCCGTTATCCTCCACGGTCAGGATGCGGTTTTCCTTATCGCGGGTGATGAGGATGCGGAAATCGCCCTTGTTCATGCCCACGGAGGTGTCGGTCAGGCTCTTATAATACAGCTTATCGATGGCATCCGAAGCGTTGGAGATCAACTCCCGCAGGAAGATCTCTTTATTGGTATAGATGGAGTTGATCATCATGTCCATCAGCTTTTTGCTTTCTGCCTGAAATTCTTTCTTGGCCATAATACAAAACCTCTTTTATCACATATTTGGTGCGCCGTACTCGGCAAACCACCGGAGAACTTAGCACTCATAACTTCTGAGTGCTAATATACAACGACTTGCAGGGAAAATCAAGGCTTTTCATAAAAAGTTAAAAAAGTTAAAATTTGTTGCCCCGGTGCACGAAACGGCGCGCCGGGATCGTTTCTTATATAAAGGACGAAAATTTTCCCGAAAAGCTTTCCCACTTTTGCGCGGACTGTGCTATAATGGAGCGAGTATGCCGGAAGGATGTGAGAAAATGTCAAAACAGGGCGATGCCGCTTACGCATGGTTTTTAAAGGGCTATAATTGCAGTCAGAGCGTGGTGGCGGCGTTTGCACCGCAGCTTGGCCTGACCGAGGAGATGGCGCTGCGCCTTTCCGCAGGGTTTGGCGCAGGCATTGGCCGTATGCGGGAGGTGTGCGGGGCGTTCTGCGGCGTGGTGACCGTGCTGAGCATGGTCTATGCCGACCCCGCCGACCCAAAGGATAAATCCCGGATGTACGCGATGGTGCAGCAGGCGGCAGAGCAGTACCGCAGCCGCAACGGCGGCGGAAGCATCATCTGCCGGGAACTGCTGGCAAAGGCGGGTGCTGCCCCTGCCGGAGGCACGGCGGCAGAGGAACGCACTGCAGACTATTATAAAAAGCGCCCCTGCCCGGAGTTGTGCCGCATTTGCGCCGACCTGTGCGCAGAGTTCATCACGGCCCACCCGGAAGGGCGGCACGGCTTTTATAGGGAGGAAGTGTAAATGCAGCTTGAACAACTGGAATTGACCGGCGGTGGTACGCTGACGCTCTACCTGCGGGAGAGCGTGGAGGCCATGCCGCACTTCCGGCAGCGCCCGCTGGTGCTGGTGGTGCCCGGCGGCGGCTATAACCACGTCAGCCCCCGGGAGGGTGACCCCGTAGCGCTGCAATTTGCGGCAGCTGGCTACCACACGGCGGTACTGCACTACGCAGTAGGGGACAGCGCCCGGGATGCGCTGCCCATGCGGCAGCTGGCACAGGCCATCGGCCTTGTGCGGCAGCACGCAGAACAGTGGAATATTTTGCCGGATAAGATCGCTTTGTGCGGCTTTTCTGCCGGCGGGCATCTGGCACTGTCCGGTGCGGTGTGGGATATCCCCGGCATGGCAGACCAGCCGCGGCCCAACGCCCTGCTGCTGGCCTACCCGGTGGTCACCGCCGGGGAATATGCCCACAGGGACAGCTTTGTGCAGCTGACAGGCACGCAGGATGTTGCCGCCCACCAGCGCTTTACGCTGGAGGATAAGATCACCCCCGCCACACCACCGGTGTTCGTCTGGCATACCATGGAGGACGAGACCGTCCCGGTGGAAAACACCTTGCTGCTGCTCAGCGCCCTGCACAAGGCGGGCGTGCCGTGCGAAGCGCACTTGTTTGAAAAAGGCTGCCACGGCACCAGCATCTCCACCCCGGAGGTGGACGCCGACAGCGCCCACCGCAACCGCTGGGTGCAGCTTGCGGTGGAATGGCTGAACGATACCTTTTCCTTTAAAGCCTGAAATGACCGGGAAAAACAGGAAAATCGTATGTAAAGTTTGACTGTACCTGCAAAAAAACATAAATTGACCGTTGACACAGGCAGACGTATGCCGTATACTGTCCAACGGGGATAAAACCACGAAAGAAGGAAACAAAAATGGTTATGGATCCCACACTGCCGCGCATCAAGGTGCGCGATCTGCTCATGCAGGCATTTCTCACCGGCTGGGAGCGCTCAGATAAGAGCACCTCACAGGACGAGTACCTGCAAAGCTCTATTCAGGTCATTGAGATGCTGCAGGTAGAGCCGGAAAACCTCTACGCAGAGGAAGGCCTTGGCCTGCCGGACGGCGAAGAGGTGGATCATCTGGACGATCTGCTGCGGGCAGACGGCTTCTGGCTGTACTACGGGGTGGAAGCGGAAAACTTCTTCCTGATCCAGTGGTATCCGGACGAGGCCGCTGCCAAAGCAAAGCTTGCCCAGCTGGAAGAACTGGGCGATGGCAAGCAGTATCTGGTGGATCTGTCCCTCAAGCGGACAAACCCGTCCAAGGCCGAAAACTTCGGCAATTCCAACCCGGTGCAGCTCCGCTCTTGAATCATGTTTTGAGTTGAAAGGAAATTTTGCTCATGCAGCTTTCTGTTACGGAACGCGAACAACTTTATGCCATTCTGGAAAAATACGACCGCAATCCCAAGGTACAGCAGATGCGGGAGTTCATCCAGCATGGGGACGTTACCACCTATCAGCATTGCAAGAATGTGGTGCTGGTCAGCTGCTGGCTGAACCATCGGCTGCATCTGGGTGCAGACGAGACCTCGCTGGCTGTCGGTGCATTCCTGCACGATTTTTACCTGTATGACTGGCACAAAAAGGGTACCTTCCATGGCATTCGCCGCCTGTTCGAGATGCACGGCTTTTCCCATCCGGGTCGTGCCTGTGTCAATGCGGAACAGGTGTTCCAAATCACCAAAAAGGAACAGAGCATCATTTCCAGCCATATGTGGCCGCTGACCTTCCGTCATGTGCCCAGCTGCCGCGAGGCTATCATCGTCTGCCTTGCCGATAAGTACTGTGCTGTGGTGGAAAGTATGTTCAAGCACAGCCGTGTGGCTGCCACCAAAAACGCCGACGGCGAATACGACGAGTGGTAAAACTGGATCATTGTAAATAACAGGAGCCGCTGCACTCAAAAAGTGCAGCGGCTCCTTCTGCTTTATACGTTGTAAAAAGGCAGAGCGGGAAGATCCGCAGATTTTCCCGCTCTGCGAATAAAAATGATTCTGCGTCCGGTAGGGATGGTCACAGCTTTTTGAACCCCTCCGGTTCATCTGCGGCAGCGCGGCGCTCCATCAGATAGGTGTCCAGCCAGCGGCCATGGCAGTCCCGTGCAATGCGCTCCCGGCGCCCCACCAGCCGGAAACCGCACTTGGCGTGCAGGGCACGGCTGGCGGCGTTATCCTGCAAAACGGTAGATTGCAGCGTCCAGTACCCGGCCTTTTCGGCAGCGGCGCACAGGGCGCTCAACAGCTGAAAGCCCAGTCCGTGCCCACGGAACTGCTCGCCTACATAGATGCTTACCTCGGCCACGCCCCGGTAGCACCAGCGGGGGTCTACCCGGTGCAGGGCGCACCATCCCGCCAGCACCCCGCCGGAAAGAATGACCAGACGGCACTCGTTTGTATGGGAGGCGTCCCACGCGGTGTAGGGCGGGCATTCGGTCTGGAAAGTGGCGTATTCCGTGGCAATGCCCTCAACATAAATTCTGGAGACTGCGCCCCAGTCCTCCGGCGTCATAGGCCGGATGATGATCTTATCCATACTTTCATCCTCGGCGGGCCGAAAATTGCCCGCATTCTCTTTCCACTCCCGGATAAACTTCAGTATAGCAGAATTTGTAGTATGGTACAAGAAGCGGACTGCACAGAAATTGCTTTGACATCCCACCTGTTTGTGATACAATAAAGGGACAAGAATGCACAGAGCGCCGCATCTGCACTGGCAGATACGGCTGTATGTCGGGCACTGGACCCTGCTGTGGGAAAAGGAGTAAAGAATATGAAGGACTGGAATACCTGTTTTGCATACCTGAACATGGAACTGCCGGACGATATCCGCCGCCTGAAAGAGGCCGGTTACTACGACGCCGCCATTGCGCGCATCGACGCCTGTCTGGCCGAGGACTGGACTGCCAGCCAGAACCAGCCCCTGCACCCGCAGGGTGCGCTGCCGGCAAACCCCACCCCCCACGGGGTGGATGCATGGCGGCAGGGTCTGCTGGCACACCGGGAAATTTTGCGCCGTCTGCCGCGGGATTACACCCTGACCGCCGACCAGCTGCTGAACCAGCTGCAGGCCACCCTGCGGGACTTTACCGCCGATGAGTTTGCCGCACTGGACGCTGCCGGGCAGATGGACTGGCGCTTTGTGGAAGGACAGAAGCGCTATATCTACCGCGCTGCCGAAACGCTGGTGGCTACCCATCCCGACCTTGCTGCCCGTCAGCTGGACCCGCCCGTCCCGGAGCGCAGCTGGGATCGTTTTGAGCCTCAGCACGACCAGATGGTGCGCACCGGCGCAGTCAGCGCAGACATCACCCTGCGCACCAGCATCGGTATGACCGACGAGACCTTTGCCCGCGCCCTTGCCGCCGCAAAGGCCGAGGGCAGAAACACCGTGCACGTCAAGGTTTGGCTGCCGCTGCCCGCTGCCTGCCCGGCACAGAGCAATATCACGCTGGACAGCTTTACCGCCCAGCCTACCTATATCGCCCCGGAAACTGCACCCCAGCGCACCGCGTACTGGGAGGCAGACCTTGCCGAGAACTGCCGCTTTGGCGCACAGTACAGCTACCGCAGCACCGCGCACTACGCCGACCCGCTGGAGCTGCAGGCGGATCCCGTGCAGCCGGATTTTGACACCGCCGAGCAGCTGCCCCACATCGCCTTTACCCCCTATATGAAGGCGCTGGCCGCCCAGCTGACCGAGGGCATTACCGACCCGGTGCAGAAGGCAAAGCGGATTTATGATTTTGTCACCCTGAATGTGCACTATCACTTCCAGCCTATGTATTTTGTGCACGAGAACATCACGGATAACTGCGCCCGCAGCCGCCGGGGAGATTGCGGCGTGATGGCTGCTACCTTTATCACACTTTGCCGCATTGCAGGCATCCCGGCAAAGTGGCAGAGCGGCATGGTGGCACGTCCGGAGACGGCCGGCTGTCACGACTGGGCAATGTTCTACATTGCCCCCAAGGGCTGGATGTACGCCGATTGCTCCGCCGGTGCCTCCATGGCGCGTGCGGGCAACGAGAAGATGCGTCTGCACTACTTCGGCAATCTGGATACCGACCGCATGGTGGCCAACAGCGACATCTGCGCGCCCTTCGACCCGCCCATGTGCGCCTTCCGTGCCGACCCCTGTGATAATCAGGTAGGCGAGATGGAGGTAGACGGTGTGGGTCTGTACGGCCAGCAGGTGGAGACCACGCAGGAGATCGTAAAGCATCAGGAAGTATAAGCATATCCGGGTCTGCCATTACCGCAAGACCCGGATTTTTGAGTTAAAAGGAGAACTGATTCATGGAATTTTTGGCAGGACTGTATACGCTTCTGCTGGTGGCCATCTGTCTGCTGCAGGCGCTTTTGCTGTACCGCACCGGCAAGCCTGCCGCCCGGCAGGACGATGAAGCCCTGAAGGAGTGGCTGCGCCAGCAGCTGGAGGCGCAGGCGCGGGTGCTGGAAGAAAAGCAGGCGCAGCAGGCACAGCAGAATCTGGCCGCGATGGCGCACATCAGCGATACTCTGCAAACCGCAGTGCAGGGCATGAGCAGCACCCTGACGGCAGGGCAGAACACCCAGCAGCAGACCATGGAGCAGCGCTTGCAGGGGCTGGAGGCCTCCAATGCACGCAAGCTGGAGGAAATGCGCAAAGCGCTGGCAGACGGCCTTGCCGCCATGCAGGCGCAGAACGCCCAAAAGCTGGACGAGATCCGCCACACCGTGGATGAGCAATTGCAGGACGCACTGCAAAAGCGGGTGACCGAAAGCTTTAAGGCAGTCAACGACCAGCTGGAGCAGGTGTACAAGGGCTTGGGCGAGATGCAGAGCCTTGCCGCCGATGTGGGCGGGCTGAAGCAGGTGCTCTCCGGCGTTAAGACCCGCGGCATTCTGGGCGAGATCCAGCTGGGCGCGATTCTGGAAGAGATCCTTGCACCGGAGCAGTATGACACCAACGTGGCCACCATTCCCGGCAGCACCCAGCGGGTGGAGTACGCCATCCGGATGCCCGGTGTGGACGGCAACAGCGTCTGGCTGCCCATCGACTCCAAATTCCCCGGCGATACCTATGCGCACTTGCAGGACGCACAGGCCTCCGGCGATGCGCAGGCAGTAGAAAACGCCCGCCACGCGCTGGAACTGGTGCTGCGCAGCGAGGCAAAGGATATCCGGGAAAAATATGTGGAGCCGCCCTATACCACGGCCTTCGGCATCCTGTTTCTGCCCTTTGAGGGACTGTACGCCGAGGTGGTGAACGCCGGGCTGCTGGAGGTCTTGCAGCGGGATTATCAGGTGAACGTGGCCGGCCCCAGCACCATGGCAGCACTGCTCAACAGCCTGCAAATGGGCTTCAAGACCCTTGCCATCCAAAAACGCTCCGGCGAGGTGTGGCAGCTGCTGGGCGCAGTCAAGACCGAGTTCGATAAGTTTGGGCAGGGGCTTTCCAAGATGCAGCAGCGCCTGCGCCAGACGGATGAAGAACTGGATAACCTTATCGGGGTACGCAGCCGCGCCATCAGCCGCAAGCTGCGTGCGGTGCAGACGCTGGACGAGAACACCGCCGCCACTCTGCTGGAACTGGACACCGAGCCGGGCAGACCGGTAACAGCACGTCTGCCGGAGAGCGGGGAAGAGCTTTGATGCACAAAGTATCCCCGCGTTATCCCTTGCGAAATTTCTGACGATGTGCTACAATAGGAACTGTTCTCAGAAATATTTGCCGATTCACGGCACAACATAAACCGAAAAGGAGTCTGAACGGTATGAGCATGAAAAAAATCAGCGAAGCCATCATTGGCGTGGGCGTGGATGATACCACTATCGACCTGTTCGAGAGCCAGTATCCGGTGCCTACCGGGGTCAGCTATAATTCCTATGTCATTTTGGACGAAAAGACCACCATTCTGGATACGGTGGATGCCCGCGCCACTGAGCCTTGGCTGGAAAACCTTGCCGAGGCACTGGGCGGCTGCAAGCCCGCCTACCTGGTGGTCTCCCACATGGAGCCGGACCACGGTGCCAACGTGGCAAAGCTGGCCGCGCTCTACCCGGAGATGCAGGTGGTAGGCAACGCCAAGACCTTCCAGTATATGGAGCAGTTTTTTGGCGCAGATGCCATTGCCCCGGAGCGCCGCGTGGTGGTGAAGGACGGCGAGAGCCTGAGCCTTGGCGCCCACACCCTCACCTTTGTGTTTGCTCCCATGGTGCACTGGCCGGAGGTCATGGTCAGCTACGAGAGCAGCGAGAAGGTGCTGTTCTCTGCCGATGGCTTTGGCCGCTTTGGTGCGGTTGCAAGGTTTGACGAAAACGCCGATTGGGCCAGCGAAGCCCGCCGCTACTACCTGAACATCGTGGGTAAGTACGGCCCGCAGGTGCAGGCACTGCTCAAAAAAGCTGCGGCACTGGACATCAAGACCATCTGCCCGCTGCACGGCCCGGTACTTACCGGTGATCTGAGCAAGTACCTGAACTACTACGATCTCTGGTCCAGCTACAAGGCCGAGGAACCGGAAAAGGTTCTGGTAGCCAGCGCCTCCATCCACGGCCACACCCGCGCCGCTGCCCACACCATGGCCGAAAAGCTGCGTGCACAGGGCGCAAAGGTGGTGGAGATGGACCTGACCCGCACCGATGTCTCCTACGCTGTTACCGAGGCCTTCCGCTGCGGCAAGATCGTGCTGGCTTGCGCCACCTACGACGGCTTCCTCTTCCCGCCGATGGAAAACCTGCTGACCCACCTCAAGACCAAAAGCTTCCAGAACCGCACCGTCGGCCTGATGGAAAACGGCACTTGGGCACCCATGGCTGCAAAGCTTATGCGTGCCGAACTGGAGAGCATGAAGAACATCACCCTTTGCGAGAACGTGGTCACTATCCGCTCTGCCGCTAACGCCGCCGCCGAGGCACAGATGGACGCCCTTGCCGCCGAACTCGTGGCAAAGTAACGCGATATAAAATCAGTTGAACGCAAACACTCCCGGGTCTTTCTACAAAAAGCCCGGGAGTGTTTTTGTTTCTTTGTTTGTTCCATTATCTGCTGGATTACGAGCGGAAAACACGAATTTTTACGTCATTTTTTGAAAAGAACACAAATAAAAAAAGCGGCAAAACGAACAAACTTTGAACGTTTTGCCGCTATATTTTGGAGCAGGATACGGGACTCGAACCCGCCGCCTACTGCTTGGGAAGCAGTCGCTCTACCGGATGAGCTAACCCTGCAAGTGCTCCATTATTGTAACAAAGCAGGGCAGGAATGTCAAGGCTTTTCCGCACGAAATTTGCGGTCAACTCATTTTGGCCCATGTCAGGTCCAGCACCGGGAAAAACGGGTCGAATACCAAGTCGCGCACGCCGTTCGCCAGCAGCAAACGCTTCTGCTGTGCCATCAGGGGCACTACGGTGCAGCTTTCCAGCAGCTGCTGCTCGCACTGCGTCAGCAGGGCACAGCGGGCTTTGCCGGTCTGCTGGGCGCTCAGTGCCAGTCGGTCAGCGTATACAGTATCAGCGTAGCCGGTCAGGCTGCCGCCTGTGGTGGTGAACTGCTGCAGCATCTGGTACACGCTGCCGCCCTCCGCACGGATAGGCGCAAGGGCAATGGTGTATTTCCCGGCGGCAATGCGGGCGTCAAACTCGTCCTGCTCTACCTCTTCCACCGAGAAGAACAGGGAGCACTCCTTCTGCCATGCGCTGTTGATTTGGTCGGCCAGTTCGCTCAGCCCGGCGTTCTTGGGCAGCAGCAGGGTCACGCCGGAAAAATCCGAGGTGGCCATGCCCTGCCGGGCAGCCAGATACAGGGCCTTTGGCTCCGGGATGGCGGGCAGGGGATTCCCGGCGGTCTCGCGGTAGTCCAGCCCATCCACGGTCAACCCCTCCGGCACAAGCCCCTTTGCGGCGGCGTACAGGCCGCCGGATGGCACATCGGCGTTTTCCCGGGCAATACCGGCCAGCGCCTGCCGCAGTTGCTGGTTCTGGAACACCGACCCCTCCGCCGCGTTGAACAGCAGCGCCCATGTGGTGTCGGAGTAGCTTACGGTCTGTAAGCTGGTGTCCTCGCCGCTCTCATCCAGCGCGGCAGAGCATTTGTCGTCAGCAATAAGCTGGGCCGCGCTTTTGCCGCTGCCGCTGGTATCCTGCACCAGACGCAGACTGCCGACCAGCGGGCTTTCCACGGTGCGGCGCAAAAACAGGCCGTTCGTTGTCCAGTTATACAGGTAAAAGCTGCCGCTTGCCAGCGTTGTCTTGGCGGTCAGCCCGTAGGTGCCCCGGGTACTCTCAAAAAAAGCCTCGTCACAGGGGGCTGCACCGGGCATGGCCAGCTTTGCTAAAAAGTTATCGTCCCGCTCGCTCAGCCGGAACACCAACGTCAGCGCCCCATTGGCCGAAACGCCCAGACTGCTTTCGTCCGCCAGCCCCGCCAGCACGGCGGCGCTGTTCTGGATGGCGGAAAACTCCACCGCATAGGGCGAGGCAGTATCAGCGCGGAAAATGCGCCGGAACGCAAACACAAAATCCTCGGCGGTAATATCGTACTCTGTGGCAGCACCCTTGGCGGCTGCGTAGCGCAAGCCGTCCTTCAGGGTAAAGGTGTAGGTCAGCCCGTCCGGGGACACCGTCCACTCCTCACAGAGTCCCGGCACAAGTTCGCCGTCCGGGTCCTTGCGCACCAGCGTGCCGTACAGGTTCTCACAGGCGATGACATCCGACGCACCGGAAGCCACCTGCGGGTCCAGATTTGCAGGGATGCTGTCCACGAACCATGTAAAGCTGGCAGAGTTCGTGGAACTGCCGCAGCCGGTCAGGGCAAAAAGAAACGCAGCAGCCAGTACCGCTGCGGTAAAACGCAACCATCGTTTCAAAAAGAATAACCTCATTCCGTTCATCTTCGCGCAGAGACGGCAAAAAACGCTCTGCAACGACAAGTGTAGCAGAAAGCAGCAGAAAAAACAATTGCCTTTTTGTGAATTTACCGGGCTTTTTGAAGCAGACTGTGCGGTTTTCCGTTGCCAATTGCGCGCAAATGGACTATAATGGTACAGTGAAGTGATCCCCGCGCTGCCCGTGCGGCGCGGTGTTATACCATGATCCTATAGAGGAGGAACTGTTTTTATGCAGAAAGATCAGCAGAAGCTTGCCCAGCTTATTCAGGGCAAAAAGGTCGCCTTTATCGGCGCAGGCGTCAGCCACAAGACCCTCATCAAGGAGTTTGTGGAACTGGGCGCTCATGTGACCCTGTGCGACCAGAAAAAGAGCGTGGAGGACTTTGGCGATTACGCCGCCACCATCCGGGAACTGGGCATTGACCTGAGCCTTGGCGAAAACTATCTGGACGGCTTCAAGGGACAGGATATCATCATGCGCACCCCGGGCTTTGTGGGCTACTTTGAAAAACCCCTGCAGGATGCCATGGCCGCCGGTACCATGGTCACCAGTGAGGTGGAACTGTTCTTCGATTTTTGCCCCTGCGAGATCGTGGCCGTGACCGGCTCGGACGGCAAGACCACCACCACCACCCTCATCTCCAAGTTCTACGAGGCCGCAGGCCGCAAGGTGCATTTGGGCGGCAACATCGGCGCAGCCCTGCTGCCCATGCTGCCGGAGGTGTCCCCGGAGGATGTGGCTGTGGTGGAACTTTCCAGCTTTCAGCTGATCAGTATGCACACAAGCCCCAACATTGCCGTGGTCACCAATGTGACCCCGAACCATCTGGATCACCACAAGGATATGCAGGAATACATTGATGCCAAGCGCAATATCCTGCTGTACCAGAAGCAGCCCTGCCGTGCCGTGCTGGGCTATGAAAACGAGATCAGCCGCTCCATGCAGGCAGACTGCAAGGGCAAGCAGGTTTGGTTCACCCGCCTGCATGATACCGACAACGGTGCTTTCCTGCGCAAGGAGGATGGGATGCTCTGCATGGCCGAGGATGGCGTCGTGACCCCCTTCCTTGCCCAGAAGGACGTCAAGCTGCGCGGCCTGCACAACATTGAAAACCTGCTGGCTGCCGCCGCTGCCGTGTGGGGCGAGGTGCCCGTAGAGGCCATCCGTCAGGTGGGCAGCACCTTCACTGGCGTGGAGCACCGCATCGAGCCGGTGCGTACCTTGGACGGCGTGCTGTACTATAACGATTCCATCGGCACCAGCCCCACCCGCACCATTGCCGGTCTGCGCAGTTTTGACCGTAAGGTCATCCTCATCGCGGGCGGCTACGATAAGCACATCCCCTACGAGCCGCTGGCACCGGAGATCATCGCCCATGTCAAGGACTTGGTGCTGATGGGTGCCACCGGCCCCCGTATCGAGCAGGCTGTGCGGGAGTGCCCCGGCTTTGACGAGGCCGCTCTGCCCATCCGGCACGCAGACAATATGCAGCACGCCGTAGAATTGGCGCGTGCCGCCGCAAAGCCCGGCGATATCATCATTCTGTCCCCGGCAAGTGCCTCCTTTGACCTGTACCCCAACTTTGAGGTGCGCGGCCGCGAGTTCAAAAAGATCGTCAACGCGCTCAAGTGATCGCACAGGTAAAGGATGCAAAGCGCTACACCCGGTTCGCAAATGCCTGCCGGAGTTTGCCGGTGCTGGACGCTCTGCTGCCGCTGGATTGTACGCTCTTTCGCAAAAGTCAGCCGTGGCGGTTCTACGCGGGCCCTACGCTGGCGCTGGAGCTTTCCGGCAGCACGGCATGGCTGGCCGGGCACGCAAACCCTGCAGAACTGGCAAGCTTTCTGTCCTTCTGCGGGTGCAAGAGCGCCATTCTGGACGAGACTGTCTGCCCGCCGCCGGACGGCTGGCACAAGGCAGAAACGCTCACCGTGTTCGGTCTGCCGCAGGCTGGGTCGCTGCCCCTGCCCGCTGTGGACGAAGCTTTGTGGGCGCAGCTGACCCTCTGCCGGAAAGCGCCCGCCGCCCGGGTGGCAGCAGCGCTTTACCCCGCAGATTCTGCCCGGCAGGCGGATTTTTACTCGGAACTGTGTACAAAACGCAGCCGGGGCAGGGCAGTGGCATGGACATTGGAGCAGGGGAGTACCGTCATCTGCACCGTGGGTGCTTATGCCCTGTGCAACGGGCAAGCCTACATGGCCTGCGGGCAGACCGCAGAGCCGCTGCGGGGCAAGGGTATCGGCGGGCGGCTCATTGTGGAAATGGCAAACAGCCTTGCCGCCGAGAGCCTGCGCCCGGTGTTCCTCTGCGCACCGGAGCGGGTGCGGTTTTATACCCGTCTCGGCTTTGCAAAGCTGGCCGAGTACGCCCGCTATGTGCCCGAAAAATAAGAAAGCTTTTTGCGCAAAATGCCAGTTCTCCCGAAAGGAAGAACTGGCATTGCAACGCAAAGGCTCAAAAAGCAAAAATAACAGGAAGGAACTATCACGTTATAATGTCGATTCTGAACCACTTTTTTGATTATAAGCCCGAGGTGCTGGCGCTGGACGAAAAGGCCATGGAACTGTGCCAGCCCTATTTCCGTCAGATGGAGGAAATCCGGGATTTCAACCAGCTGAAGATGCTCAAGGCCTTTGCCGATACCCAGATGTCCTCTACCGATATGCTGGGCACCACCGGCTACGGCCTGTGGGATACCGGCCGCGCCAAGCTGGAGCAGATCTTTGCGCAGGTCATGGGCGCAGAGGATGCGCTGGTGCGCAGCCAGTTCCAGAGCGGCACCCACACACTGGCGGTGGCATTGTTCGGTCTGCTGCGGGCAGGGGACACCCTGCTGGCCGCCACCGGCCGTCCCTACGATACGCTGGAGGGTGTCATCGGTCTGGACGGCAAGGGCAAGGGCACTGGTACCCTGATGGACTACGGCGTGAACTATGACGAAGCCCCCCTCAAGCCCGACTTCACCCCGGACTATGATCTGATCGCTAAAAAGGCTCCCGGCGCAAAGGTATGCCATATCCAGCGCAGCCGCGGCTATTTACAGCGCAACGCCTTTGATCTGGCTACCATCCGCAAAATTGCCGTTACCGCCCGCGCTGCAAACCCGGAGATCATCATCTTTGTGGATAACTGCTACGGCGAGTTCACCCAGACGCAGGAGCCCTGTCAGGTGGGCGCGGATATCGCAGTGGGCAGCCTGATCAAGAACCCCGGCGGCGGCATTGCACCCACCGGCGGCTACATCGTGGGACGCAAGGATCTGGTGGAACTGTGTGCTTACCGCCTGAACGCCCCCGGCCTTGGCAAGGAACTGGGCTGCACACTGGAGACCCCCCGGGATATGTATCTGGGCTTCTACTACGCCCCCGGCGTGGTGTGCGAGGCTATCAAGACGGCCATCTACGCCCAGTGTATGCTGGAACTGCTGGGCAAAAAGCCCATCCCGCGCTACTGCGAGGATCACAACGATATCGTCACCTGCTTTGATGCCGGTACGGCAGAGGCGCTTATTGGCTTCTGTCAGGGCATTCAGGCCGCCAGTCCCGTGGACAGCTACGCCGCCCCGGAACCCAGCCCGGAGCCGGGCTACACCGATGAGGTGGTCATGGCCAGCGGCAGCTTTACGCAGGGCAGCACCATCGAGCTTTCCTGCGACGGCCCTCTGCGCGCCCCCTATACCTGCTACCTGCAGGGCGGTTTGAACTTTGCCGCCAGCCGCGCCGGTGTGCTGCTGGCTGTCCAGAAAGCATATTTTAAAGAATGATCCCTGCTCTGCGGGCAAGGCGCAGTATTATAACCAAAACAAAAAGGAGTTATCGCACACGCTGCGATAACTCCTTTTTCCCTCTATACACAATATCAACGCTTACACGGCACAGGCCTGCACCACGGGGAGCGGCTCGATCAAAGCCGGGTGCATCCCCTCGCGATAGTCCAGATCTCCCTGATCCAGACCACGCAGCAGCACCTCTGCGGTAGCAATGTTGGTGGCAATGGGTACGCTGTGCATATCGCACAAGCGCAGCAGATTCTGCTCGGTCAGGCTGGCGGCATCGGCCTTCAGCGGGTCGCGGAAGAACAGCACCAGATCCACTTCATCGCAGGCAACGCGGGAGGTGATCTGCTGCACACCGCCCAGCTTGCCGGAAAGGTAGCAGTGCACCGGCAAGCCGGTGGTCTGCGCAAGCATCCGGCCGGTGGTACCGGTGGCGATAACATTATTGCGGGAAAGAATGGCACTGTAAGCGGTACAGAACTGCAGAGCCAGTTCTTTGCGGGAATCATGGGCAAGAATTGCAATCGTCATAGGATGCTCTCTCCTTTACTTATTTTTACATAGCACTGAATGTGATGCACGAATTTTTTGAAGTCCTGTGAAACGGAAGTGAAATCGATATCAAATCTTACACTATAGTTTTACCGCACGGAAAACACTCTGTCAAGAGAATATTTTGCTTTTTTAACCTATAAAAACATAAAAGTAGTACTTTTACATTGTGAGAAACGGCAAATTCTTGGATACATAACGCTATCCAAGAATGCCTATTTTCTGGGAAAAGTGAAATTTTTTTCAGCTTTCATATTCGCTTTAAAATACAGTCCATCCCGGTAAAACAAAAATACAGGCCGAAGCATCTTGCGTCGGCCTGTACAGGAAATTTTTTTCAACTATAAAAAACTTGCTCTGCCGCGCCCGCAGGCCGGACAGAATTGTAAAAAAATTATGAAGAAGCCGGGGCAGGGGAACTCACCGGATCTGCCCGTCACCATGGATGACATACTTGTAGCTGCAAAGTTCCTCCAAGCCCATGGGGCCCCGGGCGTGCAGTTTCTGGGTAGAAATGCCCATCTCGCAGCCCAGACCAAACTCGCCGCCATCGGTAAAGCGGGTGGAACAGTTCACATACACGGCGGCGCTGTCCACCGCTGCGGTGAACCGGTCGGCGTCTGCCTGCGTCTGGGTCAGAATGGCCTCGCTGTGGCCGGTGGAGTGCTGCGCAATGTGGGCAATGGCCTCGTCTACACTGTCCACCACCTTGACGGCAAGGATGTAGTCCAGAAACTCGGTGTCAAAGTCCGCAAGGCCGGCGGGCGTGCCGGGAATAATGGCGGCAGCGCGTGTGTCCAGACGCAGTTCTACCGGCAGCTTGCCTGCAGCCACGCGGTCGGGGCCAAGACGCTGTGCAAGCTTAGGCAGAAACTCCTGCGCAATGGCAGAGTGCACCAGACACACCTCCTCGGCGTTGCACACGCTGGGGCGGCTGGCCTTGGCATTTTCGATAATGTCCAGCGCCTTGGCCTGATCGGCGGTGCCGTCCACAAAAATGTGGCAGATGCCGGTACCGGTCTGGATGCAGGGCACCTTGGCGTTTTCCACACAGGCGCGAATCAGCCCTGCGCCGCCCCGGGGGATCAGCAGATCCACATAGCCCACGGCGGTCATCAGGGCGTTGGCGGAGGCGTGGGTGGTGTCCTCGATCAGGCAGACCGCATTTTCCGGCAGACCGTTCTCCCGCAGCCCCTGCCGCAGTGCCTGCACAATGGCGTTGGTGCTGCGCCATGCCTCCTTGCCGCAGCGCAGGATGCAGGCGTTGCCGCTCTTGATGGCAAGGGCGGCGGCATCGCTGGTCACGTTGGGACGGCTCTCGTAGATGATGGCGATCACGCCCATGGGCACGGCGGTCTTTTCGATCACCAGCCCGTTGGGACGCTCCACCCGCTTCAGCACCCGGCCCACTGGGTCGGGCAGGGCGGCAACCTCTTCAATGCCCTTTGCCATGGCGCGGATGCGCTCTTCGGTCAGGGCAAGACGATCCAGCATCACCTCGCTGATATGTCCCTTGGCGGCGGCCATATCGTCGGCGTTGGCGGCAAGAATGGCCGTCATGCTTGCGGGGCTGCACAGCTGCGCAGCCATACTGTGCAGTGCCTGTGCGCGGCTGGCGCTGTCAGCCAGTGCCAGCGCAGCCTTTGCTCCGCGGGCGGCTTCCAGAATTTCCTGCGTAGTCATAGGTCAGACCTCCTGTGTGGACAGTGCGGGCTGCTTGTGCCCGGCAAAGCGGGTGCCGATGGACTTGCCCGCAGCGATATCATACAGTAGCTCCGGGTGTGCGCCGTTGGCAATGACCATATCCGCGCCGCTGCCGGTCACCATGCGGGCAGCCCGCAGCTTGGTTGCCATACCGCCGGTGCCAAGCGCCGAGCCCGCACCGTCTGCCAGTGCCATCACCTCCGGGGTGATCTCCTCCACCAGTGGGATAAGCGCCGCATCCGGATGGGTGTGGGGGTTCGCAGTGTACAGGCCGTCGATGTCGCTCAGTAGCACCAGCAGATCGGCCTTGCAGCAGCAGGCCACAATAGCAGCCAGCGTGTCATTGTCGCCAATGGAGGTGATCTCATCGGTGGCAACACTGTCGTTTTCATTGATGATGGGCAGTGCACCCAGTTCCAGCAGGCGGGTCAAAGTGTTCTGGATGTTCACCCGGCGCTCGGTGTGCTCCACATCCACGCCGGTAAGCAGGATCTGCGCTACCGTGTGATCGTAGGCACTGAACAGCCGGTCGTAGGTGTACATCAACTCACACTGGCCCACGGCAGCGCAGGCCTGCTTGGTGGTGGTATCCTTGGGGCGTGCTGGCAGCGAAAGCTTGCCCACGCCCATACCAATGGCGCCGGAGGACACCAGAATGACCTCGTGCCCCTCGTTCTTTAAATCACTCAATACCTTGACCAGTTCCTCTGCATGGCGGATGTTCAGCCGCCCGGTGGGGTATGCCAATGTGGAGGTGCCCACTTTCACAACAATGCGCATGATTCCGTTAACCCTTTCCCATTTCCTTTGTTTTATCGTAGGCAGCCAGCACGGCATCCATCACCGCGCCGCGCAGCCCGTGTTCTTCCAGTACCCGCACGCCCTGAATGGTGCTGCCGCCGGGGCTGCATACAGCATCCTTCAGCGCACCGGGGTGCTTGCCGCTTTCCAGCACCAGCTTTGCGCTGCCCAGCACCATCTGTGCGGCGTATTCCTGCGCCTTTGCCCGGGGCAGACCGCAGGCCACGCCGCCGTCGGACAGCGCTTCAATAAACTGGTACACCCACGCCGGGCCGCAGCCGGAAACGCAGCTTGCAGCATCGATCATGCCCTCGGCTACGGCGTCCAGACGCCCGGCGGGAGCCATCAGCTGACAGAAGGCTTCCTCCTCCTCGGCAGTCACGTTGACGGAACAATACTGGATCATGCCTTCGCCCACCGATGCCGGGGTGTTGGGCATGATGCGGATAACAGGGTAGTCGCCGCCTGCCATCTCCTGAATGCGTGCCACCGGCAGACCTGCTGCCATGGTGCACAGCACGAAACGCTTGGTGCGCTCGGCAAGGATGAACCGCAGCGGCTCCAGCATGGCTTCCATCATCTGGGGCTTTACCGCCAGAAAGATCAGGTCGCAGTCACCGGCGACCTCGGCGTTAGTGGCTGTCTGACAGCCCAGTTCTGCGGCCAGTGCTTCGGCCTTGGCCGCCGTGCGGTTAGCCAGAAATACATTCTCTGGCTCGGTAGCCTTGCACACGGCGCGGGCAATGGCACCGCCCATGTTTCCACAGCCTAAAAACCCGATGGTTTTCATCATAATAATAACCCTCCCTCGGCAGGCATGCACTGCATTAAATTCTGCTTCTTATTCATTCTAAGCAACCGCTGGGAGAAAATCAAGACTTTTGTCTTATTTTTGGCGGATATGTTGTAAAAACAGCCCCACCGGGGCGGGCGGCGCACACACAAACTTCATAAAAAGGTAAGAATCTTTACTTGAAATAAGGTCACATTCTGCGGTAAAATAAATCATGGGGTATCATTCACGGAAACGGCAGAGGAGTCTGCCGGGAAAGGATGGGTTTTTGTGTCACAAACGACAAAACGGGCACTGGAGGCATCTTTGAAGAAGCTGCTGCTGGAAAAGCCCCTGAACAAGATCACGATCAACGATATTACCGAGGACTGCGGGGTCAATCGCATGACCTTTTATTACCACTTCAAGGATATTTACGATCTGGTGGACTGGATCTTAGCGGAGGATGCCGCCAAGGCAATGGAAGGCCGCCGGGGCTTTGGTACATGGAGCGAAGCCTATCTGGACGTTCTGCACCAGCTGCAGGATAACAAGACCCTTGTGCTCAACGTTTACCGCTCGGTGGGCAGGGAACAGGTGGAACAGTACCTTTATAGGCTGCTGGACCCCATCCTGAAGGACTTTGCAGACCGTGAATGCCATGATATTACCGTACAGGATGCAGATAAGCAGTTTGTTGTGGATTTTTACAAATATGCACTGGTGGGCATGACGCTGGAATGGACCCGCCGGGATATGAAAGGCGACCCCAAGAAGATGGTGGAGCGCGTGAGCACCATGATCCACGGGGATTTCCGCCGTGCACTGTGCCGCCTGAGCACTGGCAGCCTGAAAATAGAGGAATGAAGTGCTATTTGTCCGTGCTGCTTCAATAAAATTTTATCAAAAAATACGCCGTGATGGGTTTTCCATCACGGCGTATTTTCTGTTTATGGCACCAAAACACGCAAAGTAGTAAGATGTGGTCAAGCAAAATAAGGATTTCCAAAGGAATCGTTTCGGGAGGAAAAAGCTATGAATACATCTCTTGAGAATCTGACCCACAAGATGCAGCGTGCTGCGCTTGGTAAAATAGTGGACGTGGCGCTTTCCCGCGCCGAGCACGACCATGAAAAAACAATGTGCCAGCTGGTAGATGCTGCAAAGCAGTTCTACGGCAGCGGCTTCAGCGACGAGACCTACGAGAACGCCAAAAAGGTGCTGACCGACCCCGACAGCAAGTGGACGAAACTCATCAACTGCGTGCTGGACCAGACCGACCCCCATGTGGCGCGCACCACCGCGCTGAATCTGGGCTACGAAGCCTTCTTCCGCGGCACCAAGACCATTCGCGAGAACCGCGTCAAGTACCAGTGCAACATCCCCTGGCTGATTTTGTTCGACCCCACCTCTGCCTGCAATATGCACTGCGTGGGCTGCTGGGCAGGCGAGTACGGCAACAAGAACAACCTCAGCTTTGAGGATATGGACAAGATCGTCACGCAGGGCAAGGAACTGGGCGTGTACCTGTATATGCTGACCGGCGGCGAGCCGCTGGTGCGCAAGAAGGATGTGCTCAAGCTGGCGGAAAAGCACAACGATGTGCAGTTTGCCATCTACACCAACTCCACCCTCATCGACGAGCCCTTCTGTGAAGAGGTGCGGCGTCTGGGCAATATCGCCTTTATGCTGTCCATCGAGGGCACCCCGGAGACCAACGATGCCCGCCGCGGCGAAGGCCACTATGCCGCTGTGATGCACGCCATGGATCTGCTCAAGAAGTACGGCATCCTCTTCGGCACCTCTATCTGCTACACCCGCCAGAACATCGAGGCCGTTACCAACGATGAGTTCATGCGTTTCCTGTGCGAGAAGGGGGCACACTTCGGCTTCTACTTCCACTATATGCCCGTGGGCAACGAGGCCGCCCCGGAGCTGATGCCCACCCCGGAACAGCGCAAGTATATGATCGACCGTATCCGCTATCTGCGCTCTTCCGAGTGCGATATCCCGTTCTACCCCATGGACTTCCAGAACGACGGCGAGTTCGTGGGCGGCTGCATCGCCGGCGGTCGCAACTACTTCCACATCAACTCTGCCGGTGACGCCGAGCCCTGCGTGTTCATCCACTACTCCAACGCCAACATCCACGACCAGTCTATTCTGGAAATTCTGCACAGCCCGCTGTTTATGGCTTACCACAACGGTCAGCCCTTCAACAAGAACCATCTGCGTCCCTGCCCGATGCTGGAAAACCCGGAGTTGCTGGAAAAGATGGTGCACGAGACCGGTGCCCACAGCACCGACCTGCAGTCCCCGGAAAGCGTCGAGCACCTGTGCGAGAAGTGCAAGGCTTACGCCGCCGACTGGCAGCCCACCGCAGACGAAGTGTGGTCCCACCACAAAGTCCGCGAGAGCCGGTACGAAAACTATAAGGACTGGAAGCCCTCTCAGCCGCTGGAGTGAGCTGAAACCTGATTCAAAACAATAACAGACCCCCGCCCTGTGTCCCTTCCCGGAACATAAGGCGGGGGTTTTGCTGTGTAAACTAAAATTTATTTTTCAAATTTTTTATGACACTTTGGGCACTCTTTAGGGATTGGTCTATAACCAACAAGCGAACAGCCGCAATAAGGACATTTCATCATAATGAGATGATATACAATGCCACCAATAACAACTATTGCACCGATTAGCAGGCACGGGTTGATTTTGTACGCCTTTGTTGTTATTGCGCCTATTACTGCGAGCAATATTCCTGTTACCAAGATGAGACAAGAAATAACAGCGTGCTTTTGTGGGCTGTTGTTTTTCATATAGTCACGCTCCTTTGCCAAATCCAAATTTTGATTTGTAATTTGCAATACGATTAAAAAATACCCCGCATCGGAAGGGCTCTGATGCGGGGCAGGGAAGGTTTACTGGTTTTCAGCAGGTTGTGATGCAGCGGGCTGTGCCGCTGCATCGTCTGCGGGGGCGCCGAACTGGTCGTGGTAGCTGTTCAGCAGGGCCAGCTCCTGATGGTGCTGCAAGCCGTGGATGACCAGCTTTTTGATGACGTCGTAGATGACGGCGAACAGCGGCACACCCACGATCATGCCCACAAAGCCCCACAGGCCGCCAAACAGCAGAATGGCGAACAGCACCCAGAAGCTGGAAAGGCCGGTGGTGTTGCCCAGAATTTTGGGTCCGATGATGTTGCCGTCCAGCTGCTGTAAAACCAGCACGAACAGCACGAACCACAACGCTTTGATGGGGTTCTGGATCAGGATGAGCAGCGTGGCCGGAACGGCACCGATGAAGGGACCGAAGAAGGGGATCACGTTGGTCACACCAATGATCACCGACACCAGCAGCGCACTGGGGAACTTGAAGATCATGCAGCCGATATAGCACAGCACGCCGATGATGGCGGAGTCCATGATCTTGCCGTTGATAAAGCCGCCGAACATTTTATCCGCGTACTTCACTTCCTCGGTGATCAGCTGCGCCCAGCGGGGACGGACGATGCTGTGCAGCACCAGCTTGCCCTGCTGCACGAAACGCTTGCGGCTGGCCAGCATATACACCGCCACGATGATGCCGATGATCAGGTTCTTGGCCATCGTCACCACGTTCAGCACGCCAATGGCTGCGCCGCTTACGATATTCTGCATGGAGGGCAGCAGGGTGTTCTTGATCCATGTGTCCAGATTGGTATTCAGGGCAGCGTAGGCCGAATTGAGCAGTTCCATGATCTGCTCGTTGTTCTCAATGAACTCCAGATGGTTTGCCCAGTACATGAACTTTGTAATGTTGGCCTGCGCGGTGTAGTACAGGGTAGTCACGCTGGTAATGAGCTGCGGCACGATCATCATGACCAGTGCGTATACCAGCAAAAGCCCGAACAGGATGGTAAGCGCCACGGACAGAGCATTGATCAGACCGTTCATCTTTCCCGGGATGAACCGGCGCAGAAAGCCTTCGATGCTGTTGCACACCGGCTTGAGCAGATAGGCAATAACGGCACCATAGATAAAGGGCATCAGGATGCCGGTCAGGGTAGAGATGGCCGAGCCAAAGCCGTCAAAGCGATAAATGAGGAAAAAGAAGATGATGCTCAGTGCAATGGCACCAAACCCTGCGAGCATCCCATAGAGATACGGTTTGATGTGCGGCTTTTTGTCCATCATGACAAACTCCATTCCTGCTGCGGGCAGCGGGAATACCCACAGCGTTTATTAAATTTTGTTGCTTCTGCGCCAGATGTGCAGCTTTTCGGCCTCGCGGATCAAATCCTCGCGGAAATCCGGGTGTGCCACACTGATCAGAGCCTCGGCCTTTTCCCAAGAGGTCAAGCCCTTCAGATTCACGCAGCCATACTCGGTGCACAGGTAGTGCACGTTGGCGCGGGTGTCGGTAACGATGCTGCCATTCTCCAGCGTGGGACGGATACGGCTTTCCAGCTGGCCGGTCTTTTTATTAAAGAAGGTGGAGGACAGGCAGATAAAACTCTTGCCACCCTTGGAAAGGTATGCGCCCAGCACGAAGTCCAGCTGACCGCCTGCGCCGGAAATGTGCTTCACACCGGCGCTCTCGGCGTTCACCTGACCAAACAGGTCGATATCCACGGCATTGTTGATGGAAATAAAGTTGTCCAGTGCGGAGATGCTGCGGATGTCGTTGGTGTAGTCCACCGGGGCAGACATACACTCCGGATTATCGTTCAGATAATCGTACATCTTCTGGGTGCCGGCACCAAAGGCATAGACCTGACGGCCCTTGTCCAGCTGCTTGCGGCTGCCGTTGATCTTGCCGGCCTTGGCAATATCCACAAAGGCATCCACATACATTTCGGTGTGCACGCCCAGATCCTTCAGATCGCTCTGTGCGATCAGCCCGCCGATGGCGTTGGGCATACCGCCGATGCCCAGCTGCAGGCAGGCACCGTTGGGGATCTGCGGCACGATAAGGTTGGCCACCTTCAGATCCACCTCGGTAGCGGCACCGGCAGCGGCCATCTGGCCGATGGGGGGATTTGCGCCCTCTACAATGCCGCTTACCTGAGAAACGTGTACGCAGTTCTCCATGCCGCCAAGGCAGCGCGGCATATTGGTGTTGACCTCCACGATGATCTTCTTGGCTTTTTCACACACGGCACCCAGATGCGAAGCGCTGGGGCCGAAGTTGAAGTAGCCGTGCTCGTCCATGGGGGTCACCTGAAATACTGCCACATCCACGGGGTCGCTGCTCTCGCGGTAGTAGCGGGGCAGCTCAGAGTAGCGGATGGGGGAGTAGAAGGAGAAGCCCTGCGCAATGGCCTTGCGCTCAATGCCGCCCATGTGCCAGCTGTTCCAGGTCATGTGGGCGGCGGGGTCGTCGATCTGGAAGATCTCCGGCACCCACATCAAAATGCCGCCCCGGAAGTTGACCCCTTCCAGTTCCGGCAGACGCTTTGCCAGCTCTGCATCCACGGCCACAGGGGTGTTCACAGCCCAGCCGTAGTCCACCCAGTCGCCGCTTTTGACCAGAGCGGCAGCCTGCGCAGCAGTCATAAGCTTCTGTGCGTACAGTTCCTTGCAATCCATTATAAACCATCCTCTCTTAAAATACATAAAAGAATTGTAAACAATTCTGTGCGGACAAATTATGCAGCCGTTTTACGCCTGTTTTGCGGAATGCACACCGTTTTGCCACATCTATAAGGTAAACTTATAAACAGGGCAGCGGTGTGTGCTCCGCGCTGCGCAGAACAGCTCAACTTAGTTATAACATTAACAAAGTGTAGAATCAATAGTTTTGGCTAAAAAACAGCCAGTATAGCATAATGAACAGTTTTTAAAGCTTTCTATGGGGATTGTTTGGTACGCAAAAAACAAAAAAGTTGAGAAAAAGACTTGATAAAATTTTGACGATGTGCTTTACTAATAGCGTGGGAAGCAACTGCGGAGCAGTGCGGAATGATTCGTTTAAAATTTAACGATAAAACGCACCACAGCAGTTACAGGTTGCACCCAAGGCTGGAAAGTGCTATCATGGCAGAACCACATCGCGCTTAGTAATTACAGCGCACAAGGAGGACACTGACCGATGGCAACAGCAGTTTATCCCGGGTCGTTCGATCCGGTCACCAAGGGACACCTTGATATCATCAAGCGCGCAGCAAAGATCAACGACCACCTCATCGTGGCGGTGCTGATCAACAGCGCCAAGCATCCGCTGTTCACAGTGGAGGAGCGGGTGGCTATGCTGCAGGAGTGCTGCAAGAACATCCCCAACGTGACCGTGGAAGGCTTCGACGGCCTGACCGTGGAGTTCGCAAAAAAGCGCCACGCATCTGTAATGGTGCGGGGACTGCGGGCAGTAACGGACTTTGAAAACGAGATCCAGCTTGCGCAGACCAACCATGCACTGATGCCCGGCATCGAGACCATGTTCCTTGCCACCAGCATCAAGTGGAGTTATCTTTCCTCCACCATCGTAAAGGAAGCAGCGTATTACGGCAGTGACATCAGCAAGTTCGTCACACCCAATGTGGAAAAGGCCGTCAACGAAAAATACGCACAGCTCCGGGAGAGGGAAGAAACCTGATACCGCAAAAATGCCGCAGGGCGTTTTGATAAATGGGTAACCGATAAGTAACACACATACACAATTCAGGAGGCTATTCACATGAAAAAGATCGTTATCGCATCTGCATGCCGCACCGCTATCGGCAAGTTCGGTGGCACTCTGGCCAACGTTCCCGCTGCTGAGCTGGGCTCCATCGTCATCAAGGAGGCTCTGGACCGTGCAAACGTCAAGCCCGAGCAGGTCGATCATGTTTACATGGGCTGCGTCATTCAGGCTGGTCTGGGCCAGAACGTCGCTCGTCAGGCTGCCCTGAAGGCTGGTCTGCCCATCGAGACTCCCGCCGTCACCGTCAACGTGGTCTGCGGCTCCGGTCTGAACTGCGTGAACATGGCTGCTCAGATGATCGAGGCAGGCGATGCTGATATCGTTGTTGCAGGCGGCATGGAGAACATGGATATGGCTCCCTTCGCACTGCAGAAGGCTCGCTACGGCTACCGCATGGGTGCTCCCATGGGCAAGAGCGAGATCGTGGATACCATGGTCAACGATGCACTGTGGGATGCCTGCGGCTTCAACAAGCACATGGGCATGACCGCTGAGAACGTCTGCACCAACGAGACCTACCAGAAGAAGTACGGCTACAGCCCCATCACCCGTGAGATGCTGGATGAGTTCGCATACAACAGCCAGCTGAAGGCTGACAAGGCCATCAAGGACGGCGCTTTCAAGGATGAGATCGTTCCTGTTGTCATCAAGGGCAAGAAGGGCGACACCGTGTTCGATACCGATGAGGGCCCCCGCCTGAGCGCTCCCGAGGTTCTGGCAAAGCTGAAGCCCGCTTTCACCAAGGACGGCATCGTCACCGCTGCAAACTCTTCTGCTATCAACGACGGCGCTGCTGCTCTGGTCGTTATGAGCGAGGAGAAGGCTAAGGAACTGGGCGTGAAGCCTCTGGCAACCTGGGTCGCCGGTGCTCTGGCAGGCGTTGAGCCCGAGGTCATGGGTCTGGGCCCCATCGCTGCTACCAAGAAGGTCATGGCCAAGACCGGCATGACCGTTGCCGATATGGATCTGGTCGAGGCCAACGAGGCATTCGCAGCACAGTCCATCGCTGTCGGCGAGGCTCTGGGCTTCGATAAGGATAAGCTGAACGTCAACGGCGGCGCAATCGCTCTGGGCCACCCGGTCGGCGCTTCCGGCGCTCGTATCCTGGTCACCCTGCTGTACGCTATGAAGCACCGTGGTGCTCACAAGGGTCTGGCTACCCTGTGCATCGGCGGCGGCATGGGCTGCGCTACCATCGTTGAGATGGACTAAGCACTTTTTCTCTGAATCCTGACTGAACCACAGACCCGGAGCGCCGGAGGGAACCGGAGAGCTCTCCCGCGTTCCGGGGGCTGTTTTGAAAAACTGAACTGTATGAAATGGAGGTTTTGACAATGGCATTTGTAAAAACCGAGGTGCAGGGTGCTGTTGAGATCATTACCATCGACCGTCCCAAGGCACTGAACGCCCTGAACCCCGAGGTTCTGGCTGACCTGAAGGCTGCTTTTGAGGCAGTCGATCAGGAGACTATCCGCTGCATCGTTCTGACCGGTGAAGGCGACAAGAGTTTTGTTGCCGGTGCCGATATCGGCTCCATGAGCACCATGACCAAGGCAGAAGGCGAGGCCTTCGGCAAGCTGGGCAATGATGTGTTCCTGATGATCGAGCATTTCCCCATCCCCGTCATTGCAGCCGTCAACGGCTTTGCACTGGGCGGCGGCAACGAGCTGGCTATGAGCTGCGATTTCCGCATCTGCTCTGACAACGCTGTGTTCGGTCAGCCGGAAGTCGGTCTGGGCATCACCCCGGGCTTCGGCGGCACCCAGCGTCTGGCTCGTCTGGTCGGCATGGGCATGGCAAAGCAGCTGGTCTACTCTGCTCTGAACATCAAGGCTGACGAGGCTTACCGCATCGGTCTGGTCAACGCCGTGTATCCGCAGGCTGAACTGATGGAGAACGTGCTGAAGCTGGCTGGCAAGATCGCAAAGAACGCTCCCATTGCTGTGCGCAACTGCAAGAAGGCAATGAACGACGGCATCAGCCTGCCCATCGAGAAGGCTGTTGAGGTCGAGGAGAAGCTGTTCGGCGATTGCTTCGAGACCCACGACCAGAAGGAGGGCATGGCTTGCTTCCTGTCCCGTGAGAAGCCGAAGCCCAAGGCAGTGTTCACCAACAACTAATCCACTACATAATTTTTGATATTAAAGGAGAGATTTCCTATGAAGATCGGTGTTATCGGCGCTGGCACTATGGGTCAGGGCATCGCTAAGGCATTTGCACAGGTTGAGGGCAACACCGTTGCTCTGTGCGACATCAAGCAGGAGTGGGCCGAGAATGGTCTGGCAAAGATCAAGAAGGGCTACGAGAAGCTGGTTGCTAAGGGAAAGATGACTCAGGAGAAGGCTGACGCGATCGTCGCCGCCATCACCCCGGGCCTGAAGGAAGATCTGTGCGCAGACTGCGACCTGGTCGTTGAGGCTGCTTTCGAGGATATGAAGGTCAAGCAGACCACCTTCGGCGAACTGGATAAGATCTGCAAGCCCGAGTGCGTCTTCGCTTCCAACACTTCTTCTCTGTCCATCACCGAGATCGGCAAGGGTCTGACCCGTCCCCTGATCGGTATGCACTTCTTCAACCCCGCAGACCGCATGAAGCTGATCGAGGTCATCGCCGGCTGCAACACCCCCGCTGAGACCGTTGAGAAGATCAAGGAGATCGCCGTTGCCATCGGCAAGAGCCCCGTTCAGGTCAACGAGGCTGCTGGCTTTGTGGTCAACCGCATCCTGATCCCCATGATCAACGAGGCTGCCTTCATCAAGATGGAGGGCGTTTCCGATATCGCTGGCATCGACACCGCTATGAAGCTGGGCGCTAACCATCCCATGGGTCCCCTGGAGCTGGGCGACTTCATCGGTCTGGACATCTGCCTGGCCATTATGGACGTGCTGTACAACGAGACCGGCGACAGCAAGTACCGTGCCTGCCCGCTGATCCGCAAGATGGTGCGTGGCGGCAATCTGGGCTGCAAGACCGGTAAGGGCTTCTACGTTTACAACGCAGACCGCACCAAGACCCCTGTTGACCAGCTGTAAGTTCTGATAAACATTTCTCCCGGCTGCGGGGAAAGCGGTCGGGAGGAATTTGTTTGCACCGGGCTATTCCGGTAAATGAAAAAAGACCTGTTAGGAGGATATAGCGATGGATTTTACTCTGTCCAAGCAGCAGCAGATGGTGCAGAAAATGTACCGCGAGTTTGCTGAGAACGAAGTCAAGCCTCTGGCAAAGAAGGTTGACGCAGAGGAATACTTCCCCAAGGAGACCGTCGAAAAGATGGGCAAACTGGGCATGATGGGCATCTATTTCCCGACTGAGGTCGGCGGTGCAGGCGGCGATGTGCTGTCCTACGTCATGGCCGTGGAGGAACTGAGCAAGGTCTGCGGCACCACCGGTGTCATCGTCTCCGCTCACACCAGCCTGTGCGCTGCTCCCATTTACGAGAACGGCACCCCCGAGCAGAAGGCTAAGTACCTGCCGAAGCTGTGCAGCGGCGAGTGGCTGGGTGCTTTCGGCCTGACCGAGCCGGGCGCTGGTACCGATGCGCAGGGTCAGCAGACCATTGCCAAGGAAGATGGCGATTACTGGGTGCTGAACGGCTCCAAGATCTTCATCACCAACGCAGGCTTTGCTGATGTCTTCATCGTCATCGCCGTTACCGATAACGTGCTGGATAAGCGCGGCCGTCCCACCAAGCTGTGCTCCGCCTTCATCGTGGAGCGCACCGACCCGGGCTTCTCTGTTGGTAAGGCAGAGGACAAGATGGGCATCCGTGGTTCTTCTACCTGCGAGCTGATCTTTGAGGATTGCCGCATCCCGAAGGATCGTATGCTGGGCGTGCGCGGCAAGGGCTTCCAGCTGGCTATGGCTACGCTGGACGGCGGCCGTATCGGTATCGCTTCTCAGGCTCTGGGCATTGCCGAGGGCGCTCTGGAGGAGACCGTTGCTTACGTCAAGGAGCGCAAGCAGTTCGGTCGTGCTATCGCTGCTTTCCAGAACACCCAGTTCGAACTGGCTGAGATGAAGGCTCGCGTTGAGGCTGCGAAGTATTTGGTTTATGCTGCCGCTCTGAAGAAGCAGCAGGCTATGGATGGTGCAAAGGTTCGTTATAGCGTCGAGGCTGCACAGGCTAAGCTGATCGCAGCACGCACCGCAAGCGATGTGACCCGCCGCTGCCTGCAGCTGTTCGGTGGTTACGGCTACACCCGTGACTACCCCATCGAGCGCATGATGCGTGATGCCAAGATCACCGAGATCTACGAGGGCACCAGCGAAGTGCAGATGATGGTCATTTCCGGCGCGCTGCTGAAGTAAGGGAGGCAAGAGTTACAATGAAAGCAATTGTTTGTGTAAAGCAGGTTCCTGATACCTCCGGCAAGGTGTCCGTCAAGCCCGATGGCACTCTGGATCGTGCATCCATGGCAACCATCACCAACCCCGATGACCTGAACGCTTTGGAGGCCGCCCTGAAACTGAAGGACGCCACCGGCTGCGAGGTCGTTGTTGTCACCATGGGTCCCCCGCCGGCAGAGGGTATGCTGCGTGAGCTGCTGGCCCGCGGCGCTGATAAGGCTGTTCTGGTCTCCGGCCGTGAGTTCGGCGGTTCCGATACCTTTGCAACCAGCCAGATCCTGGCTGCTGCCGTCAACAAGATCGGTGTTGGCCCCGAGGACGTTGTGTTCTGCGGCCGTCAGGCAATCGATGGCGATACCGCACAGGTCGGCCCCCAGATCGCTGAAAAGCTGCATCTGCCGCAGGTCACCTATGTTGCCGACATCCAGAAGGACGGCAACACCCTGACCGTGAAGCGTATGCTGGAGGACGGCTACATGATGGTCAAGGTGCAGACTCCCTGCCTGCTGACCTGCATCAAGGAACTGAACGACCCCCGCTACATGAGCGTGAACGGCATCTTTACCTGCTACGACAAGCCCATGGAAGTGTTCGATTACAACGCACTGAAGGACGATCCGCTGATCGAGGTGGACACCATTGGCCTGAAGGGTTCTCCGACGAACGTCTTTAAGTCCTTCACTCCTCCGCAGAAGGGCGCAGGCACCATGCTGCAGGGCGACGATGTTGCTGCCCAGCTGGCTGGCATCCTGGCCAAGAAGCACCTGATCTGATGAAAGGAGCATAGGATTACAATGGCTGATTTTAACGAATACAAGGGCGTATGGGTCTTTTGCGAGCAGCGCCAGGGCGCACTGATGTCCACTGACTTCGAGCTGGTTAGCGAGGCCCGTAAGCTGGCCGACGAACTGGGCTGCGAGGTCACCGGCCTGCTGCTGGGCGACAACGTGGAGGGCATTGCCAAGGAACTGGGCGGCTACGGTGCCGATAAGGTTATGGTGTGCGATAGCCCCCTGCTGAAGGATTACACCACCGACGCATACGCAAAGGTCGTGTGCGATATGGTCAACGAGTACAAGCCTGAGGTGCTGCTGATCGGTGCTACCAACATTGGCCGCGACCTCGGCCCCCGCTGCGCAGCCCGTCTGCACACCGGCCTGACCGCTGATGCTACCCATCTGGATATCGATACTGCAAAGTACATCGACTTCCTGAAGGAGAGCTCCACCATCGACCTGTCTAAGCAGAAGTTCGATATGGAAGACCGCAACCTGAAGATGACCCGTCCCGCATTCGGCGGCCATCTGATGGCTACCATCATCTGCCCCCGCTTCCGCCCGCAGATGTCCACCGTGCGTCCCGGCGTTATGAAGAAGGCTCCCTTCGATCAGGCTAAGGCTGATGCCTGCCAGATCGTCAAGCCCGCTTTCAGCCTGACCACTGAGGACATCAAGACCGAAGTGCTGAGCGTGGAGAAGGCCGCTGAGAAGCTGGTCGACCTGATCGGCGCAGACGTCATCGTCTCCGTTGGCCGTGGTATCAGCAAGGATGTCAACAAGGGCATCGAGCTGGCCGAGCAGTTGGCAGCCGCTCTGGGCGGCGGCGTCGTGGGCGCTTCTCGCGCCGTCACCGATGCAGGCTGGATGACCGCTGACCATCAGGTCGGTCAGACCGGCAAGACCGTGCACCCCAAGATCTATGTGGCTCTGGGTATCTCCGGCGCCATCCAGCACACCGCCGGTATGCAGGATTCTGAGTGCATCATCGCTGTCAACAAGAACGAGGGTGCTCCCATCTTCGGTGTTGCTGACTACGGCATCGTGGGCGACCTGTTCAAGGTCGTGCCCGAGCTCATCAAGCAGGTCGAGGCAGCAAAGGCTGCTCTGTGATCGCCTGCTCCTGAGCATACTTCAATAGCATAGCCTGAATTGTGAGAGGCCGTTGCACATTTTTGTGCAGCGGCCTCTTTTTGTGTGAAACACCTTTCGTTTTTTGCTGTGACCACTTTATTTTAAGCTGCATAGCGCAAATAAGTTAGTTTGATAGGTGCCTTTGGGAAAATTGCAGGATTCTGTCAGTCTTTTTATTTGCGCCCGTTTGTGTTATACTTATTCTGAGTTATTATCAGGAGGATCTAACGTGGAGGATTACCGCACCGTCCGGGGCACGGCCACCGGCGAATATGAAGAGAAAAAAAGCCGCTTTATCGCACAGCTTTCCTTTGCCGACAGCGAGGAAGCTGCGGTGGCTTTTCTGGAGCAGGTGCGGGCGGCCAACCGCACCGCACGGCACAACGTCTACGCCTACCGCCTGCGGGCGGGCAACCGCGAGCGCTATTCCGATGACGGCGAGCCTGCAAAGACTGCCGGTACGCCCGCGCTGGAGGTGCTGCAGCACAGCGGCCTGACCGACCTGATCGTGGTGGTCACCCGCTACTTTGGCGGGGTGCTGCTGGGTACCGGCGGCTTGGTGCGTGCCTACACCACCGCCACTGCCTGTGCACTGGAAAACGCCGAGGTGGTCACGGTGCGCAGTGTGGTGGAATTACAAGTGACCGTGGACTACGCCCTTTACGAGCGTGCATCCCTGCTCATTGATGCCGCCGGGGCAAAGCAGGCACCGCCGGAGTTTACAGACCGCGTCACCCTGCGCTGGCAGATGCCGGAGCACACCGAAGCCCCGCTGCTGGAGCAGCTGCGGGAATTGACCCGGGGCAGCGCTCAGGTAACGGTGTCCGACCCGTTCTACGCACCATTTTAAAAAACAAAGTCTTTTTTGCAAACCGACACCGAACTTCCCCCTTCGACATGGCCGATGTGCTACAATTGCCGCAGCGCAGCAATTGGGATCGGCTGCGTGCAGAGGGGAGGGGAGAAACTCGAAAAACAAAAGGAGGATCTGTATGGATGTGCGTCGGAGAACCGAGGAGATCGAGCATCTTACCTTTGCACCGTGGGCGACCTTCAGCGATGCAAGCCGCGGCCGCGCCGTACCGGAGCCGCAGGATCCGCTGCGCCCGGTGTTTCAGCGGGATCGCGACCGGGTGCTGCACTGCAAGGCCTTCCGGCGTCTCAAGCAGAAAACGCAGGTGTTCCTTTCACCGGAAGGCGATCTGTACCGCACCCGGCTGACCCATACGCTGGAGGTCTCGCAGATCGCCCGCACCATCGCCCGTGGCCTGCGCCTGAACGAGGATCTGACCGAGGCCATCAGCCTTGCGCATGATCTGGGGCATACCCCCTTTGGCCATGCGGGCGAAAAAGCACTGAACGCCCTCTGCCCGGACGGTTTCCACCATTATATGCAAAGCCTGCGTGTGGTGGACCGGCTGGAAAAGGACGGCGAGGGCCTTAACCTGACATGGGAGGTGCGCAACGGCATCGTTACCCACACCAAGGGTACATGGGCGGCCACCCCGGAAGGACGCATCGTGCGGCTTGCAGATCAGATCGCCTTTGTCAACCACGATATCGAGGACGCTGTGCGCGCCGGTGTGCTGGACGCTGCCACCCTGCCTAAGGACTGCACGGCAGTGCTGGGGCAGACCAAATCCGCCCGCATCACCACCATGATCGACAGCATCCTCACCCACAGCGAGGGGGATGTCCGCGTGGGCACGGAGGAATACGAGGCCTTTCTCGCCCTGCGGGATTTCATGTACGCCACCGTGTATGTGGATAAGAACGCCAAGCGCGAGGAGCAAAAGGTGGACAAGCTGATCGCGGAACTGTACGAATACTACCTGACCCATGTAGACCGGATGTCAAACTTTTATGTGCAGCTGGCCTATCAGGAGGGACGGGAGCGCGCCGTCACCGACTACATCAGCGGTATGAGCGACGAGTTTGCCATCCGCACCTTTGAAGAACTGTTCGTGCCCCAGAAATGGCACGTCCTTTAAAACTGGAGAGGTCGTTTAAATCAACATGATCCCACACGAATACATCGAGGAACTTACCCGCCGCACTGACATTGTGGAACTGGTGGGCAGCTATGTGCAGCTCAAGCGCAAGGGACGGCTGTACGGCGGCCTGTGCCCTTTTCACAGCGAAAAAACGCCGTCCTTCTATGTGTACCCGGATACTCAAAGCTTTTACTGCTTCGGCTGTCAGGCAGCCGGAGATGCCATCAGCTTTGTCAAAAAGATCAACAATATCAGCAGCGGCGAGGCCATCAAGATGCTGGCCTCCCGCGCCGGGATGCCGGAGCCGCAGGAGGACGACAAGACCGGACGCCTGCGCAGCAGGGTGCTTTCCATGAACAAGGAGGCTGCCCGCTTCTTCCACGCCTGCCTGAACTCTACCGTGGAGGAAGCGCGGCAGGCGCGCGCTTACTGGCGGCGGCGCGGGCTGGACGATAAGACCATCGTCCGGTTCGGGCTGGGCTATGCTCCCAACGACGGGCAGGCACTGTACCAGTATCTGCGGGATAAGGGTTACAACCAGCAGGAACTGGATGCCAGCGGCCTGTTCAAGCGCAGCCAGTCCGGGCGCATTTACTGCCTGTTCTGGAAGCGTGTCATGACCCCTATCTTTGACCTGCGCGGCAACATCATTGCCTTTGGTGGGCGCGTGATGGATGACTCCAAGCCCAAGTACGTCAACAGCCCGGAAACGCTGGTCTACCACAAATCCGAGACGGTGTTTGCCATGCAGATCGCCAAGCGCAGCGCCTCCCGGCGGTTCGTGCTGTGCGAGGGCTACATGGACGTCATCAGTATGCAGCAGGCGGGTATCGATACCGCCGTCTGCGCCTGCGGCACTGCGCTGACCCCCGGGCAGGTGCGCATCATCAGCGAGTATGCCGATGAGGTCATTCTGAGTTACGACTCGGATGAGGCTGGTCAGAAAGCCACCCTGCGCTCGCTGGAACTGTTCCGCAACAGCCCGGTAAAGGTGGGCGTTTTGCAGATCCCCGGCGCAAAGGACCCGGACGAGTATATCAAAAAATACGGCCCGGAGCGTTTTCAGGCGCTTCTGGATGGGGTGGGCAACGCGCTGGATTTCCGGCTCAAGCGCCTGCGGGATCAGTACGATCTCTCACAGGATGCGCAGCGGCTGCAATATGTAAAGGAAGCCGTGGAGATGCTGGCCGAGCGCTCTAACCCCACCGAGCAGGAGGTGTACGCCGGGCGGCTGGCCGAGGAGACCAACATCTCCAAAACCGCCATTCTGGCGCAGCTGGGCACTGCAGCAAAGCGGGCGGGCGGCAAATACCGCCGGGAGAAAAACCGCGAACTGCTGCGCTCCGGTGAGATGGATCAGATCAAGGTGCCGTACAGCGCAGGCGGCAGTCAGGCGCTGGGCATCGCCAGCGCTCAGCAGCGGCTGCTGGCAGCCATCCTTCGGGAGCCCCGCTATCTGGAACTGGCAAAACAGCAGCTGACGGCAGAGCAATTCATCCAGCCGCAGCAGAAGGAACTATATGAAGCAATGCTCAATTGCAGCCGGGAGGGCGTGGAACTCAGCCTGACGGCACTGCGGGCATTTGCAAGCGAAGAAGCATTGAATGAACTGAGCCGGCTTGCGGCACAATACAGCGATGTGAACTGCACCCCGGACGATATCCGTCTGTATCTGGACAGGATCGCCCGGGGAATGCCGGTTGCAAGCAAAGCTGCTGCAATGTCCGGCGATGAGATCACACAGTATCTTCAGTCGATGCGCGAAAAAAAGCAGGGAACGCTGCCCGAACAAGACTGATCCCTGTTTTCCCTCCGGCTGGAGCTGGAGAGAAAAGGAGCAGGAATCATGCAGAAATTGTCGCAAACGGAAGAACTTGCCCGCAGCCTTGCCGCAAAGGCTCACCGTCACACCCTGACCCCGGAGCAGATCAGCCGCGCCATGGAGGAAACGGATTTCGATGTTGCTCAGTTGGATGAACTCTACGCTGCACTGGAGCAGCGCGGCGTCCATCTGGCAGAGGAACCTGCCGAACTGCCTGTGCTGGACGATGCCCAGATCGGCAGGCTGGAGAATGAACTGTCCTCAGAGGGCGTGGCGCTGGATGACCCGGTCAAGACCTATCTAAAGGAGATCGGCCGGGTGCCGCTGCTGACCGCCGGACAGGAGATGGCATTGGCAAAGGCTGCCCGGGCAGGGGATGCAGAGGCGCGCCGCTCCCTGAGCGAAGCGAACCTGCGGCTGGTGGTGTCGGTCGCCAAGCGCTACGCCGGGCGGGGACTGCCTTTTCTGGATCTCATTCAGGAAGGCAACCTTGGCCTGATGAAGGCGGCGGAAAAATTTGAGCCGGAGCGGGGCTTCAAGTTTTCCACCTACGCAACGTGGTGGATCCGTCAGTCCATCACCCGCGCCATTGCGGATCAGGGACGCACCATCCGCATCCCAGTGCATCTGGTGGAGAGCATCAACAGGGTCAAGAAAACGGCAGGCGACCTGCTGCACAAAAATGGACGGGAGCCCACCGTAGAGGAGATCGCTGCCGCACTGGATATGGAGCCGGACAAGGTACGGGAACTGCTGCAACTGTCGCAGGAGCCCATCAGTCTGGAAACGCCGGTAGGGGAGGAAGAGGATGCCCATCTGGAGGACTTTATTCAGGACGAGGACGCCGGCGTCCCGGTGGATGAAGCCGGGCGTCAGCTGCTGCGGCGGGAGCTGCTGCACGTCCTTAAAAGCCTGACGCCCCGGGAGGAGCGGGTCATCACCCTGCGCTTTGGTCTGGAGGACGGCCGTGCCCGCACGCTGGAAGAACTGGGCAAGGAGTTCAACGTGACCCGGGAGCGGGTGCGGCAGATCGAAGCAAAGGCGCTGCGCAAGCTGCGCCACCCCAGCCGCGCAAAGCTGCTGCGGGATTATCTGGATGAGTGAGCATTCCATATAATAGGATAAGGCCGCTGCACGGCATTCTGTGCGGCGGCCTTTTTTGCAGCAGAGAAATGCAAAAGTAACACTTCCGGGCGCAAGAGCAAAGATAGACAAATTGCACAAGGGTGTTATGAACAGGAACGTGCAAAATAAAAAAATCAAGTACTTGGCAAACGAACGACTACACGCTTCCGGGCGTTCGAAAATGAAGCGAAAATTAAATTTATTTCGGCAAAAAACTGAAAAATGGCTTGACAACAGGGGTTTTCGGGTGTATACTGCATTAGTATCACATAATGGACTAGTGCGTCAAAAAAGGAACTGCGATGGCAGCTGCTTGAGGGGTCATCCCGAAAAGTTTGTGCAAAACGCCGGAACGTTCCGCAGGGCGCGGGTCGAATTATGTGTGTCTGCTCAAATTTGACCCGCGTATACGACATCCCGTAGAATATAAAAGTAAGGAGTGGTTGATTTTATGATGAAAGTCAAGCCCGTAAAGCTCGGCAAAACCGAGCGCATGAGCTTCTCCCACATCGACGAAGTCATCAGTATGCCGAACCTGATCGAGGTGCAGAAGAACTCGTATCAGTGGTTTCTGGACGAAGGCCTGAAGGAGGTCTTCCACGATATCGGCACCATTGAGGACTACACCGGCAATCTGGCACTGAGTTTTGTGGACTTCCGGCTGGATAAGGAGCCGAAGTACAGCATCAAGGAGTGCAAGGAGCGCGACGTTACCTATGCAGCCCCCCTGCGCGTCACCGCCCGTCTGCTGAACAAGGAGACCGGCGAGGTGAAGGATCAGGAAATCTTCATGGGCGATTTCCCCCTGATGACCGACGCAGGCACCTTTGTCATCAACGGTGCCGAGCGCGCGATCGTCAGCCAGCTGGTCCGCTCTCCCGGTGTGTTCTACGGCCATGCCAAGGATAAGGTCGGTAACGACCTGTATAGTGCCACCATGAACCCCAACCGCGGTGCATGGCTGGAGTACGAGACCGATGCCGCCAACGTGTTCTATGTCCGTATCGATAAGAACCGTAAGCTGCCCGTCACTGTGTTGTGCCGTGCACTGGGTCTGTCCTCTAACGAGGATATCCTGAACTACTTCGGCGAGGACGAGCGCATTCTGGCCACGCTGGAAAAGGATACCACCAAGAACCGCGAGGAGGGCCTGCTGGAGGTCTACCGCAAGCTGCGCCCCGGCGAGCCTCCCACGGTGGAGTCCGCTACCAGCCAGATCGATATGCTGTTCTTCGATCCGCGCCGGTACGACCTGTCCCGTTTTGGCCGCTATAAGATGAACAAGAAGCTGTCTCTGGCACGCCGCATCATGAGCCATGTGGCTGCAGAGAACGTGGTGGATCCCTTTACCGGCGAGATCCTTGTCGAGGCCGACCAGAAGATCGACCGCAAGCTGGCCGAGCGGATCGATGCTGCCGGCGTGGATCTTGTCGTGCTGAAGATCGATGATCCCATGAAGGATCAGCCCCACAAGGTCAAGGTCATCACCAACGGCTGCGTGGACGCACAGGCCATCATCGACAGCTACTACCCCGCATTCAAGGGCGTGGATGTCAAGGAGTGCGGCATCAACGAGCGCTGCTGCCTCAAGGAACTGCGCAAGATCCTTGATAACGCTTCCAGCGCCGAGGAGGTCATGGAGAGCCTGAAGAAGGATCACGACCTGCTCATCGGCCGTACCGTCACCATCGACGATATCCTGTCCTCCATCAACTACCTGAACGGTCTGGGCTACGGCATCGGCACCACCGATGATATCGACCATCTGGGCAACCGCCGTATCCGCAGCGTGGGCGAACTGCTGCAGAACCAGTTCCGCATCGGCTTCTCCCGTATGGAGCGCGTCATCCGTGAGCGCATGACCCTGCAGAGTCAGGATCAGAGCGTCATCACTCCGCAGGCACTGATCAACATCCGTCCTGTGGTGGCAGCCATCAAGGAGTTCTTCGGCTCCTCTCCGCTGTCTCAGTTCATGGACCAGAATAACCCTCTGGCTGAGCTGACCCACAAGCGCCGTCTGTCTGCTCTGGGCCCCGGCGGTCTGAGCCGTGACCGCGCAGGCTTCGAAGTCCGCGACGTTCACTACAGCCACTACGGCCGTATGTGCCCCATTGAGACCCCTGAAGGCCCCAACATCGGTCTGATCTCCTATCTGGCATCCTACGCCAAGATCAACGAGTACGGCTTCGTGGAGGCTCCCTACCGTAAGGTCAAGAAGGTCTACGACGAGAACAACAACCTCATCGAGCAGGTCGTCACCGACGAGGTGGAGTATATGACCGCCGATGTGGAGGACGAGTACGTTGTGGCACAGGCCAACGAGCCGCTGGACGAAGGCAAGCACTTCATCCGTCCCCGTGTGTCTGCCCGCCGCCGCGACGAGATCCTGGAAATCGACGCAGAGAAGGTCGATTACATGGACGTTTCTCCGCGCATGATGGTCTCTGTTGCTACCGCCTGCATCCCCTTCCTGGAGAACGATGACTGTAACCGTGCACTGATGGGCTCTAACATGCAGCGTCAGGCAGTGCCTCTGATGGTCACCCAGCAGCCCATTGTTGCTACCGGTATGGAGTACAAGGCTGCTACCGACTCCGGCACTGCTGTGCTGGCCAAGAGCAACGGCGTTGTGGAAAAGGTCGATGCCGACCATGTTGTGGTGCGCAACGAGCAGGGCGCTCTGGAGGATTATTCTCTGATCAAGTTTGCCCGCTCCAACGCAGGCACCTGCATCAACCAGCGCCCCATCGTGGAAGTGGGCGAGACCGTCACCGCCGGTCAGGTGCTGGCCGATGGCCCCGCAATGCGCAACGGCGAGATCTCTCTGGGCAAGAACGCCCTGATCGGCTTCATGACCTGGGAGGGTTACAACTACGAGGACGCTGTTCTGCTGAACGAGAAGATCGTGCGCGAGGACGTGTACACCTCCATTCACATCGAGGAATACGAGACCGAGAGCCGCGATACCAAGCTGGGACCCGAAGAAATCACCCGCGACATCCCCAACGTTTCTGAGGATGCCCTGAAGGATCTGGACGAGCGCGGCATCATCCGCATCGGCGCCGAGGTCAAGAGCGGTGATATTCTGGTCGGTAAGGTCACCCCGAAGGGCGAGACCGAACTGACCGCTGAGGAGCGCCTGCTGCGCGCCATCTTCGGCGAGAAGGCCCGCGAGGTGCGCGACACCTCTCTGCGTGTGCCCCACGGCGCATACGGCATCATTGTGGATGTCAAGGTCTTTACCCCGGAGAACAGTGATGAACTGCAGCCCGGTGTGCGCGAGGTCGTCCGCTGCTATATCGCCCAGAAGCGTAAGATCAGCGTCGGCGATAAGATGGCAGGCCGTCACGGTAACAAGGGTGTTGTTTCCCGCATCCTGCCGCAGGAGGATATGCCCTACCTGCCCGACGGCACTCCGCTGGACATCGTGCTGAACCCGCTGGGCGTGCCTTCCCGTATGAACATCGGTCAGGTGCTGGAGGTCAACCTCGGCTATGCTGCCAAGGCCTGTGGCATCAAGGTCATGACCCCCGTCTTTGACTCTGCCCGTGAGAACGATATCGGCGATACCTTTGATACCGCCCGCGAGATGTGGCACGGCGAGAATGCTCCCGCATATCCCACTAAGCTCCCCAAGATCATGGGCGAGAAGGGCCACATCATCGACTTCTCCAAGATCGAGCTGGATCGTGATGGCAAGACCACCGTTTACGACGGCCGTACCGGTGAAAAGTTCGATAACCGCGTTACCGTTGGTTATATGTACTACCTCAAGCTGCATCATCTGGTCGATGATAAGATCCACGCCCGTTCCACCGGCCCCTACTCTCTGGTCACTCAGCAGCCTCTGGGCGGTAAGGCTCAGTTCGGCGGTCAGCGTTTCGGCGAGATGGAGGTCTGGGCACTGGAGGCTTACGGTGCTGCTTACACCCTGCAGGAGATCCTGACTGTCAAGTCCGATGACGTGGAGGGCCGTGTCAAGACCTACGAGGCCATCGTCAAGGGCGAGCCCATCCCGCAGCCCGGCATCCCCGAGTCCTTCCGCGTTATGCTGAAGGAACTGCAGTCTCTGGGTATGGACGTGATCGTGCAGGATAAGGACGGCAACGAGATCGATATGCGCCAGAACTTCGATGACGAAGAGACCGGCTTTGATATGCGTGATGTTGCCGGCACTGAGACTGTGGTGCAGGAGAGCGAACTGACTGATTACAACATCAAGGACGCCGATGCAGGTTTCGATGATCCTTCTGTGCTGGAGGACGATAACTCCGGTGCCGAGGCTCCGGCTGCTTCTGACGAAGTAGATTTCTGATCTGGATACACAACACAGCCTTCCTCCCCTTGGCCGCGTGCTGCGGCAGGGGAGAAGCGCCTGTGATCCTATAACAGAAAAGCCGCCTGTATCATCGAAACAACTAGAGATTAAGAAAGGGTTCGTTTCATGGAAAACAACGTTTTCGATTCCATTAAAATCGGCCTTGCCTCCCCGGAGCAGATCCGCGCTTGGAGCTACGGCGAGGTCAAAAAGCCCGAAACCATCAACTACCGCACCCTGAAGCCGGAGCGTGACGGCCTGTACTGCGAGCGCATTTTTGGACCTACCAAGGACTGGGAGTGCCACTGCGGTAAGTACAAGCGCATCCGTTACAAGGGCAAGGTGTGTGATCGCTGCGGCGTCGAGGTCACCAAGGCCAAGGTTCGCCGTGAGCGTATGGGCCACATCGAACTGGCCGCTCCTGTGAGCCACATCTGGTACTTCAAGGGCATCCCCAGCCGCATCGGCCTGATGCTGGACATCAGCCCCCGTCTGCTGGAAAAGGTGCTGTACTTTGCAAGCTATATCGTCACCGATCCCGGTCTGACCCCGCTGGATAAAAAGCAGCTGCTGACCGAGAAGGAATACCGCGAAATGTGCGAGCGCTACGGCGACGAGTTCGAGGCTGCCATGGGCGCCGAGGCTGTCCAGACCCTGCTGAAGGAGATCGATCTGGATCAGTTGAGCGCTGAACTGACTGCCGAGGTGGAAAAGTCCTCCGGCCAGAAGCGCGTGCGCATCCTCAAGCGTCTGGAGGTCGTGGAGGCCTTCCGCATCTCCGGCAACCGTCCCGAGTGGATGATCATGGATGTGCTGCCTGTGCTGCCGCCTGACCTGCGCCCCATGGTCCAGCTGGACGGCGGCCGCTTTGCCACCTCCGACCTGAATGACCTGTACCGCCGCGTCATCAACCGCAACAACCGTCTGCGCCGTCTGCTGGAGCTGGGCGCTCCTGACATCATCGTGCGCAACGAGAAGCGTATGCTGCAGGAAGCAGTTGACAGCCTCATCGACAACGGCCGCCGCGGCCGTCCCGTCACCGGCCCCAACAACCGCGCACTGAAGAGCCTTTCCGATCTGCTGAAGGGCAAGCAGGGCCGCTTCCGTCAGAACCTGCTGGGCAAGCGTGTTGACTACTCCGGCCGTTCCGTTATCGTCGTCGGCCCTGAGCTGAAGATGGATCAGTGCGGTCTGCCCAAGGAGATGGCTCTGGAGCTGTTCAAGCCCTTTGTCATGAAGGATCTGGTGGAGAAGGGCATTGCCAACAACATCAAGTCCGCCCGCAAGATGGTCGAGCGCGCAAAGCCCGAAGTCTGGGACAGCCTCGAGACCGTCATCAAGGGCCACCCCGTGCTGCTGAACCGTGCACCTACCCTGCACCGTCTGGGCATTCAGGCCTTTAACCCCGTGCTGGTGGAAGGCCGTGCAGTCAAGCTGCACCCGCTGGCCTGTACCGCATTCAACGCCGACTTCGATGGCGACCAGATGGCAGTCCATCTGCCCCTGAGCGAGGATGCCTGCCGTGAGGCCAAGATGCTGATGCTGGCTTCCGGCAACCTGCTGAAGCCCTCTGACGGCGCACCTGTTACCGTGCCCACGCAGGATATGATCCTGGGCAGCTACTACCTGACCACCGTCCGCGAGAACGACGAGGGCGCAGGCAAGGTGTTCCGTGATGAGAACGAGGTTCTGATGGCTTACGCCGAGCACGTCATCACCCTGCACGCACCCATCAAGGTGCGCCGCACCATGACCATTGACGGCGTGGAGCGCACCGGTCTGGTGGATGCCACCGCCGGCCGCATCATCTTCAACAATCCCATCCCCCAGAATCTGGGCTATGTGGATCGTACCGACCCTGAGCACTGGCTGGAGTACGAGGTCAGCTTCCGCGTGACCAAAAAGACCCTGCCTGAGATCATCTCCCGCTGCATGACCCGCAACGGCAGCCGCAAGTGTGCAAAGATGCTGGATGCCATCAAGGCACAGGGCTACAAGTACTCCACCCTGTCTGCTATCTCCGTGGCTGTGTGCGACGCTGTGATCCCGCCCCAGAAGCAGGAACTGATCGCCGAAGCCGATAAGGAGATCGCCAAGGTCGGCAAGCTGTTCAACCGTGGTCTGATCTCGGATAACGAGCGTTACAACAAGACCATCGATATCTGGCAGAAGACCACCGATAAGGTCTCTAAGGCTCTGGCAGACAACCTGCCCAAGGACAACGAGATCTATATGATGGCAGATTCCGGTGCTCGTGGTTCTATGAACCAGATCAAGCAGCTGGCCGGTATGCGCGGCCTGCTGGCAAACACCGCCGGCCACACCATCGAGATGCCCATTCGTGCAAACTACCGCGAAGGCCTGAACATTCTGGAATATTTCGTTTCTGCCCGTGGTGCTCGTAAGGGTCTGGCCGATACTGCTCTGCGTACCGCCGACTCCGGTTACCTGACCCGCCGCATGGTCGATGTTTCTCAGGACGTCATCGTCCGCGAGATCGACTGCGGCACTACCGATGGCCTGTGGGTCTCTGAGATCCACGAGGGCAAGGAGAAGATCGAAAGCTTCCGCGAGCGTCTGATCGGCCGTTTTGCCGTGGGCGATGTGGTCAACCCCATCACCGGCAAGGTCATCGTGCCCGAGGGCAAAATGATCGACCTGTACGATGCCAACGAGATCGAGGCAGCCGGTATTACCCGCCTGAAGATCCGCAGCCTGCTGACCTGCCGTGCAAAGACCGGTGTCTGCGCACGCTGCTACGGCTCCGATATGGCCAACGGCGAGCCGGTTCGTCTGGGCGAGTCTGTCGGTGTTATCGCCGCAGAGTCCATCGGCGAGCCCGGTACTCAGCTGACCATGCGTACCTTCCATACCGGCGGTATCGCATCTGCCGAGGATATTACACAGGGTCTGCCCCGTGTTGAGGAACTGTTCGAGAGCCGCCGTCCCAAGAGCATGGCCATCATGAGCGAGATCTCCGGTGTGGTCTCTCAGGATGACACCAAGAAGAACGTGGTCATCAAGGTCACCGGCAAGGACGAGAACGGCGCAGAGGAAGTCAAGAGCTACTCCATCCCGTTCACCCAGCATTCCCGCGTGATGCCCGGCGACCGTGTGGAGAAGGGCGACATCATCACCCGCGAGGGCGTGCTGTACCCGCAGGATATTCTGGCCATCAAGGGTCTGGAGGACGTGCAGAACTACCTGATCAACGAGGTCCAGAAGGTCTACCGTCTGCAGGGCGTTGAGATCAACGATAAGCATATCGAGGTCATCGTCCGTCAGATGTGCCGCAAGGTGCGTGTGACCGACTCCGGCTCCTCCAACCTGATCGGCGGTGCTCTGGCAAGCCGTCTGGAGGTGGAGAACATCAATGCCGAACTGCAGAAGCGCATTGATGCAGGCGAAGAGGGCCTGAAGCTGGTGGAGTACCAGCAGGTGCTGCTGGGCATCACCAAGGCTGCTCTGGCCAACGACTCCTTCCTGTCCGCTGCTTCCTTCCAGGAGACCACCCGCGTGCTGACCGAGGCTGCCATCAAGGGCAAGGTCGACCCGCTGTCCGGTCTGAAGGAGAACGTCATCATTGGTAAGCTGATCCCCGCCGGTACCGGTCTGCCGGAGGTGCGTGAGGATCTGAAGAACCGTGAGGCTGAGCGCGACGCCGAGATCGCAGCTGAACTGGCTGCCTCCGCACAGTAAGCGCAGCGTCCGTCAGGATCTGATCAGTTAAACAAAACCGCTCCGTGGGCGAAAGCCTGCGGGGCGGTTTTTGCGTGCCAGAAGCAGCGCAGCAGGGGAGGGAAAAGGCACTTTTTCTGCCCAAAACTGCCCGAAAGAAAAAATCTGGAATAAATACAAAAAAATTTGCAAAAACTGTTGACATCCGGCTGCAAAGCGGGTATTATATAACTGTTGCGCGTCCCTCATGGGGATAGTGCGGCTAAAAAGTCGGAAAACACTTCCGATGTTCATCATTAAGAAAGGAGAAACAAAATGCCTACTTTTAACCAGCTTGTACGCAAAGGCCGTGAGGTCCTGACTACCAAGAGCACCGCTCCCGCTCTGCAGAAGACTTATAACTCTCAGAAGAAGCAGTACTCTGATCTGAGCAGCCCCCAGAAGCGTGGTGTCTGCACTGCAGTTCGTACCATGACCCCCAAGAAGCCTAACTCTGCTCTGCGTAAGGTTGCTCGTGTCCGCCTCACGAATGGTATCGAGGTCACCTCTTACATTCCCGGTATCGGCCATAACCTGCAGGAGCACTCCGTCGTGCTGATCCGTGGCGGCCGTGTTAAGGACCTGCCCGGTGTGCGTTACCACATCATCCGTGGTACCCTGGATACTCAGGGTGTGGCAGGCCGTAATCAGGCCCGCTCCAAGTACGGCGCAAAGCGTCCTAAGGCCGGTGCTGCAAAGAAGTAATTGAGGACAACCGCCATAAACGGCTTTCCTTTATATAAATAACAAGTCCGCTTAAAAGCGGAGGGTAACGGTTTATGTAAGGTCAGCTCTTTGTGACACAACGGGAGTTTTATTACTTTCGAGTACCGATGATATCATTCTGTGAAGGAGGGAAGAAAGATGCCTAGAAGAGGTAACATTGCTAAGCGCGATGTCTTAGCTGATCCTATTTACAATTCCAAGATGGTCACCCGCCTGGTCAACAGCGTCATGCTGGATGGCAAGAAGGGCGTCGCTCAGAAGATCGTTTACGAAGCTTTCTCCATGATTCAGGAAAAGACTGGCAACGATCCTCTGGAGACTTTCGAGAAGGCGATGGAGAACATCATGCCCAGCCTCGAGTGCAAGACCCGCCGTGTTGGTGGCGCTAACTACCAGGTTCCCCTGGAGGTCAGCCCCGCTCGCCGCGAGACTCTGGGTCTGCGCTGGCTGACTGCCTACAGCCGCACCCGTGGTGAGAAGACCATGGCACAGCGTCTGGCTGCTGAGATCATGGATGCTGCCAACAACACTGGTAACGCCGTGAAGAAGCGTGAGGACACTCACAAGATGGCAGAAGCTAACAAGGCTTTCGCTCATTTCCGTTATTGATCTGTTCTGTAGGAGGTTAATTTCATGGCTACACCCAGAGAAGTTTCTCTTCAGATGACGAGAAATATCGGCATTATGGCTCATATCGATGCCGGCAAGACGACCACTACCGAGCGTATCCTGTACTACACCGGTATCAACCATAAGATCGGTGAGGTCCACGATGGCGGCGCCACGATGGACTGGATGGTTCAGGAGCAGGAGCGTGGTATCACCATCACTTCCGCTGCTACCACCTGCTACTGGTCTCACTCCGAGACCCAGAAGGATCCGGTCGCGTTCAAGAAGAATCGTCACCGCATCAACATTATCGACACTCCGGGCCACGTTGACTTCACTGTTGAGGTTCAGCGTTCTCTGCGTGTTCTGGACGGTTCTGTGACCGTTCTGGCCGCAAAGGGTGGTGTCGAGCCTCAGTCTGAGACCGTTTGGCGTCAGGCTGATGAATACAAAGTCCCCCGTATGGTGTACGTCAACAAGATGGACACCATGGGTGCTGACTTCTTCCGCTGCATCAAGATGCTGCATGATCGTCTGCACGCCAACGGCGTGGCCATCCAGCTGCCTATCGGTCAGGAAGATACCTTCCGTGGTATCGTTGATCTGGTCGATATGAACGCTGAGGTCTACTACGACGACATGGGCAACGATATGCGTACCGAGCCCATCCCTGAGGATATGGTCGAGCAGGCTGAAGAGTACCGTAACATTCTGGTCGAGGCTGTTGCCGAGAACGACGAAGAGTTGATGGAGAAGTACCTTGAGGGCGAGGAGATCACCCGCGAGGAACTGAAGAAGGCTATCCGCAAGGAAACCATTGCAAATACTCTGGTTCCCGTTGTCTGCGGCTCTTCCTACAAGAACCGCGGTGTGCAGAAGCTGCTGGACGCTATCGTTGACTATATGCCCGCTCCTACCGATGTTGAGGACATCAAGGGTGTGAATCCTGAGACCGAAGAGCAGGAGACCCGTCCGTCTTCCGACGACGCTCCCTTCGCAGCTTTGGCCTTCAAGATTGCTACCGATCCGTTCGTTGGTAAGCTGGCATACTTCCGTGTGTACTCCGGTAAGGTTGAGGCAGGTACTACTGTTTACAACTCCGTGAAGGACAACAAGGAGCGTATGGGTCGCATCCTGCAGATGCACTCCAACCACCGCAAGGATATCGACTGCTGCTATGCAGGTGATATCGCTGCTGTTGTCGGTCTGAAGAACACCACCACTGGTGATACTCTGTGTGATGAGAATCATCCCATCATTCTGGAGTCCATGAAGTTCCCCGAGCCCGTTATTCGCGTTGCTATCGAGCCTAAGACCAAGGCTGGTAACGAGAAGATGGGCATCGCGCTGGCAAAGCTGGCCGAAGAGGACCCGACCTTCAAGACCTACACCGATGAAGAGACCGGCCAGACCATCATTGCTGGTATGGGCGAGCTGCATCTGGAAATCATCGTTGACCGTCTGCTGCGTGAGTTCAAGGTTGAGGCTAACGTGGGTGCACCCCAGGTTGCTTACCGTGAGACCATCCGCAAGGAGGCCAACCAGGAGACCAAGTACGCACGTCAGTCCGGTGGTAAGGGCCAGTACGGTCACGTTAAGATCAAGATTGAGCCCAACGAGCCCGGTAAGGGTTACGAGTTCGTCAACGCCATCGTTGGCGGCGCGATCCCGAAGGAATACATCCCGGCTATCGACAACGGTATCCAGGGTGCTATGAAGTCCGGCGTTCTGGCTGGCTATCCTGTTGTTGATGTCAAGGTCACCCTGTGGGATGGTTCTTATCATGAGGTCGACTCCTCTGAAATGGCCTTCTCCATCGCTGGTTCTATGGCATTCAAGGATGCTATGCGCAAGGCTGATCCCATCATCACCGAGCCCATCATGAAGGTTGCTGTTATCGTTCCCGATGAGTATCTGGGCGATGTTATCGGCGACCTGAACGCCCGCCGTGGTCAGATCCAGGGCATGGAGGCTATGGCCGGTACCCAGCGTGTCAACGCATTTGTGCCTCTGGCTCAGATGTTCGGCTACGCTACCGACCTGCGTTCCAAGACTCAGGGTCGTGGCCAGTATGTTATGGAGCCCTCTCACTACGAGCCGGTCCCCAAGAACATTGCTGACCAGATCATTGCTGGCCGTACCAAGGGCTAAGCGCTGTAAAGCATATGAATTTTGCCGGGGTAGTGTAACTCCGGCAAAATTTCCTGTAAAAGCACTTGATTTTACAGGGCAAATTTAGTAGAATAGCCTTGCAGTGCAATGTCTGCATATTGCAGGGTTGTTGTAACCAATATCAAAACCTAAATTAAGGGAGGATATTCCAATGGCTGAAAAGGCAAAGTTCGACCGTTCTAAGCCGCATGTTAACATCGGCACCATCGGTCACGTTGACCACGGCAAGACCACTCTGACCGCTGCTATCACCAAGTACCTGGCTCTGAAGGGTGACGCAGACTTCATGGACTACGCCAACATCGATAAGGCTCCTGAGGAGCGTGCTCGTGGTATCACGATCAACTCCGCTCACGTTGAGTATCAGACCGACGCTCGTCACTATGCTCACGTTGACTGCCCGGGCCATGCTGACTACGTCAAGAACATGATCACTGGTGCTGCTCAGATGGACGGCGCTATCCTGGTCGTTGCTGCTACCGATGGTCCCATGCCCCAGACCCGTGAGCACATCCTGCTGGCTCGTCAGGTCGGCGTGCCCTATATCGTTGTGTTCATGAACAAGTGCGATATGGTCGACGACGAAGAGCTGCTGGATCTGGTCGAGATGGAGATCCGCGAGCTGCTGAGCGAGTATGACTTCCCCGGTGACGATACCCCGATCATCCGTGGTTCTGCTCTGAAGGCTCTGGAGGCTCCCAACGATCCTTCTGATCCTGCTTACGAGTGCATCAAGGAGCTGATGGACGCTGTTGACACCTACATCCCCAACCCGGATCGTGAGGAGGACAAGCCCTTCCTGATGCCCATCGAGGATGTCATGACCATTTCTGGCCGTGGTACCGTTGCTACCGGTCGTGTTGAGCGTGGTGTTGCCAAGGTTGGCGACGCTATGGAGATCGTCGGCATTAAGCCCGACCGTCTGAACACCACCATCACCGGTCTGGAGATGTTCCGTAAGTCTCTGGACTTCGCTGAGGCTGGCGATAACATCGGCGCTCTGCTGCGTGGTGTTGATCGTAGCCAGATCGAGCGTGGCCAGGTTCTGGCTAAGCCCGGTTCTGTGCACCCCCACAACGTCTTTGAGGCTCAGGTCTACGTCCTGACCAAGGACGAAGGCGGCCGTCACACTCCCTTCTTCTCCAACTATCGTCCTCAGTTCTACTTCCGTACCACTGACGTGACCGGCATCATCACCCTGCCCGAAGGCACCGAGATGTGCATGCCCGGCGATAACGTCATGATGCACGTTGAGCTGCTGACCCCCGTTGCTATGGAAGAGGGCCTGCGTTTCGCTATCCGTGAGGGTGGCCGTACCGTTGGTTCCGGCGTTGTTGGCAAGATCATTGAGTGATTTTGTCCTTGAACGTAAGTTCCAAGGCTGACTAGCAATTATAAAGACCTTCCCGTTCCGGAGAGCGGGAAGGTCTTTTTGTTTGTTTATAGCAGCTGCAGGTGTTTCTGTTTGGCTGCTCTTTTACCGGGTCAGAGTGCTGTAGCAGTCTGCAAAGGCGTGCAGAAAGGCGGTCACTTCCTCCTCTGTGGTAAGGTGACTCAGGCTGATGCGCCAAGAGGAAAGGGCGTTGCGCCGGTCTTGACTGACCGCAAGCACTGCGCGGGAAGGCAACCCATCGGACGAACAGGCGGATTTGACTGAGACGCATACCCCGCGTGCGTCCAACTCCCGCTGGAACACAGTGCCCTTTACGCCCTGCACGCTCAGGTTCAGGATATGCGGCACAGCGTTTGCAGGGCTGTTGATACGCACCTTTGGATAGCGGGTCAGTTCTGCACGCAGCCGGTCGTTCAGGCTGCGTGCAGTTGCGGCGCGGGCGGGCAGCTCCGCAGTAGCCTTTTCCAAGGCCAGCGCCAGCGAGCAGGCAAGCGCTACGGTGGGCGTGCCGCTGCGGTAGGAAGTGGTACTTTCACCGCCGTGGATGAGGGGCGGTAGTGCCAGCCCCAGCCGTTTCACCAGTACACCGATGCCGTTCAGCCCATAAAACTTATGAGCGGTCAGGCTTATGGTGTCTATGCCCTCAAACTGGACGGGAATTTTTCCCACTGCCTGCGTGGCATCCACATGAAAATGGCAGTTGGGATACGCCTTTAAATACTCTGCGATTTCTGCAATGGGCTGCACGACACCCAACTCGCTGTCCACGGCGGTCACAGCCACCAACACGGTGTCAGGGCGCAGCCGCTTTTTCAGGTCTGCAAGGTCCACCGTGCCGTCCGGCAGGATATCCAGCAACTCCACCTCGTACCCCTGCTTTTGCAGCGCCTCCAGACTGCCGCTGACGGACGAATGCTCCAGCGGGGTAGAGAGGATGTGCCTGCCTGCCGCACCTCCCAGCGCTGCCAGTCCCTTTACGGCAAGGTTGTTGGCTTCGCTTGCACCGGAGGTATAGATGATGCCCGCAGGCGGTGCGCCCAGACAGCGGGCAATGCTGCAGGTCGCCTCGTTTATAGCAGCCTTTGCGGCAACGCCTGCCTGATGGTGGGCGTTGGCGTTGCCCGGGTAGCGCCGCTCGGCTTCGCAGAAGCATTGCAGCACCGCCTCGTCCACAGGGGTGTTGGCAGAGTAATCCAGATAGAGCATAGAGCCTCCTGTAATATCAACACATTATGATAGTAGGAAATAATAACAGGCTCTATTATAGGCGATTCCGCTCCAAAGCGCAACCCCCGCAGCCTACGGCGCGGCGTAACAGGCAAGAAAAAGCTGTCAACATCTTGCTGGAAAGCCCAAAATCTGCTATACTTATAAAAAAGGCCGCGGCGCTGCTGCTGCCTTGCCGGAGCGGTTCCGGTTGTTGGAAAGAACACAAAAAGAAGGGGAGGGGCACAATGTTCAAGCGTGAGCGACTGCATGGCTGCTTCTTTCCCGTTTTTGTGTGGAGGTCTTGTTCCTGAAATTCAGAGGCACTGCTGTTTCAACGGCAATGCCTCTTTTTTTGGGAATAACAGTACAGGAGGTTTTCTATGAGCGAAAAAATCGATTACTCCAAGGGCGTATACGACGCCAAAAAGCTTGGCACAGGCCGGATGTTTATTCTGGGTGTGCAGCATATGTTTGCCATGTTCGGTGCAACGGTTCTGGTGCCGCTGCTCACCGGTCTGAGCGTTTCCACCACTCTGCTGTGTGCCGGTCTGGGCACGCTGCTGTTCCACCTCATCACCAAAAAAAAGGTCCCGGCATTCCTCGGCTCTTCCTTTGCGTATCTGGGCGGCTTCTCCATCGTGGCTCCCATGCTGGCTGATGCCGATGGCAACCTGACCGTTGCCAACACCAAGATGCTGCCCTATGCCTGCGCTGCCATTGCGTTTTCCGGTCTGGTCTATCTGGTGGCCAGCCTGCTGATCTCCACCTTTGGCATTCGCCGCATCATGAAGTTTTTCCCGCCGGTAGTCACCGGCCCCATCATCATCTCCATCGGCCTGATCCTTGCTCCCTCTGCCATCACCAACTGCCAGTCCAATTGGCTGCTGGCCTTCGTGGCGCTGGGCACTGTCATCGTGTGTAACATCTGGGGCAAGGGCATGGTCAAGATCCTGCCCATCCTCATCGGCGTGCTGGTCTCTTACGCGGTGGCACTGGTCACCGGCGCAGTGGACTTCCAGAAGATCTCCGAGGCCGCATGGCTGGGCATCCCCCTGCACAAGGAGGCTATGGGTCTGTTCGCCATTGACGGCAGCCCGGAATTCATCAGTGCACTGTTCACCATCATTCCCATCGCACTGGCTACCATGATGGAGCACGTCGGCGACATCGCTGCTATCAGCGCTACCGTCGGCCATAACTATATCAATGACCCCGGCCTGAACCGCACCCTGATGGGCGATGGTCTGGCTACCACCATGGCCGGTCTGCTGGGCGGCCCCGCCAACACCACCTACGGCGAGAACACCGGCGTGCTGGCACTGAGCAAGATCTACGACCCGCTGGTCATCCGCATTGCCGCTGTGCTGGCTATCATCCTGAGCTTCAGCCCCAAGTTCGAGGCCGTCATCAACACCATTCCCACCGGCATCATCGGCGGTATCAGCTTTGTGCTGTACGGCATGATCTCTGCCATCGGTGTGCGCAATGTGGTGGAGAACCGTGTGGACTTCACCAACAGCCGCAACCTGATCGTTGCCGCCGTCATTCTGGTTTGCGCACTGGGCTTCAACTCTGTGGGCGGCGTTGGCTTTACTGTTGGCAGCGTCACCATCAACCTGTCCGGTCTGGCTGTTGCTGCTATTGCAGGTATCCTGCTCAACGCCATCCTGCCCGGCAACGACTATGAGTTTGATGCTACTGCCGGTTCCGATGCTGCTACCAGCGGCAACCTGCAGGTCTGATCCTCAGTAATGCGTCCAGTTTTCCATAAGGGAATTTGGGCATTCTGCCAGATTTTGATAAATAGGAATAATTCTTAAAAATATACTTGACTAACTAGGAATTATTCGCTATAATAGAGCCATGGAAAGGGAAGTGCACAAAGCACAAAGCATTTTTCCATGGCTCTTTCTATACCCGGCAGTGCAACTGCCCCGCATAGAAGCAACAGGCGGGTGGTTTCCGTCCTGTATCGTTTTTAACAGATCGAATGGAGGTAAATTCTTATGAAGAAATACGTTTGCACCGTTTGTGGTTATATCGCTGAGGGTGAGATCCCCGCTCAGTGCCCCGTTTGCAAGGCTCCTGCTTCCGCTTTTGTAGAGAAGACCGGTAACACCTACGTCACTGAGCATGTTGTTGGCATCGGCAAGGCAGAGGGTGTGCCGCAGGAGATCGTTGATGGTCTGCGCGCAAACTTTGAGGGCGAGTGCAGCGAGGTCGGTATGTATCTGGCTATGGCTCGTGTGGCAGAGCGTGAGGGTTACCCCGAGATCGCTGAGGCCTACAAGCGCTATGCTTACGAGGAAGCTGACCACGCATCCCGCTTTGCAGAACTGCTGGGTGAGGTCGTGACCGACAGCACCAAGAAGAACCTGATGATGCGTGCCGAGGCCGAGTGCGGTGCCTGCGCTGGCAAGATGGATCTGGCCAAGAAGGCTAAGGCGCTGAATCTGGACGCCATCCACGACACCGTCCATGAGATGGCAAAGGATGAAGCCCGCCATGGCCGTGGCTTCGAGGGCCTGCTGAAGCGCTACTTCAACACTGAAGTCTGATAAGGGTTCCCCAGTTATCTATGCTGCCCGCTGCAAGGACATTCCGCCTTGCAGCGGGCTTTTTGCGTTTCAGGCTTTAAAAGCGATGCAGAACCTCCGGTAAGCGTTTTATACAGATTTTTTGTTTGGTGGGCAAACTGTGGGCAAAACTCGCTGATTTGTTCAGTTCTGACCTCTTTTTGCTTTTGCCCACATAAAGTCCGAAAGTTGGCTTGTGGCCTAGAAAAATCGGCTATAAATACAATTCTCGATGTGGGCGGATCATTTGGCTGTTATCTGAAAAAATGCCATTTCCGGTAACGACCTCCCGTGAAAAAGCAAGCGTGGAAAATCCGCAGATTTTCCACGCTTGCAAATATAAAATGATCTTTCCTCTGAAGATGCGCAAAGCGAACGCGGCGCGCATTCAAAATCGTCCCGCTAAAAAAGGCAGCTGCGCAGAATTTCGCGCAGCTGCCTCTTTTGTGGTGGCTGAATCTTACTGGATGCCGGTAACAGGGTAGTCCTGTGCCTCTACGGCCTTTTTCAGCACCTCATCGTCTACCTCTGCGTTCAGGGTGACGATGGCAGTACCGGCTTCGTGGCTGACAACAGCCTCGTCCACCTGCGGCAGGGCTTCCAGCGCCTTTTTGACGCGGGCTTCACAGTGGGGGCACATCATGCCTTCTACGGTCAGAGTCTTTTTCATTGTGGTCTCCTCCTTTTGAATTGTATCTTCCTCCGCTGCGGGCTGCACAAGGGCAGCAGGCAGGGCAGGGACGTGTTTGGGCGGGTGGTCACGCTTTGCGCTGTGCAGGTCAAACAGGTTCAGCCGCAAAGCGTTGCTCACCACGCAGAAGCTGGAAAGGCTCATGGCAGCTGCGCCGAACATGGGGTTCAGCGTCAGCCCCAAGGGGATGAACACACCGGCTGCCAGCGGGATGCCGATGATGTTGTAGATGAAGGCCCAAAACAGGTTTTCGTGGATGTTGCGCAGGGAAGCGCGGCTCAGCCGGATAGCGGCGGGCACGTCCGAAAGCTTGGAGTTCATCAGCACTACGTCCGCAGCATCAATGGCTACGTCCGTGCCTGCGCCGATGGCAATACCGGTGTCAGCGCGGGTCAGGGCAGGGGCGTCGTTGATGCCATCGCCCACCATAGCCACCTTGCCGTAGCTTTGCAGCTGCCGGATAACGGCCTCCTTGCCCTCCGGCAGCACCCCGGCGATCACCTCGTCCACACCGGCCTGTCGGCCAATGGCCTCGGCGGTGCGCTGGTTGTCGCCGGTCAGCATCACCACACGGATGCCCATATTCCGCAACTCCCGGATGGCCTGCGGACTGTCCTCCTTGATGGTATCAGCCACCGCAATAACACCCAGCAAATGATCCGCGCCGCCAAAGAAGAGGGGCGTTTTACCCTGCGCAGCCAGCGCAGCAGCCTCAGTTTGCAGCGCAGCAGGAATGGCGACCTTTGTGCTAATAAAAGCAGCGTTGCCGCCAAAGATCTCCTTACCCTCCCGCTTGGCAGTAAGGCCGTTGCCCGGCAGGGCGGTAAAATCGGTAACAGAGGGCAGCTTCAGCTGCTTTTCCTCCGCATAGGCCAGCACTGCCCGCGCCAGCGGGTGCTCACTGCGGCCCTCCAGCGCGGCTGCCAGCGTGAGCAGTTCGGTCTCGGTCACGCCCGCAGCGGGCAGAAGGTCGGTGACAGTAGGTTCACCGCAGGTAATGGTGCCGGTCTTGTCCAGCGCCACGATGCGGGTGCGCCCGGCCTCCTCCAGCGCTGCAGCAGTCTTGAACAGGATGCCGTTCTTCGCGCCTAAGCCATTGCCCACCATAATAGCCACCGGCGTTGCCAGACCCAGCGCACAGGGGCAGCTGATGACCAGCACAGAGATGCCCCGCGCCAACGCGTAGCCGACATCCTGCCCCAGCAGCAGCCAGACAAGGGTGGTGACCACTGCAATACTGATGACCGCAGGCACGAAAAAGCCGGATACGGTATCTGCGATTTTTGCAATAGGCGCTTTGGTGGCGGCGGCATCGCTGACCATGCGAATGATCTGCGCCAGCGTAGTGTCCTCGCCCACGCGGGTAGCGCGGCACTGCAAATAACCGGACTGGTTGGTGGTGGCAGCGCTTACCTTATCGCCCACGGCTTTGTCCACCGGGATACTCTCACCAGTCAGGGCACTCTCATTCACGGCACTGCTGCCCTCCAGCACAATGCCGTCTACCGGGATGTTCTCGCCCGGGCGCACCACAAAGATGTCCTCCTTCTGCACCTGCTCAATGGGCACGGTCACCTCGGTGCCGTCCCGCAGCAGGGTAGCGGTCTTGGGAGCAAGCTTCATCAGGCTCTTGAGCGCATCGGTGGTCTTGCCCTTGGAACGCGCTTCCAGCATCTTGCCTACGGTGATAAGGGTCAAAATCATGGCGGCAGACTCAAAATAGAACTCCATCATGTAGTGCATGACTAGTTCCTCGTTGCCGTGCAGTTGCGCATCGGTCATGGCAAACAGGGCGTAGGTGCTCCACACAAAGCTTGCCATCGAGCCCATAGCCACCAGTGTATCCATGTTGGGGGAACGGTGCACCAGCCCCTTGAAGCCGTTGATGAAAAACTTTTGGTTGATCACCATCACAATGCCCGCCAGCAGCAGCTGCACCAGCCCCATGGCGATGTGGTTGCCGTCAAACCAGCGGGGCAGCGGCCAGCCCCACATCATGTGCCCCATGGAAAAGTACATCAGCACCAGCAAAAAGCCCAGCGAGGCTATGAGCCGCCGCTTCAGCTTGGGTGTTTCGTGGTCGGCCAGCGCGTCCAGTTCTGCGGTGGTGCTGGCCGCTGCGGCGGCTTTTTTGGGGCTTGCACCGTAACCGGCCTGCTCCACGGCGCGGATAATGGCGGCATCCTCAGCGGTGCCCTCCACGCCCATGGAGTTGGTCAGCAGGCTTACCGAACAGCCGGTGACGCCCGGTACGCTCTTTACGGCCTTTTCTACCCGGGCAGAGCAGGCCGCGCAGCTCATGCCGGTAACGTTGAATTGTTCCATTGTTATTTCTCCTTGTGGTCAGTCTGCCCGGCGGGCGGTCATTTCATCAGCTTGGGCAGTAGCCGGAGCAGTTCCTCCAGCTTTTCATCGCTGCCGGCACGCAGGTCATCCGCCACGCAGCTGCCGATGTGCTGTGCCAGCAATTCCCGGGAAAAGCTGTTCAGCGCTGCATTGGCTGCGGCCACCTGTACCAGAATGTCCACACAGTAGGCGTCCTTCTCCAGCATCCCGCGGATGCCGCGCACCTGCCCTTCAATGCGGTTCAGCCGGTTGAGCAGAGCCTTGTATTCCTCCGGGCTGCGCTCCTTGTGGCGGCAGCAGCAGGGGACAGCGATATTTGCCGCAGCGTCCGCTTCCGGCGCATCATCGCAGCAGCAACAGTGCTTTTTGGTCTCTTCCATATCGGAATCGCTCCCTTCATAAACCCCCATGGGGTATATTTCCTTGCAACAGCAGTATAGCACACAATATCCGACAATTCAAGTAGGAAATGAAAATTGTATGGCGCAACCGTAGGTCGCTTTTAGAAAATTTCGCAAAATATGGTACAAAGGGGAGAATCCCTTCTCGCGACAAACGCGAAATATAAAATAGTTCTTCCTCTAAATATGGCCAAAGCGCACGCGGAGGCCATTCAAAACCGTTGCACATAAGAAAACGAGGGAAAGTCCGCAGACCTTCCCTCGTTGTAAACGCTTACTTTACTTCCAGAATGCGCGGTGCAAACAGGCTCCACATCTTGCCCCACCAGTACCAGTCGTGGGACACGTCACCGCCCCAGATCTCCAGATGTGCGGGCATTCCCTGATCCTTCAGCAGATCGGCCAGTGCCTGCGTGTCATCCAGTGCATCGCCCTCGTAGGCGCCCTGACCGGCACAGAGGATCAGGCTGTTCTCCTCAGCCTTGGCCAGCGCCGGCTTGTTGGCGATGCCGTTTTCCTGCAGATAGGCAAGGGGAGCGCAGCGCAGTACCATGTCGTCGCTGTCAGTGCCCCAGAAGCGGGTCAGGTCGTAGATACCGCCCATGCCTACAGCACCGGCAAACAGGGTGGGACGGCGCAGACGGCAGTGGACGGCATGGTAAGCGCCCAAGTCCACACCGGCAGTCCAGATCCGGGTGCCCTTTTTGGCGTTGTTCAGGGTCAGAATGCGGGGAGCAAGTTCTGCAGTCAGGTAAACGAAATACTTCTCCTGCAGTTCGGCACGGCGACGCTGGGGCAGATCACCGTTCAAAAGGCCCTCGCCGTCCACGGCATCCGCGCAGAACAGCTGCACCTTGCCCTCGTTCAGCAGCTGGGCAATGGCATCGGGCATTCCGTTGTTCTCCCAGTCGTAAAAACGGCCGCCGCGGGCAGGCAGTGCCAGCACCGGCACACCGGCATGGCCGTACACCTTAAACTCCATCTCACGGCCAAGAACCGTGCTCCACTCTTTGTAATAGGTACCCTGGATCATAAATCAAGCACTCCTTATTTTATCATTCACCGGCCCGGGCACAGTCGTTGCGCACCGATGCCGGATTTGGAAGCTATAATCAGACAAACTGGTTGCGCTGCGGGTCGTAATCGTAGCCCACAGCGTGCAGCTTTGCGCACAGACCGGCCTTGTCGGCCTCCAGATCCTCGCACAGCGCATCGAGATCCTTATACTGATCCCGCAGTTTCAGGTTCACCACGCTCAGCAGCATGATGGGATCAACAGGCAAAGACATTTTGTTCCTCTCCTTGCGGCAAATAAAAAAGCCGGCCACTCGACAAAGTGACCGGCCACATACACCAAATTAGACAGCGCGGGTAACTTTGCCAGCGCGCAGGCAACGGGAGCATGCGTAGACATACTTGGGAGAGCCCTCCACGACCGCCTTGACACGACGGACATTCGGCTTCCAGGTACGGTTGGAACGGCGATGAGAGTGAGAGACCTTGATACCAAAGGTAACACCCTTGCCGCAGCATTCACACTTAGCCATGGTAATTGCACCTCCTACAGTGAAGTATGGAATCAAAATAATCAGCTTGACTATTTTACCAGAGATGCAAAGAAAAAGCAAGTCTTTTTTTTAATTTTCTGTAGCTTTTTGCATTCCCGGCGCAGTGGGGCTTGTGCAGGGCACAAAAAAATAGTATTATAAAAAAAGAAATTCGTTTTGACAGGAGATTTACATGACCGCACAGGCAACCTATTATATCATCCGCGCACTGGTGGCGCTGGTAGCCATCCCGTTCCATGAGGCTGGCCATGCGCTGGCAGCATGGCTGCTGGGCGATGCCACCGCCAAACGCGAGGGACGTCTTTCGCTGAATCCCTTTGCACACTTTGACCTGCTTGGCACACTGTGCATGGTGTTTGCAGGCGTGGGCTGGGCAAAGCCTGTGTCCACCAACCCCCGTAACTTCAAAAATCCCAAGTGGGGTATGGCGCTTACGGCACTGGCAGGCCCTGTGGCAAACCTTGTGCTGGCTTACCTCGGCATGGTGGCATGGAAGGTGATGTACTACTGGGCACCGGTCAATAATGCTACCATTTACATTGCCATGTTCCTGCGGTATCTGGTGCTGATGAACGTGAGCCTTGCGGTGTTCAACCTCATTCCGGTGCCGCCGCTGGACGGCAGCCGCATTCTACTGGTGGTGCTGCCGCAGCGCATCTACTTTGGCCTGATGCGGTATGAAAAATATATCATGATCGTCATGCTGGCAGCGGTTTGGGGCGGCTTTCTGGATACGCCGCTCTACTACCTGAATAACGTAGTGTGGTCGCTTTTGGGCGCAGGCACTGGGTATATCGATAAGATCGCCTACGCCGTTTATGCCAGCAGCCTTGGGGCGGTGATCTGAGTGGCAGAGGAATTGACTTTCCATCTGGAGGATTTTGATGGCCCGCTGGAATTATTGCTGGCGCTGGTGGCCAAGCATAAGATGGACCTGCACAATATCCCCATTTTGCAGCTGATCGACCAGTACACCCGCACCGTGGAGCAGGCAGACCCCGATCCCGAGACCGCCAGCGCCTTCATTGAGATGGCGGCGCATCTGGTGGAGATGAAAAGCTTTCTGCTGCTGCCCCGCAGCGAAGAGGGCGAGCGCATGAAGCAGGAACTCACCGGTCAACTCATCGAGTACGACCAGTGCCGCCGCATGGCGGCTCTGCTGCGCGCAAAAGGGGAGGCTGCCCCGGTGTTCGTGCGCCGTCCCATGGAAGTGGAGTGGGATAACACCTACGCATTGCACCACGCCCCGCAGATCTTGGCAGACTACTGGCAGGCGCTGGCAGGCCGCACCAAGACCCGCCGCGTGCCCACCCAGCAGCAGTTTGAGCCGCTGGTCACCGCGCCCATGGTATCGGTCACCAGCCGGGTGGTGTACATCCTGCGCCGGATGCTGGGCGGCACCGTGGCAAAGATGGAGCAGCTGTTTTCCCGCAGCCAGAGCCGCAGCACCAACGTAGCTACCTTTCTGGCGCTGCTGGAACTGGTGCGCGGCGGACGCATCGCGCTGGATGACCGGGGAGAACTGACCATGCGCCGCACCCGCCCGGAACGCAATAAGGAGAACCCATGAACCAGAAACAAACCCTTGCCGCCGTGGAGGCTATGCTTTTTGCCTGCGGCGACCCCATAGGTGCCGATAAGCTGGCACAGGCGGTGCAGCTGCCCCAGTCCAGCGTGGATGCCGCATTGGAGACCCTGCACACCCGCTATCAGCGGGAGGACAGCGGCCTGTGTCTGCTGCATCTGAATACCCGGTGGCAGCTGGCCACCAAGACCCAGTGGGCAGACTGTGTGCGCCGCGTGCTGGACAGCCGCCGTGCCGTGCCGCTTGGCCCTGCGGCCATGGAGACCTTGACCGTTATCGCCTATAATCAGCCGGTGTCCCGCGCCTTTATTGAGCAGGTGCGCGGCGTGGATTCCTCCTCCAGCGTGTCCGGTCTGCTGGAAAAGGGACTCATCGAAGAAGCCGGACGTCTGGATCTGCCGGGTCGCCCGGTCAGCTTCCGCACCACCGATACCTTTTTGCGTGTGTTCGGTCTGTCCAGTCTGGCAGACCTGCCGCCGGTGCATAGCGACGCACCGGCAGATGATCCGACCGAAAGTGAGGGTTGACCCATGGGCATGGTTCTTTCCGCAGTGGGCGCTTGTCTGCTGCTCATCCTCAAGGTGGTGGGCATCCTGCTGCTGATTTTGTTGGCGCTGGCGGCGCTGTTGCTGCTGTGCCCCTTCTGCGCGGATGTCTGCTGGCAAAACGATACGCTTACCGTAAAGGCCGGGGCGCTGGGCATCACTTTTCCGGTGTTCCAATACCCAAAGCCGGAACCGCCCGCCCAGCCGGAGGAGCCCAAAGGCTTTACCGGCAGGCTGAAAGCAAAATTCCGCGCATGGCGTGCAGAGCGTAAGCGCAAAAAGGCTGAAAAAAAGGCTGCGCAGCCCGCAAAGCCTAAAGCTGAAAAGCCGCCCCGTCAAAAAGCAAAGATCACGCTGGATACGCTCTGCACCATGCTGCGGGGCGCGGGGACTCTGCTGCGGGCGGTGCTTGGCGCCATCCGCTTTACAAAGATCTCGGTCTGCCTAGGCGTGCACGGTGACGACCCCGCCGCAGCTGCCCGCAGCTACGGCAAGCTGCAAGCGTGGCTGTACCCGACCCTTGGCGTGCTGGACCGCTTTTTCTTTCTGGAATTTGACCAGCTGCGCGTTTTGCCGGACTTCGGCAGTGCCCAGCCTACCGTGCAGGACAGGGTATCTTTCCGGGTCAGCGCACAGGCGCTGTTCATCGTTATCGCCGCTGCGCGGGTGTTGTACGAGTTCTGGCGTAAAAAAGTATTGGACATTTTTATTTGAAGATGATACACTAAATCTATATCAGAATGCTTTCCGGTGGGCGAACGTCTGCACGGATGAATAAAGGAGAGTTGTTTTATGGCAGAGCATCCTATTCAGGGTCTGATGAACGTTACAATGGAGAAAATTCACCAGATGGTGGACTCCAACACCATTATCGGCAAGCCCATCACCACCGAGGATGGCATCACCATCCTGCCGGTGTCCAAGGTGAGTTTTGGCTTCGCCTCCGGCGGTACCGATCTTAACGGCAAGAACGCTGCCAACAAGGACCTGTTCGGCGGCGGCTCCGGCGCCGGTGTCAACATCCAGCCGGTAGCATTTCTGGTCATCAAGGATGGCTGTGTGCGCACCATCCAGCTGTCGGATAGTTCCAACAGCATCGACCGCGCCCTGACTATGCTGCCCGAACTGGTGGAAAAGCTTACCACTCTGGTCAAAAAGGACGCCAAGGCACCCGCAGAGGAGCCCAAGGCAGAGTAACCTTTTATGCAAATCAAGCCGCAACCGCAGACCCTTTGGCCTGCGGTTTATATAGCCGCGCACCGTGCCCCGCAAAAGCAGGGGAACGGTGCGCGTTTTGAGCGCCGTGAGGCGCACAAGGAGTAATATTATGGCAGAAGAACGTATTCAAAAGATCATGGCCGAGCAGGGACTGTGCTCCCGCCGCGCCGCCGAGCAGATCATTGCCGAGGGCCGCGTCAAGGTGAACGGCCACCCGGTCAAGGTGGGCGACAAAATGGACCCCAACCGTGACGTGCTCCATGTGGATGACGAGCGCATCTACATCCAGAAGAACCAGCAGCTGTATTATCTGGCTCTGTACAAGCCCCGCGGCTATGTGACCACCGCCAGCGATGAGCTGGGCCGCAAGACCGTGATGGACTTGGTCAGCGACATCCCCGCCCGCCTGTACCCGGTGGGCCGCTTGGATAAGGACAGCGAAGGTCTGCTGCTGATGACCAACGATGGCGCCTTTGCACAGGCCGTCACCCATCCGTCCGGCGGCATCTCCAAGTTGTACCGTGTTACCGTGCAGCCCCGCGCCGACGAGGCCACCATCCTCAAGCTGAGCAGCGGCGTTGTGCTGGATGACGGCACCAAGACCATGCCCTGTGCCATCAACGTGGTCACCGATGAGCCCGGCCGCACCGTGATGGAAATGACCCTGAAAGAGGGCAAGAACCGCGAGATCCGCCGAATGTGCGAGAGCGTGGGTCTTGAGGTGGTGCGCCTGAAGCGCAACGCAGAAGGCGTGGTCAAGTTGGGAATGCTCAAGCCCGGCACCTACCGCGAGTTGACCAAGGCCGAGGTGAACGGTCTGCGCGCCGCAGCGGTCAAGGGTCGTGCACAGACCCGCTCTGCTGTGCAGCAGTCCAAGGCCGCCGAGCGCCGTCCCCGCGGCCCTGTGGGTAAAAACGCACCCCGGAAGCAGAAGTAAGGAGTTATCGTAGTATTATGGAACGAGAAACTCTGAAATCCCGTCTGGGCTTTATTTTGCTTTCCGCAGGCTGTGCCATCGGCATCGGCAACGTGTGGAAGTTCCCGTATATCGCCGGTCAGGGCGGCGGCGGTGCCTTTGTGCTGTTTTACCTGATCTTTCTGGTCATTCTGGGTCTGCCCATCATGACCATGGAGTTTGCCGTGGGACGCGCCTCCCGCAAAAGCCCGGTGCGGGCGTATCAGGCGCTGGAAAAGCCGGGGCAGAAGTGGCATATCCACGGCTATTTCACCCTTATCGGCTGCTACCTGCTGATGATGTTCTACACCACCGTGGCAGGCTGGATGCTGCACTATTTCTATATGACTGCCGCCGGAAAGCTGGCAGGGCTCAACGCTGAGCAGGTTGCCGGTAAGTTTACCGAGATGCTGGCCAGCCCTGCCATCATGACCTTCTGGATGGTATTCGTGGTGGTAATGGGCATTCTGGTGTGTGCCAAGGGGCTGCAAGGCGGTCTGGAGCGTGTGACCAAGGGCATGATGATCGCCCTGCTCCTCATTATGGTGGTGCTGGCGGTCAACAGCCTGTTCATGCCCGGGGCAAAGGAGGGCCTTTCCTTCTTCCTTGTGCCGGACTTTGCCCGGATGCAGGAGGTGGGCGTGGTCAACACGCTGGTCTCCGCTATGAATCAAGCCTTCTTCACCCTGAGCCTTGGCATCGGCGCCATGTCTATCTTCGGCAGCTATATTGGCAAGGAGCACTCCCTGCTGGGCGAGTCTGTCCGCATTGTGGTGCTGGATACCTTTGTAGCCATCACCGCCGGTCTGATCATCTTCCCGGCCTGCTTTACCTACCATGTGGACCAGACCAGCGGCCCCAGCCTCATCTTTATCACCCTGCCCAACATCTTTGCCAATATGTCTATGGGTCGGCTGTGGGGCAGCCTGTTCTTTTTGTTCATGGCCTTTGCCGCCATGTCCACCGTGCTGGCAGTGTTCGAGAATATCATCTGCTGCGGCATGGAACTGACCGGCTGTAGCCGCAAAAAGTCCAGTCTGGTGAATCTTGTACTCATCATCCTGCTGTCCATGCCCTGCGTGCTGGGCTATAACCTGTGGGCGTGGGATGGCTTTGCAGTGTTCGGCGGCGCTGTGCTGGATGTAGAAGATTTTCTGGTCAGCAACCTGTTCCTGCCGCTGGGCAGCTTGATATATCTGCTGTTCTGCGTTACCCGCTACGGCTGGGGCTGGCAGAACTACAAAAAGGAGGTCAACACTGGCAAGGGGCTCAAGGTGCAGGACTGGATGCGCGGCTACCTGACCTATGTGCTGCCGCTCATCGTGGTGTTCATCTTTGCGTTTGGCCTCTACGACAAATTCCTTGCATAAGAGATCACGGCGTCTGCTCTGTCTTTGATTGACGAACGGGCGGAACAAGTGTAATATAAAAGCATATAGGGTGCTTCTCCCGGCGGGGGACACTGCTATATGCTTTTTTGCATTCAAAAAGGAGGAAACACCCCCATGCACATTCTGGTCTGTGACGATGATGCGGCCTTTGCTGCGCGGATGGACGAGTACATCTCGGAATGGTTCCGCGCCCGGGAGATTCAGGTACAGAGTACCGTCTGCACCAGCGGCGAGCAGCTGCTTGCCACCCCGGAACTGGAGCACTACCAGCTGGCGTTTCTGGATGTGGACCTGAAAACCACCGACGGCATTGCGCTGGGGCGCAGGCTGCGGCAGATCGCCCCGGATATCGTGCTGGTGTATATCTCGGCGTATCTGGAGTTTGCGCCGCAGGGCTACACGGTCAATGCTTATCGCTATCTGCTCAAGCGGGATATTGCCGCCCAGTTACCCAGCTGTCTGGAGGATATCTTTTCCGGCATGACCGACCCCAAAAAAACGCTGGAGGTGCATCACAACCGTACCACCAGTGAGATCCCGCTGGATCAGATCTATTATCTGGAAAGCGCTCTGCGGCAGATCAACGTCTACGGCGACATCCCGCACCAGCCCATCTGCACCTTTTACGGCAAGATCGCAGATCTGCCCGCCATGCTGTACGAAAATGGTTTTTTGCAGGTGGGGCGCAGCGATGTGGTCAACCTGCAATATGTGCGTTCTATCCGCAACTATAAGGTAGAACTGTGCAGCGGGGTAGAGCTGAGCGTCAGCCGACAGTACTATACAGCCATTCGCAGCGCATGGCTGGAATGGAAGGGGCAGTTCGGCAATGAATGAAGAATTCTGGCGCTGGTATATGTACGGCCACTGGGTCTGCCTGACCCAATGGGTCGGTTTTATCATGGTGGAATATGCTTACCTTGGCAAGGGTAGGGTAAAGCACCCGCTGGTGTGGTCCTGCGTTATAACCATGCTCACGATGACCTTCTCGGTCGTGCGCAACTATGGCTTTTTTACGCCGATGGCAGTGGTTCTCACGCTTCTTTTTCTGTTTGTCACCGTTATGCTATTTGGCGGCACACCGGGGCAAAAGCTTACCGCCTGTCTGATCAACGGTACCATGTGCCTGTTGGTTGAAAACAGTGTGCGGTATGTCATATCGTGGATACTGAAGTGTGAACTGCAGCAGGTTATCCAGCGCGCAGATTGTCTGATCATCATGGCAGTCACAAATCTGGTAGTCAGCGCGGGCGTTTCCTTCTTTATGGGAAAGTGGCGCCGGCATAATGCACTGGAGCCCTTGCAGGCGCTGACCATGAGCTTTTTTCCGGGCGTGGTCGTGGTGCTGAACATTCTGCTCATGCTCACGGATAACAACAAAAGGGCTACCATGGCCACCATGGGAATGACAGTGGGGCTTACGGTGGCTGTTATAGTACATCTCGGCATCGTGGCTATGTTCAACGATCAGGTCATGCAGCGACGCAGCCTGCATTTTCAGGCGGAACTGGAGCAGCAGCGGGCTTCGGCTCTGCTGGATTCCTACACCGCTCAGCGCCGTCTGACCCACGAGTTCACGAACCACATCAGTGCGCTGCGTGCTTTGCTGGAGCAGGGAGATGTGGCCGGTGCACAGGACTATATTGCCGGTGTGGATAAGGCCGTGGCGGCCAGCACCACTATTATGGATACGCACAACCCGCTGCTGGACTCCATCCTGACCCGCAAGTACGAGGAGGCTGCCCGGCAGGGCGTAAGCGTGTATTTTGACCTGTGCGACCTGCGGGAGTTTCCATTAAGCGGGGTAGATATGGTCACCGTATTGGCAAATCTGCTGGATAACGCCATCTATGCCGCAGCGCAGACGTACCCGCCGGAGGTATATGTGCGGGTGCGCAAAACGGAGGAGGAATATCTGCTCTCGGTGCGCAACCGGGTGCAGCGGGACGTGGAACTGCCGCTGGACGGCCAGCTGCCCCGCACCACCCGCAAGGAGCCCGGCCACGGTATGGGGCTTTCCAACGTGCGGGATGTTCTGCTGCGCCACGGTGCGGAGTATACCCTGAGTTGCCGGGACAACTGGTTCCGCTTTACCTGTGCGGTGCCTACCGACAATTCATGACATCCGCACCGTCAGAATATGACAATTTTTGTGCCACAGAAGTGTAACTCTGCTATACTGAACTCAGTGAAGGAAGCCTTCCGTACGGACAGGGTCATGTTGCGGTGGGAGGGGAATCCCCTCTTTTTAAAAGCCTTGTTGCGGGACGGAAAAGAGCAGTCTGCGGTGCGTGTAAGCAGACTGTATCCCTTTGCTTTCCGGGCTGTGCAGGGATGCACAGTATCTTGCTGACGGAACTTTCTGCGGCGGGCCTTTTGGGGGTTGCAGTCGATAAAGTTACTCGATGCGTCGTAATTCCGGTTTTGTTTGCTGTATGGGAATGGCGTAGGCAAACCGGAGTCTCGTGCGCTGCAAAGAGTTCCGTCAGTTTTCTTTTGCACAAAAAAGGACTGCTATACATGGCTTTTTCCAGTATAGCAGTCCTTTTTATATTTGAATCGTGAAAATGGAATATCGGAACGCCCATGGGCGTTCCGATATTCAAAGTTTAAAAACTTATTCCGGCTTTACCTGCAACTCCTGCTCGCAGTAGATGCAGCGGTACTTGCCGTTGGAACTCAACTCAAAGATCTGGTCGCACTCCTCTTCAATGCTGGAGATGCAGCGGGGGTTCTTGCATCGCACAATATTCACCAGACGCTTGGGGGGCTTGGGCTGCTCCTTGCGGACAGCCTTGCCATTTTCAATAATGGTCACGCTGATGTTCGGATCCAGATAGGCCAGCACATCCAGGTTCAGCCACGAAGCATCGCCCTCTACCTTGATGATGTCCTTGCGGCCGCTTGCCGTTTTTTTGCTGCGGGCGTTCTGGATCAGCGCCACGCTGGCAGTGCGGTTGCCTGCAATGCCCAGCAGATCCATCAGACCAACAGCAGTACCTGCCTTGATGTGGTCGATGACAATACCGTTCTGAATCTCGTCAATATTCAACATATCAGTTCTCCTCCTTCGGTGCTTTGGGGTCTGCAAGCTCCAGCAGGGTCATGATCAGTGCCATGCGGACGTAAACGCCGTTCTGCACCTGTTCAAAATAGGCGGCGCGCGGGTCATCGTCCACATCCAGCGCGATCTCGTTCACGCGGGGCAGGGGGTGCAGCACCGCCATGGTGGGCTTGGCCTGAGACATCTTTTCGCGGGTCAGCACATAGCTGTTCTTCAGACGGATGTAGTCCTCCTCGTTGAAGAAACGCTCCTTCTGCACGCGGGTCATATACAGGATGTCCAACTCCGACATGGATTCCTCCAGACTGCGGGTCTCCTTGTAGGGGATGCCGTTGGCCTCCAGCACGTCGTTGATGATATAATCCGGCACACGCAACTCCTCCGGGCTGATCAGCACAAAGCGGACGTTCTTGCAGCGCGCCATGGTCTTGAGCAGGGAGTGGACGGTACGGCCGAACTTCAGATCGCCGCACAGACCAATGGTCAGATCATCCAGCCTGCCCATGCGGCGGCGGATGGTCATCAGGTCGGTCAGGGTCTGGGTGGGGTGCTGGTGACCGCCGTCACCGGCGTTGATCACCGGAATGCGGGAGTAGCGGGAGGCACGCAGCGGCGCGCCCTCCTTGGGGTGGCGCATGGCAACGATGTCGGCATAGCAGGACACCACCCGGATGGTGTCGGCTACGCTCTCGCCCTTGGTGGCGCTGGACACGTTCTCGCTGGGAAAGCCCAGCACATGGCCGCCCAAGTTCAGCATAGCCGCCTCAAAGGACAGCCGGGTGCGGGTGGAGGGCTCGTAGAACAAGGTGGCCAGCTTTTTGTGGTTGGCAACCTCCTGATAGGCGGCGGGGTCGGCACAGATACGGTCGGCAAGATCAAGCAGCTGTGTGATCTCCTGCTGGGTGAGATCCAAAGGATCGATCAGATGACGCATGGACAGTATACCTCCGTTTAAAGTAGTTTGCGTAAGATGGAAAAATCAAAAAAGTTCGTGTAGTAACTCAGCGAGCGCATCACCGGCTTGCACAAACGATTGAAACATACCTCGTCCAGCAGCAGCATGGCCTCGCCCGGGGCAAGCCGCATGGCTGCGCGGATGGCCTCGTCGCCGCAGCTGGCTTTCAGGTGCGCCACGTTAGAGGAAATCTGCTGGTGGCACTCCTGCTCCAGGATCTCAAAGATGTCGCCGGTCAGGTCGATGCGGGTGTAGTCCCGGTTGCCAAACAGGCTGCGGGGCAGGTAGTCGATGGAGTAGATCACCGGGGTGGTGTCGGCAAGGATGCGCTTTTTGATGCAGATCACCTCATCACCGACTTCCAGCGCCAGCGCGTGCGCCATCTCCTCGCCTGCACGAAGAAGCATCACCTGAATGCCGTCTGCATGGGGGTAGCTGCCAAAGCTGCGGATCAGCGGGTAGTACTCCAGCTTCTGGTCCAGGCGGCTGCGCAGCCCCAGCACAGCACGGTTCACTACCGTGCCAATGCCGCGCACCCGCTCCACATAACCGGCGCGCTCCATCTCGCTCAGCGCGTCACGGATCACAGTGCGGCTTACCCCCAACTCGGTGGCAAGGTCTACCTCGGCGGGCAGGCGGTCGGCTTGGGCATAGCGTCCGTTGGTCAGCTCCTCCAGCAGGCTTGCAACAACGCGGTCGCTGATCACGGCGCCGCCCAAGCGGCTGGACGATGCCAGTGCGGGATCTTTCATGGATGGTTCCTCCGTTTCCGGGCGGCAGCGCCGCCCCGAACTTCATACAAACGGGCGGGAGGATTCCTCCACAGCCCCTTCTTTCTTATTATAGCATAATTTGACATTTAGAAAAGCGTCATTTATACTGGAATCTGCTGAAAAGTACGATTTTATTTTGGAGGGCATAGTACAGATGGACTATTTTCTGCAAAAAGTAGGCGGCAAGCCCGCCCGGCAGGCTGTTACCCTGCGGCGCTGCACCCCCGCCGAGGCTCCGGCGGTGTTCGCGCTGCAAAATGAAGTACGCGCTGCCATGCCGCACCCGGAGCAGTTCGTGCCAGATACGCTGGAAAACATTACCGGATATCTGCGCACCGGGGTGTGCATCGGCGCATGGCAGCAGGGGCGGCTGGGCGCGTACCTCATCCTGCGCCTGTGCGGGCAGAGCAGTGAGAACTACGCCGCCTTTCTGGATGTGCCGCAAAGCCAGTGGCAGCACTGGGCCAACGCAGACAGCGCGGTAGTGCACCCGGACTGGCGGGGCAACGGTCTGCAGCGCGCTATGCTGGAGGCGGCTCTGCCGCTGCTTCCGCCGCAGATCACCCATCTGGGCGCCACCGTCAGCCCGGATAACAGCTACAGTCTGCGCAACGCACAGGCCGGCGGCTTCGTCATCCGCTGCCGCCGGGAGATGTACGGCGGCTACGACCGCTATCTGCTGGAAAAGCAGCTGTAACTCCCGGTAGTTTTTATGTACAACTATTTTGAAATGTGTTATACTATACGGTATGAATAACAGCGAAGGAAACAGGTGAAACCATGGCAGCATCTCTCGGGCAGGAATTCTGCACCCTGCGTGATACTTACATTGAAAAGCAATTCGGCCGCCTGAACGATATGCAGCGGCAGGCTGTGTTTACCACGGACGGCCCGCTGCTCATCCTTGCCGGTGCCGGCAGCGGCAAGACCACCGTGCTGGTCAACCGCATCGCCAACCTCATCCGGTTCGGCTCGGCGCATGGCTCCAAGGAAACGCCCCGCCCGGTGACCGAGGAGGACGTCAAGGCCCTGCGCACCGCCATTATGACCGGTACAGACACCCCCAGCTGGCTGGACGGGATGCTGCGCCGCAACGCGGTGCGCAGCTGGAACGTGATGGCCATTACCTTTACCAATAAGGCGGCAGGGGAACTGAAGGAACGCCTGCGCCGGATGCTGGGCAGCGAGGAAGGAGACGAGGTGTTCGCTTCCACCTTCCACTCGGCCTGTGTGCGCATCCTGCGTCGCTGGGCGGAGGAGATCGGCTACCCCCGCAGCTTTACCATCTATGATACCGAGGATGCCCAGCGCGTGATGAAAACAGTGTATAAAGAACTGAGCATCGACGATAAATTCCTGCCCATCAAGGCCGCCATCAACCAGATGAGCCGCTGGAAGGATCAGCTGGTCAGCCCGGAGCAGGCACTTGCAGACCACGCCAGAGACGTGAAGAGTACCCAGACCGCCCGCATCTACGCAGCCTACGAGAAAAGGCTGAAGGATGCCGGTGCGTTCGATTTTGACGACCTCATCTACCAGACCGTGCAGCTGCTGGCTGAACACCCGGACGTGCGGGAGTTCTACCAGAATAAGTACCGCTACCTGCTGGTGGACGAGTATCAGGACACCAGCGTGGCGCAGTTCCGTCTGGTCAGCCTGCTCACCGGGCCGGAGCGCAACATCTGCGTGGTAGGCGATGATGACCAGAGCATCTACCGCTTCCGCGGCGCTACCATTGAAAATATCCTCAACTTTGAAAAACTCTATCCCGGCACCAAGACCATCCGTCTGGAGCAAAACTACCGCTCCACCTCCAATATCCTCAATGCTGCCAACTGCGTCATCCAGCATAATACCGAGCGCAAGGGCAAGACCCTGTGGACGGACAACGGCGAGGGCGATAAGGTGCAGGTGTATACCGCCGAGAACGAGCAGGACGAGGCCAGCCATATCGCGGACGTTATCGGTCAGCACCTGAAAGCGGGCGGCCATCTGGCAGACCACGCCATCCTCTACCGCATGAACGCCCAGTCGGCTCCCATCGAAAGCTACTTCACCCGCGCGGGTATCCCGCATAAGATCGTGGGCGGACAGCGCTTCAACGACCGCAAGGAGGTCAAGGACATCCACTCCTATATGTCCATCGTAGCCAACCCCCGGGACGATGTGCGGCTGCGCCGCATTATCAACGAGCCCGCCCGCAAGATCGGTGCTACCACCGTGGATGTCATTGCAGACCTTGCCGGGCAGCAGGGGGTCAGTATGCTGGATGTCATCAGCCATGCCGACCAGTACGCCAAACTCTCCCGCGCGGTCATGCCGCTGCTCAAGTTCTGGCAGATCTACCAGCGCCTGCAGGATTCTCTTGCCACCCGTACGCTGGACGAGTTCGCCGCCGATGTCATTGAGCTGACCGGCTACAAGGCCATGCTGGAGGCAGACGCCGCCAAGGGGCACGAGGATGCCGCCGACCGGCTGCAGAACCTTGGTCAGCTGGTGAACAACGTCAAAAACTACTGCGACCAGCACGGCGAGGAAGCTACGCTGGAGGGCTATCTGGAGGATATCGCCCTCATCAGCGATATCGACAGCTATAACGAGAGCAGCGATCAGGTGGTGCTGATGACCATCCACTCTGCCAAGGGCTTGGAGTTCCCCTATGTGTTCCTCATCGGCATGGAGGAAGGCGTTTTCCCCAGTGAGATGAGCAAATACTCCGAAGCAGATCTGGAGGAGGAGCGCCGTCTGGCTTACGTTGGCATCACCCGTGCCAAAAAGGAACTGTACATCTCCAACAGCGTCACCCGGATGTTGTATGGCCGCACCCAGCGCAACGAGCCCAGCCGCTTTCTGCGGGAGATCGAGCCGGAATATATCGAGGAGACCCGCAGCCCGGTGCTGGAACAGCGTTCCCGTATGGGCGGCTGGGGCTCTGGTTATAGCGATACCGTGCCCGGCGGGGCATCCGGCTACTCCGGCCCCTCCGGTTACAGCCGCAACAGCTACGGCGGCGGTTATGGCTCGGGTTACAGTTCGGGCAACCGTAGCGGCTACCTGAACCGGGAATATAACGCCGGTGAAGGCCGTGGCTTCGGCTCCTCTTACGGCGGAAGAAGCACATCTTCTTCCGGTTTTGGCAGTCACTTTGGCAACAGTTCCACCCAGCCGACCGCCAGAAGCGGTGGATTTGGCTCTGCATATTCCGACGTGAATACGACAAAAAATAATGTAAAGCAAACTACCTTTACAGTTAATTCTGCTGTAAAACCGACAGCTTCCGGCGCAAAGCACTATGAGCCGGGCGACATCGTGGAGCACAAAGTGTTTGGCCGCGGCACAGTGCTGAAGGTAAAGCCCGCTGCCGGGGATCAGATCGTAGAGATCAACTTTGAAAAAGTGGGCATCAAGAAGACGATGGCCAATTTTGCGCCCCTGACCAAGATTACGGAGGAAGAATGACCCTATGATGACTGTTCGTTTGATCGCCCACACCCCGGAACCGGAAAAAGTGGTGGCGGCTGCCGCAAAGCTTTGCTACTCCGACGCCCACATCACCGACCTTCTGGATGGGCTGGACGAGGAAAAAACCGCAAAATTTCTGACCATGCTCAGCGACCTTGGCCATGCAAGCCCCATCGAGCACGCCAGCTTTACCTTTGGTATCGAGGGGGTCAGCCGCACTCTGCTTGCCCAGATCACCCGGCACCGCATCGCTTCCTTCAGCGTGCAGAGCCAGCGCTATGTGCGTCTGGATGATTTCCGCTATGTGACGCCTCCGGAGATCGAGGCTATCCCGGAAGCAAAGGCCGCCTTCCTTGCCAGCATGGAGGAGGATGCCCAGCGTTACCTCGACCTTGCTCATAAGCTGGAGGAAGGGCACACCGCCCGCCTGATGGCTGAGGGAATGCCGGAAAAGCAGGCGCGCGCCAAGGCCTCCAAGCAGGCCAACGAGGACGCCCGCTTTGTGCTGCCCAACGCCTGCGAGACCAAAATGGTGGTCACCATGAACGCCCGCAGCCTGATGAACTTCTTCCAGCTGCGTTGCTGCAACCGTGCCCAGTGGGAGATCCGGGAACTTGCCGAAAAAATGTTTGCGCTGGTGTACCCGGTGGCACCCCATATCTTTGCCAAGGCCGGCCCTGCCTGCCTGTGCGGCCCTTGTCCAGAGGGCAAAATGTGCTGCGGTAAGACCACCGAGGTGCGTGCAAGATATGCCGCTATCAAGGAAGGTGCTGCCGTATGAGCAAGGGCAAATTGATCGTACTGGAAGGGCTGGACGGCAGCGGCAAGGCCACACAGGCAAAGCTGCTGGCGGAGCATCTCGCCGCGCAGGGCGTGCTGGTGCAAAAGATCACCTTCCCGGACTATGCCAGCGATTCCAGCGCGCTGGTCAAGATGTATCTGTCCGGGCAGTTCGGCCAGCACCCGGACGATGTAAACGCCTACGCGGCCTCCAGCTTTTATGCGGTGGACCGCTACGCCAGCTATAAAACCAGCTGGGGCAGCTTTTACGAGCAGGGCGGCGTGATCATCGCCGACCGGTACACCACCTCCAACGCGGTGCACCAGTGCTCGAAGCTTCCGCAGGAGCAGTGGGAGGAATATCTGCACTGGCTGTTCGATTACGAGTTCCGGCTGTTGGGGCTGCCCGCACCGGACCGGGTCATCTACTTGCAGGTAGACCCGGCGGTCAGTCAGCGGCTGATGACCCAGCGCTACCACGGCGACGAGAGCAAAAAGGACGTGCACGAGAAGGATACCGCCTATCTGGCGCGCAGCCGCGCCGCTGCCGAGTTCTGCGCCCGGCATCTTGGCTGGGATACTGTGCACTGCACCAGCGGGGACTCCATGCGCAGCATTGAAGAGATTCAGCAAGAGGTGCAGCAGCTTGCTCGGAAAACACTGGACTGAACGATAAAATATGATAAGAGGGGGCATCCTAAACGATGTATCGTCTGATGCAGCCGTCCGACGAGGCGGCAGTGCTGGCTTTGTGGCAGAGCCAGCATCATGATACCGAAGATTTTGCAAAAATGGTACTGGAAGGCTTTGCCGGTATGCAGAATATTTATGTGGCCGACGAAAACGACACCATCGTGGCGGCTGCGCTGGCTGTGCCGGTCACCCTGCAGGGGCGCACGGGCAATTACCTGTGCCTGTGCGGCGAGGGCAGCCTGCTGCTGGCGGGTCTGCTGGATACCCTGTGCGCCCAGCAAAAGCTGCGGGGCGCAGGCTTCACGGTTGCAGTCCCGGCAGATGCAGCACAGGCCGCTCTGCTGCAGGATAAAGGCTTTGCACAAGCATTCGCCCTGCGCTGTCTGCCCCGTGAGGTGAGCCGCAACCTGTGGAGCCAAGCGGAATTTGACACGGTGACGGCCAAAAAGCTGTGCGAACTGCGGGAGCAGTTCTGGAAGGACACCGTGCAGCTGAGCCCGGAGCGCATGGCGGTGGTGCTGCAGGAACTGTACGCCCGGGGCGCTACCATCGTGTCCAACGAGCATGGCTATGGCATCTACTTCCGCAAGGAGGATACCCTGTATTTTGTGGAAATGATGGCCGACAGCGACCGTGCCGCCGAGATCCTGATGGAAGCCGCCCGCGAGAAGGAAGTCATCGTGGAGAAGGCGGTCATCACGGTAGGCGCTGCTCAGCCGCTGTTTCTGGGCGAGGGCACCCGGCAGGAATACGGCATGATCCGCTTTGACGCAGAGCCTTTTGACGTAAGTGAAAGTTATCTGCGTCTGATGCTGGAAAACTGAAAAAAGGAAGGTGCGTATGGCACACAACGATACACACGCAGCCCGCAAAAAGGGCGGTGCAGGCAAAATTCTGCTGGTAGTGCTTCTGCTGCTTCTTCTGGCAGCGGGCGCAGCGGTGCTGTTTGCCCGTAACGAGATCCACGGCAGCAGTAAGTCCGGCACTGCGGTCACCGTAAGCATCCAGCAGGGCAGTGGCGTGGCGGCTATTGCCAACAAGCTGAAGGAAGCGGGCGTCATCCGCTCTGCCTATCTGTTCCGCTGGTATGTGGGGGAAAAGGGCGCTGCCGCAAAGCTGCAGTACGGCGATTTTGAACTGACCACCGGCAGCTCCTACGATGCACTCATCAGCACGCTTTCCCAGTACGCCAAGGCAGAAACGGTGCGGGTAACTATCCCGGAGGGCACCACGGCCATTGCCATTGCCCAGAAGATGGAAGCCGCCGGTCTGTGCACCGCCGAGGAGTTTCTGAAGGAAGCCAACGAGGGTGATTTCAGCGCATATACCTTCTGGCAGTATGTCCCGGAGGATAAGGATGCCCCGAACCGCTTTATGAAGTGCGAGGGCTATCTTTTCCCGGAGACCTACGATTTTTTGAAGGGCGATACGGTGCACAACTATGTGGCTACCTTCTACGCCCAGTTTGATGCACAATTTACCAAGGAAATGTACGCGGCGCTCAAAAAGCAGGACATGACCTTGCCGGAGCTGGTCACCCTTGCCTCCTTTGTGCAGGAGGAAGCGGGCAACAGTCAGGACTCCAATGTGGCGCAGGTGTTCCGCAACCGTCTGGCGGAGGGCTCGCCCTACCCCCGGCTGCAAAGCAACACCTCCAGCCATATCCAGAGCGACGCCGACAACAACTATCTCTGGAACTGGGTCGCGCCTTACTACGGCGGCTGGGATAATATCCCGGAAAACATCCTTGCAGCCTACGACACCTATAGCTGCACCGGCCTGCCCGCAGGCCCCATCTCGAACCCCGGACTTGCTGCCATCAAGGCAGCGCTGGAGCCGCAGCCCGACGAGGAAGCCAAGGACGCTTACTTCTTTGTGACCGACCTCAAGGGCAATTACTACTACGCCCACACGCTGGCAGAGCACAATGCCAACTGCAAAACTGCCGCAGCTGTGAACAAAAGTCTGAAAAACTGAGGGAAGGCCGCTGCACAAAAAACGGTGCAGCGGCCCCTTTCCGGTCAGAAAACTGTGATACATAAGAGAGGAACCTACAAATGCTACAGATCCCGGAACTGCTTGCCCCGGCGGGCGATGCGGAACGTCTGCGTTATGCCATCAACTACGGTGCCGATGCCGTTTACTGCGGCCTGCCGGAGTTTGGTATGCGCTCTGCCCCGGCCAATTTTACCCCGGAGCAGCTGACGGAAAGCGTCATCTACGCCCATGCCCGCGGCCGCAAGGTCTACCTGACCATGAACACCCTGCCTACCAACGAGGAGGCCGACCGCCTGCCGGAGGCCATCAAGGAAGCCGCCAAAGCCGGTGTGGATGCCTTTATCGTGGCAGACCTTGGCGTGCTGGACGCCTGCAAGACCTTTGCCCCAGACATTGATGTGCATCTTTCCACCCAGACCGGCATCACTAACTGGGCAGCTGCCCGCGCTGCCTACAAAATGGGTGCAAAGCGCGTGGTACTGGCGCGGGAGATGACCTTGCAGGATATTGCCATCCTGCGCGATAAGACCCCGCCGGAACTTGAAATTGAGGCCTTTGTGCACGGTGCGATGTGCATGAGCGTGTCCGGCCGGTGCCTGCTGTCCAACTATATGGCCGGGCGTGACGCCAACCGCGGCCAGTGCGCCCAGCCCTGCCGCTGGAAGTACTACCTGAGCGAGGAGACCCGCCCCGGCCAACTGTACGAGATCGGTGAAAACGAGAACGGCAGCTACATCCTTAACGCCAACGATATGTGCACCGCACCCTTTATTGACCTGATCTGCAAGGCGGGCGTGGACAGCCTGAAGATCGAAGGCCGCGCCAAAACCTTCTACTATGTTGCCAGCGTCACCGCCGCCTACCGCAAGGCGCTGGATGCCTATCTGGCCGACCCGGCAAACGATAACTTTGAACTGCCGCCGGAGGTGTACGCAGAGCTTACCCGCACCAGCCACCGGCACTACTCGCCGGGCTTCTATTTTGGCCGCGAGCAGGCCAAGCAGGCTACCGACAGCGCCACCTACATCCGCGAGTGGGAGTTCGTGGGTACGGTGGACAGCTGGGAAAACGGCATTGCCCACTGCCAGCAGCGCGGCAAATGGAGCCTTGGGGACACGCTGGAGGCGCTGTGCCCGGATGGACGCAGCATCCCGCTTACCCCGGAATGGATCGAAAACGAAGCAGGGGAGCGGGTGGAAAGCACTCCTCACGCCATGGAAAAATATACCATACCCACCCCGGAGCTGCCGCCCATGAGCCTGCTGCGCCGGAAAACGGTGTAACAGCGTGACAAAAAGGAAGGAAACCGCCGTGAAGTATAGTAATACTTCTGGCCGCTACGTCCTTCTGGACGAACTGCGCGGGCTGGATCTGGTCAGTATGATGCTCTATCACGGCTGCTGGGATCTGGTCAATCTGTTCGGCATTCCGGCCGACTGGTATTATGGTCTGCCCGGGCATCTGTGGCAGCAGAGCATCTGCTGGGTGTTTATTCTGTTGTCCGGCTTCTGCGCGCAGCTGGGTCACCGAACCCTGCGCCGAGGCGCACAGGTGTTCGGGGCAGGGGCACTTGTCACGGCGGTCACGCTGCTTTTTATGCCGGAGGACAGGGTCGTTTTTGGTGTGCTGACCCTGCTGGGCAGCGCTATGCTGCTGACCGGCCTTTTGGAAAAGCCGCTGCGGCAGATTCCCCCGGCGGCTGGGCTTGCCGTCTCGGCAGTGCTGTTCGCCCTGACCCGCAATGTTTCGGCAGGCTATCTGGGTTTTGGAAGTCTGCGTCTCTGGCTGCCGCAGACCCTGTATGCAAACTACGCTACAGCGTACTTTGGCTTTTATCCGTGGTGGTTCTATTCTACGGATTATTTTGCCCTTCTGCCGTGGCTGTTTCTGTTCTGGGTGGGATACTTTCTCTATGGCGTTGTAGGGCAGCAGCGCATGGAATTTTTGCGCCGCTCGGTCTGCCCGCCGCTAGGCTGGCTAGGGCGGCACTCGCTGGTGCTATATCTGCTGCATCAGCCGGTCATCTACGGGGTGCTGTTGGTGGTTTTCCGCGTATTAGGCGGCTGAAACACACGCTTCATGCACTTTTGAGCAAGGCGGCATTGTTGCACCGTGCAAACATTGCGCTAATGCCTTGACAAGCAGGGCAGGGCTGTGGTATCCTGTTGACGGTTAGAAAATACTAACTACAAAAATGCGTCATGAAACACGGACGCATTTTTACAGAACATGAAGTTATTCTAAACTAACTGCACAGAGAAAGAGGTAGAGTTTTATGAGCAAAGTAGCAATCGTATTCTGGAGCGCCACCGGCAACACCGAGACCATGGCAAACTGCATCGCCGAGGGTGCAGGTGCCAACGGCACCATCGTGCCCTGCACCGAGATGACCCCCGCAAAGCTGGCAGAGTTTGATGTGGTGGCCTTTGGCTGCCCGGCTATGGGTGCAGAGCAGCTGGAAGAGAGCGAGTTCGAGCCTATGTTTGCTGCGCTGGAAGGCTCTCTGAACGGCAAAAAGATCGCACTGTTCGGCTCCTACGGCTGGGGTGACGGTCAGTGGATGCGCGACTGGGCACAGCGCGCACAGGATGACGGCGCACAGCTGTTCAGCGAGGAGGGCCTCATCTGCAACGAAACGCCCGATGATGATGTGCAGGCTGCCTGCCGTAAGCTGGGTGCAGATCTGGCTGCTTGGTAAGCTTTGCAAAAAACACTCTCTTGACAAAAATGGTTTGCTGCGCTAAACTATGAACTGCCGTGCTTCGGCATTTTTATAGAGATAAAAGTTAGAAACTGCTAACTTTTTTGAAGGCGCAACACGCATTGTGCAAAGTATCGTAAAAATGCAGATTTTACGGCAGGGGAAAGCGGACAAACTGTCCGGCAACTCCTGCCGTTTTTGATAATCGTAAAGGCGGTGTGTATGAAAATGGCTGTGGCACTTGGCGTTACAGTAGGCTTTGCGTTTTTGCGCGGTGCAGTACGCCGTGCTGCGCGCCGGTCAGGCCGTAAAAGGGAATAAGAACGATCAGGAGGAACGGACCCGATGCAGCAGACCCCCAAAAACTTGGATAAAAAGCGCGCAGATGAAAAACTGCTTGTCAGCGAGATGATCGCACTCTATTGCCGCAAACAGCATGGCACTTCCAAAGGCGTTTTGTGCCCGGAGTGTCGGCAGCTGCACGATTATGCGCTTGCACGCATCGAAAGGTGCCCGTTTATGGAAACAAAGACCTTCTGCTCCGCCTGCAAGGTCCATTGCTATAAACCGGAAATGCGGGAGAAGATTCGCGCTGTCATGCGCTGGGCAGGCCCGCGTATGCTGCCGGTGCATCCGGTATTGTCTATCAGGCACGTGGCGGTCACGCTCAAGTCCAAGCGGGAGGCCAAAAAGGCAAACGGATAAAACCCATGTATAAACCCTTGCTCCACGGGGCAACCTATGGACAAAGAGGTGATAAGCATGGAAAATATCGGCGTGACCTGTGATGTCTGCGCGTGCTGCCACAATGTGGACGGCTGCAAATGTGATCTGCCGCAGATCAAGGTGACGGAGCAGTGCAGCTGCACCACCCAGCAGGTGGAGACCCCGCACTACTGCCAGAGCTACGAGGAAAAGTAAGTTTCCCACCAACACAAAGCAGCCCCTGCCGGAGAAACCTTTCCGGCAGGGGCTGCTGCGTTTGTTATATAAACATTCAGCGCAGCGTCACGTTACAGGTAGCAAGACTACGGATCAACGTACCTACGCTGTCCTTCATTTGGATACCGGCAAAGCCCAGCGCAAAGGCGGCCTGCACGTTTTCCAGTCTGTCATCGATAAATACGCACTCGCTGGCCTTCAGCTGATACTTCTTCAGCAGAGCCTTGTAGATCTGCGGGTCGGGCTTGTTCACCTGTACCTCGCAGGAGGCCACGCCGCCGTCAAACTGAGCCAGTACGCCGCGTTCGGTCAGCAATTCCAGCACATCCTGCGGAATGTTGCTCAGGTAATACACGCAATAGCCGTGGTTCTTCAGTCGCCGCACCAGTTCCAGCATCCGCAGACGCGGGCGCAGAATGTGCATCCAGTCGTCCAGCACGCCCTGCACCTCAAAGGCGCAGCCCTCGGCGCGGGCACGCTCCAGCATCCGCTGGTTGCCGTCATAGCGGGAAAGCTTGCCCGCATCCAGCAGCTGCCACTCCTCGCTGCCAAAGGTCAAATCGTAGACCTTCTCCTCCATTTCGGCGTTGCACAGCCGGTCTACAAGGTAAGCCTTGGGGTCAAAATCCACCAGCACACCGCCGATATCAAAAATAATGCTTTTATACATAACTGCTGCCTCGCTTGTATTGGATATTTTTCTTAGATATTTTCCATAGTATACCACAACCGGGCAGGCGCTTTCCACCCCTTTGGCATAGAAAATGCCGCCCCGGCGTATGCTGTGGCAGAAAGGGGAGAGCGCCGTGACGATCCGGGAACTATGCGAGAAAGAGGTCGTTCAGCTGGAGCAGGGGGTGTGCCTTGGCCGCGCAGACGATTTGGAACTTGACCCCGCAACGGCGCAGCTGCAAAGCCTGATTTTGCTGGGCAGGCCGCGGCTTTTTGGTCTGCTGGGCCGGGACGAGAGCCTGATGATCCCTTGGCGGGAGATCGAGACCATTGGCACGGACGCCATTCTGGTGCATACCGCCGTGCCAAAAGCACCGGCAGCACCGCACGGCTTCTGGCAGCAGCTGCGCGCAAAGCTGGGTCTGTGAAAAATAGGGGAATATTTTGAAAAATAAAACCGTAATTTTTGTAAAATCATGAATGGACATTTTCAGCAAAGTGACTATAATAGGCACGAAAGGCTTGTGCAAACAGCACAGCCGTTTTGGAAATAGAGTTCGGGACGTGGAAAGGGACATCGACTATGAAAACATCCAAACCACTGTTGACCCTGCGGATGCTCTTCCCGGCGGCAGCTTCCCTCATTGTGCTGCTGCTGGGCGAGTGGATCGCGCGCGGGTCACTGACCGCTGATACCTTTATCAGCTTTATCTTCCCCCATTTCGGGGCGTATCTGCTGGCATGGCTGCTGCTGTTTCTGGTGTGGGAGCTGCTGGACTGGGTGCTGCGCATCCCGCCGCTTGCCACGCTGGGTATGGCCGTTCTGGGCTGTGCGCCCTGTGCGGTGAACTTTTACACCATGCAGCTGCGGGGCGAACCTTTTTTGCCGTGGGATCTGATGCAGGTGTCCGAGGCTGCCGGTGTGGCCTCTGCTGCCGGGCTCAAGCTGCAGACCAGCATGGTGGTCTCCATTGTGTTGGTACTGGCGCTTACGGTGGCAAGCTTCTTTATTTATCGCGGGCGGCTGCGCCAGCGCTGGCTGCCAAGGCTTGCGGGCACTGGTGCTTCGGCAGCGGCGCTGTGCCTGCTGGTTTTCGGCGTTTATTTACAGCCCGCCGTCACGCAGGTCTTGGGCATCACGCCGGATGCGTGGATGCAGGACCGCTACTACCGTTACTACGGTGTACTTACCGGTTTTATGACCAACCTCACCAATCTGGAGATCGACAAGCCCGAGGGCTACTCGGAGCAGGCGGTGGACGATATTCTGGATAACGTGGCCGAAAGTGAAAAATTCTCCACCGGCCCCATGTATGCAGGCAGCTATGCCGCCACCACCCCCAAGGAGGAGCAGGCGAAGCAGCCCACCATTATTTATGTGATGGACGAGTCCTACTGGGATGTTTCGGAGCTGGAGCAGTACGGCATCACCTTTGATACCGATGTATCGCAGAATCTTCACGCTCTGCAGCAGACCAGCGCCTACGGCAGAGCCTATAGCCCCAGCTTTGGCGGCGGCACCTGTGATGTGGAGTTTGAAGCCCTGACCGGCTACTCGGTGTCCTTCCTGCCCAGCGGCAGCAAGCCCTACCAGCAGCACGTTACAAAGCCCATGTTCGCCCTGCCCAATTACCTCAAACTCAAGGGCTACCAGACCGCTGCGGTGCACTGCTTCTGGGCAAAATACTGGAGCCGCGATAAAGCCTACCCCAACCTCGGCTTCAGCGATTTTATCAGTCTGGAGGATATGCACGGCGTGACCAAGGTGCGCAAGCACTACTGGACCAGCGGCCTTGTGACCGATGACTCCATGGCCGACCAGATCATTCAGCAGTACGAAAAGATGAGCACTTCCTCCGATAAGCCCATCTTCCTGCACGCAGTCACCATGCAGAACCATACCAATTATAATAGGGATAACTACCCGGATAACGAGCGGGTGCACGTCGTATCCCATCCGGTGGGGCTCAAGAGCAGCACCGTGGGTGCGCTGGAGGATTTCGCTACCGGTATCCGGGATGCAGACGCCATGCTGGGCAAGCTGACGGCGTATTTCTCTCAGGTGGACGAGCCGGTCATTCTGGTATTCTGGGGCGACCATTATAACCCCATCGATTCCAACTACGATGTCTACACCACCACCGGCTACGCAAGCGGCTCCAGCACCGACCCCCGCCTGCACCAGACCACGCTGCTGATGTGGTCAAATTACAGCCAGCAGCAGGTGAATCTGGGCACCATTGCCGCTTACGATATCTCCCCGGTGATGATGGGACTGTTCGGGCTGGAGCAGCCGCTATACTTCCAGTTCCTCAACCGGCAGCTGCAGGTAGCCAGCCGCAGCTGCACCCGCGGCACTACCATGAACTTGGACGGCACCACCACCCAGCAGCCCACGGAGTTCCAGCAGCGCTGGACAAACGAGCACTGGATGCTGCAATACGACCTGATGTTCGGCAAGGGATACGCCCTCAACCGCATGGGTGTTGCAGGCCTGAGCGGGATGAATACGGGCAAATAAGAGAAAAAGTGAGCATTTCTTTATACAAAACAGAGAAAACCACTTGCAACCGCATTCTTTTTGTGCTATTATAACAAAGCATTACACACGCATCACTATGCCCTTTTGTGCCCTTTTGGGTTGAGGGCAGTCCGCCGGTACCCGATGTACCGTGCAGATCACGGTGTGCGGAGGCAAAACAATATCTGGAGGTATTTTATTATGGCAGTCGTTTCTATGAAGCAGCTTCTCGAGGCAGGTGTGCACTTCGGTCACCAGACCCGCCGCTGGAACCCCAAGATGGCTAAGTACATCTTCACCGAGCGCAATGGTATCTATATCATTGACCTGCAGAAGACCGTGAAGAAGCTGGACGAGGCTTACAACTACGTGAAGGAAGTTGCAGCTGAGGGCGGCGACATCCTGTTCGTCGGCACCAAGAAGCAGGCTCAGGAGTCCATCCGTGACGAGGCTCTGCGCTGCGGCATGCACTATGTCAACGCTCGCTGGCTGGGCGGTATGCTGACCAACTTCCGCACCATCCGCAAGCGCATCGACCGTATGGATCAGCTGGCTAAGATGAAGGAGAACGGCACCTTCGAGCTGCTGCCCAAGAAGGAAGTTGCTAAGCTGGAGCTGGAGATGGAGAAGCTGGACAAGTACCTGGGCGGCGTCAAGAACATGAAGACCCTGCCGAAGGCTATGTTCATCGTCGATCCTCACAAGGAGCGCATCGCTGTTGCTGAGGCTCGCAAGCTGAACATCCCCATCGTTGCTATCGTTGATACCAACTGCAACCCCGATGAGATCGACTACGTGATCCCCGGCAACGACGACGCTATCCGCGCTGTCAAGCTGATCGCCGGCGCTATGGCTGACGCTGTGCTGGAAGGCAAGCAGGGCAACCAGGAGGCCGCTCCCGCCGAGGACGCAGCAAACGCCTGATTTCCCATTCCGCAACCAATCAAATAACGTGTAAGGGAGAAAACAAAAATGGCTATTTCTGCAAAGGACGTTATGGAACTGCGCAAGCAGACCGACTGCGGCATGATGGAGTGCAAGAAGGCTCTGACCGAGGCTGACGGCAACTTCGAGAAGGCAATCGAGATCCTGCGCGAGCGTGGTCTGGCTACCGCCGCCAAGAAGGCAAGCCGCGTTGCTGCCGAGGGTATGGTCTACGCTGACTACTGCCCCGCCTGCAAGGTCGGTGTTGTCATCGAGGTCAACGCTGAGACCGACTTCGTTGCCAAGAACGACAAGTTCGTTGACTTCGTCAAGGAGGCTACCAAGGTCATCATGAAGCAGAACCCCGCTGATGTCGAGGCTCTGATGGCTTGCAAGACCGAGGCTGGCGAGACCGTTGACGAGGCTCTGAAGAACCTGATCCTGGTCATCAAGGAGAACATCAAGGTTCGCCGCTTTACCCGTTACGAGGGCGTCTGCTCTGCATACGTCCACGGCGGCGGCACCCACGGCATTCTGGTCAACTTCGAGACCACCAATGACATCGATGCAAAGGACGAGTTCGTTGCTTACGGCAAGGACATCGCTATGCAGGTCGCTGCTGCTAACCCCGGCTACGTCGACGAGGCTTCTGTCCCCGCCGAGGTCGTGGCTAAGGAGAAGGAGATCATGCTGGCTCAGATGGCTCAGGATCCCAAGACCGCTAACAAGCCTGAGGCTGTGAAGGAGAAGATGATCGAGGGCAAGATCAAGAAGTTCTTCAAGGAGAACTGCCTGGTCGATCAGGAGTTCGTCAAGGACAGCGACATGACCGTTGCTCAGTACACCGCTAAGGTCGCTAAGGATCTGGGCGGCGAGATCAAGATCGTCAAGTTCGCCCGCTTTGTCAAGGGCGAGGGTCTGGAGAAGCGTGCTGATGACTTCGCATCTGAAGTTGCAAGCATGGTGAAGTAATTTAAACTTCCAAAGACAAAATGGGAGCCGCAGTACCTGTAACAGGGTGTTGCGGCTCCTTTTTGTTTGTGAAAACGCAAATACCGGGCAGCCCGCAGACTGCCCGGTATTGCTATAAAAGTTTTTGTTTATGCCTCGTCCAAAACCTCTTCGGGGTCCTCAATGGCGTCCTCGATAGTCTCCTCAACTTCCATCGCTTCTTCAGCGTCCGGGGCGGCAAACAGCTCTTGGATCTGATCCCGCAGCCAGAGCAGACGGTTATCCAGCGCCTTATCCCGCGCCAGCAGCGGTGCAATGATCTCGGGCTTGTCAGTGATCAGGTCATCCACACCCAACTGCAGCAGCTTTTCGGCATCCTGCTGGCGGTTGACGGTCCATGCGGAGATGGTCTTGCCGCGCAGATGGATCTGCTGCACCATACCGGCGGTGATAAAGGTAGATTCCACGCTGAAAAAGTCTGCGGCAGGCAGGTCGTAGTAAGTGCCCACGCCCAGCGCCAGAATATACCCTGTGGTAATGTCCGGGTCAAGTTCCTTCACCTTGCACAGGGTCTCGTAGCTTTGAGAGGTGACCACGCAGTCCGCGCCGTAGTCGTATGCGTGGATCAGCCGCACTGTTTCGGCCTCCAATGCCGGCGTAAAGGTGCTGGGCTTGATCTCAATGTTCAACTCCGCCTTGCCCTTGCACAGCGCCAAAACCTCCTCCAGTGTGGGGATATAGGAGCCTGTAAACTGCCGATGGAACCAGCGCCCGGCGTCCAGCTGCTGCACCTGCGCATAGGGCAGATCGTAGATGTTGGCGTTGTAGCCGGTGCACCGGCGCAGGCTGGTGTCGTGGGTCACCACGGCCACGCCGTCAGTGGTCATCTGTACGTCCAGTTCAATGCGGGGGCTGCCGTGCTCCAGCGCGCTCTCGAAGGCTGCCATGGTGTTTTCCGGTGCGCGGGAGGAGTAGCCCCGGTGATAGGTGATCACCGGGTCGGCAAGGCCAAGCACGCTTTGCAGCGGCTGCGTTTGTGGGAACAGCAGATATACCGCCGCTAGGCCGCAGGTGATCAGCGCGGCGCAGGCCATCATCCCGGCCAGTACCGTCTGCTCACGGTGCGGGGCAGGGAGCACACCGGAAACGGTCGGCTGCGCGGTATCGGACTGCCGGGTCACTTCATACAGTGCCTCTGTGAGGGTGCTCTGCGCCGCCGTCATGGCACAGTCCATGAGCATACAAAGAAATGGCAACTCGATCAGCAGTGCCGCGCGGGAAAGCGCCAGCAGGGCAGCAGTGCTGGCAAAGCCGACACCAAGGATGACACAATAGAACAGCAAAGCCCCGCACAGAAGCATCAGCCCGGTGCGCACGGCGGCGGTCAGCATCCAGCGCAGTGACAGCGCAAACAGCTGCCCGGCGCGGCCGCGCAAAACCCGCAGACTCTCTGCAAACGCACCGCCAAAGCTTTTGCGCTCCAGCAGAAATTTTGGCAGAACCACAAGCCCGTCCAGCAGCAGTGCCAGCACAAAAAGCACCGCCAATGCAAACAGCAAGCGGTTGACAGCGCGTACATTCAGCAGTCCCCAGAGATATTCCGGCACGGCAAACTGGGTCAGAAGGTTTGCAGCCAGAAAAAAGTTCGTCAGCGGGATCAGGGCAGCACCATATAGCAGCAGCGGGAGATTCTGCGGCAGAAACACCCGTACAAGGCTGCAAAAGGCATCCCGGAACACCGCCCATGCCCGCAACGGCTCGCCGTGTCGCACCCGCGTCAGCAGTTGCAGCATTGTGGCGACCTCGTACAGGCTCCAGAAGGCTGCCAGCACCGCCAGCACGGCGATGCACCCAATGATGGCAGGGGAGGCAAAGATGCGGGAAGCGGTCTTGTTGTTAAGGTAGCGGATGGGTGCGAACCGCAGCGTCAGTGCCCAGATCAGCTGCAGCACCGGTACGAACAAGAAGTTTGTCAGCACCTTATAAAACAACAGAAAAAGCAGAAAGACCCGCCCCTTTGGCGCAAGCAGGGAACGGGCGGCAGCGTGCAGAGAGCGGTAGGTCTGCTCCTGCTGCTGGAACTTTGTGGAAAATCGCTTCAAGATAGCTTCAACCTCTTTTGCATATTTGCTGGGCTTTTCGTGTGCGTTGTACAGGTACAGTTTGGCAGACCGCCCGGCAAAATATGATTTTTTAATATTTTATATAGTGTAACATAAACGCAACGGAAAGAAAACGCAGCAGACGGGTGCAGTTTCGCCAAAAAAACTGGAAAAATTTCTACATCCGCAAAATGGGCGTGCAATGGCATTTGTCTAGATAAAACGTGCAAAACGATGAATCGTTAAAAATTTGAGCATCCATAAGTGGCGGATGTTGAATCGCATGGAATTTTATAGAATCCCTTGCATTTTTTTGCCAGCTTCTGTATAATGAATATAATTTTGAAAGCTCACACAGACAACCAGGAGGTCTAATTATGGCTTCAAAGATCAATAAGGGAGAAATCCTCGCCAAGTTCTTCGATGACGGGGAATACACTGCGCTGTTTGCTGATGGTGCAGTGAGCGCTGCCTGCGGCTATGCTGCAGGTCAGCAGGCTTACGCCGTTTATCAGAACGGCGAGGCTGTCACCGTAAAGGATGTTGAAAAGAACATCAAGGTTCTGGAAATGGCTGCACAGACCGGCTGCCCGGTGGTCACTTTCTATAACTCGGTAGGCGCAAAGCTGGCCGAGGGTCTGGACGTGCTGACCGCCAGCGCAAAGCTGAATGCACAGATCGCAAAGGTCTCCGGTGTTGTTCCGCAGGTGGCCGTTGTTCTGGGTGTTTGCGGCGGCACCAGCGCTCTGAGCGCAGCCAACGCAGATGTCTGCATCATGGCTGAGGACGCTGAACTGTTCTTCACCGCTCCGTTCACCTCCGCTGCCAAGGGCGATAAGGTCGCCGATGCAGGCAGCGCCGCCGCTGCCGCCAAGGCAGGCGTAGCCTCCATCGTGGCTGTCGATGCCGCAGAGGCTGCTGAAAAGGCCGCTCACATCGTGGGTCTGCTGCCCGCCAACAACCTGACCGGCCCGGCGATCTTCGAGTTCGAGCAGCCCACCGCTGTTCTGGCTGCCGGTGCCGAGCCCGCAAAGGCCGCTGCCGCTGTGATCGATAAGGACAGCGCTGTGGAGTTGTATGCAGACTTTGGTAAGTCTGTCTACACCGCATTTGCAACCATCGGCGGCAACGCCGTGGGCGTTGTGGCAACCGGCAAGCAGCTGTGCCACAACTGCGTAGCCAAGGCTTCCCGCTTTGTGCGCCTGTGCGATGCCTTCAGCGTGCCTGTGGTCACCATCGTGGACACCGAGGGCTTTGTGCCCAGCGTTACCGATGACGTGGCTGGCGGCATCCGCGAGGCTGCCCGTCTGGCCGCTACCTACGCCGATGCTACCACCGCAAAGGTGGCTGTGCTGGCTGGCAAGGCTGTGGGTCCTGTGTACACCACTCTGGCTGCTGCCGACCTGCGCATTGCTGTGACCGGCTGCACTGTCAGCGCACTGGAACCCAGCGCCGCTGTCAGCGTGCTGTACAAGGACGAGATCGATGCTTCCGACAACATCATTGCCGCCACCAAGGCCAAGGCTGCTGCCTACACCGCTGAGGTGTGCAGCGCTGCCAGCGCAGTGGCTGCCGGTGCTGCCGATATGAGCTGCGATGCCGCCAATGTGCGTGCCAGCGTTGTGGCTGCACTGGAGCTGCTGAGCACCAAGCGCGCTGCCCGCCTGCCCAAGAAGCATGGCAATATGGCCCTGTAAGCGTCCGAATGTAAGTTAATTGAGTTCGATTTTGAATTGGAGGATCCTTCCATGAAGTACTACAATATTACTGTCAATGGTGTTGCTTACAGCGTTTCCGTTGAGGAAACCGCCGCAGGCGCTGCTCCTGTTGCTGCTCCCGTTGCAGCACCCGCCGCACCCAAGGCCGCTCCCGCTCCTGCAGCTGCTCCCAAGGCAGCAGCCGGTGCAGCCGGTGCTGTTACCGTTAAGGCTCCCATGCCCGGTAACATTCTGGATGTCAAGGTCGCTGCCGGTGCTTCTGTCAAGGCCGGCGATGTGCTGGTCATCCTCGAGGCCATGAAGATGGAGAACGAGATCGTTGCTCCGCAGGATGGCACCGTGGCTTCCATCAACGTGAACAAGGGCGATACCGTCAACTCCGGTGACGTTCTGGTTTCCATGAACTAAGGAAGAGGTGACAACCATGGCAAAAAAGCCGATCAAGGTGACCGAGGTCGTCCTGCGTGATGCGCACCAGTCTTTGCTGGCTACCCGTATGACCATGGACGAGATGCGCCCCATCCTGCCCGAAATGGACAAGATCAACTACTTCTCCGTGGAGTGCTGGGGCGGCGCTACGTTCGACAGCTGCATCCGCTTCCTGGACGAGGATCCTTGGGAGCGTCTGCGCATCCTGCGTAAGGAACTGCCGCACCAGAAGCTGCAGATGCTGTTCCGCGGCCAGAATATGCTGGGCTACCGTCCCTACGCAGATGACGCTGTGGAGTACTTTGTACAGAAGTCTGTTGCCAACGGCATCGACGTCATCCGCATCTTCGACGCTCTGAACGACCCCCGCAACCTGCAGACCGCAATCAAGGCTGCAAACAAGGAGGGCGCTCATGTGCAGGGCTGCATCAGCTACACTCTGAGCCCTGTGCACAACAATGAGTACTTTGCATCCTACGCTAAGACGCTGGAGGAGATGGGCGCAAACTCCATCTGCATCAAGGATATGGCAGGTCTGCTCACTCCCTATACCTGCTATGATCTGGTCAAGAAGCTGAAGGAGACCGTCAGCATCCCTGTGGATATCCACAGCCACTATACCGCAGGTCTGGCTTCCATGTCCATCCTGAAGGGCATCGAGGCAGGTGCCGACATCATCGATACCGCCATGAGCCCCCTGAGCCTTGGCACCAGCCATATGCCTACCGAGAGTCTGGTTGCTGCCCTGCAGGGCACCGATTACGACACCGGTCTGGATCTGAAGCAGCTGAATGTCGTGCGTGCTTACTTTGCTAAGCTGCGCGAGAAGTACATCGCCAACGGCCAGATCAGCCCCAAGAGTCTTGGCGTAGACGCCAACACCCTGTTGTATCAGGTGCCGGGCGGTATGTTCTCCAATATGCTCAAGCAGCTGAAGGATGCCGGCAAGGAAGATAAGCTGGATGAAGTGCTGGCCGAGATCCCCCGCGTCCGTGAGGATGCAGGTTATCCGCCGCTGGTCACCCCCACCAGCCAGATCGTTGGTACGCAGGCTGTGTTCAACGTCATCCTGGGCGAGCGCTACAAGATGGTCACCAAGGAGTTCAAGGGTCTGGTCCACGGCGACTACGGCAAAACTCCCGCTCCCATCAAGCCCGAGTTCACCAAGAAGATCCTTGGCGACGAGCAGCCCATTACCTGCCGCTTTGCCGACACGCTGGCGCCCGAGATGGACAAGCTGAAGGCCGAGGCTGCCAAGTGGGCAACGCAGGAAGAGGACGTGCTGACCTACGCTATGTTCCCGCAGGTCGCTCCCAAGTTCTTCGATAAGCGCAATGCTAAAAAGCAGGGCGTGGACGGCGATCATGTGGACTACACCAATCAGTCTCATCCTGTCTGATAAATAAGCTTCTTTCAAGGCTGCTGCACAAAATGCTGTGCAGCAGCCTTTTTTGCGTATCCGGCAAAGGCACAAGGCGTACTCTGTTGGGCAATCCCGGAAAAACTTCTGCATACACATTGACTTGCCGCCCAATACCTTTTATAATGTTTGGTATAGCCCATACAATACAACAAATGATGTGGAGGAAAATGCTATGCGAAGCATCCCGGAGCAGCGCATTGCTGAGTTTCAGGAGCAGGACTATCAACTGTATTTTGGCATTTCAAAGCTGGAATTTGACCGGATGCTCAAGGCTCTGCATGAGGCTTACCGTCAGGAGCATAAGCGCAAGACCCGCTTTACCAAGATCTCCATGATGGATAAACTCATCCTGACCCTGATCTATCGCTACGAGTACCGCACGATGGAAAGCATTGCCAAGGAATACGAGGTTTCTCTGGATACCATTGCCGACAACATCCATTGGGTGGAGCGCACGCTGCTCAATGCAGATATCCTGCAAACCAGTGTGACCTGCGTTTATAAGACGAACTGATGTTATGACCCTGCGTAAAAACGCGGGGTTATAATTTTTTCATGGAAAGGCCGCTGAGAAGCGGTAACTGCCGCAGTCATGTTGTTTTGATCGTTACCGGATATGCGGCAGTAAAAAATGGAACTCGTGTTTTTTCGCGGATGCAGTCTGCACCTTGAATTTTTCAGAAAAGAATAGTAAAATGATGTTATATGTATCGTAACATGGGCTTGTGTGCCCAAAGCGGATACCTATACAGAAAAACCGAAGTGAACCGTAAAAGAATAGGAGCTAGTATGATCTTAAGCATGACCGGTTTCGGCAGGGGGACTGCCGTGCTCAATGGCCGCGAGATCACTGTGGAACTACGCAGCGTGAACTCCCGCTATTTCGAGTATTCCTCCCGCATCCCGCGCACCTGCAGTTCTCTGGACAGCCGCCTGAAAAAACAGCTCAACCAGCGGATCTCCCGCGGCAAGGTAGAACTTAGCATGACCGTGCAGAACGTGGACGCGGCAGATACTGTAGTTGCCGTCAACATGGAACTTGCCCGCAGTTATCAGCAGGCAATGCGGGACTTATCCGAGCAGCTGGGGGTCAAAAATGATGTGTCCACCGCCGTTCTGACCCGCTTTCCGGATGTGCTGACCACCCGCCACGCCGATGTGGACGAGGAGCAGCTGTGGCAGGATGTGTCTGCCGTCACCGCACAGGCACTGGATCGTTTTGTGGAGATGCGCGCTGCCGAGGGTGCCAAGATGAAGGCAGACGTGGAAGGCCGTCTTGCGTTTCTGGAGGAGTGCGTCGGCAAGGTGGAAGCTTTGAGCGCAGGCCGGGTAGAAAACTACACCAACCGCCTGTATGAAAAACTCAAGGTCATCCTGCAGGATCGTGACATTGATGACGCCCGTGTGCTGACTGAGGCTGCCATCTTTGGCGATAAGACCGCCGTGGATGAAGAAACTGTCCGTCTGCGCAGCCACATTGCCCAGTACCGCGATATCCTGCAGCTGGACGAGCCCGTGGGCCGTAAGCTGGATTTCCTGACGCAGGAGCTGAACCGCGAGACCAATACCATTGGCTCCAAGTGTCAGGATCTGGATATCACCCGCATTGTGGTGGATATGAAGGCGGAGATCGAAAAGATCCGCGAGCAGATCCAGAATCTGGAATAATATGTTGTGGAGGAGCCTATGAAACTCATCAACATCGGCTTTGGCAATATGGTCAGTGCGGGGCGCGTGGTGGCTGTCGTCAGCCCGGACTCTGCACCGGTCAAGCGTCTGGTGAAGGAAGCACGCGAGCGCGGGATGCTGATCGATGCCTCTTACGGCCGCAGCACCCGGGCTGTGCTCATCATGGACTCCGATCATGTCGTGCTGTCGGCTCTTCAGCCCGAAACGGTGGCAAGCCGCGCCGCCGGGCAGGAGGGCAGAGCATCAATGGAGGAAGAAGCATCTCATGGCGAATGATAAATTTCTGTTTGTAGTTTCCGGCGCAGCCGGTACCGGCAAGGACAGCGTGGTCAAGGCACTGCGCGAGGCACACCCCGAGATCGAAAAGACCGTCTCTGCCACCACCCGCACCCCGCGCCCCGGCGAGCAGGAGGGCGTGGACTACTACTACCGCACCCGTGAACAGTTCCAGCAGCTGCTGGAAAACGATCAGGTGGTGGAGCATAACTTCTATAACGGCAACTACTACGGCACCCTGAAGTCTGAGGTGGAAAAGCGGCTGGAGGCCGGTAAAGTGGTCGTGCTGGTCATTGACGTGCACGGCGCTGCCAATATCCGCCGGATGTTCCCGGGCGCTACCACCGTGTTCCTGCTGCCGCCCTCTGTGGAGGAGTTGGAGCACCGTCTGCGCGGCCGCGGCACTGAGACCGAGGAAAGCATTCAGGAACGTCTCGCCACCGCCCGGCAGGAGCTGGCCGAGCAGGATAAGTTTACCGTAAAGCTGATCAACAACCAGATCGAGCCTTGCGCCGCAGAATTGTATCAGGTCATCTGCCAGCGCGCAGGGCTGCAGGGCTGAAAAATCAAGCGTTGAAGGAGTTGGACGAATGCCCAAAACGGTAGGCGTTGCTGTCAGCAATGCGACCTTCCATTTTGATAAGCTATATACCTACGCCGTTCTGCCGGAGCACCAGAATGCGGTGCGTCTGGGCAGCATGGTGCTGGTACCCTTCGGCAAGGGCAGCCGCGCCCGTATGGGCGTTGTGTTGGACTGCGATGCCGAGCCGGAGCACTCCAAGCTGAAATATCTGTTCGATGTAGCCCCGGCCTCGGCCTGCCTGACCCCGGAACTGCTGCGGCTGGTGCATTTTTTGAAGGAACGCACCTTCTGTACCTACTACGAGGCCGTCAAGGCAGTCATTCCGTATGGTGCACAGTACAAGCCTGCTGTGGCTGCAGACGGTGTGACCCCGGTACTGCAAAAGCAGCTTACCCGCCACACCGAAAACGCCTACAAGCTGGTGGGCACGCTGCCGCAAAAGCCAAAGCCTACGGCAAAGCAGCTGGCGGCGGTGGCGCTGCTGAGCGGCGGCCCCCGCACCCTGAACGAGTTGGAGGACAAGGGCATCAGCCGCGCAGTGCTGGATAACCTGTGCACCAAGGGCGTGCTGGAATGCAGCAAGGTAAATAAGTCCATCGACCTCTACGCCTCCATTCCGCTGCGCAACGACCCCATTACCCTCACAGCGCAGCAGCAGGCCGCTTACGACACGCTGCTGCCTAAGCTGGAAGATACCGCTCCCCATTCCGCGCTGCTATACGGCGTTACCGGCAGCGGCAAGACGCTGGTGTTTTTAAAGCTGATTTCCCGCTGTCTGGAACTTGGCCGCAAGGCGCTGGTGCTGGTGCCGGAGATCAGCCTGACCCCGCAGATGATCCTGCGGCTCAAGGGGCAGTTTGGCCGCCGCGTGGCGGTGCAGCACTCCGCGCTCAACCACACCGAGCGTCTGCTGCAATGGCAGATGATCCAGGACGGCGGTGCAGATATCGTGGTGGGCACCCGCAGCGCGGTGTTTTCACCGCTGGAAAATATCGGCCTTATCATCATTGACGAGGAGCAGGAGCACACCTACCGGTCGGAATCCGCGCCGCGCTACTCTGCCCACGAGGTCGCCCGGCAGCGTGCCGCCGAAAATGGCGCACTGCTGCTTCTGGCCAGTGCCACCCCCAGCACCGAGAGTTTTTACGCTGCACAGAACGGCCGCACCCAGCTGGTGCGGCTGACCAAGCGCTACGGCGGCAACCCGCTGCCCAGTGTGCAGATCGTGGATATGCGGGCAGAACTGGCAGCGGGCAACCCCCGGGAGATCAGCCTTGCGCTGGAGGATGCTATCCGCCGCAATCTGGAGGCAGAAAAGCAGACCATTCTTCTGCTCAACCGCCGGGGCTACCAGACCATTGCCCAGTGCGAGGACTGCCGCGAGGTGCTCAAGTGCCCCAAGTGCAGCGTGCCCATGGTGTACCATAAATCAGCGCATAAGGTGCTGTGCCATTACTGCGGTTCCCAGCAGGAGCCGCCGCCCACCCTTTGCCCGGCCTGCGGCGGTAAATTGCAATACCGGGGCTTCGGCACCCAAAAGGCCGAGGAGGAACTTGCAAAGCTTTTCCCGGAGGCGCGGGTGCTGCGTATGGATCAGGACTCTACCGCCGCCAAGGATGCCCACGAAAAGCTGCTTGCTAAATTTGCAGCGCATGAATACGATATCATGGTGGGCACCCAGATGGTGGCGAAGGGACTGGATTTCGAGGACGTGACCCTTGTGGGCGTTCTGGGCATTGATTCGCTGCTGTTTGCGCAGGGCTTCCGGGCATACGAGAACGTGTTCAGCCTGATCACACAGGTGGTGGGACGCAGCGGCCGCGCAAAGGAGCCCGGCTTTGCTATCATCCAGACCACCGACCCGGACAACCCGGTGCTCACCCTTGCCGCCGCACAGGATTACGATGCTTTCTACGAGCAGGAGATCGCCTACCGCAAGCTTGGCTTGTACCCGCCCTTCTGCGGGCTGTGCGTCATCGGCTTTGCCGGTGCAAAGGAGAACGAGGTGGCGCGTGCCGCTGCCCGGTTCTCAGTGCTTTTAGGGCAGCAGGCGGCCAAACAGCCGGATCTGCCCCTGCGCATTCTGGGCCCCACGCCCGGCAGCATTGAAAAGATCAACGACACCTACCGCTATAAGCTTACCGTCAAGTGCCGCAACGACCGCCGTTTTCGCGATCTTGTGCGTGCGGCGCTGGCACTATATGAAAAAGAAAAACTGCCGTCCAAGGCATCGGTCGTGGTAGACCTGCACTCGGACGGTGACATCTGATAAAACTGGAGGTACCATTATGGCTATCCGTAATATTGTTAAAGAAGGCGACCCCATCCTGAACAAGGTCTGCCGTCCTGTGACCAATTTTGACGACCGTCTGGCTACCTTGCTGGACGATATGCGCGAGACCATGATCGCTGCCGACGGCGTAGGTCTGGCCGGCCCGCAGGTGGGCATGATGCGCCGCCTGTTCGTGGTGTGGGACACCACCGATGCCCCGGAGGAGATCCCCGAGGATTACGAGTACAAGTTCATCGATTTCGTCAACCCCGAGATCCTCGCCGTTTCTGAGGAAGAGGAGACTGCCTACGAGGGCTGCCTGTCCTTCCCGGGACACAACGGCGCTGTGACCCGTCCGGTTGCCGTCAAGGTGCGTGCGCAGGACCGCAACGGCGAATGGTTCGAGTTGGAGGCTGACGGCCTGCTGGGCCGCTGCATCCAGCACGAGAATGACCATCTGGACGGCATCACCATCATGGAGTCCAGCGAGTACTTCTACGAGGATACCGAGGAAGGCAAAAAGGCCGCCCGCGAAGCGAAAGGAAACAACTGATGCGCATTTTGTTCATGGGCACGCCGGATATTGCTGCCGAGTGCCTGAAAGCCCTGTATGCCGCCGGGCATGATATCTGTGCTGTGTACACCCGGCGGGATAAGCCCGTCGGCCGCAAGCAGGTGCTCACCGCGCCGCCGGTCAAGGAGGTTGCTCTGGCGCACGGTACGCCCGTGTTTCAGCCCCGCACCCTGCGGGACGGCAGTGAGGATGAAACTATCCGCGCCCTTGCCCCGGAGTTGATCGTGGTGGTGGCCTATGGCTGTATTCTGCCAAAGTCCGTGCTGGAAATGCCCCGCTACGGCTGCATCAACCTGCACGTTTCGCTGCTGCCGAAATATCGCGGCAGCGCCCCGGTGCAGTGGTCGGTGCTGAACGGTGACACCGAGACCGGCGTTTCCATCATGCAGATGGACGAGGGTCTGGATACCGGCGATGTGTTGTACTGCAAAAAGATCGCCATCGACCCCGAGGAGACCAGCGGCGAGTTGTTTGACCGCGTTACCACCGTGGGTGCCGCAGCTCTGTGCGAGACCATTCCTCAGATTGCAGCAGGCACCCTGACGGCTGTGCCGCAAGAGCACGAAAACGCCACCCTTGCCCCGATGCTGAATAAGGAGATGGCGGAGTTCCACCTTACCGACTCTGCCGCCCACATCCACAACTGGGTGCGCGGCATGAACCCTTGGCCGGGTGCGTGGTTCGTCACCTCCGGCGGCAAAAAGCTCAAGGTGATGTCCTGCCGTGTGGCTGCCGCTAACGGCGAAGCCCCCGGCACGGTGCTGACCACAAAGCCCCTGACTGTAGCCTGCGGCGAGGGTGCTATCCAGCTGCTGGAGGTCGTGCCGGAGGGTAAAAAGCCTATGGACGGCACCGCCTTTGCAGCGGGTCTGCGCCTGAAAACGGGGGATAGCCTCTGATGGCCGCAAATCCGCGTGCGGCGGCAGTCGCCGCACTGGTACGGCAGGAGCAGGACGGCTTTTCCAATCTGGTGCTGGACGCAGAACTCAAGCGCCAGAAGCTGGAAGGCCGGGATAAGGCCTTTGCAAGCGCCATCTTCTACACTGTGCTGGAGCATCGTGGCACACTGGACTATATTCTGGAGCAGTTTCTGCCCAAGGGTCTGGCAAAGTTGGATGCACCCGTGCGGGAAATTTTGCGCGCTGCACTGGCGCAGGCACGCTATATGCAGGTGCCTGTCTCCGCAGCGGTGAACGAGGCGGTCAAGCTGACCCGCACCTTTAAAAAATCCAGCGCCTCCGGCCTTGTCAATGCCGTGCTGCGCAAGGCCTGCGGCTATGATTTAGACGCTGTCGTTTTTACAGATGAGATCCAGCGCCTGATGGTTTTAGGCTCTGCCGGGCGGGATGTGGCGGAATTTCTCCATAAAAATTACCCGGATGAAGCACTGGGTATCCTGACCTATCAGGCCGATGGAGGCCTGACCAGTCTGCGTGCAAACCCCCTCAAAGCCAGCGCTGCGCAGCTGTGTGCGCTGCTTACAGAGCAGGGCGCAGCAGAGGCGCGGCAAGGCATCGTGCCCGGTAGTGTGCTGGCACGGTTTGCGGGCAGTCCGGCAGATAACGAACTGTTCCGGCAGGGCTACTACCATGTGGAGGGGCAGGCCAGCCAGTTGGCAGCCCTTTGCGTGGGGGCAGCCCCCGGCGAGACGGTGCTGGACCTGTGCGCAGCCCCCGGCGGCAAGACCATTTTGCTGGCCGAGCAGATGCAGGGCACCGGAGAACTGTATAGTTGCGATGCGGCAGAGAACCGTGTGGGGCTGATCCGCACCGCTGTGGATCGTATGGGCTTTACCGGGGTGCACACCCTGTGCAACGATGCCACCAAGCCGAACCCCGCATTGCCCATGGCAGACCGCATCCTGACGGATGTGCCCTGCAGCGGCTTGGGCATTCTGGCAAAAAAACCGGATCTGCGCTATAAAAAGCTGGAAGCTGCCCGGCAGGCAGAACTGCTTGCCACACAGGCGGCAATTTTGGATACCGCTGCGGTGCTGCTCAAGGCAGGTGGGCGGCTGGTCTATTCCACCTGCACCATCGACCCGGCAGAAAATCAGCAGCAGATCGCAGCCTTTTTGCAGCGCCACACAGAATTTGCGGTCTGCGCACCGGAGGTACCGCTGCCCGCCGGAATGACGGCAGGGGAGCATGGCTGCCTTTCGGTGCCCACTCGCACCGGTATGGACGGCTTTTTCCTGTGCGTACTGCAAAAAGCCGCCGCAACGCAATAAGCACGACCTTTGTGGGTCGTATCCTCTTATAGGAGAACAGAATGGAACAAAAACGCTGTATTTCTTCCCTGACGCTGGCAGAATTGACTGCTGAACTAAAAGCGCTGGGACAGCCGGGCTTCCGGGCAAAGCAGATTTTCCACTGGGTGCACCAGAAGCTGGTCACCGAGTTTTCTGCCATGACCGACCAGCCCAAGACCCTGCTGGCAAAGCTGGAAGAAGTCTTTTATATCGCTGCACCGCAGATCGAGCGTCGTCAGGAGGCTAAGGACGGTACTGTAAAGTATCTGTTGCGCATGGCCGACGGTAACTGCATCGAGACCGTTGTCATGCGTTACCACTACGGCAATACCGTGTGCGTATCTACACAGGTGGGCTGCCGCATGGGGTGCCGGTTCTGCGCCTCCACGCAGGCAGGGCGGGTGCGCAACCTTGAAGCAGGTGAGATCTGCTCCGAGATTTACACTGCCCAAAAGGATATCGGCGAGCGCATCTCGCATATCGTGCTCATGGGCATTGGCGAACCGCTGGATAACTTTGACGAAGTGATGCGCTTTTTAGAGAATATCACCTCACCTGAGGGCGTCAATATCGGGATGCGCAATATCAGCCTTTCCACCTGCGGCCTTGTGCCTAAGATCGACCAGCTGGCGGAAAAAAAGCTGCAGCTCACCCTTTCCATCTCGCTGCACGCCCCCACCAACCCGATCCGCAGCAGCATGATGCCGGTCAACGATGCCTACCCGGTGGAGCAGCTGATCCAGACTGTGCGTCGGTATCAGGAGACCACCGGCCGCCGGGTCAGTTTTGAATATTCCATGGTGCGTGGTGTCAATGATTCTGATACCTGCGCAAAGCAGCTGGCAGACCTGATCCGGGGCATGGGCGCTCATGTAAATCTGATCCCCATCAACCCGGTGGACGGCAGCCCGTATTCCGCTACGGATGCAGCCAATGTGCGCCGGTTCCAGCAAAAGCTTGAAAGCCTTGGCGTAAACGCCACGGTGCGCCGCCGCCTTGGCAGCGAGATCAGCGCCGCCTGCGGCCAGTTGCGCCGCGATGAAATGAACGGCAAGGCATAAACAGAGGGAGAAACCTATGAAACTTGCAGGAAAAACAGACGTAGGGCGCATCCGGCAGGACAATCAGGATGATTACCGTGCCGGGGAACTGCCCGGCGATGCAGCATGGGCGCTGGTATGCGATGGCATGGGCGGCGCACGCGGCGGGCGGGAAGCCTCGCAGTGTGCGTGCAGCGTCATCGAGCGATGCTTTCAGGAGCAGTACAGCCAGTGCATCCCCGGCGAAGAGGAAACTTTTCTGAAAAAGGCGCTGCTCAGTGCCAACCGCTATGTGTTCCAGAAGGCACTGCGGGAGGAGTCTCTGGCCGGTATGGGCACCACCGCCGTCTGCGCTTTGGTGCGCGGCGGCAAGGCCTATCTGAGCCATGCGGGCGATTCCCGCGCCTATCTGTACCGGGACGGTAAGCTGGCGCAGCTGACTCACGACCACTCCTATGTGCAGGAACTGGTGGACTGCGGCACCATCACGCAGGAGCAGGCAGAGCATCACCCGCAGAAAAACATCATCACCCGGGCGCTGGGTGTGGATTACCGGCTGGAGCCGGAGTTTACCACCGTGGCGCTGCAGGCAGGGGATGTTCTGCTGCTGTGCACGGACGGCCTGACCAATGCCGTGCCCACAGAGCAGCTGGAGCAGCTGCTGCGCAGCGGGTCTTTTTACGACCTGCCGGATGCTCTGATCCGCACTGCTAACGAAAACGGCGGCCCGGACAACATCACTGCCCTGCTGGTGGGAATAGAGCCGATGGAGGTGCGCCATGGATAACCTGATCGGTAAAAGACTGGACGGCCTGTACGAGGTGCAGGAACTGATTGGCTCCGGCGGCATGGCCAACGTGTATAAGGCGGTCATGCGGGGACAGAACGGCCCCGTGCCCGCCGGGACTGTGGTGGCCGTTAAGGTGCTGCGGCAGGAGTATATGCACGACCCGGATCTTGTGCGCCGCTTTAAAAACGAATCCAAGGCCATCTCGCTGCTGAACCACCCCAACATCGTCAAGGTGTACGATGTTTCGGTCAACGACCATCTGCAGTATATCGTTATGGAGTATGTGGACGGCATGACGCTGCGGGAGTACCTCAACGAGCGGGGCGGCAAGCTTTCCAGCCGGGAAACTGTGCACTTTATCTCCCAGATCCTCAAGGCGCTGGAACACGCCCACGCCAACGGTGTCGTGCACCGGGATATCAAGCCTCAGAACATTATGCTGCTGGATAACGGTCAGCTGCGCATGATGGACTTCGGCATCGCCCGCATTTCCCGTGCGGATAACCAGATGCTGGCCGGCAAGGCGATGGGCAGCGTGCATTATATCAGCCCGGAGCAGGCCAAGGGGGACGAGACCGACCGCACCAGCGACATCTACTCGGTAGGCGTCATGATGTACGAAATGCTTTCCGGACATCTGCCCTTTGACGCCGACGACGTGGTGGAGGTTGCCATCAAGCAGATCTCGGACGAGCCCCGCTCGCTGCACGAGCTGGCACCGGAGGTGCCCTATGCGCTGGTGGAGATCACCGAAAAGGCTATGGCCAAACTCCCCCAGAACCGCTACCCCTCGGCACGGGCGATGCTGGAAGCACTGGACACTTATGTGCAGAACCCCTCCGTGCTGTTTGAATATCAGTATATTACAGAAGAAGCGCCCGAAAAGGTGGTGAAACGTACCATGAACCAGAACCGCGCGATCCGTCAGAATGAACAGCCCGCCCCCCGTAAAAACGGCAAAGGCAAGCCGGGCAAAAAGCGCCGCACCGTCTTTTTGCCGGCCTTGTTCGGCATCACCATTGCCTTTGCACTGGCCTGCATGGCACTGTGCTGGATGATCCTGAACGATTCCTCCAACCTGATGAACAACAAGGCCGATGTCACCCTTGGAGATTATATTGGTATGACCAAGGATCAGGCCATGGCCACGGATCAGGTCGCATCCGGCCAGATCTCCCCGGAGTGGGAAGAGGAGTATAACAGCAACTATGCGGCCGGTTATATCTATAAGCAGTCGCCGGTGTCCGGCCGCACTGTCCGCGAGGGGCAGAGCGTAACGCTGACCGTCAGTCTGGGCACCCAGTATGTCACCGTGCCGGATCTGACCAACTATGTGCAGGCCGATGCAGAGCAGCAGCTCAAGGCACTGGGCGTTTCGGTGCTGGTCACGCAGGCTGTGGATACCACCGTGGCCTCCGGTGCGGTCATCCGCACCGATCCAGCCGCCGGTACGCAGGTAGCGGCAGGCTCCACGGTCATCCTCTATATCAGCCGCCCGCAGGTGTCTACCACCACCAAGGTGCCCTCGCTTACCGGTATGAGCGTGGATGATGCCCGCACCCTGCTGGTGCAGAACCATCTGGGTCTTGGCAGCCAGAGCGAAGAATACAGCGATCAGCCCGCAGGCACGGTGCTCAGCCAGAGCCCGGCGGCAGGTACTACTGCAAAGCTGAACAGTCGCGTAAACGTTGTGGTCAGCGCAGGCGCTGCACCGGCACAGGAGCCGGAGCAGCCGGGCGGCGATGGCACTACCGGTGAAGGCACTACCGGTGAAGGTTCTACCGGCGGCGAGAGCACCGGCGGCAGCGGCGAGCCGGGCTCCAGCAGTTCCACCGGCGGCGGTATTCTGGACTGGTGGTCCTCGCTGCTGAACTGACGGAGGATGTGCATGAACGGTTATATCGTAAAAGGCATTGGCGGCTTTTACTATGTAAAAACGCCGGACGGCATCGTGGAGTGCAAGCCCCGCGGCATCTTCCGCAAGCAAAAGATCACCCCCGTGGCAGGGGATGAGGTGACACTGGAGACCGAAAACGGCGCAGCAGTCATTGCGCAGATCGCGCCCCGCAAAAATGTTTTTGTGCGCCCGCCGGTGGCAAATCTGGATGTGCTGTTCCTTGTGGCAAGCACCACCCAGCCCACCCCCAGCACGCTGGTGCTGGATAAACTTTCGGCCATTGCGGTGGATAAGGGCGTGCAGCCGGTGGTGGTGTGCACCAAAAGCGACCTTGCCGAGGCGGATTTTCTGGCAAACGCCTACGCAAAGTCCACCCTGCCGTTTATCCGCATCGACTACGAAAGCGGTGCAGGGCTGGACGAAGTAAAGCAGTGGATCAACGGCAGGCTGTGCGCCTTTTGCGGCAACTCCGGTGTGGGCAAATCCACCTTGCTGAACGCGCTGCTGCCGGACGCTGCCCGCGAGACCAGCGCCATCAGTCAGAAGCTGGGGCGCGGCCGCCACACCACCCGCGAGGTGACCGTCTTTGAAGCCTACGGCGGACGCATCGCCGACACCCCGGGATTTGCCAGCTTAGAGGCCAACCGTGCCGGGTTCATCCCCAAAGAGAATTTGGAACACGCTTTCCCGGAGTTCGGGCCTTATCTGGGGCAGTGCCAGTTTACCGGTTGCTCTCACCGCAGCGAAAAAGGCTGCGCTGTGCGGGCTGCGCTGGCAGAGGGCAAGCTTTCCCAGACCCGGTACGACAGCTACTGCGTCATGTACGACGAGGTAAAGGATGTCAAGGACTGGCAGCGCCCGAAAGTGTAATACGGAAGGAAGAATAAGATGTCCCGTTGTGTGATCCTTTCCGCCTGCCCGGTGCAGCCGGAACTCAAACGCCTGCTGCGCAGCGATGATTTTATCATCGCTTGCGATGCGGGCTACCGCAACTGCGAACGGCTGGGATGTAAGCCGGATATCATTGTAGGCGATTTTGATTCCGCTCCCTGTCCGCAGCAGGACACGGACGATATCGTGGTACTGCCCCACGTCAAGGACGACACCGATACCGAGTATGCTGCAAAGCTTGCTGCGCAAAAGGGCTTTGACGAGGTGCTTTTGCTGGGTGCACTGGGCGGCAAGCGGGTGGAGCACACCCTTGCAAACCTTTGCACCGGCCTTGGGCTGGAGCAGCGCGGCATCCGCGCCGCCTTGCAGGACGAGCGCTCCCGCATCACCTTTGTACTGCCGGGCAAGAGTCGCCGCTATCCCAAGGAGGAGTTCTTTTACTTCTCGGCCTTCCCTATGGAGGGACGCGCCGAGGGCGTGTATGAAAAAGGCTCCTTCTATGAACTGGAGGATGCCGTGCTCACAGCAGGCTATCCGCTGGGCGTGAGCAACGAGTATGCCGAAGGCTCAGACTGCATCACCGTCAGCACCCGGCAGGGCGCGCTTGTGGTGGTGGAGACCATCGCGGATTGAACCATTCCCGGAACATTTTTGCCCGGCAGACGCTATAATGGGGTAAACATGAGCGAAAGGCGGGGTGGAGATGCAGGTAGTGGTCATTCGCAGCCCGAAAGCGCTGTGCGGCATTCTGCGCAAGCTGTTCGGCATCCGCAAAGAGAACTGAATCCATAAAAGGCCGGTGTGTGGCAAAGCTGCTGCACACCGGCCTTTTGCTGTCGGCATACCGCCGTCTGCTGCCGCATACACTCTTATGGAAACGGACAGGGAAAGGAGCGCACTGCACATGGAACTGAAGATATTCCGGGACACGCTGCCGCAGGGCGGGGCGGGCTGTACCGTAAAAGCAGAACTTCCGTTGGAGACCGAGATCCGCATTTCAGACGATTTGCCGCCGGTGGGTAAGCTGGTAAAGTGCTTTGTCCGCCCGGTAGTGCTGCAACGGCAGCTGCAGCCGGGCAGACTTACCTTAGAGGGCTATCTGCGCTGTACAGTGTTTTACCAAAGCGAAGCAGAAAAAGGCCTGTGCCAGACCGAACAAAAGCTGCCCTTCACCCGGCAGCTGGAACTGCCGGAACTTGCCTTTACGGCATGGACAGCTGTGGTGGAAGGGCAGACGGAGTACCTCAACACCCGCGCGGCAGACCCGCGCCGCATCGAGGTGCGGGGCGCCTACGGGCTGGTGGTCACGGTACACACACAGTGCAAGACCGAGGTCATTACTGCGCTGGCGGATGGCGGCATCGAGCAGCAGCTGCGTACATTGCAGGGCGTGCGCAGTGTAGCCGTAATGGATAAGCTTGTGACCTTGGAGGGCGAGCTGGTCTTTGCAAAGCCCCCGGCGGCTGTATTGGATATTACCGGCAACGCCTGTGTGGGGGAGGTAAAGCTGCTTGCCGGTAAAGCTGTGGTCAAGGGGGAACTGCGGGTGCAGTGTGCGTGGCGGGCAGAAGGGAACACTGCCCTGCAAAGTCAGGCGGCGGCACTGCCCTTCCAGCAGGTGATAGATTTAGAGGGCATCACCGAGGACTGCCGCTGCCTGTGCGTGGCAGAGCCGGTGGGGTTTACCCTGTCACAGGCAGAAAGCGCCGCCGCCCAGCTGACAGCGAATGTCATACTGCATCTGCGGGCATGGCGCAGCTACCAGCTGCAGGTGGCAGTGGATGCTTTTTCCACCCGGTTTGAAACGGAACTTACACCGCAGCCGCTCGTCACAGAGCAGTTGCTCTGCACCCTGAACGATACCGCCACCGCCACAGGCTCCGGCCCGCTGCCGGATGCAGGGGCGCAGCTGCGGGCCTGTTTTGTGCACTACGGCCCCCAGCAGACCGTCCAAAAAGGGGAGGGCTGGGTGCTTACCGCCAAAGCAGTGGTAACAGCCCTTGCAGAGAATACCCTCGGCGAGTTGGAAAGCTACGAGAAAACCTTGGAGGTTTATATCCCTCTGCCTATTACGCCGCCGGAGGGAACGGTGCTTGTGCCGGAATGCTGGCTGAGCACCGAGAACGTACAATGCACCTGTGCGGGCGGTACGCTGGAAGCCACGATTACAGTCCGGGCAGAGGGCGCGATTTTAGGTTGCAACACAAGCCCGGTCATCGGCAGCATCACCCTTGGAGACCCACTGCCCGATACCGACCCCGAGATCGCATTGCGCATCTACTATGCACAGGCGGGGGAGGAGATGTTTGCGGTTGCCCGGCGGTTCCATGTAGCCCCAGCGCAGATCCTTTCGGCGAACCAGCTGGAAGAGGAACTTTCCAGTCTGCCGCAGGCACAGCGGCTGCTGATCCCGGTTACCTGAGCGTAAGGCTGTAAATAATCAGAAAACGCGCTCCTTTCCCGGACGGTATGAGTTGCCGCGCCGGGAAGGAAGCGTTTTTTGTTCGTACTGCGCAGAAAAGCAATGCAAAGAGTTACTAAAAAGACAGAAAGGGAATTTCATAAAATATGACGTATTATCGCCACAATATTCAACGAGTATACGTCTAGTATCTTTCGTGTGTTGATTGAAAATCAGCGCTTGAAAGATGCTGATATCGATTTCAACCCATAAGAACGTCACAAGAATACGATTTGTATTTTACACTTTGCAGACTATCCATGGATGTGGTATACTGAAGTACAGTTTATAGAATCAGAATGTTTTCTGCCCGGGTCGACTTGTGCTCTGTAAGTCACATTGAGCACAGCAGGCAGAAAACAAAATCGTATCGCGGGAGAGTGGAATATTTGAAACTGGAACAGGCAAAAAAGCGTGTGAAAGAACTGCGCGCAGTTATTGAGAAAAACAACCGGCTTTACTACGATCAGGATGCACCGGAACTGGAAGATTTTGAATACGATGCCCTGACGCGGGAGTTGAAGGAACTGGAAGCACAGTTTCCCCAGCTGATCACAGCAGCATCGCCCACCCAGAAGGTGGGCGGCACCGCCAGCAGCAAACTGCCCAAGGTGACCCATGCCGTCAAGATGGAAAGTCTGTTGGATGCGTTTTCCTTCGACGAGTTGCGGGACTTTGACCGCCGCGTTCGCGAGGCCGGAGTAGAGCCGGAGTACGTCGTGGAGATCAAAATCGATGGTCTTTCCTGCAGCTTGGAGTATGAGAACGGGCAGCTTGTCCGTGCCTCTACCCGTGGTGACGGCGTGGTGGGCGAGGATGTTACCGCAAACGTGCGTGCCATCCGCAGCATCCCCAAGACCCTTAAAGACGCACCGGAGTTTCTGGAGGTGCGCGGCGAGGTGTATATGCCCCACGAGGCTTTTCAGCACCTGTGCGCCGAGCAGGAATTGCAGGGCGCTGCACCCTTCAAAAACCCCCGCAACGCAGCAGCCGGTTCTCTGCGGCAGAAGGATGCCCGCATCACCGGCAGCCGGGGGCTTTCCATCTTTGTGTTCAATGTGCAGCAGATCAGGGGTAAGACTTTAGCAAAGCACTCCGAAAGTCTGGATTACCTCAAGAGCCTTGGTCTGCCGGTATCACCGCGCTACCATGTGGTGCATGATATCGAGGATGCCATTGCCGAGATCGAGAACATTGGCCAGAACCGTGCAAAGCTGGATTTTGACATGGACGGTGCCGTTATCAAGGTGAACGATTTTACGCAGCGGGAACTGATGGGCTCCACCAACAAATTCCCGCGCTGGGCCATCGCCTTCAAATACCCGCCGGAGGTCAAGGAGACCACCCTGCGCAGCATCGAGGTGGCTGTGGGGCGCACCGGCGTGCTTACCCCCACCGCCTGCTTTGACCCGGTGTTTCTGGCAGGTACTACGGTAGCTCGCGCCACCCTCCACAACGAGGACTTCATCCGGCAGTTCGGGCTGTGCATCGGGGATACCATTCATGTGCGCAAGGCGGGCGATATCATCCCGGAGGTCATCGGGGTCACCCATCATGTAGAAGGGGCTGAACCCTACACCATGCCCACGGTCTGCCCCTCCTGCGGTGCGCCGGTGGTGCATCTGGAGGACGAAGCGGCCCTGCGCTGTGTGAACCCGGAGTGTCCGGCACAGGCACTGCGCAACATCATCCATTTTGCCTCCCGGGACGCCATGGATATCGAAGGTCTGGGCGAGGCCGTGGCCACCCAGTTGGTGGAAAAGGAACTGGTGCATTCTGCAGCAGATATCTACACGCTGACCCGGGAACAGCTGCTGGAATTGGACAAATTCAAGGAGAAAAGCGCAGACAATTTGTTGCAGGCCATTACTGCCTCCAAGCAGAACAATCTGGATAAGCTTTTGTTTGGCTTTGGCATCCGCAACATCGGCGATAAGGCAGCTGCGCTGCTGGCAGAGCATTTCGGCACGCTGCAGGCGATCCGGGAAGCCACCGCAGAGCGGATCAGCCAAATCGACGGCTTTGGCGGCGTGATGGCGCAGAGCGTGGTGGAGTTCTTTGCCAAGGAAGGTACCACCGACCTTGTGCATCGCCTTGCAGATGCCGGGGTCAATATGCAGTGGAAGGGCGAGCCGAAGGGGGACAAGCTTGCGGGCAAAACGCTGGTGGTCACCGGTACGCTGGAGACCCTCTCCCGCAACGAAGCCGAGGCGTTGATCGTGAAAAACGGCGGAAAAGCCAGCGGTTCGGTCTCCAAAAAAACGGCCTATGTGGTGGCCGGTGCGGCGGCGGGCTCCAAGCTGACCAAGGCGCAGGCACTGGGCGTGCCGGTGCTGACCGAGCAGGAATTTCTTGCCATGCTGCAGGATACTCCGGTAGAACAGGAAACGACTTAAAGCGCCCTTTTAAATGCCGAAATACAAGTAATTTCAAAAGCTTCTGCAACGCTGTTGCAGGGGCTTTTTTGTTTGCCCGTTCCCGGTTCTAATGACGCACAAAGCGCATACAATGCTAGCACAAAGCTTTCGTGGAAGGAGAAAACAAAGTGGACGAGTATTACCGGGCCGTCAGAGCCCTTCCTGCTTGGTTGGCAGCGCCGCTGGCACAGCTGCCAGTACAAACGGCTGCGCGCGTACAAGAACTGCGGCTGCGTACTGGCTGTGCAGTCACATTTACCGTACAGGGGCGGCAATGCCCTGCTTCGGCACTGCCTGACTGCCCTCCAAGGTTGGCTGCAATGCGGCTGGATGCGCTGCAAATAGAAGAGATATTTCACACCCTTTGCAACGGGTCGGTGCATACCCACGAAAGGGAACTTGCCGAGGGCTACCTGACCACTGCTGCCGGTAACCGCGTGGGCGTGGCGGGGCAGTTCGTGCAGCGGGAAGGGCAGTGCATCGCTCTGCAAAGGGTCACCTCGCTCAATCTGCGTATCGCGCGCAGCTGTACCATCTATCTGCCGCCCGTGCTGGACAAGCTGCTGGAGCAGCACTTTACCGGGCTGCTGGTGGTAGGGGAACCCGGCAGCGGCAAGACCACTCTGCTGCGCACCATCGCGCGGACGCTGGCCGAACGACAGCGCCTGGTGGCAGTGATAGACGAGCGAGGCGAGCTTTTCCCGCCGGAGCAGCCTCTGCCGCCGCTGGAGCGCATTGGCGGGGTGGATAAAGCCCGCGCTGTCCAGATGGCGCTGCGCACACTGGCACCGCAGGTGATCTTGCTGGACGAACTGGGCAGTCTGGAGGAAACGATGGCACTGGAGCAGGGCTTTTTCAGCGGGGTGGATTTTATTGCAAGTATCCACGCGCCAGATGCCGCACAGGCGCAGTGCCGCCCGCAGGTGCAGGCTTTGCTGCAACGCGGGATGCTGCGGCAGCTGGTCATCCTTGCCGGGCGGGAGACACCGGGTCGCATCCGGGAAATGCGCGCCGTATGAGTGGCCTTCTGCGCGGGCTTGGTCTGCTTTTGCTCCCACTGTGTGGTTGGCTTGCGGGGGACGCAGTACAAGCCAGAACAACCTTGCATCTTACTGCATTGCAACATACCATCGAGCTGCTGCAACGCATCCGGCAGGAGATCCAGTACCGCCGGGCAGACCTGCAAAGCCTTTACCGGCAGCTTTGCCGCGAGGGTCTTGTGCCGCAAACTCCCGGCGGTACATTGCAGCAGCTGGCTGCGCCGTGGCAGCTTTCAGCAGCGGAGTGTGCCTGCTTTGCAGAGTGCTTTAGCGGAATCGGCCGCGCAGAGGCCGCACAGGAATGTGAACGGCTTAGTTACTATACGGCGCGGTTTGAGGACTATTTACAACAGGCGCGCCGCACAGCGCAGCGGCAGGCCGGTCTGCCGCACCGTCTGGGACTGGCAGGCGGTATGATGCTGGCGCTGCTCTTTTGGTAAAAGCTATATGGAACAAAGGAGAAACGGATGGATATCGAACTCGTGTTCAAAATTGCGGCCATCGGCATCATCGTAGCAGTACTCAATCAGCTGCTCATCCGCTCCGGGCGGGAGGATCAGGCCATGATGACCACACTGGCCGGGCTTGTGGTGGTGCTCTCCATTCTTATCAAGCAGATCAGCGCCCTGTTTGCCACCATCCGGTCTCTGTTTGCGCTATGAGCGCGGCAGTTCCGGTGCTGACGGCGCTGCTGCTGGTAGCCTTTGCGGGCATTCTATTGCAGCGGTACTCCCCGGCGTTCGTGCTTCTGCTTTCGCTGGGTGCTACGGTGTGGCTGCTGCTTCGTCTGGCGCAGCCGCTGCGCGGTGCACTGCAAGCAATGGTACAGCTGGGTCAGCGCACCAATGCACAGGCCTTTTCCTGCCTTTTGCGCAGCGCGGGGATCCTTTTGCTGGCAGATTACGTCCGCACCATCTGCGAGGAAGCCGGAGCGGATGCCCTTGCATGGTGCGCCGGGCTGGCGGGGCGGTGCCTCGTACTGGTGGCGGTATGGCCGCTGCTGGAACAGATATTCCAGACGATCTGGGGGTTGGCGGGATGAAAAAACGTAACCGCATCATTTGCGGGGTGACTCTGGGCTTTCTGTGCGGCAAAACCACCCTGAAAGCTGCGGCAGCAGAGGCAACGCCGTGGCAGACCTATCTTGACAAAGCACCTGTACAGGCCGAGCAGTTTGCGGCAGACCCACTTGGCACCTTGCTGAATTTATTTGCCGCCGAGCCGGTGCAATTGCTGCGGGATACGCTGCAACAATATGCTGATGTTCTGCTGTTTTTGTCGCTGGCGGCCGGGCTTGCATTTCTCTTGCAGGACACTGCCGACAGAACACTGCTGGAACTGGCGGCTGGCGGCGGCTGCGGCGTTTTATTGTGGCAGGAACTGGACAAGCTTGCCGTCGCCCTGTGCACCCGGATGGCTGGATGGAAAAGTTATCTTCTGGGCTTTTTGCCGGTATATAGCGGCGTGCTGGCGGCTGGCGGCGAATGGAACGCCGGAGCGGCTGCAAACGGCTTTCTGCTTACGGTGCTGTGCTTTATTGCACAGGCGGTCACCCTCTGGCTGCAGCCGCTGCTGCGCAGCTACCTTGCCATCAGCATGGCCTGCGGCATCAGTTCCCGCAAAAGCCTGTCCGAGGGCTGCACCCTGACCGGGCGGATGCTGCGGCAGGCCATCGGCTGGGCGGGCAAAGCGTTCGCTGCCCTGATGAGCCTTCAGCGCGTAGTCACGGTGCAGCTGGATCGTTCGGCCTCCCGTCTGGGACAGCTGCTGACCGGCAGCGTGCCCATTGTAGGGCAGGCGCTGAGCAGCGCGGCAGACGCAGTGCTGGCCGGGATGCAGTTACTCAAAAGTACCCTTGGCATTGCCGCATTGCTCAGCATCGGGGCAGAATTTGTGCCCCTGTATCTCGGGCTGCTGGTACATCTGCTTTTTCTGTCCTGCTGCGGCTGGCTTGCCGGAATCGGCGGGCTGGAGCATTGCCATAAGCTGCTGCAATGCTTTGCCGAAGCCGTGCGCTGCATGGCGGCAGTTACGGCCTTGTTTTTCGTGTTGTTTGTGGTGGGCATCGCGCTGCTGATGCTGACAGGGGGTGGTTAGATGCAGGCATTTCAGCGGGCTGCGGCAGTGTTCTGCATGGCGTGCATCGGGGCAGAACTAGTCAGCCTTTTTGCCGGGCAAAGCTGGGCGGGCCGGTGCATAAAAGCCGTAGCCGGGTTATATATTTTAGCAGTCCTTCTTGCGCAGCTGCCACGGCTGCCGGGCAAGGTCTTGACCACTTTTTCGGGGAACACAGCCCCGGCGGCTGTGTCCGCTGCACGGCCGGATACGCTGGAAACGGAGATCCTGACCGAGGCCAAAGCCCAACTGGAAGCGTATTGCACCGCACAGTGCCGTCAGCAGTTTGGGCTGGATATCCGCGTGACGGTCACGCTGGAAAAAGCCGGACAGCAGGTCGTGGTAAAAAAAGCTGTTGCTGCCTTACCGACGGGCTGCACCGCCGCCCAAAAGCAGGCGGTGTTCAGCCTTTTGCAGCAGACACTGGGTACCGCTCCCACGGCAGCGGAGGAGAGCGCACCATGAAAAAGAATGAATTGCTTTCCGCTTTACGCCCTCTACAAGGCGGCAAAGGGCGCACCTCGCTGGCGGTGGCGGTCGGTGTGCTGGCGATGCTGCTGCTTTTGCTGTCGGAGTTTTTGCCCGGTGGCAATACGCAGAAAGCGGCGGCATCCACCGCCCAAGCAGCCACTGTCAGCCAGTACCAGACCCAACTGGAGCAACAACTGGAAGGGCTGATCAGTCAATTGCAGGGAGCGGGGCGCACCACGGTCATGGTCACTCTGACCACCGGAGAGGAGACCGTCTATGCGATGGACACCCAGACCGGGGATATGCAGCAGCAGGAGACCCATGTTCTTTTACAGGACGGCTCTGCGCTGGCTGAGACAACCTATCTGCCGCAAGTCTGCGGGGTCGCAGTGCTGTGCGAGGGAGGGGGAGATGTCCGCGTGGCAGCACGCATCACCGAGTTGCTGCATTCGCTGCTGGATCTGCCCACGAACCGCATCTGCGTGGAGCAACGCAAGTGCTGAGTTGCCGCTTTGATCGAGTACCGAAACTGCTTACCAAAAGACAAAGGAGGAAGCGTTTTATGAGAGCACTTTCCAGAAATACACGCAGGGTCACTGCACTGACACTGGCGGCGGCGCTCGTCATTGCCGTCTACTTAAACTGGCAGTATGCCCGTGCAGACATCACCCCGCAGACGGAGGATGATACCCTTATGGTCTCGGCAGAGCCGGTAGAGGCAGAAGCAGAGACCACCATCACGGATGCGCTGCCCACAGAGGCGGAAGCCGCCTCCGGTGTCAACAAAAACTATGGCGAAGCACAACTTGTCAGTGTGGCAAACGACAGCGGCACCCGCTTTTTTGAACAGGCTCGGCTCAAGCGGGAAAAGGCACACGACGAAGCCATGGACACTCTGCAAAAAAGCCTGAAGTCCTCCTCCCTGACAGCGGAGGAGAAAAAGGAGTACACTGCACAAATGGCGGCAGGGCTGGAGGATCTGAATGCGGAAAATGAAATTGAGACGCTGGTTCGTGCTAAGGGCTTTGCGGATTGCCTGTGCTTTTTGCAGGCAGGGCGGGCAGACCTGACCGTGATGACAGCAGGCGAGCCGCTCACAGCGGCACAGGTGGCGCAGATCCGGGATGTAGTGATGAACAAGAGCAGCGTGACCGCCCAGAATATCACGGTGGTAGAGGTGAAGTGAGCGCTCTCTATTGAGACCGACATCCCGGCGGCGCTGGCGCGGCTTTTCTTGCAGGCAGAAAGCTGTATGCGCTGCCGGGATGCCATTCCGTGCGGATTTCCATCTTCTTTTCCAAACAAGTATTGAAATTGCCCCCACATTGATGGTATAATAACTCTATCAAAAATGAATGCTGCGCACCTTTATGCACCGCACAAGGGCGCGTTTGAACAAAAAAGGCAGGCACGGCAGACCGGCTTCAAGGCTTTGAAACCGCTGCAGGAGCAGCCTTTGGATGGAGGACAGCACAATGGATTTACAGAACATGGATCTTCAGGGCGGCAGCCTTCAGATTTCGACCGAGGTTGTGGGTAAGATCGCCCGCTGTGCCGCACTGGAAGTGGACGGCGTTGCCGAGGTATCCTGCGGCGTGCAGAACAAAAAGCTGAAAAACCTGCTGGAATCTGCCAGCATCCAGCCGCCTGTGGTGGTGGAGATGCGGGACGGCACGGCCAACATCACCCTGCACCTGATGATGCAGTTCGGTGCACGGATTCCTTCTGTGGCTGAAAAGGTACAGGAGAACGTCAAGTCTGCCGTGCAGAACATGACCAACGTGACGGTCAGCCGTGTGGATCTGGTCATTGCAGGCCTTGCCGAAGCGCAGTAATAAATTTAGCAAAAAAATCATATCAGAAACGATCCTCCTCCCGGTACGCCCGGCGGGGAGGGTTTGTATTGCGAAAGGAACATTATGGAAAACATTCTGCCCCGTAGAGAAGCCCGTGAAAACGCCTTTTTGCTGGCATTTTCACAGACCTTTGGTGACATTCCTCTGGCCGAGGCACTGTCCAACCACGCCGAGAACGACGAGGAGCATCCTGTGGATGCCTTCAGCCGTCTGCTGCTGAACGCCTACTACGATCATTCCGCAGAGGTGGATGACGAGATCCGTGCCCACCTGCGCAACTGGACCATGGAGCGCCTGCCCCGCGTCAGCCTGACCGTGCTGCGTCTGGCCGTGGCCGAGATGCTGTTCGGCGGCGAGAACAAGCCCGGCGTTGCCATCAATGAGGCTGTGGAACTGACCAAGAAGTATGGCGCGGGCGAGGACTACCAGTTTGTGAATGGCCTGCTGGGTGCTGTGGCACGCGACCACGGCCTGAGTGATGAAGCCGTCACGGAGTCGGCTGAACAGTGAGCCGTTATACGCTCGGGGTCGATACAAGCAACTATGCAACCTCTCTGGCAGTTTTTGATACAGCCGGGGAGGTTGTTTGTGCAAAAAAGCGCTTTTTGCCTGTAAAAGCCGGGCAGCTTGGCCTGCGGCAGAGCGATGCGCTGTTCCACCACACAGCGGCTTTGCCGGAGATGCTGCAGGAACTGGCGCAGGAATTCGACCTGACCAAAATAGATGCCGTAGGTGTTTCGCAAAAGCCGCGCCCGGTGGAGGGCAGCTATATGCCCTGTTTTCTGGCCGGTGTCAGTGCGGCAACTGCCTTTGCAGCGGCGCGGGGCGTTCCGCTGATCCACACCACCCATCAGCAAGGGCACGCTGCGGCAGCGTTGTATGCAGCAAAAGGCGAGGCGCTGTTCTCCCAGAAGGTACTGCTGTTCCATATTTCCGGCGGCACCACGGACCTTTTGCTGTGTGATCAGGTGCGTACCATCACCACCCTTGGCACCAGTACCGATCTGTACGCCGGTCAGGCGGTGGACCGCGTAGGCGTGCGGCTGGGCTTCGGTTTCCCCGCTGGGGCCGAGGTCTCCCGCCTTGCCGCGCAGTGCACCGAGGAGATTCGGCCTAAGTCCAGCGTAAAGGGGCTGCAATGCAGCCTTTCCGGGCTGGAAAATCAGTGCAACGCCCTGCTTGCGGCCGGAAAATCACCGGAATACGTTTGCAAGTACTGTCTGCTCTGTGTGGCAGATACCGTTGTCCGCATGACAAAGGCTGCGCAGAAGGAATACCCCGGCTTGTCGGTGGTCTGCGCCGGCGGTGTGATGAGCAGCGATATCATCCGCACATGGGTGCAGCAGCGTCTGCCGCAGGTCTATTTTGTGCCGGGGCAGTATTCCAGCGATAACGCCATCGGCGTGTCCATTCTTGCTGCGCGGGAGGCCGGGTTATGGCTGATGTGATCTCGGTATCAGAACTGAACCATTATGTCAAAACGCTGCTGGACATCAACGACGGGTTATTTGATCTGGCTCTGCGGGGCGAGATCGCAAATTTTGTGCAGAACGCCCGCAGCGGGCATTGCTATTTTTCTCTGCGGGACGAGGCTTGCAGCGTAAAGGCGGTGATGTTCCGCACCGATGCCCGCCGTCTGGCATTTCGCCCGGAGGAGGGGATGCGGGTCGTGGTGCGCTGCCGTGCCACCCTTTACGAGCGGGACGGTGCATTTCAGGTCTATGTGAATGAAATGTTCCCGGATGGTCTGGGCGCAGCACAGCTTGCGCTGGAGCAGCTGAAGGCCCGGCTGGAAAAGGAAGGCCTGTTCGACCCGGCACACAAAAAGCCGTTGCCAGCATACCCCAAATGTATCGGTGTTGTCACCAGCAAAACAGGGGCGGCGCTGCAGGATATCCGCAACGTGATCAGCCGGCGCTGGCCGTCCGTCCGGCTGCTGCTGTGCCCGGTTACGGTGCAGGGCTTTGAGGCTACCCGGCAGATCGCCGCAGCCATTCGCACGCTGGATCAGAGCAGACGGGTAGACGAGATCATCGTGGCCCGGGGCGGTGGAAGCAGGGAAGACCTGTGGGTGTTCAACGCCGAGGAGATCGCCAGGGCAGCTTTTCGCTGCAAGACGCCGCTGATCAGCGCTATCGGGCACGAGATCGACTACACCATTCTGGACTTTGTAGCTGACCAGCGTGCACCCACACCGTCCGCTGCTGCAGAACTTGCGGTGCCGGATCGGGAGGAGCAACAGCGCATTTTTGAAAATATTGAAGAAAATATTCACAAAAATATACAAAAACGGCTCGCATTGTGCTATAATGGTCTGGAGCAATACAACTTTTTGTTGGAACAAAATGCACCAGGCAAAATCTTACAGCAGTATTCAATCCGTCTGCAACAGATGCAGCAGTCTATCCAGATGCAGCAAAAAGCGCGTATGAATGACAAAAATATGCAGCTTCAGCACGCAGCTGCACTGGCGGCATCGCTGGATCCATACCGTGTGCTGGCCCGTGGCTATGCCCTTGTGACCGATACAAAAGGGATGGTCTGCACCGTGGAGCAGCTGCAGCCGGAGCAGACCATCTGCGTGCGCAGTCGGCAATATCAGGCACGATGCCGTGTAGAAACGGTGGAGGAGATCAATGAGAGCACCCAAAAGCTTTGAAGAAGGAATGGATCGGCTGAACGCGATCCTTGCACAGATGCAGCAGGAGGACACCTCACTGGCAGATTCCGTCAAGCTGTATGCAGAAGCTGCCTCCCTGATGCAGTACTGCCACGCAACGCTGGAAAAAACGTCGCTGCAGATCGAGGAGATCAGCGCAAAGATCGCCGAGACCGTAGAAACCCCACAGGAGCAGGAGGAAGAATAATGGAATATAAGGCGCAATATCAGGAATATCTGCGGCAGGCTACGGCTGCGCTGGATGCCGCCAGTGCCCGTTTTCTGCCCGAGGAATCGGAAGTATGCAGAGCCGCCCGTTATAGCTTGCTGGGCGGTGGAAAGCGCATCCGCGCAATTCTGACGTTCAGCGTCTGCGATATGCTGGGCGGCGATATGCAGGCTGCTGCGCAGTTTGCGGCAGCTGTGGAGATGCTGCATTGCTACTCGTTGATCCACGACGATCTGCCCTGCATGGACAACGACGATCTGCGCAGGGGACGTCCCTCCTGCCACAAGGCCTTCAACGAGTCCACGGCGATGTTGGCCGGTGATGTGCTGCTGACCGAGGCTTTTGAGGTGATCGCCAACGCGTCCGCTGCGCCGCAGGTCTGCGTGGCAGCTGCCCGTGCGCTGGGCGCGGGTGCGGGCAGCTGCGGCATGGTCTACGGACAGGAACTGGATCTGAAATATGAGGCACTGGCTGCCACTGAGGAGCAGCTGCGCCTCATCCACCGCAACAAGACCGGTGCGCTGATCAACGCCGCCGTTCAAATGGGTGCTGCTGCAGCCGGAGCAACGCCGCAGCAGTGCGAGATACTGGCCTCCTACGCATACGGGGTTGGGCTGGTGTTCCAGATCGTGGATGACGTGCTGGATGTTACCAGCACCCCGGAGCAGTTGGGCAAGCCTATCGGCAGCGACAGTGAAAACGGCAAGACCACCTTCGTCACGCTATACGGAGCAGACGGTGCCATGGCGCTGGCGCAAAAGCTGAACGAGCAGATCTGCGATGATCTGCAACAGCACTTTGGCGCAAAGGCGGATTTTTTGCAGCAGTTGGCACAACAGCTTCTGGTGCGCAAAAACTAAAGAAAAAGGAATACAGATATGCAGTTTATTCAAAACATCTTATCGGTCAACCAGATCTTGACCGCATCGCTCCTCAGCTGGTTCATTGCGCAGGTGTTAAAGACCATTATTAACTTTGTTCTGCTGGGTAAGTTCCAGCTAGAGCGGATGTGGGGCGATGGCGGTATGCCCAGCGCACACAGCGCGACCGTCTGCGCCATGGCCATCGTTACCGGGCGCAGCGCCGGGGTTTCCTCGCCTATTTTTGCGGTGGCCTGTGTGGTGGCTATCATCACCATGCACGATGCCATGGGCGTCCGGCACGAGACCGGTGAGCAGGCAAAGGTGCTGAACCAGATGATCGCCCAGTGGATCGATGTGAGCGAGAAAAACGCTCCCTTTTTGCAGAATATGCACCTGAAGGAAATGGTCGGCCACACGCCGCTGCAGGTCGTGGCAGGCGTGCTGCTGGGTGCTCTGGTGGGCTTTTTGTTCCCAGTCGTGTAAAAAGCGGTAGAGACGCTAAAAGTACAAACGCATAAAGGACGTGTGAATATGGAATCGTTGTTGCTGGACAAGATCGATCAGCCCAGCGATCTTAAAAAGCTGAATGCACAGCAGGTGGAAAAGCTTTGTGCGGAGATACGGCATTTTATGCTGGAAAATATCTCCAAGACCGGTGGGCATCTGGCCTCTAATCTTGGCACTGTAGAACTGACCGTTGCACTGCACCGTGTGCTGGAAACCCCCAAGGATAAGATCGTATTTGATGTGGGGCATCAGTGCTACACCCACAAACTGCTTACCGGACGCCGGAAGCAGTTTGCTCATTTGCGGCAGCTGGATGGTATTTCCGGCTTCCCGAACCCCCACGAAAGCGTGCACGATGCCTTTATTGCCGGACATGGCAATACGGCGCTTTCGCTCGCCATTGGCATGGCTTGGGCAAAAAAGATCAAGCGTGAGCCCGGGCTTGTGGTGGCGGTGATCGGTGATGGAGCCTTTACCGGCGGTATGGTGTACGAGGGCATGAACAATATCGGCGGACTGGACAACCTGCTTGTGATCCTGAACGATAACAAGATGTCCATCTCTAAGAATGTAGGTGCGCTGGCGCGGTATCTGACCCATCTGCGCACGACTACGGCCTATTATGATGCCAAGGATAATGTGCGCAGCTTTCTGGACGGCGTGCCGGTGATTGGCACACCCATGAAAAAGTCTCTGATCGGCGTTAAAACGCTGGTACGCCGCGCCATGTACCACTCCACCATGTTCGAGGATATGGGCTTTGAGTACATCGGCCCGGTGGATGGCCACAATGTGGAGGAGTTGGAGCGCACCCTGCGCTCGATCTACCAGCGGCCCGGCCCGCACTTTTTGCACGTTGTGACCAAAAAGGGTAAGGGCTATCAGCCGGCAGAGAGGAACCCGGGCAACTATCACGGCGTGTCTGCCTTTGACCCGGACGGAATGCCGGATCCGGAAGTTGCGCCCAAGGAGTCCTTCTCCACTGTGTTTGGCAAGCTGCTGGTGCAGGAGGGAACACAAAACCCGAAACTCTGTGCAATTACTGCAGCCATGAAGTACGGTACCGGACTGCAATTCTTTGCCCACCGCCACCCGCAGCGCTTCTTTGATGTGGGCATGGCCGAGCAGCACGCAGTCACCTTTGCCGCAGGTCTTGCCAGTCAGGGAATGCTGCCGGTGGTGTGCATCTACTCCACCTTCCTGCAGCGATCCTATGACCAGATCATTCATGATGTCAACCTGTTAAAGGAGAATGTGGTCTTTGCCATCGACCGTGCCGGCTTTGTCCCTGCGGACGGCGAGACTCATCAGGGTATCTACGATGCTGCCTTCCTTAGCCAGATCGGCATTCCGGTCTATGCACCCTCTAACTACGAGGAGTTGCAATACTGGCTGCACTATTTGCTGCAGGATACGGTCTCCGGTCCGCGGGCCATCCGTTACCCTCGCGGCGGCGAGAGCGCAAGGCTGGCGCAGTATCCCTGCACAAAGCAGGACTACAACTTTTTGCGCGAGATGCCCGGGGCAGAGATCCTTCTGGTCAGTTATGCAGACGAATTGGAGGATCTGTTGGAGGCTTCCGATAAATTGATCGAAGCATCGCTGAATGCGGATGTTTTGAAGCTTGTAAAGCTATACCCCTTTACAGATAAACTTATCGGCACTGTGTCGAAATATAAAATCGTGCTGTTTGCAGAGGAGTGCGTTGCCGTTGGTGGAATCGGCGAACATCTGGCTTGTGCTTTGCAGCAAAAGGGCTGGAACGGCTGCTTTTTGCACCGTGCCGTCCGCACAGCCTGCCTGCCGCACGCGATCGTTCCGCAGATCAAGCAGTGCACCGGTCTGGACGCTGAGGATATTGTGCAGGCAATCCGGGCAGCCCTTACGAAAGGAGAAAACGAGTTGTGAAAATTCGGTTGGATCAATACCTTGTGCAGAACGGCCTTGTGCAGAGCCGGGAGCGCGCCAAGGCTCTTATTATGGCCGGTGTGGTTTTTGTCAATCAGCAAAAGGTGGACAAGGCCGGCGAGATGATCAAAGAGGACGCCGTGGTCGAGGTTCGCGGCCACGATATCGGCTATGTCAGCCGCGGCGGCTTAAAGCTGGAAAAGGCTATGAAGTGCTTCCCGCTCACCCCCAACGGCAAGGTCTGCATGGACATCGGTGCGTCCACCGGCGGCTTTACCGATTGTATGCTGCAAAATGGTGCAGTGAAGGTGTACGCTGTGGATGTTGGCTACGGTCAGCTGGCATGGAGCCTGCGGACGGATGAGCGTGTGGTGAACATGGAGCGCACGAACATCCGCTATGTCACACCGGAGGATCTGGCAGAACCTATTGAATTTTTCAGTGTGGATGTTTCCTTTATTTCTCTGCATCATATCTTCCCGGTAGCGCAGCGCATCACCACCCCGGACGCCATGGGCGTCTGTCTGGTGAAGCCGCAGTTCGAGGCAGGCCGCGAAAAGGTGGGCAAGAATGGCGTGGTACGCGACCCCGCCGTGCATCGTGAGGTGCTGCACAATGCCATGTCTTATGCTGCGGAGAACGGCTTCGTGGTGCGCGGGCTGGATTACAGCCCGGTCAAGGGGCCGGAAGGCAATATCGAGTACCTGATGTTTGTGCAGAAGAGTGACCAGCCCGCAGTGCTGGATGACGAAGCCGCCGCACAGGTGGTGGCAGCAAGCCACACCACGCTGGATCGTTAAGACCCAGCCATCAGCAAAGGAGAAGCCGGTATGACGATCTACATTTCGCCCAATCCGGGCAAGACCTCCGCCAGCGAGATCGCGCTGCGTGCGGCGCAGATCCTGCTGACCCACAGCGCAACTGTACTGATGAGCGATGCTCTGCGGGAAAGCTGCAGCACGGCAGGGGTCATTTACCTGCCACTGGAGCAGTGTCTGGAGCGTACGGACGTCATTCTGACCATCGGCGGGGACGGCACCATCCTGCACGAAGCAAATCTTTCGCTCCGGTATGCAAAACCCATCCTCGGCATCAATCTGGGACGCTGCGGCTTTCTGGCCACCTGCGAGATCGGCGAAATGGAAACAAAGCTGGCTGCTGTGGCGCGGGGCGATTTCCAGCTGGACAACCGGATGCTTTTATATGCCCGAGTACTGGGTCAGGACGGCTGGGAGGGTCACGCTCTCAACGATGTGGTGGTGACCAAAGGGCGCTTGCAGCAGGCCATCGATTTCAGCATTTACTGCGATGATATTCTGGTAGAGCACTACCGGGGCGATGGCGTCATTGTTGCGACCCCCACCGGCTCTACGGCCTACTCGCTGGCAGCCGGCGGCCCGATCCTGGATTCTCAGACCAAGGGCGTTGTGGTGACCCCCATCTGTCCCCACAGTCTGGCCAGCCCGGCCATGGTGTTTGCGCAGGAGCGCAAGCTGAATGTCTGTGTGGGGCAGGTAGCAGACGATGAAGTGTTTATCAGCTGTGACGGCGGTATCGGTTATCCCCTCAAGGCAGGTGCTACCGCAGAGATCCGTCTGTCCGATCAGAACGTCAAGCTTATCACCTTTGGGCGGGCAGACCAGTTTCAGGCCATTGACCAGAAGCTGCGCAAAAGACAATAACACGGGAGGCGATTTTTAAGATGGCACGCAGCCGCAAAGAAGATACAAAAACAAAAGCGGAACGCTTGCAGACGATCCTGCGTCTTGTGCAGGAGCATCCCATCAGCCGACAGGAGGTGCTGCTGGAGCACCTGCGGAACGAAGGCTTTGAGGTAACGCAGGCCACCGTTTCCCGCGATATCCGGGAGTTGTGCCTTGTAAAGGCAGCCACTACCGAGGGTTACCGCTATGTTTCCAGCCGGAACGAAAGCTTCAACCCCAAAACCCAAGGACGCTTTGAGACCATCTTTCATGAGTCCGTTCTGGGGGTGGATTACGCCGGGCACGTTGTGCTGGTAAAATGCTATTCCGGCATGGCAAATGCCGCCTGCGAGGTTTTTGACGCCTTGCAGTGGAAAAACGTTGTCGGCACCCTTTCCGGTGACGACACCTTCTTAATTGTTGCGCGCTCGGAGCGCGATGCCAAAACCATTTGTTCGGAGTTGACCCGCTATGTGGGGCAGAGATGACAGTAGGAGAACGAAGCCATGCTGAGCAGCCTGCAAATTGAAAATGTTGCCGTGATCCAGAAGGCAGAGGTTCACTTTGAGCCGGGGCTGAACGTACTGACCGGTGAGACCGGCGCGGGCAAATCTATCCTGATAGATTCCATCAATGCGATCCTTGGCAACCGCACCTCTAAAGACTTGGTGCGCACCGGAGCTGCAAAGGCGGTGATCCGTGCCGCTTTTGAGCAGGTGCCGTCTGCGGTGCTGGATAAGTTGGAACAGTCCGGCTACGAGCGCTCGGAGGCGCTGCTGCTCAGCCGCGAGATCACCGCCGAGGGCAAGAGCAGCTGCCGCATCAACGGAATGCCGGCCACGGCAGCCGTTCTGCGGGAGTTGTGCGGCGGACTGATCAATATCAACGGCCAGCACGATTCTGTGGGTCTGCTCAACCCGGCACACCATCTGGGGATTCTGGATGATTACGCGCAGAACCGTACTATTTTTCAGGAATACTATGCCCTGTACCGGGAACTGGTGCGGGTCAAGCGGGAACTGGATGCTCTGATCACCGATGAGGCTGAAAAGCAGCGCAAGATCGACCTGCTGCAGTATCAGGTGCAGGAGATCGAGGACGCCGGGCTGACTGCCGGCGAGGAGCAGGCTCTGGAAAACCGCCGGAAGGTGCTGTCCAATGCGTCTGCCATCCGGGACCGTCTGGCGCAAAGCTATGCGCTGCTTTCCGGAAGCGATGATGCCGCAGGTGCTGTGGATCTGCTGGGAGAAGCTTCCAATGCGGTGGATACCGCTGCGCAGCTGGACCCTGCACTTGCAACCGCCGCCGGGCAGCTGCTGGACTTATACTATAACGCCAAGGAGGTGGCCGCAGATCTGATTGGGCGGCTGGATGCCTACGACACCAACGATGCCGAACTGGACGAGGTGGAGCAGCGGCTGGATCTCTTGTACCGGCTGAAGCGCAAGTACGGCAGCACGGTGGAGGATGTGATCGCTTTTGGGCAGAAAGCCCGGGAGGAACTGGACAACATCCAGCATTCCCAGCAGCGCTATGATGCTTTGCAGGCGGAAAAGCTGCGTCTTTACGCAAAAGCGCGGGAAAAGGCAGAGGTGCTGACCCAGACCCGGCTGAAGGCCTTTGAGGAACTGAATACCCGCATTTCCGGCACGCTGGACTTTTTGAATATGCCGGGTGTGCGTATGACCTTGCGGCACACCCGCGGCCCGCTGGCTAGCCATGGACAGGACAGCGTTGAATTTTACATCTCAACAAACCCCGGTGAAGCGCCCAAGCCGCTGGCCAAGATCGCGTCCGGCGGTGAACTGAGCCGCATCACCCTTGCTATCAAGAACGCAATGGCCGATAAGGACGCTGTGCCTACTGTGATCTACGATGAGATCGACAGCGGCGTGTCCGGTAAGGCAGCCGGACGCATTGGTGAGGTGCTGCGTCAGAGTGCGCATGGGCATCAGATCCTGTGCATCACCCATACGGCGCAGATCGCAGCACTGGCCGATTGTCATCTGCTCATCCAGAAAAACGTGTCCAACGAGCGCACCTATACCGAGATTCATCCGCTGGATGAAAATGGCCGTGTAGAGGCATTGGCGCGCCTCATCTCCGGTGACCATGTCACCGAACTTTCCCGTGCCAATGCACGGGAAATGCTGCAGGAACGCAAGCACAGCAACTGATTTTCTTTTGCCGAAAGGCCAACTCTTGACAATGTGGCGGTCTTGTGATAGAGTAGACAATGTTAATGGCGATGAAGGGAACAAGTACCTTGAAGCGTTCTGTCCAGAGAAGTCCCGGTTGGTGCAAGGGATCACAGAACGGCAGGGGAAATACCTCCCGGAGCTGCAGGCTGAATGCGTAAAGCTAGTAGGCTGTGCCGCGTGCGAGCGTTAAAGACGCAGGAGTGTCACTCTACTCTGGGGTGTGCACTCGTAAGGCCGCTTCCGTGAGGAAACGGCAAACAGAGGTGGTACCGCGAAGTTATCTCGCCCTCTGCCAAATTTATTTTTGGCAGAGGGCGTTTTTGTTTCCTCTGCCCCAAAAACAGGAGGTTTTTTCCATGACGCTGTACGAAGAACTGAAAGCCCGTGGTCTGGTAGCACAGATCACGGATGAGGAGATCATCGACCTGATCAACAACGGCAAGGCTACCTTTTACATCGGCTTTGACTGCACTGCCGATAGCCTGACCGCCGGCCATTTTCTGGCGCTGACCCTGATGAAGCGCCTGCAGCTGGCAGGCAACAAGCCCATTGCCCTGATTGGCGGCGGCACTACCATGATCGGCGACCCCTCCGGCCGCACCGATATGCGCAAGATGCTGACCAAGGACGATATTGCCCACAATGCTGCCTGCTTTAAAAAGCAGATGGAGAAGTTCATCGATTTCTCCGAGGGCAAGGCTCTGATGGTGAATAACGCCGACTGGCTGCTGGATCTGAACTACGTTGAGTTGCTGCGCGAGGTGGGTGCCTGCTTCTCCGTGAACAATATGCTGCGCGCCGAGTGCTACAAGCAGCGCATGGAGAAGGGGCTGTCCTTCCTTGAATTCAACTACATGATCATGCAGAGCTATGACTTCTACTATATGTTCCAGCACTACGGCTGCAATATGCAGTTCGGTGGCGACGACCAGTGGAGCAATATGCTGGGCGGCACCGAGTTGATCCGCCGCAAGCTGGGCAAGGATGCCTATGCGATGACCGTGACCCTGCTGACCGACTCTCAGGGCAAGAAGATGGGCAAGACCGCCGGCAACGCTGTCTGGCTGGACCCCAACAAGACCAGCCCCTTCGAGTTCTACCAGTACTGGCGCAACGTGGGCGATGCCGATGTGATGAAGTGCATCCGGATGCTCACCTTCCTGCCGCTGGAGCAGATCGACGAGATGAGCACCTGGCAGGATCAGCGCCTGAACGAGGCCAAGGAGATCCTTGCCTACGAGATGACCAGCATGGTGCATGGCAAGGAAGAGGCCGAGAAGGCTCAGAATGCTGCCCGCGCACTGTTCAGCGGCAACGCAATGGATACTGAACATATGCCCAGCACCCAGCTGACCGAGGCTGACCTGACCGACGGCGCTATCGGCATCCTGACCCTGATGGTCAAGGCCGGTCTGGCTGCGTCCAACGGCGAGGCTCGCCGTCTGGTGGTACAGGGCGGTGTGTTGGCAGACGGCGAAAAGGTCGCTGCTCCCACCGTCAGCTTTACCGCAGAGCAGCTGGCCAAGGGCATCGTTATCAAGAAGGGCAAAAAGATCTACCACAAGGTAACGCTGTAAAAAGCATTATAAAATTTATGGGCCAGAAACGTCCGTAGGCGTTTCTGGCCCATTTTTTACATTTTGGCGCGTAACAGCCGCTGTCCGGCTGTTATCCGGCCGGAGAGCAAAGGCTCTACCTGTGCAAACCGGCTGCTGTTGGTCACGATCACAGGGGTGGTCAGCGCGTAGCCTGCCGCTGCGATGGCTTGGAGATCGAATCGGAAAAGCAGCTGTCCCTTCTGCACATGATCGCCAGCCTGTACAAACAACTCGTAGCCTTTGCCCTTCGACTCCACCGTGTCCATGCCAACATGGATGAGTACCTCCAACCCATTGTCGCACAGCAGACTGACAGCGTGATGGGTCTTGGCGATCTTTTTTACGATGCCGTCTGCGGGCGCTACCACCTCGCCGCAGCTTGGCTCGATGGCGCAGCCCTTGCCCAGCACCTCACTGGAGAATACCGGGTCCTTGATCCGAGTCAGTGCGCGGATACGTCCGGTGACCGGCGCATAAAGCAGCTGCCCACTCTCCGCAGACGTAGCATCCGTTGCAGTATCCTTCGGGGCAAGCGACGGCGCGTTTATCTCAAAATGTGCCAGCAGCCGCTGCCGGATGCTGTGTATGAGAGTTGCGGGATCTTTCATTCCGGTTTCCTTCTTTCGGCAGGGGAACTGCCATGGCGGTGTTTTTCTTGTCTCTACGCATTCCGCAAAAACAGGGCCGAAAGGGAAGCTGCCCCTCCGGCCCCGACTGATTGCTGTTACAGCTCGTATGCCTTTTTCAGTGCATCATAGGCGGCGTCTTCGTTTTCCGCATGGACGAGCAGAGAGATATCCAGATCACTGGTGGTGATCAATAGCACCTCGATACCAGCCATAGCCAGCGCATTCAGCGCCCGCGCAGCCACACCGCAGCTGGTGACCATATCCTCGCCGAACAGATTCAGCTTGGAATAGCCCACGCTGATCAGGGGAGAAGCCTTGGCGTCCTTATCCAGATTTGCCGCCGAGATTGCTTTCATCACCAGCGGCAGATCACTGCTGGATGCGGTAAAGCTGAAATCGATAGTGGTGCCGTGGGGAGCGCTCTGGCTGATCATATCCACCACCACGCCGGTCTCTGCAAAGATATCCAGATACCGGGACAGACTGTTGCCCCGGAACGCTACGTCCTGCACGCTGATCATCATCAGGTCAGCCTCGATATTGATCTTCGATACTCCGTACATAAAAAGTCCTCCGTTCTGCCCGGGTTGACGGACAACGCTCAATCATTTCACATTTTTATGTAAGTGCTAAAAAGGATGCGCTGATATTATTCTGCGCGATTTTTTGTATTCTGTCAAGGCTGAAATCAGAATAATTTGCGCGTACACCATGCGATGCCGCCAATTCCTGCGTGTAATCGCGCAAAAGGTAGGTGCGCACATTGGTTTTTCCGGCATCGTAATGGGTCACGGTGGGGTGCAGCTGCGGTGCAAGCACCTCACACTGCACCGAGCCGTTCGGCTGGGTGGTCTTTTGCAGCTGCAAGGTCAGGATCGCACCAACCAGCTGATCCGGGTGGCTCTGGGTACTGAGGAAATTGCCCAGCGAGAAGGCAACAAAGCTTCGCCGTCCGTCTGCTGCTGTCAACCATTGGGCGTCCTGCAGCACATGAGGATGGGTGCCCACAATGACATCTGCACCCCAGTCTGCCAGACTCTGCGCCAGTGTGCGCTGGCTGTCCACAACGGCATGGCTGTCCTCTACGCCCCAGTGCACTCCCACCACCACAAAATCCGCCTGCTGGCGTGCCAAGCGTACCTGCCGCTCGATCACATCGGTCTGGCTTGTGTAGATGATATTAGCCGTCATATTCTTGTTCTGGCGGATGCCGTTGGTGTGCTCGGTGTAGGAGAGATAGGCGATGGTCACACCGTTGACGGTTTGCAGCGGGATGCGGTCGTAGTCCTCTTCGCCGCGCCACAGACCGGTTGTGACCACATCCTCCGGCATGGACTCCCAGAATTGCAGCGTAGCCGCAATGCCGGAGGCACCCTTATCGTAGGTGTGGTTATTGGACAGGCTGAACACTCGTACTCCAGCACGGTATAGCGCCCGCGCACAGTCGCCGGGGGTGGAAAAGCTGGGGTAGGTGGAGGGCGCAAGGGTGTCACTGCAAAGGGTCTCCTGATTGATCCAGTTCACGTCCTGCTCAGCATAGAAGGGCGCAATGTGCTCATAGCAGTAATCAAAGCTATACTTTCCAGCTTCACCTGCCCGGCGGGCAGCCTGATTATAGATGGGCGAATGGATCAGGTCATCTCCTGTTGCAGAAAAGCGGATCGTTTCCACCACAGGCTGCGGTTCAGGCTCCGGGGTCGCAACGGATGAAGCAGGGGATAGTGCATCCTCTGGCGGTTCAATACCGCCCACCGGTACATCTTCTCCCGGCAGCCTTGTCCAGATCCCCAGACACAGTGCTATCACGATTATAGCCAGAACCGACAGCACCACCGCCCGGAGCGTTTGCTTTCGACCGCGCTTACGGGCAGCCGGACGCCGCCGCTTTAAAGGCTCCTGCTTCATCGTTCACCTCTTCTCCCGGCGTATGCCGGGCAGCTCGTTTTTCAAAGTGCAGCGATCAGATCGCCCATATCATACAGACCCGGCTCCTTTTTCGCCAGATAGACCGCAGCATTTACTGCGCCGTTGGCGAAGATGCTGCGGGAGTAGGCGGTGTGCCGCAGGGTAATCACCTCGTCCGGGCCACAGAACAGCACCTCATGGTCGCCCACGATGCTGCCGCCACGCACAGAACTGATGCCGATCTCCTTCGGGTCGCGCTTCTGGCGCACAGAGGAGCGGTCGTACACATAATGGTACGCGCCATCATTTTCCTCGTTGATGGCATCGGCCAGCATCAGTGCCGTTCCGCTGGGAGCATCCAGCTTGTTGTGGTGATGCTGCTCCACGATCTCGATATCATAGTCGATACCCAGCACAGCAGAGGCGCGCTTGCACAGTTCTGCCAGCACGTTGATGCCCATGGACATATTAGCGCTCTTGAACACCGGGACGCTGCGGGACAGCTGTACTACCTTCAGCTGCAGTTCCTCCGAAAGGCCGGTGGTGCACACCACGATGGGCAGCTTGTGGGTCAGGCAGTAGGGCAGCGCCTTTTCCACTGCGGCAGGGGAACTGAAGTCGATGATCACATCGCCCTTGCCGTTCAGCTTTTCCAGACTGTCGTAGACCGGAATGCCGTTCTGCTCGCCGTCCCTCATATCAATACCGGCCACCACACAGCAGTCCTCCCGCTGTGCGATCATATCGCACAGCACATGGCCCATGCGGCCGCCAATACCCTGAATCACGATCTCTGTCATTGTTGCTTCCTCGTTTCTATAATATGGCAGAATGCCCGGAAGCTGAAGATCCCGGGCATTCTGTACGCTGTTGTTATTCCTTGATCAGACCTGCAGCCAGCAGAGCCTGCTCGATCTTTGCCTTGTGGGCATCGCTGGGCTCTACCAGCGGCAGACGGCATTCGCCTGCGTTCCAGCCCAGCACGTTCATGGCATACTTGACCGGAATGGGGTTCACCTCGCAGAACAGAGCCTCCTCCAGCGGCAGCATTTCCAGCTGCAAAGCGCAGGCCTTGGCGGTATCTCTGTCAAAGAAAGCCTGACAGCAGTTATGCACCAGTTCCGGCGCAACATTGGACACCACGCTGATGACGCCCTTGCCGCCCAGTGCCAGCAGGGGAACCACCTGATCGTCGTTACCGGAGTAGATATTCAGCGCATCACCGCACAGTGCAGCAACTCTGGCCACCTGAGAAATGTTACCAGAGGCCTCCTTGATGCCGTTGATGAGCGGGTGTTTGCTCAGTTCCAAAGCAGTCTCGGGGGCAATGTTCAGACCCGTGCGGGAGGGCACATTGTACAGAATGACCGGGATGCCGCCGGCCTCAGCCATGGCGGTAAAGTGCGCCACCAGACCGGCCTGCGAGGTCTTGTTGTAGTAGGGGGTGACCATCAGCAGGGCATCGGCACCGCAGGCAGCAGATTTTGCCGCCAGTGCGCAGCCGTGGTCGGTATCGTTCGAACCGGCGCCGGCAATGACCGGTACGCGGTGATTGACCGTATCCACGGTGAACTTGATGGCGGCCAGCTGCTCCTCATCGGTCATGGTAGAGCACTCGCCGGTGGTGCCGCAGATGATGATGGCATCGGTGTGGCGGGCGATCTGATCCTCGATAATGCGTCCCAACTCGTCAAAGTTGATGCTTCCGTCCTCGTACATCGGGGTGATGATGGCAACACCCGCACCGATAAAGACAGGCTTCTTCATAGTAAAAAACTCCTTTGCTGCGTGTATCGCGCAAAAATTCAGGCATTAGTCCATATAGCCCTTCGCTGCCAGCAGTTCGGCCAGCAGCACAGCACCGCCGGCAGCACCGCGCAGGGTGTTGTGGCTCATGCAGGCAAACTTGTAATCAAACAGGGTGTCCTCCCGCAGACGGCCGATGCACACGGCCATGCCGTTCTCGGTGTTGCGGTCCAACTTGGGCTGCGGACGATCCGGCTCAGTAAAGTAGTGCAGGAACTGCTTGGGAGCACTGGGCAGGTTCAGTTCCTGTGCCGGGCCGCGGAAGTTCGCCCAAGCCTCCAGCATCTGCTCCTTGGTGGGCTTTTTGTCAAAGCTTACGAACACGGCTGCGGTGTGGCCGTCCGAGACAGGTACACGGAAACACTGTGCAGTGATGACCGGCTTCTCGGCATTGACGATCTGGTCACCCTCGATGTGGCCCCACAGCTTCAGCGGCTCGCGTTCGCTCTTTTCCTCCTCGCCGCCGATGTAGGGGATCACGTTGTCTACGATCTCAGGCATCCGGTCAAAGGTCTTGCCGGCACCGGAAATAGCCTGATAGGTGCACACCAGCGCCTTGCTTACGCCAAAGTCCTTCATCAGGGGATGCAGGGCAGGCACATAACTCTGCAGGCTGCAATTGGACTTGACTGCAATGAAGCCGCGTTTGGTGCCCAGACGCTTGCGCTGGGCAGGGATGATCTCGATATGGTCGGCGTTGATCTCGGGTACCACCATAGGAACGTCCGGGGTGAAACGATGGGCACTGTTGTTGGAGACCACCGGGCACTCTGCCTTGGCGTATGCTTCCTCCAGTGCTTTGATCTCGTCCTTGGGCATATTGACAGCGCAGAAAACAAAATCCACCTGCGAAGCAACTTCCTCTACCTTGGAAGCGTCCAGAACGGTCATCTTCTTCACGCTCTCCGGCATGGGAGTAGTCATGGCCCAGCGGGAGCCCACTGCATCCTCATAGCTTTTGCCCGCACTGCGGCCGGATGCAGCCAGCACGGTCAGCTTGAACCAGGGATGATTCTCCAGCAGAGTCACAAAACGCTGACCCACCATACCAGTTGCGCCTACGATACCCACTTTATACTGTCTATCCATTTCCAGCACCTTTCCTTTCAAAAAACAAACAGCAAATCTTATCATTGTGCACAACACGGCTTGCAAACCGGACAGCAATGCAATATAATAGATACTGTTTATACAGATTCTATAATATCATTGATACGTTGTCCGTGTCAATCATCGGAAAGGCAAATGCACAGTATGTTAAAAAAAGATTTTTGGTATGATTTACCCAAAGAACTCATTGCACAGGAACCCGTAGCCCCGCGGGATGCGGCGCGGCTGATGGTTCTGAGCCAAAAGGACGACAGCATCCGGCACAAGGTATTCCGCGACCTGCCGGAATTTCTGGAGCCGGGAGATCTTTTGGTAGTGAATAATTCCAAGGTGCTGCCCGCCCGCATCGTGGGCGTCAAGCAGCCCACCGGTGCCGTGTGCGAACTACTGCTGCTGCGGCAGGTGAAGGGCGACCAGTGGGAGTGCTTGGCAAAGCCCGGCAAGCGGATGCAGCCCGGCACGAAGGTAAGCTTTGGCGACGGCAGCCTGACCGCCGTGGTGGACGAGACCATGGAGGACGGCAACAAGTACGTTACATTCTATTATGATACCGAAACGCTTTATGAAAAGCTGGATGAATTTGGCAAGATGCCGCTGCCGCCCTATATCACAAAGCAGCTGGAGGACCAGAGCCAGTACCAGACCGTCTATGCCAAGGAACTGGGCAGCGCGGCTGCTCCCACCGCCGGGCTGCACTTTACCCCGGAGTTGATGAACACCCTCCGCGCCATGGGTGTCGGCATTGCCGAGGTCACCCTGCACGTTGGTCTTGGCACCTTCCGCCCCGTGCAGGAGGACGAGATCGCCGACCACAAGATGCACAGCGAGTGGTACTCCATCAGCGAGGAGACCGCCCGGCGCATCCGCGAGACCAAGGCCGCAGGCCACCGGGTCATCGCCGTGGGCACTACCAGCTGCCGTACGCTGGAGGCTGCCGCTGCCAAGTACGGCGAGATCAAAGCCTGCAGCGGCAACACCTCCATCTTCCTGTATCCGGGAGTAAAGTTCAACTGCATCGATGGCCTGATTACCAACTTCCACCTGCCGGAGAGCACCCTGATCATGCTGGTGTCCGCTCTGTACGGCTACAAAAAGACCATGCACGCCTATGAGGTAGCTGTGGCAGAGAAGTACCGTTTCTTCTCCTTTGGCGATGCGATGCTTATTTTGTAACTGCGGCATAATGCTGCTTTTATTCTGATAACTTGCAGGCTCGTGGCCTGCATCGAGGCTGCACGGCTGTTTTCCGTGCGCAGAAAGGAACGAATAATCATGCCTTCTTTGACGACCTACACCCTGCTCAAGCAGGAGCACAACGCCCGGCGGGGCGAGTTCAAAACCGTGCACGGCACGGTGCAGACCCCTGCCTTCCAGAACGTTGCCACCGCCGGTGCCATCAAGGGCGGCCTGTCGGCGCAGGATCTGAAGAATATTGGCGCGCAGGTCATGCTGTGCAACACCTACCATCTGCACCTGCGTCCCGGCGACAAGCTGGTGGCTGATATGGGCGGTCTGCACAAGTTTACCCGCTGGAATGGGCCTATCCTGACCGACAGCGGCGGATTTCAGGTGTTCAGTCTGGCAAAGCTGCGCAAGATTACCGAAGAGGGCGTGACCTTCGCCTCCCATCTGGACGGTCACCGCATTTTTATGGGCCCGGAGGAGAGTATGCAGATCCAGGCAAATCTGGGTTCTACCATCGCCATGGCCTTTGATGAGTGTGTGGAGAATCCCGCCCAGCACGATTACTCCAAAGCCAGCTGCGAGCGCACTACCCGCTGGCTGAAGCGTTGCAAGACCGAGATGGCACGGCTGAAGCACGAGGGCATCTCGGTCAACCCGGATCAGCTTCTGTTCGGCATCAATCAGGGCTGCACCTATGCCGACCTGCGCGTGGAGCACATGAAGCAGATCGCCGAATTGGAACTGGACGGCTACGCCATCGGCGGTCTGGCTGTGGGCGAGCCCACCGAGGTGATGTATGAGATGATCAGTCAGGTGGAGCCGTATATGCCCAAGGACAAGATCCGCTATCTGATGGGCGTCGGCACCCCCGGCAACATCATTGAGGCCGTAGCACGCGGTGTAGACTTGTTTGACTGCGTTATGCCCAGCCGCAATGCCCGCCACGGCCATCTGAATACATGGAGCGGCATCATCAACATCAAAAATGCCAAATATGAGAGGGATGATCGTCCCATCGACCCCGCCTGCGGCTGTCCGGTGTGCCGCAACTACTCCCGCGCCTATATCCGGCATCTGCTCAAGGCAGACGAGATGCTGGGTATGCGCCTGACCGTGATGCACAACCTCTGGTTCTACAATCATCTGATGGAACGAATCCGGGACGAACTGGATGCCGGCACCTTTACCGCCTTCCACGACAGATATGTGAAGCTTCTGGATACCCGAATTTAAACTTTAGCCTTGCAACAAGGCTGATAAGAGGGTATAATAGCATTATCTGAATTTTTGAGAGGAGATTTTGCCCCATGCAATTTCTGACTACCACGTCCGAAGGCTATATCAGCCTGTTCTTCACTCTGGCACTGATGCTGGTCCTGCTGTACTTCATGATCTACCGTCCCCAGAAGAAGCAGGAAAAGAAGGATGCCGCTATGCGCAGCAGTCTGGAGATCGGCGATCAGGTCACCACCATCGGTGGTGTCATTGGCCGTGTTGTCGCCATCAAGGACGACACCTTTGTTCTGGAGACCGGTGCTGACCGCGTGAAGATCCGCTTTACCAAGTCTGCGATTTCTTCGGTCGAAAAGCTGAACATGGACAAGGCTCCTGCCGATAAGAAGTAAGCATTTAACCGTGCATACATGAACCGCCTCCCTGCATAGACTATGTGCAGGGAGGCGGTTTTGTTTATGTCTAAGTCTCGAGGTTTCCCGGCGGAGCTTCTTTCGTTTCTGGTTTTTGGGGTGCTGGGGGTATCCGTGACAGCGGCAACGCTGGCCGGTTTTGCGCAGTTGATGGCCGGGCAGGGCTGCTCCGGAAGCATCGTCTCGACATTTGCTACAACGGCCGTGTGCATGGGCAGTCTACTGTGCGCACTGGCGGCAGCATTCCGTAAAAAGGCGCGCGGTCTGCTGACTGGACTGCTTCAAAGTACATTTCTGGCGGTACCGCTGGCACTTTCTGCTGCATGGAATGGCACAGCCGCCGAGCCTGCTGTGGTTTGCCGCATTCTGGCGGTGCTGCTTTGCGGCTGCATTGGTGGGCTTCTTGGGGTCACCCTGCGCAGCCGCAGGCACACGCTTCGTTGATCGATCCGGCAAATCGAATCCATCAGAGGGAGAAAACAGCATATGTGGATCTATGAACAGATCAAACCGGAAGAAAACTTGTCTTTGCTGCCGCAGGCGATCAGCCTGCCGGTGCAAAAAGCAGAGCCTGCTCTGCCGACTGTACCGGAAACTGCACCGGAACCCGTAGAGCAATTGCAGCCAAAAGAGCCCTGCATCCCGCCAAGGCGGCACGCCACCCGGGATTGTTGGCTGCTGGCTGCGGCGTTTCTTCTGGGATGTACGGCAGCCGGAGCATTACAGGCCGTATGCGATGCCCGGCAGACAGAACTGCTGCGGTATTATTTGGAGGCATGGCAAGGGCTGTTTACGCCGGGCGGTATGCAGGGGGCGGTACAACTTTTCGGCATGGAATACCTGACACTCGGTCTTGTGGTCAGCCTGTTTCTGGTACTGGGACTTTCTGCCCTTGGCCCTGTAATGATCTTTAGCAGTATGATGCTGTATGGTTTGGGCAGCGGCCTGCTTATGGTACAACTTTGCGCCGCAGGCGGGTGGAAAACAATACTCTCGGCACTGCTGTGGACAGGCCTACCGGCGGCAGCAGCAAGCGGCTGTCTGTGCTTTTTCGGGGCCTGCGCTTTGCAGGTCAGCAGCCGGATCCACGCCTATTCCTTCCACAAGCATTTCGGCGGACAAACCCGCCCCGGGGTGCAGGCACTGCTGGGACAGTATCTGCTGACCATGGTGGTACTGCTGCCGCTTTGCGGTGCAGCCGCAGGGCTTTCGTATCTGGGCAGCCGCCTGTGAACAGTATCCTTTTCTTGCGGGTTTTGGCGCAGTGTGTTACAATAACAAAAGACCATAATAAATGAGGGACAAACATGAAACTAAAATCCGTCTATGTATGCTCCAATTGCGGAGAGACAAGCCCCCGCTGGATGGGGCGCTGCCCCAGCTGCGGCAGCTGGAATACTATGAACGAGGACGTTGTGGCCGAAGCGCCCAAGGCGGGGACTCCTGCTGCCCGGCAGGCTGCTGCCACACGGCAGGAGGGCGTGACCACCCTGACCGCCCGGCGTCTGTCAGAGATCAGCACGACCGAGGAAAAAAGCCGTATCCTGACCGGCATCTCGGAGTTGGATCGCGTACTAGGCGGAGGTATCGTGCTGGGCGGTGTGGTGCTTTTGAGCGGTGAGCCGGGCGTGGGTAAATCCACCATGCTGTTACAACTGTGCGGTGCCATCTCCAACCAGCACAGCGTTCTGTATATCACCGGTGAGGAGTCTGTCCGGCAGGTCAAGCTGCGTGCAGCGCGGCTGAAGGTACCGCAGGATAACATCTTTCTGGCGGCTGAAAATGACGTAGACGAGATCTGCGGACTGATTGAAAAAGAAAAGCCGGATCTTGTGGTCATCGACTCCATCCAGACCATGCGCTGCATGGATATCTCGTCCTCGTCCGGTACAGTCAGTCAGGTGAAGGAGAGCGCCGCGCGTCTGCTGGCAGTCGCCAAAAAGCAGGAGATTCCCATGTTCATCGTGGGTCATGTGAACAAGGATGGTGCGATTGCAGGCCCCAAGGTCATGGAGCATATCGTGGATACGGTGCTCTACTTTGAGGGCGACAAGATGCTGCCGTACCGCATTCTGCGGGCAGCCAAAAACCGCTATGGCTCTACCAATGAGCTGGGAATGTTCGATATGACCGGCACAGGACTTGCCGAGATTGAAAACCCCTCCCAGATGCTATTGGAAGGGCGTCCGCTGGGGGTTTCCGGCAACTGTGTAGCCTGTACTATGGAGGGCAGCCGGCCTATCCTGAGCGAGATACAGGCACTTGCCACCAAGACGAATTTTCCGGCACCCCGCCGCGCCTGCAGCGGATACGACTATAACCGCATGAATCTTTTGATCGCCGTGCTGGAAAAGCGGGCAGGGTACTTCTTTGGCAATCTGGATGTTTACGTCAATATTGTGGGCGGCATTGCACTGCGGGATACCGCCTGCGACCTTGCCGTTTGCCTGAGCATGGTCTCCTCGCTGCTGGACCGCCCGGTCAGCGATAAGCTTATCGCCATTGGCGAGGTAGGTCTGGGCGGGGAAGTGCGCAGCGTGCCTAATCTGGAGCAGCGTTTGCACGAGGCTGAACGTATCGGCTTTGAGCGGGCAGTCATCCCCAAGCACAGCCTTGCACACCTGAATGCCGCAGATTATCCCGGCATGAAGCTGGTCGGTGCAGCGTATATTGCGGACGCCATCAATGCGCTGAAAAATGACCGTCTGTGATGAAACGAGGTACCTATGTCGATCTATCTGGACGAAAGAAACCCCAGCAAGCACGCGCCCTTTGAGGACGCCGCCCCGGATATTGTAGAATATGTGCGGTACCTTGAGGTGATTGCTGGTAAAAGCGCCAATACGGCCTTCAGTTATTACTGCGACCTGCGCTCCTTTAGCCGCTTTATGAAGCGCCGCCGCGGACTTGTGGCCACGGATGCGGAATTTAAAGAAATCGACCCCAAAGGGCTGGATACGGCCTTCTGGGGCAGCATAACAAAAGAGGATATCTACGAATATCTGTATTTTCTGAACCGGGAGTGCGGCAACAAAAAATCCTCTACCGCCCGGCGGCTGGCCAGCCTGCATGGTTTTTATGATTATCTGGTCAATCAGGTCAACCGCTTATCCGAGGACCCTACGGCGGCTATCCGCCCACCCAAACAAGATAAGGTCTTGCCCAAGTACCTGACGGCAGAGCAGTCCATCTCGCTTTTGGAGAGCACCCAGACCCAGAGCGATTTCCCGGAGCGGGATTATTGCATGGTGGTGCTGTTCCTCAACTGCGGTATGCGTCTTGCAGAACTGGTAGGCATGGATCTTGATGACATTGACTTAGAGCAGCGGCAGATCCGCCTGTTTGGCAAGGGCCATAAGGAACGCATGGTCTACCTGAATGATGCCTGTGTGGAGGCATTACAACTATATCTGCGCAAGCGCAACACCATGGAGGGGCTTTCGCCCAAGGAGAAAGCGGTATTTATTACGCGTATGCGCAAGGAACGCATCTCGAACCGCAGGGTAGAACAGCTGATTTCCGGCGCAATGAATGCTGCGGGGCTGAAGGGCTTTTCCACCCATAAGCTGCGCCATACTGCCGCGACCCTGATGTATCAGACCGGCAATGTGGATATCCTCACCCTCAAGCAGCTTCTGGGCCACAGCAACGTAGGAACAACACAAATTTATACACACCTGCAAGAATTTCAGGTGCGCACTGCCATTGAGGAAAACCCGCTGGGCAAGGTATTGCCAATAAAAGCTGCAAAAGCAAGCTTGGATACAACAGAAGCAGCAGGGGAGACATCTTCTGAAAATGCCCCGGCGGGAGAGGACGCTTCTGAGCCGTCCGGCCCTATGGCAGCCTTTGAGGGCGCTGCACAGGATGGCTTCCGGGCGGATATCTCAGCAATATCTGATTCTGATGAGGAAACCGACGATTCATCGATTGATACTTAAACCCACGCAAAACGTCTGAGACGATTCAAAGACCTATGGCGCGATCCGGCTTGACTGGATAACGTCATGGGTCTTTATAATTTATATTATAAGCAGTCAGCAGCCATACATACAGGAGCATCCATAGAAACGCGCAACGTAATGTCTACACAAAAACAAATGAACAACCACAGCCGCAAACTGTAAATTATAAAACGCAGCATGAACTGTTATAAAGCAAGCGCATAGATGCTTACTGGAATAAAAGAATTACAAACGAACCGATGAAGCAGCGCATAACACAGGAAGCATCTGAATGTGTGAGACAGATAAAACGATAAAACATGGTAAAAAACGCAAAATGTGTAGAACGGTTGAACCAAGCCTAATAATGAGCCAGCCGGGGCTGAAATGCCAAAAATCCGGGAAATGGGCTTTTTTCACCCCCCTAAGTTTCGCATAACGTGCATTATACGAAACAGTGATAATCAAAAAAACAGAAGCTGCCCTTCTCTCTTTATCAGATTTCCGGCAGCTTCTGTGGATGCTTTTCAGTTTGCACACGCACGCTTCTACGCCGCTGGACATATTACCAGTATGTTCAGGCGTTCGGCTTATGTCTGCGGTGGTTGTTCTGGGGTGCGTTAAAGATATGATTTTTTCTGTTTCGGTGATGCGATGCTCATTTCACCGGCAGCGGCTTTGTGCCGAAGTATGCACAGATGGCTTCATAATAAACGCGTGCCACAGTCTTGCAGCCATCCTCACTGCCAAAGCGTTCCACATCCTCGGCATTCGTTACAAAGCACTGTTCTGCCAACACTGCCGGACAATCCACATCTTCCAGCAGCGTAAAGCTGCGCTCCGGCCGCACCTGCGTGTAGGTATTCTCCACCAGCTGCTTCTGGTCGTTTTCCAGATAATAAATGTACCGCACTCCCCCACGCCCGCGCAGCTTTGCGCCGACGCTCTGCATTCTGCCAGCCAGCAGCCGGGCAAAATAAAAGCTTTCCTGGTGCCATGTACGCCCGGGCACTGCCGGATAACACTCAAAGCCGGATGCCGTAGAGCCATTGGCTGCGGAGTTTCCGTGGATGGACAGCAGCAGCTGCGGGCTTTGGGCACTGGCGGCGGCTGCGCGCTGGGCAGGCGTGGCGGTAGCATCAAAGCTTTCCCGGGTCTGCAACGGAATGTAATTGGAGTCCTGCTCTAACCATTGGAGCAGTGCAGCAGCTGTGGCTGCAGTGACCTGTTTTTCCTCGACAACGCCCCTTGCGCCCGGGTCGCTGCCGCCATGCCCGGCGTCTATTGCCACACGGTACGGCGGGTCGCCCACAACGGGGCGAAAATCATTCTCTGCGACCGAGACTGCGGGTTCTGCGGGTGCGTTCAGTTCCAGCGCCGCCTTCCATAGAAACAAACCAAAGCCGAGCATCAGCACCGCAAAAACCAGTAGCAGACCGCGCAAAAGCCGGTGCTGCGTTTTGCGGCGGCGTGTTTTACGTTTACTATGCTTATTTACAGATCTGCGCTGGCTGTTTGGCATAAAGCGTTACTTCCTGTTCGTTTTACATTCTCATTTATATAATACGAGTATACTCGCCTTTTGCCTGTGCTGCAACAAAAAAAGACTGCCAATTTTTCAAAAGGCAGTCCTTACGGGGTTATTTTAGTTCTACAACCGTCACGCCGCTTTCGCCTTCGCCGTAACGGCCAAGACGGAAGCTTTTTACCATGCGGTTGCCGCGCAGATGCTTATGGATGGCGGTGCGTAGTGCGCCGGTGCCGTTGCCGTGGATCAGATAAACCACGGTCTGCCCGTTCAGGATGGCGCGGTCAATAAAGGAATCTACCTCGGACAGCGCCTCGTCCACCGTAAGCCCCAGCAGGTTGCACTCCATTTTGGCGGTGCGTTGTACGCGCTCTACCCTGCCGTTGGGACGGTTTGTATCGCCGGTCAAGCGGGAATACCGCTGCTGCGCCTTGGTCTTGGGCGCGGCAGGTTCTTTTACCAACTTTTCCGGCTGCTTTAAACCCTTGAGGGGCACCTTAGTCTTGATGATACCGGCACGCACCAGCACATCGCCATTTTTGTCCGGCAGCGCCAGAACGGTGGCCAGCTGGTTCAGTTCTGCAATACAGACCTCCTGCCCTACCTTTACCTCCTTCAGCGGCACAAACTCCTTAACAGGGTTATGTACCACCTCTGTACCGGCGAACAGCTTTTCGGTCTCCTTTTTGGCGATTTCGCGGGCACGCTGCGCTTTCTGCTGGGCGCTCATGCGCTCGTCCTTTTGCAGCTGGCGCAGTTCATCGGTCAGCGCGTAGGCCTGTGTTTCCACCTGCTGTGCCAGCGTGCGCGCCTTGGCACGGGCAGCCTCCAGTTCATTTTCGCCCTGCTGGATCAACTCGTCCCGCTTTTTGCGGGCAGCTTCCAGCTGATGGGAGGCTTCGTTGCGCAGCTGCTCCACTTCGTTCTGGCTTTCCTTCAGTTGCAGTTTCAGATCATCCAGCTGACCCAGAACCGCATCCAGACGCTTGTCCTCGGCAGACAGATGCTGCTGAGCCGCCTCGATGACACGGCCGGGGATGCCCAGCTTTTCGCTGATCAGGAATGCGTTAGATTTGCCCGGTACGCCAACACTCAGCTTATAGGTGGGGCGCAGGGTCTCCAGATCAAACTCGCAGCTGGCGTTGACTACACCCTTGGTCTCCAGCGCAAAAACCTTCAACTCCGCATAGTGGGTAGTCGCCATCAGCAGTACGCCACGACGGCGCAGTTCCTCAATGATGGCAACTGCCAGCGCGGCACCCTCGGCAGGGTCGGTACCGGCGCCCAACTCGTCCAGCAGCACAAGGGTGTGCGGCATGGCAAGTTCCAGAATGCCGGTGATCTTTTTCATGTGGCCGGAGAAGGTGGAAAGGCTCTGCTCAATGCTCTGTTCATCGCCGATATCCACCAGAAATTCCTCAAACACGCAGATCTCGCTGCGCTCGTCTGCCGGGATCAAAAAGCCACACTGCGCCATGGCGCACAGCAGACCGGCGGTTTTCAGAGTGACCGTTTTACCGCCGGTGTTCGGGCCGGTGATGATAAGAGAATCGTATTCCCCACCCAGTGCAATATCCACAGGAACGCACTTCTGCGGGTCAATCAGCGGGTGGCGGGCGCGGATCAAATTAAAGGAAGAATCCGTCCGCACCGCAGGCTTAAAGGCCTTCAACTCCAGCGAAAGCCGCGCTTTCGCCAGCAGGATGTCGATCTCCAGCATAGCCTTGTAGCTGTACTGGAACTGCGGCTCAATGGCAGCCACCTGTGCGGTAAAGGCCACCAGAATGCGCTCGATCTCCTGCGCCTCCTGTGCGCGGTACTGCAGGATGCGGGCATTGGCCTCCACCACAGCCTGCGGCTCCACGAACACCGTAGCACCCGTAGAGGATACATCGTGGATGATACCGCTTACCTCGCCGCGGTACTCGCTCTTGACCGGCACAACATACCGGCCGTTGCGCATAGAAACCACGCTCTCCTGCAGGTATTTGGAGGTATCCATATTGCGCACCATGCTTTCCAGCCGGTCGCGGATGCTGTTTTCGGTGGCGCGGATCTTTTTGCGTAACTCTGCCAGCGTGCGTGAGGCGGTATCTGCCATAGCATCCGGCGCCAGAATAGCGCTGGATATCTGCTGCTCAAGGCCCGGCTCCGGTGCCAGTGCGTAAAACAGATCATCCGTCGGCAGAGCATCGTGCTCAGAGGAGCCGTACCAGCTGGTCAGGTGCTGAAAATTGCGCAGCGCACCGGCCACCATCAACAACTCGCCCATAGAAAGCACGCCGCCCTTTACGGCACGGGCGGCAAGCTGGCTGACCCCTTCTACCCCGCCAAAGCGCGGCGAGCCGTTTTTGATCAGCAGGGTGTTGATGGCGTCCGTCTGCTCCAGCGCGTAGCGCACCTCGTCCGGGTCGCACTGCGGTTCAATGGCCAGCAGCATGGCACGGGCTTCCTTGCATACGCAGCCCTCCGCTGCACGAGCAATGATCTTATCCAGTTCTAATGTTTTTAAGTAGCTTGTTTCCATACTGTTCCTTTTTGGTCAGGGCAGCACACTTTTCAAAAAGGCGTAACTCTTCAGTGGCTTATCCAGATGCGTCAGGGCATAGTTTTCAGCCACTGCGGAAAGCTTTGCCAGACTGCCCACAGAGATCTTGAATGCAAATATTTTTTTGTCCTCTACCAAACAGATGTGGCGCAGTGCAAACAGTGCAGCCTTGTCCAGATTGCAGCTCTTGCCTGCCTTTGCCGCACAGGATGCACAGAGCAGATGCCCTTCCTGTGCGTCCAGATAAAAGGCATCTCCTTCATCGTAGGTGCCGCAGTCCCGGCAGCAGACAATCTGCGGCATAAAGCCGCACTCACTCATGGTGCGTAATTCAAATACCGCCTTGATCACCCGCAGGTCGGTGCGGTGCTCGCTGATCATATACAGGCTGTTCAGCACCAGACGCAACTCCCGGGCTGCTTCCTCTCCGGTAGGTGAAAGCGCAGCGGCCAATTCTGTTAGATACATAGCAAGGCTTACCCCTTCAATGGAAGAGGAGATGCCGTGGAAGATGTTCTGTACCTCGGCTTCCCGCACGGTATACATATTGCGTCCGGGCACCAGCGTAAACTCCGAATAGCAGAACAGCCCGCAGGCACTGAACAACTTGCTTTTCAGCCGCAGACTGTTTGCAGCCATTGCCGTGATCACGCCCAGCTTTGGGGTGAGGATCGTCAGAATACGATCTGCTTCTCTATAACGGGTCTCCTTCAGTACCAGACCCATGGTCACAAATGGTTCCATCGTCCGTTTCTCCTGCCGGATGCTCGGCGGGCAGCTGCACCAGTTGTTTGTAATCGAGATACCGGAGAATATTCCCCGTACAGGCAAAGGCCTGCCAGCTTGCAGCAGCGTCCATCTTCAGCACTCCTTCCCTTCTCTGCGCACAGGTATAGTGTCAGCCTGATTCTAGCACAGCATACAAGGGAAAACTGTCCTGCTTTGGCAGTGCTCAGCGGTTGGAGGAATTCTGTTTAAAGCCGAAGTTGTTCAGCAAAAATTCGTTATCCCGCCAGTCGGATTTTACCTTGACCCAGCACTGCAGATTGACCCGGCAGCCCAAGAACTCCTCACAGTCAGCGCGGGCCGCACTGGCGATTTTTTTGAGCATGGCACCACCCTTGCCGATGACCATGCCCTTGTGGCTCTCACGCTCGCAATAGATGTTCACATCAATGTCGATCAAGTCTGTGCCCGGGCGCTCCTTGAAGCGCTCCACCACCACCGCAATGCCGTGCGGGATCTCGTCCCGCATGAAGAGCAGCGCCTTTTCGCGGATGACCTCGGCCACAAGTTCTTTTTCCGGCATATCGGTATAGGCGTCATCATCAAAGTAATGGGGGCCTTCCACGGCATAGCGGCTCAAGGCATCGAACAGTTCCTCACTGCCCTCCTTGTTGCGCACACTGATGGTGTAGATCTCGTCGAACACGCCCAGCGCCTTCAGTTCTGCCTTGCGGGTTTCCAAATCGGCAGGGTCTTTAACAAGGTCAGTCTTATTGATGACTGCAATGGCCGGGCCGCTGCGGTGCAGCGCCTCTACCAACGCCATCTCGGATTCGTTCAGCGCACCGTAGGGCTCGAACAGCATCATGGAAACATCCACATCCGCAATGGAATCGCTGGCGGTCTTATCCATGCGCTTGCCCAGCTTGTTGTGCGCCTTGTGCACACCGGGAGTATCCAGCAGCACATACTGCAGCGGCCCCCGGGTGATCACGCCGGTAATGCGGGTGCGGGTGGTCTGGGGCTTAGAGGTAACGATTGCCACCTTTTCGCCGACCAAGAGGTTCGTCAGGCTGGATTTGCCCACGTTCGGCCGTCCGATGACAGCAACGAATACAGAGGAGGTGTCGTAATGCTCCTGAACGGGTGTTGTAGTACTCAAAGCGAACTCCTGTCTTGTTTTTATGTTCTGTTACAGTAAAGGGATATCATTCCGTGTAGCTGACCGTGCGGGGCAGACCCAGCTGCAGCAGCACAGCCTCTTCCTTTTCCCTCATACGCATGGCCTCCAGACCGCCGTTTTCGTGGTCGTAGCCCAGCAGATGCAGCATAGAGTGTACAGTTAAAAAGGCTACCTCCCGCTGCAGCGGATGCCCATACAGATTGGCCTGCTCCATGGCGCGCTCCATGCTGATGACGATATCGCCCAGCATCATGCAGCCGTTGTTCTCGTCGATATCATACTTGCCGTTCTCACCCAGAGGAAAGCTCAGCACATCAGTGGGCATGGGCTTGTTGCGGTACTGGTTGTTCAGTTCGGCAATGGCAGCGTTGTCCACAAAGGTAACGCTGATCTCGGCGGGACGGTCGAAATGCTCATATTCCAGCACAGCGTTGCAGGCACGGCGAATCAGGATACGGAGCCCAGAGGGCACCTTGACAGCTTTCTGGGAGTTGGTGATCAAAACTTTGTTGGACATATCGGTCCACTCCTTTCAGGGATTTATTTAAAATTCTTTTTGTTTTCCGCTTCGGCAGCCGGATGGGCGGCGCGCTCGTAGGCCTTTACGATCTCCTGTACCAGCCGGTGGCGCACAACGTCCTTATCAGTAAAGTAGCACTGCGCAATGCCGTTCACATCCTTCAGTACCTTCAGCGCGTCCACCAGACCGCTGCGGGTACTGCCCGGCAGATCGATCTGGGTCACATCGCCGGTAACGACTACCTTAGAGCCCACACCCATACGGGTAAGGAACATTTTCATCTGCTCCGGGGTGGTGTTCTGTGCCTCGTCCAGAATGATAAAGGAATCATCCAGTGTGCGCCCGCGCATATAAGCCAGCGGGGCAACCTCAATGATCTGTTTTTCCACCAGACGTTCGTAGGTCTCTGCGCCCAGCATATCAAACAGACCATCGTACAGCGGCCGCAGATAGGGGTCTACCTTCTGCTGCAGGTCACCGGGCAGAAAGCCAAGCTTTTCGCCCGCTTCCACCGCCGGGCGGGTCAGGATGATGCGGGATACCTCCTTGGCCTTGAAGGCCTTCACCGCCATGGCAACGGCAAGGTAGGTCTTGCCGGTACCCGCCGGGCCAACACCGAAAGTAATGGCATTGGAGCGGATGGCACTCAAGTACTCCTTCTGTCCCAGTGTTTTGGGGCGGATCGGGCGTCCCTTGACCGTGACGGTGACAAAATCCTCGGTCAACTCCTTTACCCGCTTCTCTGCACCGTCGTGCGCCAGACTGATGCAGTAGTGCACGGTCTGATCCTCCAGCGGGGTGCGGTTCTCGATCAGAAGAAGCATTCCCTCCACGGCGCGGTTCGCTGCGGCCACGTTGGCAGGCTCGCCGGAAATGCGCAGCTGTGTGCCGCGGCAGACAGCGGTAACAGAAAACTCTTTTTCCAATAAGCGAATATTTCGGTCACAGTTGCCAAAAACAGCCGCTGCGATCTCTACACTATCCAGTTCAATACACTTTTCCGCCATGGAGTTCCTCCCAAATTGCAGAATTTGATGACTATATTGTACCACCAAAATCTTCAGAAGAAAACTATGAAAAGTGCACAAAATATTTTCCTGTGTTCCATCGGTTTTTCCATACGAACCGTAGTTTAAAGCTTTTGGGTGGCTTTTTTCTGAAAATGCTTGACAAAGTATATCGGGAGGCGATATACTTTTGATACGATATATCGGCTTACGATATAAAGACTTCCGATATCGTTCATGGAGTATTTCAGCATGGAAAACATTGCATTGACCGAATCGACCTATTATATCTTATTGTCTCTTTACCATCCGCAGCACGGCTATGGTATCATGCAGCAGACGGAGCAGCTTTCCGGCGGCAGAGTCCATCTTGCCGCCGGGACACTGTATGGCGCCTTGACCTCTCTATGTGAGAAAGGCTGGATCCATCCCCTGCCCACTGAGAGCGGCAGCCGCAAAAAGGAATACCAGCTTACCGCAGAGGGCGTACAGGTCTTAAAGCACGAACTCGCTCGCTTGCAGCAGCTTGTGGCAAATGGTGAGAGTATCCTGAAGGAGGAAGCCTTATGAAGGAAAAGAAGACCGTTTTCAAGCTTTTCTTTGTATGGGATTTTGAAAAAGAAGAGCGCTGGCTGAACGAGATGGCACAGGAGGGCTGGGTACTGGACAATACCGGGTTTTCCTTTTATACCTTTGTGCGCTGCGAACCGGGCGAGTATATCATCCGCTTGGAGATGAACCCCAGCAGTGATTACCGTGCTTTTGTAAAGGAACTGGGTGCGGAATATATCGGCGGCTGCGTCAACTGGGTGTACTTCCGACGGAAAGCTGAACTTGGCAGCTTCGAACTGCTCTCGGATATCGACTCCCACCTGACGCATCTGAGCCGCATCGACCGTATGCTTTCCCTGATTTGCTTGGCAAACCTGATCCTTGGTATAACAAACTCTCTGAATCAGACTCGCTACGGTTGGCTGAACCTGTTGTGCGCAGCAATGCTCTCCTATGCGCTGGGGCGTATCCACGGCATGAAAACTGCGCTGGAAAAGGAACGCAGTTTGCACGAATGATTTGTCAATCCCTTCTTCGCCACAACCGCAGAGAAAAAAGCGGCGTATCTTTGGATAAAAAGGCAATGGCAAACCTTTCTCCATCGTGATACAATAACAAGCGTTGTGTGCCGCCGCCCGGCGGCCGTTTGGACTGCTTGAAAACAAAGGAGAAGGAACCATGGAACAGCTTTTTCTGATGCCCGGTGAAGAACGATACGAGCGCTTCAAGGATGGCAACGGTATTCCTAAGGTGCACTACTCCTATTGCTCCATGCGCGGTGCCTTCTTCGACTGCGAGAGCCGCAGCTTAGAGGAAGCCCAGCGCCTGTGCGAAAACTGGCTTGTGGGGCAGGATCGCTGCTACCGCAACTAACATAGAGCCATAAACCCCCTGCCGCATTTGCAACCATTTTGCAAAACGGCAGGGGGTATTTTTATATAGGCGTTACTGCCACACCTGCGCACAGACAAGTTCCAATACACTACCGGCGATGCAACGGGATTTATCCGAGATCAGGAAGCAGTTGGAAAGTTCTTCCCGCCGGGGGTCGATATCCGCGATCTTAAAGCCCGGCGTGACCGGATAGCCGCTGCGCAGCAATCCGCGCAGAATGCCGGGAATCTGTGTTGTAACTGGAAGCTCTGCGCCCTCCGGGGTGCGGATGGTGGCAATGGTCTCACCCTTCTCTACTAAATCGCCGATTTTACGCACATTCATAAAAACACCGGCGGCCTGTGCATGGATCACCCGCTCTGCACCGTACCCGCCAATGACACCGGGAATGCCTGTATTGGGGATAGCGCTCCCCTCCCGGATGATTCGGCCAAGCCGGTGGCCGCGCTTGGTCTCCACTACGGCGTCCACGTCCTTCCCGGCAACAAAGCCAGGGCCGAGGGCAATAGTCAGCGGTGCCATATCCCGGCGGGTGCCAAGGTTGCGCTTGGCCAGAATGGCATCCACTACGACCTCCGGCTTTGCCCGGGCAATACAGGCTCCCTCCGGGTCAACGAGCACCGGAACAGCGCCCTGCGCCCAGACGGACTGCGCCTGCTCTAATGTTTCAATGCGGACAGCGCGCAGACCCTCAACAGTTGTTTCGCCTTCATACACTGCTTCACACAGAGCCACCTGACGGCGGATGGCCGCGGGGTGTGTCGTTTCCAATACCAGCACTCGCAGCCCGGCGCTCCACAACCGGTGGATGGTGCCAGTGGCAAGGTCTCCGCCGCCGCGCACGATGATCAAGGCATCCTTTTTCATTTCGTTTTCTCCCCGGGACAAAGTGTCTGCAACAGCACCTCCATAGAGCCGCCGCAGGCAGCAATGGCCGCGTCCTCGTTTTTGCCGTCAGCCGAAAGCTGTAGGCATTGCAGGGTGCGGGCAGCCTGTGCCAACAGCTTCTGAGCAGCCTGTACCGTGTAATACTCCATAATGCCGCCGCCCACACTGCCAACTGTGCTGCCATCGGGCAGAATGAGCATTTTTGCGCCCACATCCCGCGGGGTGGAGCCGTGCCGCGCAATAATAGTAGCCAGTACCGCCGGGGTATGGGCTTTTTCTGCCTGCACCATCGCATCCAGTAATGCGATGAGATAGCCCTCGGTCTGAGGACGGGCATTTTTGACCTGCACGATCTGCGCCAGAATGGAAAGCGCGATCTCCTCAGCGGTCTGCGCGCCGATGGCAAGGCCGATGGGTGCGCAGAGCGCATCGATCCGCTGACTATCCAACCCGACCTCCAACAGCTGCCGGCGCACCAATGCGGCACGGCCACGGCTGCCCATCATGCCCACATAGGCCGCAGGCTTTTGCAGGATCTGGGTAAGGCAATCCAAATCAAAGGCGTGGGAGCGGGTCAACACTGCAAAGTAGGTCTCTGCCCCGCCGGGCACATCCTGAAGCGCCTGTGCAAAGGAGGCGCAAAGCACGGTATCCGCTCCGGCGGCGCGCAGCTGATGGGCAAATTCCTCCCGGTCATCTATGGCAAGCACAGGTAGATCAAGAAGCTTTGCCTGTTTTACAACGGCAGCAGCCACATGACCGCCGCCGCAGACTACCAGCTGCGGCACTGCACCAAAGCGCTCGGCAAATACTCGCTGCCCATCCAGCGTAAGAAAGCCCGTGGCGGTGCAGGCCTGCAGAGTGGCAAGCTGACGCTGCAAAAGCCCGGCGCTCTGGGTCTGCCACAAGGCGTCTCCGTCCCGTAACAGCAACTGACTGCCTGCCTCTGCGCCTTCCAGCACAGTAGCCAGCGTATAGCTGCCGGTTTGGTTTGTGCCTTGCAGAACATCTGCAAGCGTTTGTCTGTTCATTAGTGTCTCTCTCCCTCTGTTATTGCTCCACAGGCGTTACCTTATCAAATTGTGTTTGATCCAGTGCTGCCTGCCAACTCTGCCAATCTTCCGGCAGCATACGCCATGCAAGCCCGCATCCCGCCGAGATCTCCCGCGGCAGCGGAATCAGCCGCCCGGGTACCTGCCGAGCATTGCATTGCTTTTCCCACTCCATCGCCTCTAAGGTGGTGCGGAAGGAAAGCACGATATAGCTTCGTTTTATTCGCATAAAAACTCCCGGGCAAGTGCGCAAACTGCCTGCGCCGCCTGCTGCACCTCCTGCTCCGTATTGAAATGAGAAAAGCTGAACCGTACCACGCCCTGCTCGGCCGTGCCAAGGGCCTTGTGCATCAGCGGAGCACAATGTGCCCCGGCACGCACGCAGATGCCGTAGTCCTCCCACAAGATATCTGCCACCCGGGCAGAATCCTCCTGCCCGATGTTCAGCGCCACAATGGGCGCACGGGGCTGCATGGTCATATCACCGTATACTGTTACGCCCGGTGCAGTACGCACCTGCTCGTAAAACAGGCGGGCAAGGGCGTTTTCCCGGTCAGCAAGGCTTTCTACGCCCTGCTCCAGCAGCCAGCGCACCCCGGCGCACAGACCGGCAAGGCCGTGCACGTTCAGTGTGCCGGCCTCCAGTGCAGTGGGCATCTGCAAGGGGTGTGCTTCGTCAAAGCTGTGCACACCGCTGCCACCCACAAGGAGCGGCTCAACGCGCAGGCCAGGGCGCACATAAGCGCCGCCGGTGCCCTGCGGCCCCAAAAGAGCCTTGTGGCCGGTAAAGCAGAGGGCATCTATGCCCAGCCGCTGTACATCAGTGAACTGCGCACCGGCAGTCTGGGCTGCATCCACGATGAACAGCAGACCGTGCCGGTGGGCGAAGTCCGCTGCGCGGGTAAGGTCAGTACCGTTGCCGGTCACATTGGAAGCCCCTGTCACCACCAATGCCCGGGTCGTGGGACGCAGCAGCACATCCCACTGGTCATAACACAGCCGTGCAGCAGTATCCACTCCGGTAAAGGAGACCTCTACTCCCTGCGCCAGCAGCCGATATAGCGGGCGTAGAACAGAGTTATGCTCGCATACCGTTGTGATGACATGGTCGCCCGGATGCAGCACGCTGTTCAGTACCGTGTTCAGTGCCATGGTTGCATTGGCGGCAAAAGCAATACAGGAGGGGTCTGGCGCATGGAAAAGTTCTGCCAGCGCCAGACGGGTATCCAGCACGATCCGTGCGGCGTGAAGGGTGGGTTCGTGTGCGCCGCGCCCGGGATTGCCAGCCGTATGCAGTGCCTCCAGAATAGCCTGCTCCACCTGCGGCGGTTTATGCAGGGTGGTAGCTGCGTTATCCAGATAGATCACGGCTTTACCACGTTCCCGGCCTGCGTCAGCTTTTCGGCAATGGTGTACATATTGGTCACGCTGCCCACCGCCAGCTTCTCGGTAAGACCGTAAAAGTTCAGGCAGGTGCCGCAAGTCAGGATCTCCACACCCTGTGCTTCCAGCGCCTTGAGATCCTCCAGCATGGCAGAGCCTTCACAGGTCAGCGCCGCGCCGCCATTATAGAATAGAATAGTCTTGGGCAGCTTATCCTGCTGGGTCAGCGCAAACACAAAAGCCTTGAGCAGGGTCTTGCCCAGTTCCTCGCTACCTTCGCCCATAACGGCAGCGGAAATAGCCACCACCGTATCGGTGCGGGCATCCGGTGCGCAGACGGGGGCTTGCTCTGCCGGGGCTTCCACCGCTTCTCCCAGCGTGAACAGCACACGGTATTTGCGCTCTTCCAACTTTTCCGCGCTATACTGATAGCCCTTTTGCTGTGCCATCTTGGTCAGATTCTGCACGGCGATCTCGTTGTCCACCAGTACCTCCACCTGTCCCGCGCCCTGCAGCTCGGAAATCGCCTTTTTCGCCTTAACGACCGGCAGCGGGCAGGCATCGCCCAGTGCATCTACTTTGATAAGTTCAGCCATGATGATTGCTCCTCTCATTTGTCTGTTACAGTGATCTCGATTTTCTGCTTGGGCAGGATCTCTCCCACGATGTTTGCCGGCAGACCTGCGGTGCGCAGCTCCTGCTCCAGAGCCTTTGCATCCGCCGGGTCTACCGCCAGCAGCAGCCCGCCGGAGGTCTGCGGGTCGAACAAAACCTCCTCCATAGCAAAGCTTACGTTTTCAAACCGGACGAACGGTCCGGTATGGTTGCGGTTACGCTGCCCGGCGGCAGTATACAAAAATGCATCTGCCGCTTTTTCTGCGCCCGGCAGCACCGGCACGGCATTTGCATGGATGATGCAGGAAAGCTTGCCGCCCATCATCTCGTGCAGATGGCCGAGAAAGCTGAAGCCGGTCACATCCGTAGCGGCGTGGACGCGGTACTTGCGGCTGATTTCTGCCGCCGTTTTGTTCAGAGTGGTCATGGAACGGATGGCGGCTTTCATCTCCTCTGGGGCGGCTTCGCCCACGCGGTTTGCCGTACACAGCAGCCCCACACCCAAAGCCTTGGTCAATACCAGCTTATCGCCGGGCATACCGGTGTCGTTGGTGTACATCCGGTGCGGGTCTACAAGGCCGGTCACGGAAAGACCGTATTTCACTCCGCTGTCCGCGATGGAATGCCCGCCTGCAAGGCTGCCGCCGGCTTCTGCCACCTTTTCAGCGCCGCCGCGCAAAATCTCGCCCAGTATGTTCAGATCCATATCCTCTGGGAAACAGACCAGATTCAGCGCGGTCTTTACCTCGCCGCCCATAGCGTAGACATCGCTCAGGGCGTTTGTGGCAGCGATCTGCCCAAAGGTGTATGGGTCATCCACCATCGGCGGGAAAAAGTCTACGGTCTGCACCAGCGCAATGTCATCCGTAATGCGGTAAACTGCGGCGTCATCCCGGCTGTCGTAGCCGACCAGAAGATCCGGGTCTTTTTCGCCCCGGGGCAGCTTTTCAAGAATACGGCTCAGCACCCCGGCACCCAGCTTTGCGGTGCAGCCGCCCCCGGTACAGAATACGATCTTATCTTCCTTGCTCATGCACGTTCTTCCTCTTTGAAATGCGTCAGTATGCACGGTATGCCCTGCTGACGCAAAAGCTGTTGTATTTGTATGCCCTGCTGTTGCAACTCCTGTGTATCAACCTGATTGAGCACAGCGTAAAACTGCCGGTCCCCCACCGCCTTGCGGCCGCCCTGCGTGCTTGCAAACAGCTGTGCCAGCACAGGCGGTGTAAGCGGCGCATCCGGCGCAGCCGCTAAAAACTGCGGACGGATGGTATCATAGCGGAAGCAGACCTCCCGCAAGGGCTTGCCCAACGCCGAAAGCCCTGCTACTGCTAAAACGATATCGCTTTGCGGCAGCAGCACCGGCTCGTGCACCGCCGGGACCTTGCAGGGGCAGTGCTTTGCACCGTCTGCCTCTATAAATACCGCATCTGCCTGCGCCATCCGGCGCAAAAGCTTCGGCTGCGGCGAAGTCAGCTTTCCGTTTTCTGCTGGAGTGCCAACCACGGCATAGTGACCCGCTTGCCACAGAGTTGTAAGCGCTGCGTCATCCGGTGCATAGCAGGCTACCGGTTGCCGGATGTGGGTGGTCGTAGTCACAAGCACCCGCCAGCCCTTGCGGGCACAGTGGGCTGCCATGGCATATAGCAGGGTCGTTTTGCCCCCGCCGCCTACCAGAGAAATGATATGCCCCTTCTCTGCCAAAAACGGAAACTCTTTTTCGTTCAGCATCCGTCTTTAGTGCTTAGCCGCAACTGCCATAGCAATCTGCTCCGGGGTGATGGGTAACTCGTAGAAGCGGGTGCCGATGGCGTTATAGATGGCGTCCGAGATGGCGGGCAGCGGCGTATTGATGACCACCTCACCGATGGACTTTGCGCCAAAGGGGCCGTTAGGCTCGTAGCTGTTCTCAAACTCCACATGGATATGCCCGATATCGTTGCGGGCAGGGATCTTGTACTGGAACAGAGAGTTCTCTTCTGGGTAGCCGTTTCTGTCGTAGGTGATGTTTTCGGTCAGGGTCATGCCAATGCCCTGCAGAATGCCGCCCTCAGCCTGCACGCGGGTCAGATTGGGGTTGATGGGCGTACCGCAGTCCACGCAGGCGTCAAACTCCAGCACCTTCACCTCGCCGGTCTCGGTATCCACCTCTACCTCGGCAGCACCCACCATATACGGCGGCGGAGACAAGGGTGAGGTGTGGGTCTCGGTAAATTCCAGCGGGATCTTATGACCGAACTGGGAAGCAAATGCAATCTCGGACAGGGTCTTTTGCCGGGTGGGGTCGGCGCTTTCAAACACGACCTTGCCGTCAAACTCCACGGCATCTGCCGGGCATTCCAACAATTCCGCGCCCAGCTTACAGATCTGTTCCCGCAGCTTCATGGCACACTTTTCAGTGGCCTTGCCGGTGACATAGGTGGTGCTGGAAGCATAAGAGCCGGAATCGTAGGGCGAAGAATCCGTATCCGCGCCAAAGACGGTAATGTTATCCAGCGGGCAGTCCAGCACCTCGGCGGCGATCTGCGCCAGCGTGGTGTCGCAGCCGGTGCCCATATCGGCAGCACCGATCATCAGGGTATAGAAGCCGTCATCGTTCAGCTTGAGGGTGGCACTGCCCACGTCCATGCCGGAGATGCCGGAGCCCTGCATGGCCATACCCATGCCCACAGCACGGATCTTGCCGTTGCCCATATCCCGGGCGGGATACTTGTGCTCCCAGTCGATCATCTCGCGCACCTTGAGTACGCACCGGTCAAGCGCGCAGCTGGTATTTACCGCGCCGTAGTAAGCGGGCATTACATCGCCCTCCTGCACGGTGTTCTTCAGACGGAGTTCAATGGGATCCATGTTCAGCTTGTGCGCCAGTTCGTTTACGGCAGATTCCACCGCAAACAGACCCTGTGTAGCGCCATAGCCGCGGTATGCGCCGGCAGACATATGGTTGGTGTACACCACATCGCTGACAAAGCGGAAGGCTTCGGCCTTGCCGTACAGCGGGATGGATTTGTGACCAGACAGACCCACGGTAGTGGGGCCGTGCTCGCCGTAAGCACCGGTGTTGGACAGGGTGTACAGGTCGATGCCCTTCACGATGCCGTCCTTGGTAGCACCCAGACGGACGTGCATCTCCATCTCGTGGCGCGGCGAAGAAGCCGTCTGGCTTTCCACACGGCTGAAGATGAGTTTGGAGGGCTTTTTGGTCATCCAAGTCACAAAGGCCGGGTACACCTCACTGACGGCAGTTTGCTTTGCACCAAAGCCGCCGCCGATGCGAGGCTTGGAGACACGCACCATGGATTTGGGGATGTGCAGTGCATTGGCAATGTTGCGGCGAACGTGGAAAACGATCTGGGTAGAACTGAGCACATTCAGCCGCCCATAAGTATCAATAGAGCAATAGGTGCGGAAGGTCTCCATCATGGCCTGCTGGCAGGCCTTGGTGTGGTACACATGGTCAATGACCACATCGCACCCGGTCAGCACAGCATCGATATCGCCGTTGCCGCATGCATCGTGAGCGCAGAGGTTGCGCTTGTTGTCAGCACCCACGGGGGCAAGACTTTCCCAGTTGTCCTCCGGGTGCACAAGGATGGGGTTATCCTTGGCGGTGTGGAAGTCCAGCACGGCCTCCAGCACCTCGTAGTCTACCTTGATAAGCTTGAGCGCTTTGTCCACGCACTTTTCATCTTTACCTGCTACAATGGCCACCACATCTCCCACAAAGCGGACATGGCGGTCGATGAGCAGACGGTCGTAGGGGCTGGCCTCCGGGTAGGTCTGGCCGGCCTGCGTATAACGGCGGGCATCCTGCGGCACATCCTCCCAAGTGAAGATGGCTTCGATGCCGGGCACTTTTTTGGCAACAGCGGTATTGATGGTGCGGACGATGGCGTTTGCATGGGGCGAGCGCAGCAGCTTGACGATCAGACAATCCTGCGGGATGATGTCATCCATATAGACAGGCTGGCCGGTGACCAGCTGCATCGCGTCTTTTTTGCGGAACGGTTTGTTGACGGTTTTCACTGTACGCCCTCCTTCTGCTTTTTCCATGCCAGAAAACTCATAATGCCGCGCAGCTGGCCCTCGTAGCCGGAGCAGCGGCACAGGTTTCCGGCAAGGTATTCCTTCACCTGCTCTTCAGTTGGGTACGGCTGCTCCCGGAACAAAGCCAGCGCGTTCATGATAAAGCCCGGGTTGCAGAAGCCGCACTGCTCTGCGCCCTGATCTGCGATAAATGCACCAAACTCGGCGGCTTCCTCCTGCAAGCCCTCCAGCGTGGTGATCTTATGCCCATCGGCGCGGGCTGCCAGCACGGAGCAGGAAAGCACCGGCTTATCGTCCATAAACACGGTGCACAGACCGCAGTTGGAAGTCTCGCAGCCGCGCTTGACGCTCTTGCAGCCGTGTGCGCGGACAAAATCGATCAGAAGCATATCCGGGGTGATCTCCTCGGATACCCGGACGCCGTTCAAGGTAAGTGTGATCTGCATTTACTTTTCCTCCTGCATTTTACGCTGTTCCAGTTCCAGCACCGCGCGCTTTGTCAGCACGCCAGCCAGATGCTGACGGTATTCGGCGCTGCCGCGCATATTGGAGCCGGTAACGATCTGCGCCTTTACGCTTTCGGCAAACTGCGCGGCAAGCTGTTCCGCCGCAAGGGCAGGCTCTGCCGGGAGTTCGAACCGCACGGCGCGCAGCGGACGTGCACCAATGACGATACGGTAATCACCGGTCTCCATCCGGGCAGCGGCACAGGTCAGCACCGGGATATCGGTCTGGCTGTTGCGCACCGACTGGTAATAAAGCTGTATCGGTGTCTTTTTTACGATCAGCCGCACCAGAACGTCCCGGTCGTAGGGGCGCTGTGCATATTCCTGCAGCGGCAGGATACCGCCCTTGTACAGTTCTACATCACAATCCATGGCAAGGAACATGGTCAGCACATCCGAAAAGCCGAACCGGCTGTAGATGCTGCCGCCCACGGTAGCCAGATTGCGCAACTGTACGCCCACGATATGGCGCACAGCCTCCCGCATAGCACCATGGGTATAGGCGGCAAGCCCCGGGTGCTGCTCCAGCTGGCGCAAGGTGACCATAGCGCCGATGGAAAAGCTGTCCTCGGTCTCTTCAATGGTATCCAGTCCCAGACCGGAAAGGTCGATGGCGGTGCCGACATTGATGGTTTCCATCTTCAGCCAGATCATGCCGCCCAAAATGCGGTTCTGTTTTTTCTGGTTCAGCTGCCACGCCTCCTCCAGACTTTCTGCCCGCTTATATTCTCGGATCGTCATCATGTGCAGTACCTCTCTTTTCTATCGCTGCGATATCTCTGCTTTTATTTTAGCACAGCTTTCGGTATAATACTATTATAAAATGCTGCTGAAGGGGTGTATTTGTATGAAAAAGTCGCTTACGGTCGGCTGTGTGATCATGGCCTCCGGGCTGAGCCGCCGTTTTGGCGCAAACAAACTGCTGGCAGATTTTTGCGGCCAGCCCATGCTCTGCCGGGCCTTTGCCGCTACCGCCACACCCTGTATCGCCGCCCGCATCGTGGTGACCCGCTCGGAAGAGGTGCAGGCACTGTGCAGGGCGCAGGGCGTTCCTGTGCTGCTGCACAGCCTGCCCGGCCGCAACGATACCGTTCGGCTGGGGCTTTCGGCGCTGCTGGAGCAGCAGCCGGAACTGAGCGGTTGTATGTTTCTGCCCGGGGATCAGCCTCTGCTGCGCCGGGAGACGGTAGAAGCCATGACAGAACGCTTCTGCTGCGAGCAGTCCTCCCCGGCAGAATGGCAAAAAGAAACAGAACGGGAGATCTTCCGTCTGGGAGCCGTGGCCGAAAACGACCCGGCACCTCTTGTTGGAAGTCCCGTTCTGTTTGGAAGCAGCTTTTTTTCAGAACTGCTCACCCTGCCGGAAAACAAAGGCGGCAACGTGCTGCTTAAAAAGTATCCTGCGCAGGTGCGCACCGTCTGCATTGCAGACAATGCAGAACTACTGGATGCAGACACCCCGCAGGTGTTGCAGCAGCTGGAAGCCCTTGCCCGGCAAAAAGGCCGTCCGGGCGGTGTGCAATGCTTATGAAAACGGCTTCTTACTCTGCCATATCGTTCTTAGGCAGCAGCACGTTCAGCAGGATCGCCACAAAGGCAGCCGGAACAATGCCGGACTCACCACAGATCAGCTGGAAGGCCTGCGGAGCCTGTGCCAGAATGCCGCTGTTGGCGCCCATACCATAGCCCACGCCCAGTGCCACAGACACGATGGTCAGGTGACGCGGGGTCATCTTTTCCTTGGTGATCAACTGAATGCCGCTGACCACGATGGAAGAGAACATCATAACGGCAGCACCGCCCAGAACGGCCTGCGGCATGATGGAAATCAGCGCGCCCAGCTTGGGGATCAGGCCGCAAAGGATCAGGAACACAGCACCGGAGGCCAGTGCCATGCGATTGACCACCTTGGTCATGGCCACCAGACCCACGTTCTGGCTGAAGGAGGTGTTGGGCAGCACGCCGAACAGTGCGGCAAAGGTAGAGCCGAGGCCATCGCAGATGATGCCGCCGGACAGTTCCTTATCAGAGGGCTCACGGTTCATGCCGCCCTCCATCACGCCGGAGATATCGCCCACAGTCTCCACTGCGGTAACGATGAACATGATCAGCACCGGAAGGATCGCACGGGCATCAAATACCACCTTGACCGGCATCAGCTTGGGCACTGCGAACCAAGAGGCCTGCGCCACCTTGTCCCAGTTGAGCACCCATGCCTTGGTGAACTCTACGCCATCAGCAGTCACGCCGGTGGTGGGCAGCACCAGACCCATAATGAAAGCAACCACATAACCGGCCAGAATGCCGATGAGGATGGCAGAGGAACTGAGGAAACCGGTGGTCCAGTGCTTGAAGAACAGGATGACCACCAGCACGAACAGTGCCAGCAGCAGGTTCTCCACAGAGCCGAAGTCCTTGGCCTTGTTGCCGCCACCGAAGGAGTTGATGCCTACCGAGATCAGCGAAAGGCCGATGGAAAGCACCACCGTGCCGGTGACCACCGGCGGGAAGAACTTGCGCAGCGGCTTCAGGAAAAATCCCAGCACGCTTTCAAAAACACCGCCGATGATGGATGCGCCCATAATCGCGCCATAGGCCAGCACACCGCCGCCCATCGTGCCCACAACGCTGTTGAACACGCCGATAAAGCCGGAACTGGTACCCATGATGATAGGTACTGCGCCGCCTACGGGTCCGATAGTGAACAGCTGCACCAGCGTGACGATACCTGCCACGAACATGGCGCTCTGCAGCAGGGTGACCTGCAGGTCTGCAAACTCACCGCCTGCAATGCCGCAGGCGCTGGTGATGATCAGCAGCGGGGTCAGGTTACCCACGAACATGGCGCAGACGTGCTGCAAGCCCAGCGGGATCGCCTGCCGCAGGGACATTTTGGCTTCAAACTGATAAGCCGCTTCTTCAAGCTTGACTTCCTTCAAAAATTCCACTCTCCTCAAGGTTTTAAAGGTTTATGCGGTTCGGATGCTTTGCAAAAAAGCGAAAATATTATAGCAAAATGCAGATAAGATGTAAAATAAGTATGACTTTTATATGGAAAATTGCTACATCCCACAAGCGAACTTTTCTCCGGCAGACAAGCAAAAAAGCAGGGTTTCTGCATGATTTATCCAGCCTGATTCGGCTGGCAGCATACAGAATCCCCTGCTTTTTTCGTGCTTTTCTCTGTTTTTTGTGCGATACGGAAAAATTTTTGCTTCTGCGGTCAGCGCAGTCCATAATCCCGCAAACAGCGCGTCAACCCTTCCTGTGTGGTGTCAAATACGATGCCTTGCGCCCGCAGCTTGCTGCAATCTATCGCAAGGTTCCGTGCCCAGTCAGCTTCCTGAATATCGACCGTGATCCCGAGTATCTTCGCAAACTGCTGAGCAGTCAGCACCATGTTTTCGGCGTTTTCACTGCCAAAGTTATAGACCCCGCCGGGCAGGGTCAAAACAGCTTCCAGCAGTGCCACCGCCTGCCGGACGTAGGTGATGCCTCGGAAGTCCCGGACAGAAAAGCGGACGGATTCTCCCCGCTGTGCCGCGCGCAAAAGATTCAGCGGCAGGTTGCCCCGGATGGGCAGCCGGTAGCCCGGCAGGTCGTACATCCATGTGGCGCGCAGCAGCACGGCACTCGGGCAGAGCGCCTGCACACGCTGCTCCATTTCCAGCTTGCCCAGCCCATACACATTGGCAGGCTTTAACGGAATTGTTTCCGGCAGCGGGCCGGACTGCTCCACACCGGCATAGACCTGATCCGAACTGAAGGCCACCAGCTTTGCGCCAGTCTGCGCTGATGCCCGGGCAAGCCAGACCGGCAACTCCACATTGGCGCGGTAAGCCTGCTCCGGGTGGTCGGCGCAGTAACCGGTATCCGAAATAGCTGCGGTGTGCAGAATAACATCCGGGTGCTGCTGCAAAACCGCCTGCCGCACGGCGTCCTCCCCTGCTGTTGCCAAAAAGCCTTTGGGAAAGGTGCACAACTCGTAACGCCCCGCCCATTGCTGCATCACACGGGAACCCACAAAGCCGCCGGCACCGGTCACAAGGATCTTCTTCATTTTGTTCTCCCGCTATAAGGTCTCAGATAAAAAATTCCAGTACAAACACCACCGCACAGCAGCCCGCAGCCACCTGAAACAGGCTTGCGCCAAACCATGCAGCGGCAATGCCAACTACCAGTGCAACAGCACCCGCTGCCGGGCTCTGCGTTGCTTGAATGATGGCCGGAAAGGTCATCACAGCCAGCGTCACATAGGGAACATAGTACAAAAACGACTGGATAAAGCGGTTTTTGATTGGCTTGCGGATCAGCGTCAGCGGCAGGATGCGGATGGCGTAGGACACCAGTGCCATGACTGCAATATAGATATAATTGTTATGTGTCATCTTCGTTTTCCTCCTGCTTGACCGGGAACAGCACCGCTGCTGCGCCGGAGATCGCCACCGTTAAAAGAATGGTGCGAGTGCCCTCGGAGAGTACCGAGATGCCCGGCAGATAGCTGCACAGAAAACTCAGTGCAAAGCTGATGACGACCAGCACCGCAACGATCCGGTCTTTGCGGGCCGGTGGGATGATGATGGCCAAAAACATTCCGTACAGTGCCACGCTCAAGGCGCTGACTACCCGCAGCGGCAGCAGATTACCCGCTATAATGCCCAGCGCCGTACCGGAAGCCCACGCTGGCGCTGCCAGCAGGATAGCGCCATAGGTATAGTACGGATTCAGGCTGCCCGGGCGGGCGATGGTAATGCCGAACAGTTCGTCCGTGACATCATAGCCGATGAGCAGCCGATGCCAGAAGGGCGTGTCCGGTGCAAAGCGCTGTGCCAGCGCACAACTCATTAACAGATACCGCGCATTGGCGATCAGGGTAATGACCGCCACCTCAAAATAGGTGGCGTTTGCCATGATCAGCGCAAATGCGGCATATTCTCCTGCGGAAGCATTGTTCAGCAGGCTGACAAGAAATCCCTGAAACGGCGTAAAGCCTGCCTTGCGCGCCGCAATACCCAGGGAAAACGATACCGCAAAGTAACCCAGCGCAATGGGCACACCATCCCGCATTCCATCGCAGAACACCTTGCGGCTGAACTGATCTGCCCTTCCCGTTTGGACGAGCTGCGGCTCCAAAAGCCTTTGCTTCGATTCCATAGTTGATACTTCCCCTTTCCTATTTTGCAAACAGCGGATTCTATTATACTCCCCTGCAGACGGAGAAGAAAGAGGTTTTGGACTTTTTTGTGTAAAATTCTGCTTTCAAAAGACTTCGGACTTGTGTTGCAAATGCGATGAAGCGAGAAATATTTTGAATGTGTTTCGGTTTGTTTTTGCCAGAGGATAAAAAACACCCCGGAGGGTTCCGTGAAAACGAAACCTCCGGGGTGATGGTGCTATTGGGGATTATTCGAGCTCGGTAAGTCTTAATTGTTACTAAGCAAATTTGTTTAGTGTATCTATCTTTGGATGTTCATTTTTCCATGAGATTGCCGTGGTAAATGCGGCTTGCTGATTTTTTAGTATCAGGATAGTATCACGCAACCAGCGGGATCTCTGTGAGTATTATAACGTATTTACGTTCAGGATGCAACTATCTTTTAAGGATTACTTCTTGCTTGCATCTGCCAGATAGTTTTCTCCCCATTTACACATCGCATCCAAAATAGGAATGATGCTTCTCCCAAAGTCGCTGAGCGAATATTCTACCTTTGGCGGCACAACAGGATAAACTTTCCGAATAACCAAGTTATCATTTTCAAGCTCCCGGAGCTGCTGTGTCAGCATTTTAGGCGTAGCCTTGGGAATCAACTTTCCTATCTCATTAAAGCGCAAGGTATTATCAATCAAATGCCACAGAATAAGTGCTTTATATTTCCCACCAATCAAATCGAGGGTTGCTTCAACCGGGCAGTTAAAGGTACTTGGACATTTCATTTTTCTCTTCCCTACACTATCTTTTTGGGTAGTATATAACAAAAAAGTGCGTTCTTGCTTTTTTGAAAACGACTGATAAAATCATAGCATAGGTCGATTGAATTATCAAGACCCTACACAAATTTACACTTCCAGAAAGGACCATCACATTATGGATTTTTTGACACTTGCAAAGAAACGGTATAGTGTACGCGCTTACACAAAGCAGAAGGTTGAGAAGGAAAAGCTGGATGCCATCTTAGAGGCAGCTCACGTTGCACCCACGGGTGGTAATTGCCAGCCTCAACACCTGATTGTAGTGCAGAGTGATGAGGGCCTTCGTAAAATTGGAAAGGCCACAAATATCTATGGTGCGCCGCTGGCAATTATCGTTTGCAGCGATACAAATAAGGTCTGGACACGTCCCTTTGATGGTAAAAAGCTGACCGATATTGATGCAAGCATCATTACCGACCACATGATGATGGAAGCCACCTACTTAGGTTTAGGAAGCGTATGGGTATGCTATTTCAAGCCGGACATCCTGAAGGCTGAATTTAAGATTCCCGACAACCTTGAACCGGTCAACATCCTTGTCCTCGGCTACGCCGACACCTCTCGTGAAAAGGCTCTGTCCGCAGATCGCCATGTAAAAATGAGAAACTCTCTTTCTGCCATGGTATCTTTCGAGAAGCTTTAACTTAAAATTATATCTTTATATCATTCTATTTTCTCTGGCACGTCCAACCATTAAGTTTTTCTTAATAGTTCCAACTGCTAAACTCGAACCATCCAAAAATCCCGGATAGTTGACAGACTGCCCAAGTTATTAAGCAACGCTTAACAACTGCCCCGAACTCTTCGGAATTTCCGAAGAGTTGCCCCTATATACGCAGAACCCCCGTCAGCGCACACTGACAGGGGTTCTGCTCGTTTTTGATGGGATTGAGTAGAGCTTACTCGAGCTCGATCGTTGCAGGCGGCTTGCCGGTGCAATCATAGAACACGCGGTTGACGTGCTTGACTTCGTTGACGATGCGGCTGGTGACAGTGCCCAGAACATCCCACGGCATATCATAGCTTTCTGCGGTCATGAAGTCGGTGGTGGTCACGGCGCGCAGCGCAACGGCGTAATCGTAGGTGCGCTCGTCGCCCATAACACCAACGCTATGCATATTGGTCAGTGCAGCGTAATACTGGCTGATTTCCTTATCCAGACCGGCCTTGGCGATCTCCTCGCGCCAGATGGCGTCAGCGTCCTGCACGATAGTGACCTTCTCGGGGGTCACCTCGCCGATGATGCGGATGCCCAGACCGGGGCCGGGGAACGGCTGACGGCTGACCAGATACTCAGGCAGACCCAACTCACGGCCGGCCTGACGGACTTCGTCCTTGAACAGGTTGCGCAGAGGCTCCACCAGTTCCTTGAAGTCCACGGTATCGGGCAGACCGCCCACGTTGTGGTGGCTCTTGATGACGGTGGACTCACCGCCCAGACCGCTTTCCACCACGTCGGGGTAGATGGTGCCCTGTGCAAGGAAGTCCACCTTGCCGATCTTCTTGGCCTCTTCCTCGAACACGCGGATGAACTCCTCGCCGATAATCTTGCGCTTGCGCTCCGGCTCGGTGACGCCCTTCAGCTTGCTGAAGTAGCGGTCGCGGGCATCTACGCAGATAAAGTTGATGTCGAAACCGTTGGCGTTGCCCGGGCCAAAGACAGAGCAGACCTCTTCCTTTTCGTTCTTGCGCAGCAGGCCGTGATCCACGAACACGCAGGTCAGCTGCTTGCCGATGGCCTTTGCCAGCATAGCGGCCAGCACGGAGGAATCCACACCGCCGGACAGGGCGCACAGCACCTTACCATCGCCGATGCGCTCCCGTAGCGCCTTAACGTTGTTCTCCACAAAGGAATCCATCTTCCAATCGCCGGAGCAGCCGCAGACGTTGTACACGAAGTTGCGCAGCATCTTCTTGCCCTCGGCGGTGTGCAGCACCTCCGGGTGGAACTGTACGGCATACAGACCCTTTTCGGCATTTTCAACGGCTGCCACAGGGCAGTTTGCGGTGTGGGCAGTGATCTCAAAGCCGGGAGCCGCCTGCTCGATGTAGTCGTTGTGGCTCATCCAGCAGATGGTAGAGGGCTGCACATCGGTGAACAGCTTGCTCTCGGTGTTCACGAACACCTCGGTCTTGCCGTACTCACGCTCGGGAGCGCGGCAGACATGACCGCCCAGCAGGTGCATCATCAGCTGGCTGCCGTAGCAGATGCCCAGCACAGGCACGCCCCAACTGAAGATCTCGGGGTCGATGGTGGGAGAATCCTCCAGATAAACGCTGTTGGGGCCGCCGGTGAAGATGATGCCCTTGGGATTCTTGGCCTTGATGACCGAAAGATCGGTTTTATAGGAATAGATCTCGCAGTAGACATTATTTTCTCGGACACGGCGGGCAATCAGCTGATTGTACTGTCCGCCAAAGTCCAGCACGATGACAGTTTCATGCTGCATGATGTTTTCCTCCATTTTTAAGTGTGTTTCTACAGATAATTTTAGTATAGCACATCTCACAACAAAAAGCGACAGTTTTTGTGAAGTTTTCTGTCATTTCATTCTGCGGATCGGATGTCGCAGCACGGTTTTCAGCTTCTCCGGTGCGGTGCGGCGCGGGTCTCCCAGATAGATCTCGTGATGGAAGCGCGTGTCTGAAAAATCCGGGCAATATCCCTGCTCCGCAGCAAACGCATCCAGCTGCCGCAAAGTCTCCGGCTCGGTGTCGTAGGGGCCGATGTGCATACACTGCACGCACAGACCTTCATCATAGGTGAAAAATTCCACCTTAGAAAAGTTCTTTTTCTTTTTGGCCGTAGCTTCCTGCACCGCCCAGTCAAATTCGGCACGAGTGACAAATTCCGGCAGACGGATCATAGAGGTCCAGATAAAGGTCTCCTTGTTGGAAAAATCCACACCCTCTGCACCGGGCTGATGCCACAGTCCCTCCAGCGGCGGAACAACATATTCGAAATAGCCGTCTATCTTATGGCTACCCTTATAGCTCATTTTGATAGTAAATGCAATGCCGTACAGCAGTTCCAGCGCTGCTTTGTATTCCCCTGCCGGGTCGTTGGGGTCGCCCTTGCCATGTACCGCCACAAAATTCATCGCAGGGACGGTAATGATCTGCGGTTTCTTCGGCGGAAGATAAAATTCTTTGTATTCCTTCTTATAGTCAAATGGCATCCTTCTTTTCCCCTTCCAGCAGCGCGCGCTGTTTCTTTTTACTGAAGCTGCCCAGCACCAGACGATAAGATTTTTCCAGCATCTCCCGCAGCAATGCGTCCGGCACATTTCCCTCTGCTTTTACGGAGTTCCAATGCACCTTATTCATATAGTAGCCCGGAATGATATCTTCATACTGTCGGCGCAGAAAATCGCCCTCGGCGGGGTCCAGCTTGCAAGTAATATACACCGGCTTTCCCGTGGCATCATCCAGACAGACGGCTGCAAACATTTTGCCGCCGATGTGGTATCTTATCCAGTTCCACTCTGCCTGTAAATCTTTGGTAACGCCAGGCTTTTGCAGAAGTTCCGTGTCGATCCAGCTGTATTTCATGGCAGCACCTCCGTTTTTCTCAGTATAACTGATTTGGAGGCGTTTGTAAACAAAAAGTTGTTGATTTTTACTTATAACACGTCAATTCTGAAAAAGCGGCAGCAAAAAGAGCCATCCGCTCAAAAAAACTGAGAGGATGGCTCTTGCGTTTGATGTTATTGATTAGATGGAAATAGTGTTGCACACGTCCACCAGCACGGGGTCAAGGCTCTTGGTCATCTCCAAAGCCTCGTCCACGGGGTAGTCCACCAGCTTCTCGCCCTTCATGCCGACGATGCGGTTATACTTGCCCTGCTCCAGCAGGCAGACAGCCTGATAACCCATGGCAGAAGCATTCACGCGGTCGCGCAGGGTGGGAGAACCACCGCGCTGCACATGGCCCAGAATGGTTGCGCGGGAATCGATACCGGTGCGCGCCTGAATCTCGTTGGCGATCTCCTGTGCGTGACCCACGCCCTCGGCCACAATGATGATAAAGTGGCGCTTGCCGGTCTTCTGGGTCTCGGCGATCTTATCCAGAATGTCGCGCTGCATATCGAATTCCTTCTCAGGCAGCAGCACAGCCATAGCGCCGGAGGCGATGGCCACGTTCAGAGCGATGTAACCGGCGTTGCGGCCCATGACCTCGACCACACTGCAGCGGTCGTGGCTCTGGGTGGTGTCGCGCAGCTTATCGATCATTTCCAGCGCGGTGTTCATGGCGGTATCATAGCCGATGGTGTAATCGGTGCAGCCGATATCGTTATCAATGGTGCCGGGCAGGCCGATCATGGGGATGCCGCGGTGTGCCAATGCGCGGGCACCGCGGTAGGAGCCGTCGCCGCCGATAACGACCAGCGCATCAATGCCCAACTCGCGGCACTTTTCAGCGCCCTTATCCTGACCTTCCTTGGTCTTGAACTCCAGGCAGCGTGCCGTATACAGAATGGTGCCGCCGGCAGAGATGATGTTAGAAACGCTGCGCAGGTTCATTTCAAAGCACTCGCCGTTCAGCAGGCCGTTGTAGCCGCGCTGAATGCCGATCATACGGAAGCCCTTATGCAGGCCAGTGCGTACCACAGCGCGCACAGCAGCGTTCATGCCGGGAGCATCACCACCGCTTGTAAGCACGCCAATCGTTTTGATTTGCTTTTCCATACGAGAGATTCCCTCCAATTTACAGTTCAGTTCTTCATTTACCCTTTTGCCTGTACCCTCTTCTTCCAGAAACAGGCCAGTTGCTTTGCAACAGCTTTGATTCGCCTTTAATGATTATAGCACACCATCCAGACAAATTTCAATAGGGTTTTGAGACTTTATGCAATTCCATACGGCACAAAATAGTGACGACGCATCGTGTTATTTTTGCGATTTGTACCACTTGGAAAAATTGAAATCGCCTCATGCGGTGCCATTCGTGCACAAATATGTCATTTTGTTGCAACGTTTTCCGCGCCCAGCAGTCGCTCCAGCTCTTTGAAGAAAAGCGGATGCCCGGAGGTGTACAGCCGGCGCGGTGCGGCCAGCTTCTGCTTGGTATCCTCCAGATACAGGATCACCGGGATATCACCATCAAAGATCTCCAGCAGGTTCACCACTTTATCGTACTGGGGGCAGCTGCGGGACGGCAGACGGATAAACACCCGCCGGGCAGCTGTTTTGACAGGGTCCGGGCGGCCTTTATCCAAGCGGGTCGGGTCGTAGCTGTCAATGGGCAGAATGCTGTCTGCCAGCAGCTTGGAAGCTTCATCCTCCCGCACGGAAAGCCGGCCGTCGATGACTACAACAGCGTTTTCCTGAATGGCATCCCGGAACCTGTCCAGCACCTTGGGGAACACGATCACCTCCATGGTGCCGGTCAGATCCTCCACGCTGGCAAAGGCCATCATGCTGTTGGATTTGGTCGTCATCATGCGGTTTTTGACCACCGCACACACAATGCGCACCTTTTCGCCGTCCTGCACATGGGCATCCTCGCCGGTGAGGGCTTTGATGGTGTGGGAACCGATGCGGGCAGATTTTTCCCGGTAAGCGTCCAGCGGATGGCCAGACAGGTACAGACCGCTGACCTCTTTTTCCTGCTGCAGCAGTTCGGCAGGGGTGTACTCTGCCAAGGGACGGATCTCGTAGACGTCTGCCTGCGGGCTTTGCTGTTCTTCCCCGCTCATTACGGAGAACAGATCCAGTTGTCCCTCCAGATTGCGGCGGGAGTCGGTCTCGATGCTCTTGAGGATGCCTTCTACCGCCTCCACCATACTGTGGCGGTTGGAGCCAAAACAGTCAAAGGCACCGGCTTTGATCAGGCTTTCCACCGCGCGGCGGTTCAACTCACTGCCGTGCATCCGCTTACAGAAATCGTAAAGACTGGTGTAGGGCTTTTCCCTGCGCTCGGTGACTGCGTTCTCGATGAGGTTACGGCCTACGTTTTTCACCGCGTTCAGGCCAAAACGGATCTGACCGTTATCATCGGCGGTAAAGCCGCCGTTGGAGATATTCACATCCGGCGGCAGCACCTTGATGCCCAGACGGGCGCATTCGCCGGAATACTCGATGACCTTATCCGTATTATCCAGCACGCTGGTGAGCAATGCCGCCATGAACTGGCTGGGGTAATGGCACTTGAGGTAAGCGGTCTGGAAAGCTACATAAGCGTAGCAGGCTGCGTGGCTCTTGTTGAAAGCGTAGGACGCAAAGCTGGACATCTCATCGTAGATCTGGTTTGCTACCTGCTCCGGGATGCCGTTGGCAACGCAGCCCGGACATTCGTGGCCGGGCTCGGTGCAGCCGTGCACAAAGTGCTCCCGCTCTGCTTCCATGACGGCGTGCTTCTTTTTGCTCATGGCGCGGCGGACGTTATCTGCCTGCCCGAAGGAGAAGCCTGCCAACTCCCGGAAGATCTGCATGACCTGCTCCTGATAGACGATGCAGCCGTTGGTCACATCCAGAATGTGCGCCAGCTGCGGGGTCTTATAGCTGATCTTGTCCGGCTCGTGCCGGTTGCGCAGATAGGTGGGAATAGAGTCCATGGGGCCCGGGCGGTACAGGCTGATCAGAGCGATGACATCTTCAAGGTTCTGGGGCTGCAAGCCCACAAGCACCTGCTTCATGCCGGAGGATTCCAGCTGGAACACGCCCTCAGTATCGCCCTGACCCAACATCTTATAGGTATCCGGGTCGTCATAGTCCAGATCACGGATGGAGAACTCCGGGTGCTGCTTTTGCACTGCAACCTCCGCATCCCGGATGACGGTCAGGGTGCGCAGGCCCAGAAAGTCCATCTTCAAAAGACCCAGTTCCTCGATCTCGGTCATGTTGAACTGGGTCACCGGCAGGCCGTCGTTGGTGGCCAGCGGCAGATAATAATCCGTAGGCTCCGGTGTAATGACTACACCCGCCGCATGGGTGGAGGCGTGCCGGGGCATTCCCTCCACCTTCAGTGCGGTGTCGATGAGTTCAGTCACCTGCGGGTCAGTATCGTAGAGTTTTTTCAGTTCGCTGGAAACCTCCAACGCCCGCTTCAGAGTCATTTTCAGTTCCATGGGCACAAGCTTTGCTACTACGTCCACCTGCTGGTACGGAATGCCCATCACGCGGCCAACGTCCCGGATGGCGTTGCGGGCGGCCATGGTACCAAAGGTGACGATCTGCGCCACATGGTCGGCACCGTATTTGCGGTTGACGTAGTCGATGACCTCCTGCCGACGCTCGTAGCAGAAATCCACGTCGAAATCCGGCATACTGACGCGCTCGGGGTTCAAAAAGCGCTCGAAGATCAGGTTATAGCGGATGGGGTCGATATCCGTGATGCCCACGCAGTAGGCAGCAATACTACCCGCACCGGAGCCGCGTCCCGGCCCTACTGGGATGCCCTGACTTTTTGCAAAATTGATGTAGTCCCACACGATGAGGTAGTAGTTGGTATACCCCATGGTCTTGACCACGCCGATCTCATATTTCAGGCGGTCGATGTTGGCCTGCGGCACGTCCGGGCCGTAGCGGCGTTCCAAGCCGTCCCAACAGAGTTTTTCAAAGTAAGCCTGATTATCCATGCCGTCCGGGGCTTTGTAGTAAGGGATCTTGGTGTGGCCGAACTCAAAGTCAAAATTGCACTGCTCGGCGATCTTTGCCGTATTGGCGCAGGCCTCCGGCACCATAGAGAACAACTCGTACATCTCGTCTGTGGTCTTGACGTAGAATTCATCGGTCTGGAACTCCATGCGGTCGGCGTCCTGAATGGTCTTGCCGGTCTGAATGCACAGCAGGATGCTCTGCATCTTGGCGTCCTCTTTGCGCAGATAATGGGCGTCGTTGGTAGCTGCCATGGGAATGCCCGTCTCCCGGGAAAGCTTGATGAGCTGCGGCAGAACGGTGGTGTCCTCCTTCAGGCCGTGATCCTGCAATTCGATGTAGTAATTCTCTGCACCGAACAGATCCCGGTACCACAGCGCGGTCGCCTTTGCGCGCTCGTAATCCCCTGCCAGAATGGCCTGCGGGATCTCGCCCGCAAGACAGGCCGAAAGGCAGATAAGTCCCTCGTGGTATTGCTCCAAAAGCTGCTTATCCACACGGGGCTTGGAATAAAAGCCCTCCACAAAACCGGCAGAGACCATTTTAATCAGGTTCTTATAGCCGGTCTCGTTTTTGCATAGCAGAATCAGGTGGTTGTTGCCGTCTATTTTATTTACCTTATCAAAGCGGGTGCGGGTGGCAACATAGACTTCGCACCCGATGATGGGCTTGATACCCGCCTTTTTGGCCGCTTTATAAAACTGCACACAGCCGTACATCACGCCGTGGTCGGTGCAGGCAATGGCGGTCTGTCCGCACTCCTTCACCCGCTCCATCAGCTGGTCGATGCGGCAGGCACCGTCCAAAAGGCTGTATTCCGTATGGATATGCAAATGGGCAAAGGGACGGGTATTTGCGGTGGGTTCATTCATTGTACTGCCTCCTGTCCCTCCTGCTGGCGCTGACGGAGATTCTCTGCCAGTGTCTCCAGCTTTTTCATCCGGTGCGATAAGCCAGATTTGCTCACAGCCGGATCAAAGCAGCTGCACAGCGCGGTAAGCGAAAGATCCGGGTATTGCAGACGCTTGGCTGCTGCCTGCTGCAGCACCTCCGGCAAAGTCTCAAGTGCGTGCTGCTCCTGCAAATAGCGGATGGCTTTCAGGGTCTGAGCGTTTGCCCGCGCCGTTTTGCCAAGGTTTGCGGTATCGCAGTTTGTCTGCCGGTTGGTCTGGTTGCGCACCTGCTTGAACGCCTTGAGTACGCTGATCTGTGTCGCGGCATCCGCAGCGCCCATAAAGCGGAGCAGCCGCTCCACGTTGGCACCGGCCTTGACGTAGATCAGGTTCACGCCGTTGCGGCGGGTGCGGTGGGGCGCAAACTCGTGCTCGGCGAGCAGCGCTTCAAAATCCCGGGCGAGGTTCGTCCGGGAGGTGAGAAATTCCAGGTTATATTCCTTTTGCGGGTCGGTGACCGTGCCGCTGCACAAAAAGGCCATGGCGATATAGGCGCTGACGCAGGTTTGGCAGCGGATGAGCCCGGGGTCGATTTGCAAGCTGGTCTCCCTGCCGGTGGTGCCGAACAACTCGTGCAGACGGGTGACCTGCTCCGCATCGCGGATATTGAACTCGTACAGAACGCCGCTGGCGCGGGGCTTTTCCAATATCTCGCCCCGGATGCCGCAGCGGGCAAACAGCTGCTGCGCCAGCTGCACGGTATGGGGCTGCTCGGTTTGCAGCACAAGGCCGCGGGCATCAAAGTATTTGGCAAAGCAGGCAATGCCATAGGCAGCTGCACGCACACAGCATTCCTTGGTAGGGCTGCGCTGCGCGATCTCCTCCCGCGCACTGGATGCAAAACTCATAGTATTTCCTCTGTTTTCAGCGCACGGCATCCCGGTGCTGCACCCCGGGCTCGTATCCCTGCGCGGTGCAGTATTCCGCAAGCTTGCGTGCGAATGTGATGGAGCGGTGCTTGCCGCCCGTGCAGCCCACCGCAATGGTCAGCTGGCTTTTGCCTTCCTTGACATAGAGCGGCAGGGCGTACTGCAAAAAGTTCTCGTACCGGTGCAGCAGTTCCTGTGCTTCGGGGTGGCTCATGACAAAATCCACCACTTCCTGATCCAGCCCGGTCTTGTGCTTCAGTTCCGGCACATAGAAGGGGTTGGGCAGGCAGCGCACATCCAGCACAAGGTCGGCCTCCGGCGGCAGACCAAACTTGAACCCGAAGGACATGATGGTAAGCTGCATGGCATTTTTTGCCCCGCCGCTTTTCATGAACAGATCACAGATGCGCTCTTTATTCTGGGAGGTGGAGAGCAGGCCGGTATTGATGGTATAGTTTGCACGTTCTTTTAAGGGCTGCAGGATCTGCCGCTCCTTCAAAAAGGCATCCCGGGTAGAGATGCCCTCTGCAATGCTGATGGGGTGGCGGCGGCGGGTCTCGCTGTAGCGGCGCATCAGCACATCGTCCGGCGCATCCAGAAACAGGATCTTATAGGGTGTTTTCTGCTCGTCCAGCTGCTGCAGGGCAGTTTCAATCTGCTCTCTGCTGCGGCAGCCGCGCACGTCCATGGAAAGCGCTACCCGCTCCAGCTGGTTGTCACCCGCCTTGGAAAACGCCGTAATGCTGGGCAGCAGCCCAGCCGGGACGTTATCGATGCAGAAATATCCGATATCCTCCAACGCATTCATAGCCACAGACTTTCCCGCGCCGGAAAGTCCGCTGACGATCAACAGTTCCATCTGTGTTCCACACTCCCTCTATGTCCGCAGTTCAGCGGACTACGCGGATCTCTTTTTCCAGATCATAGCCGGTCTTTTCTTTTACGATGGTGCGCACTTCTTCGCACAGCGCCAGCACGTCTGCGCAGGTAGCGCCGCCAAGGTTCACCACAAAGCCGCAGTGCTTCTCGCTGACGGCGGCACCACCGTGCCGGTAGCCCCGCAGCCCGCACTGGTCAATGAGAGCAGCGGCAAAAGCACCCACTGGGCGCTTGAAGGTGCTGCCTGCGCTGGGCTTATCCAGCGGCTGCTTATCCAGCCGCTTTGCCATCAGTTCGTCCATCTTTGCGCGGATGGCTTCCGGCTCGCCCGGGGTCAGGGTAAACTGCGCCGAGAGGATGCAGCCGCCGTTTTCTTCAAAAATGCTATGGCGGTAGCGCAGGTCAAGCTCTGCTGCCGCAGTCTCTTTTACTTCGCCCTCGGCGGTGAGGTACTGCACCGTGGTCAGCACGTCCTTCATCTCGCCGCCGTAGGCTCCGGCGTTCATGTAGACTGCGCCGCCCACCGTACCGGGGATGCCGTAGGCAAATTCCAGCCCGGTCAGGCCATGTTCCAGCGCCGTTTTGCACAGCGCCGAGAGCCGTACACCCGCCCCGGCGGTGAGTTGTGTTCCGTGCACCTCCACAGCGTCCTGCATAGAAGAAATATCCAGCACTGCGCCGTTGTAGCCCTCGTCGGCAAACAGGATATTACTGCCGTTGCCCAGCAAATAATACCGAACGCCCTGCGCCTTGCACAGAGCAACGGCGCGGCAAAGCTGTACATGGTCTATCGGCTGCACGAACAGCCGCGCCGGGCCGCCGATCTTAAAAGTACAGTGCGCTGCCAGTGGCTCATTTTCTTTATAAGCAATGCCTGCTGCGGTGAGCAGCTGCTTGAGTTGTTCCATAGGGTCAGGCTCCTTTTTATCGAGAAGATCAGTCCATTTTGTCGTCCAGTCCCAGCCGGATCAGCAATTCCTTGGCTGCGTTATAGCCCATCTTCTTCTGGCGGTTATTGATGGCTGCGGTCTCCAGCACCACAGCCAGATTACGGCCGGGAGAGACCGGGATGCTGGTGCTGGGAATGCTGACGCCCAGAATATCGTAGTATTCGCTTTCCAGACCGGTGCGCTGGTAATTCTTGGTGGGGTCCCACGCCTCCAGCTGCACCACCAGATCCAGACTTTCGCTCAGCTTGACGGCGCCCACACCGTACACACGGGCCACATTGACGATGCCAATGCCGCGCAACTCGATGAAGTGGCGGATGTTTTCCGGTGCAGTGCCCATGATCTGGCGGTTGGACACCTTGCGCAGCTCTACAGCATCGTCTGCCACCAGACGATGGCCGCGCTTGACCAGTTCAATGGCAAGTTCGCTTTTGCCGATGCCGCTGTCGCCAAGGATCAGGATGCCCTCGCCGTACACCTCCACCAGCACGCCGTGCCGGGTGATGCGGGGCGCCAGTTCCAAGTTCAGCACGCTGATCAGGCTGCCCATCAAAGTGCAGGTAGTCTCGTTGGAGCGCAGCAGGGCAACCGCGTGCTTCTGCGCCAGTTCCTGCATCTCCGGGAAGGGCGCAAGCTCCTCGCTGCGGCAGACGATGACCGCCGGGGGCTGCTGCCGGAACAGCTGCTCCAGTGCCTCGTAGCGCTTTTCTGCTGTCAGGCCGGACAGAAAGTTCATTTCTGCCAGACCCATGATCTGCAGGCGAAGCTTATCGAAGTAATCATAATAGCCCGCCAGAAACAGACCCGGGCGGTTGACCTCGGCGATCTCCACGCTGATCTCATCCAGCTCCCGGGGGGTGTATACCACTTCCATGCTGACGCGGTCTGTCAGCGTTTTAAGCGAAACATTGAACGTACCCATCCTGGTTCCTCCTGTATCTTCTTGCAGCGCTGTGCTGCGGGCGCTCTTGTTCTTATTATAATAAAATTCGGCGGCAAATACAACGCCCGGGATGCTGTTTTTGTACCCGCGGCGGGAAACCGACGCTGCATCGCAGCCCGTGCACAGGATTTTTACATTTTTCTTACTTTACATGGGTTTTACATTTCGCCGATTTCAGATTTTACATTGTTTTTCTATACTTAAAGCACAGGAGAAAAACACGTCAAGATAAAGTGAGGAAAACACTTATGACCATTTTTAATGTCTTTTCGCTGCTGGGAGGTCTGGCCCTGTTTTTGTTCGGTATGGACATCATGGGCAAGGCACTGGAAAAGCAGGCCGGCGGCCAGCTGCAGAAAATTCTCAGCAAACTGACTGATAACCCCCTCAAGGGCTTTTTTCTGGGTCTGTGCGTGACCGCTGTCATCCAGAGTTCCAGCGCTACCACCGTTATGGTGGTGGGCTTTGTCAACAGCGGCATCATGGAACTGCATCAGGCCATTGGCGTGATCATGGGCAGCAACGTGGGTACCACCGTGACCAGCTGGATCCTGAGCCTTTCCGGCTTGCAGGGCGACAGTCTGCTCATTCAGCTGCTCAAACCCACTTCTTTTAGCCCGGTGCTTGCATTTATCGGCATTTTGCTGTATATGTGTAAGAGTGAGAAGAAAAAAGGCGTGGGTACCATCCTCATCGGCTTCGCTGTGCTGATGACCGGCATGACCACCATGTCCAACGCGGTGCTGCCGCTGCAAAACGAGACATGGTTCACCAGCCTGTTCACCCGCTTCTCTAACCCCCTGCTGGGCGTTCTGGTGGGCGCACTGGTCACCGGCATCATCCAGAGTTCCAGCGCCAGCGTGGGTATCCTGCAGGCGCTGAGCGCCACCGGCGTCATCACCTATGGCAGTGCCATCCCCATCATCATGGGTCAGAACATCGGCACCTGTGTGACCGCACTGCTGTCCTCGGTGGGTGCCAACAAGAACGCCCGCCGCGCCGCTATGGTGCACCTGTACTTCAACATCATCGGTGTGACCATCTTCCTGTTCGGGTTCTACGGGCTCAACGCCGTCTGCCACTTTGCCTTTGTGAATACCACCATCGAGGCTTGGGGCATTGCAATCGTGCACTCGATATTCAACATTCTGGCCACCGTCATTCTGCTGCCCTTCGCCACCGGGCTGGAAAAGCTGGCCATCCTGACTATTCCCGATTCCCCGGAGAAAGAGGCGTTTGCTTTGCTGGATGACCGTCTGCTGAACACCCCCGCTGTTGCTGTGGAGCGCGCCCGCGCCGCTACCGCCGAAATGGCAGAGCTTGCCCGGGTGGGCGTGGTGCAGGCCATGAGCCTGACCCACGAGTGGAACGACGAGCTTGCCCAGAAGGTGCGGGACGAGGAAAAAAAGGTAGACCGGTACGAGGACGCACTGGGTACCTATCTGGTCAAGCTGTCCGGCCGGGAGCTGAACCACGCCGACAGCCAGAGCGTGAACACCCTGCTGCACACCATCAGCGATTTTGAGCGTATCAGCGACCATTCCGTCAACCTACTGGAATCTGCCGAGGAGATGCACCAGAAGGGCATCCACTTCTCCAAGGATGCACAGGAGGAGCTGCAGGTGCTGGAGGATGCAGTGCAGGACACCCTGAGCCGCACCACCGATGCCTTCCGCAAGGGCGATCTGCACCTTGCTTCCAAGGTAGAGCCGCTGGAGGCCGTGGTCAACGAACTGGTGCGTGCCATCAAGGCACGGCACGTCGCCCGCTTGCAGGCCGGCAGCTGCTCCATTGAATACGGCTTTGTGCTGGATGATCTGCTGACCAACTACGAGCGCGTGTGCGACCATTGCAGCAATGTGGCAGTTGCGCAGATCGAGGTAGCACAGGATAGCTTTGACACCCACGCCTACCTGAACGACCTGCGCCACGGCAACGACACCAAGGAAAGTGAAGAATTCCACCGCCGTCTGGGCCGCTACCGTGAGCGGTATCTGTTCCCGGACGGACAGACTGCTGAGGAGAACTGAGTTATGATCTATATTGTAGAGGACGACGCTTCCATCCGCGAATTGGAGCAGTATGCCCTGCAATCCAACGGCTACGAGGTGCAGGGCTTTGAAAGCGCCGAGCCCTTCTGGCAGGCCATGCGCACTGCCGAGCCGGAACTGGTGATCTTAGACGTGATGCTGCCCGGTGAGGATGGCTTTTCCATCCTGAAAAAACTGCGCAACACCCCTTCCCTGCGCAAGCTGCCCATCATTATGGTCACTGCAAAATCCAGCGAACTGGACACCGTGCGCGGGCTGGACTGCGGCGCAGATGATTACATTGCAAAGCCCTTTGGCATTATGGAATTTCTCAGCCGGGTGCGTGTGGCGCTGCGGCGCTCTGCTCCGGAGGTAAGGCCGGACGTACTGGTTTTCCATGAAATTCAGCTGGACAACGCCCGTCATAGCGTTACGGTGAACAGCACCCCTGTGGAGTTGACCTACAAGGAGTACTGCCTGCTGCGGCTGCTGCTGGAAAACACCAGTCTGGTAGTGACCCGCGAGACCATTTTGCAGGTGGTGTGGGGCACCGACATCTCGGTGGAGAGCCGTACCGTGGATATGCACATCCGCACCCTGCGCAAAAAGCTGGGCGATGCGGGGCGTTATATCTGTACCGTGCGCAAGGTGGGCTACAAGCTGACCGATGAGGAGGCCGAAGAAGAATGAAGCTGCGCAGCATGGAAGAAAAGATCAGCTACCGGTTGTTCCTGATGGGCTTTCTGGGGCTTATATTCACCGCAGCGCTGTGCATTTTTGTATTCCATAAAGCCTTTACGGCGCAGGCATGGTCGGGGCTGGAGCGCGAGACCGATCTTGTGTGCGCCGGGTACGAGCAGACCGGAGACCCCGCACAGCTGAGTGCCTTTGTGACCGACGATCTGCGCGTGACGCTGATCAGTCAGGACGGAATCGTGCTGTTTGAATCTGCCACCGACCAGCCCATGGAAAACCACCTGACCCGCCCGGAGATCCGCGATGCCATTGCAAACGGCGAGGGACGGGACATCCGCGATTCCCAGACCATGGGTTACGAGACCTATTATTATGCGCTCCGGCTTTCCAGCGGAGACGTGCTGCGCGTGGCGCAGGACGCCGAAACCGTGTGGTCCATCTATGATGCCACCATCCCGGCCATCGTGTTAAGCTGTGTGGCGCTGATGCTGGCCGCTGCGGTGCTGGCCGCCCTGCTGACCAAAGCACTGGTGCAGCCGGTTCTGAACATGACCGAGGATCTGGATCACATTCAGGAAAAAGTACCCTACCGGGAACTGATTCCTTTTGCGGAGAGCATCCATTCTGACCGCATCCTACGGGAAAACAACGAGAAAATGCGTCAGGAATTTACCGCCAATGTCAGCCACGAGCTCAAGACCCCGCTGACCAGCATTTCCGGCTATGCAGAACTGATCGAAACAGGCATTGCAAAGCCGGAGGATGTGCCGGATTTCGGCCGCAAGATCCACAGCGAGGCCACCCGCATGATCCAGTTGGTCAACGACATTTTGCAGCTTTCCAAGCTGGATACTGTAAGCGAGACCGGGGACGCCCCCGCAATGGAAACGGTAGACCTTTTGGAGGTTGCCAAGGAGTGCGTGGAGCGCCAGAAGCTGAACGCCCGCCGCGCCTATATCTCCCTGACTTATCTGGGCGAGAGCGCCCCGGTGCTGGGCAGCCGCGCGCTGCTGGATGAACTTTGTCAGAACCTGTGCGACAACGCCATCCGCTACAACCGCCCGGGCGGCAAGGTGCAGATCATTACCGCCTGCAGCCGGGATGGGCATTGCACCCTGACCGTGACCGACAACGGCATCGGCATCCCGCGGGAGGCACAGGCCAGCGTGTTCGAGCGCTTTTATCGGGTGGACAAGAGCCGCAGCAAGGCCACTGGCGGCACCGGACTTGGGCTTGCCATCGTCAAGCACATTGCCCGTATCCACAACGCCCGCATCAAGCTGGAAAGTCAGGTAGATGTTGGCACCACCATCACCGTTACCTTTCCCACCGCCTCTTAATACAACATGAAATGCACGTCTGTCCGTAATTGCGGGCAGACGTTTTTTGTTGGGTCAAAACTTGCAGGATTGCCGCTCCGTAGCGCTGTCCGGGCTTGCAGATGCAGCACATCCACGCCCTGCCGCCAGCAGCTTTGCAAAAGCGCCGTGCACTGCGCCGCAAGCTGTTGGCGCTGCGTCTGCGTGGGCGATGGGCTGTGGGCGGCGCGCTGGCAGTCCAGCCGCACAAGCACCTGTGCTTTTTGCAGGGAGACTGAAACGACGCAGCGCCGGATGCCGATGCGCTCCCCTTCCAGCCAGAGTTGCCGGGTACCACTCTGCCCGGTAAGCAGCCGATAGATCTCGGCCTGCTCCGAGGAAAAGAGCGTATCGCCCGCTACGGTATGCAGAACACCGCCCTCCTGTACGGTCACCTTTTCCGCGTTCCACCCGAGAACAGGCAGCAGTCCCGGCTCTGTGTGCTCATACAACCGGGGTGCGGTGGGGGCTGCGGCCTTTAGCTGTGCCATCAGGGTGTCCGGCAGGGCGGCTTGCGCGGCAAGGTGGTCTACCTCCCCTTCTACGCAAAGCAGCCTTGCCGCCGTGCGTCCGCAGCCGCGCCGCAGAACCAGCTGCTCGTACTCTGTTAATAACGGCTCCGTCACCTCTGTCAGCAGCAGATAATCACACAGGCGGTAGCTTGCCGTTTGGGGCAGTGCCTGCTCTGCTCCAGCAAATGCCCGTTCCATCGTTTGGCCCTCTGCCTGCACAAACTGCAATGCAACAGAGGCCTCGGCGGCATCGGCGGCGGCCTGCGGTGCCTGATAGAGCAGCCCTGCCTGATACCCCTGTTCTGTCTGTGAAAGATACACCGCCCGCACCATGCTTTTCTCAGTACTCTCGCAGCGCAGAAATAAAAGGCACCACCCTGCCAGCAGCATAAATAACAGAGGCTTGTATGCTTTTGCGTTTTTCATGGCTGCACCTCCGCTTCCGGCTGCTGCCAGAGCAAGCGGATAGCGGCACACAGCATGGCTGCCCGGTAGACAGCGCACAACAGCCACAGCAGCAAAAGCAGCGCATCCATGCGGGAAAAGCTGCCGCTGCTCCACGCCCGCAGCAGTTCCAGCCGAGGGTATGCACCGCTGCCAAACAGCAAAGCGCCGCCCAGCAAAGCCGCTGCCTGCACCGCAAAGCCCCATACCGGCAGCCAGACCGTGCGGCGGGCAGACCGCGCACTGCACAAAAGGGCTCCAGCAAAGTATTCTGCATAAACCGGTACGCCCCAGTTTGCTGCGGTCGGCTGTGCCGGGGTAAACAGCCGGTACCAGTGTAACTGCCCTGCAAGCCCCAGCAGGCAGACCACGCCGCCTACAACAGCAAACCACCACAGCACCCGCGCCGAGGCATTCCAGCTTGCGGGACGGATGCGCCACCCCGCCCAGAGCAGCAGCGGCAGAAAACCCAGCAGCGCCATGGAGGAAAACTCTGTCGCGCACAATCCTTGCGCCTGCGCGAGGGTGTGCACCAGTTCCATAAAAAGCCCAGCTGTCAGCGCCAGCCGCACCGCCAAGGAGGGTGCTTTGTTCTGCAGCGCCGCCGCTGTCTGCGCCGAAAGGATGCACAGGCACACAGTGCCGACTGCGCCCAGCCACAGCGCCCGGCGCACCGGGACGCCTTGCGGGATGCCGTCTGCCAGCGCTGCGGTGACCACGCTGAGGGTCAGCGCCGCCGGAGTAAAGCGTTCTGTTTGCCGCTTCATGACTGCCGCTTCCCCCTCTCCCGCTTTTGCCAGATATTGAACCCATGCCGGGACAGCTGCCGGTAGTTGCGGCGCAGAACGCCGTCCTCGGAAAGCGGCTGCTGCGGGAAGGGGTGCGGCGCGAGGTATGGCACGCCCAGCGTCTGGGTGCTGACGATGCTGAGCAGGAAGCCGAAAAACGCTGCTGCCAGTCCCACCGGCCCGGCAAGCCCTGCCAGCAGCACCGTGCCGATGCGCAGCAGGGTGGCAGGCTCGTACAGGCCCGGGGTGACAAAAACCGCAATGGCCGTAATACTTGCCACAAAAATGACCGGGGTGCTCATGAGCCCGGTGGCAATGGCGGCATCTCCAATGATGAGCGCCGATACCAGACTGACCGAGTGCCCCAGCGACTGCGGCATCCGCAGCCCTGCCTCCCGGATGATCTCTAAAATCAGGATCACCAGCAGCATCTCGGCAAACAGGGGCAGCGGGGTTGCTTTTTCGGCTGCTTCGATCTTATACAGAAGCTGCGGGGGCAACAACTCCGGCAGATACACCGCCACGCACACAAAGACCCCCGGCAAAAACACCGTAAGGTAAAAGGAAAAGTACTTCAGCACCCGCAAAAAAGAGGAAAAAACCGCCGTGGAAGCGTAATCGTCCAGACATTCAAACTGCTCGCTGAAGAGCGCGGGCAGCACCAATGCCGAGGGACTGCCGTTGACTAGGATCACAAGCTTCCCCTCGCAAAGCTTCGCGGCGGCGACCGCCGGGCGCTCGGTGTAGTGTACCGGGGTGAACAGCCGCACCTTGCCGGGCAGCAGCCACGGCACAAAATAGCTGGAGTCCAGCAGCAGTTCCGGCCTTGCACTTTGCAAAATGGCGCGCACCCGGCGCACCATGGCGGGGTCGGCACGGTCCTTGCAGTAGCAAAGAGCGTACTCGGTATTGCAGCAGGTGTGCGCCTGTGCAGCCTCCTGCACAAGGGTATCGGTGCGGACAAGACGGCGCAAAAGGCTCAGGTTCACCCGCAGCAGGTCGGTAAAGCCTTCCCTGCTGCCGCGCAGGTTGCCCTCGGCAGAGGGCTCCTGCACCGAGCGGAACTTGAGCCCCTGCACCGAAAATGCAATACCGTTGCTGCACCCTTCTAACAGCAGCACTGCCATGCCGGCTGTCAGCCGCGCTACAAGCTGCGGCATATCCTGTACCGGGGCGCTCTCGGCCGGAAAAGCCGAGCCATGCAGGATATGTGCATAGGCCTGTGCGCCGGCAAGCCGAACAGAAGCGGACTGACGCCCGGCAGCGTCCAGCAACAACTCCCAGAGCGAATCAAGGCTTGCCATGCCGTCAAACATTACGATACACCCCGGACAGCCGTATAAAACGATCTTCTTCGCATAATAATCTGCCGAATTGCCAAACCTAGCATCAAGCGCGGACAGGTTTTCCGCAAGGCTTTGCGAAAGCAGCTGCACATCCATCACTCCTTTGTGTGTGCAGTATACCCGCTTTGCCGCAGCGGAATACGCCGCGCACACCGCACCGGGAGGGTTTGTGCATGAAACTGCTGCTTTGCCGCACCATTATCCTGTATCTCTGCGTTTTGTTTGCCATGCGGCTGATGGGCAAACGCCAGTTGGGAGAGCTGCAGCCGGAGGAACTGGTATCCACCATCCTTATCTCCAATCTGGCGTCCATCTCCATTGAATCCGAGGATGTGCCCATCACCGCCAGTCTCATCCCTCTGTTCCTCATTGCGGCGCTGGAGTTGCTGGGTTCAGTGGTGAGCTTCCGCAGCCAGAAATTCTTTAATTTTCTCTCCGGGCGTCCCAAAACGGTCATTCTGGACGGAAAGATCGATCAGGACGCTTTGCGGATGCTGCGGCTGACCACCGCCGACCTGATGGAGGCGCTACGCGGCAAGGACATCTTCGACCCGCGCAGAGTGTCCTATGCCGTGATTGAAACAAATGGTACGCTGTCGGCGGCGCTGCGCCCGGAACAGGAAGCGGCTACCCTGTCGGACTTGCAGTTGAAGGTGCAGCAAACACAGGCCACCATCCCCTTTGTGCTGGACGGGCAGGTGCTGGAGGACAATCTGCGCTGGTGTGGCAAGGATCGTGCGTGGCTGGAACGCACCGCCACGGCGAACACAGTTCTGCCACAGGAGATTTTACTGCTCATCGGCAACGAGACCGAGGACTATTTTCTGCTGAAAAAGGAAGGCCGTCAGCCGGGAGGAAGGCGATGAAGCGGATCTATGCGTGTATCCTGATCGTAGCCGCGCTGCTGGGGGTATCCCTTTACAGCAGCGGCCGGGTGCAGGGCTTTGCACAGGATATCTCAGCCGATTTAGACTGCGCCCTTGAGGCTGTACGGCAGAAGGACTTCCCCACTGCGCGGCAGGCACTTGCCGAGGGTGCAGAACTGTGCGACACGATGCGGGAAACCATGAGCCATCTGCTGCGCACGGCTGACTACACGGAACTGGAAGCTGCACTGCGGGCGGCAGACGGATACCTTGAGCAGCAGGCCACAGAGGATGCACTGGGTGAGTTGCGCCGCGCACAGGTAGAGGTAGAGCGACTGGAATGGCTTGCCCGGCGTCTGGTATAAGGTGAGCAAAAAAGGGCACTGCACGAAACGCCGTGCAATGTCCTTGGGGGGAATAACCGTTTTATATTTCACGCTTGTCGTGTCCTGCAGGAGGCGACAAGTAGTCTTTTCACAATAAAAACAGACCGAGAGACGCCCAAAAGCATCTCTCGGTCTTAAGTTACAATTTACTGATTTTCCTTGCGGTCACCCACAAGCTTTTTCAGTTCATCAAGGAAGCTTTCCACGTCTGCAAACTGGCGGTAGACCGAGGCAAAGCGGATATAAGCCACCTCATCGATCTTTTTCAGTTCCTGCATGGTCAGTTCACCAATGCGCACACTGGGGATCTCGCGGTCGTAGGAACTGAACAGGGACTGCTCGATGCTGCTGACGGCGCGCTCTAGCGTTTCGTAGCTGACGGGACGCTTGGCACAGGCGCGTAGCATGGCATTGAACAGCTTCTGCCGGTCAAAGGGCTCGCGGGAGTTATCCTTTTTAATGACCACCAGCGGCACCGTTTCCACCACCTCGTAGGTGGTAAAACGCATATGGCAGTTCAGGCACTCGCGGCGGCGACGAATGCGCTCGTTGTCTTCCGTGGGGCGGGAGTCGATCACCTTGGATTCCTCCGCGCCGCAATAAGGGCACTTCATTTTTTGTTCCTCCGCCTCAGTTTTTCTTTTTGCTGCGCTCGCTCCACAGCACCCATGCCGAGGTGGAAACGCACAGAGAGGTGTACACACCGCTGATCATACCCATCATCAGCGGGAACGCAAAGGTAAAGATACTGTCCAGACCGTACAGCTTTGCCACGATGCACATGACGCCCAGTGCCATCACCGTGGTGATGGTGGTGATCAGGGTGCGGCGGGCAGACTGATTGACCGACTGGTTGACCAGTTCTTCAAAGCTGCCCTTTTTGCCCATAAGGGCGCGGTTCTCGCGGATACGGTCGTACACCACAACGGTATCGTTGATGGAGTAGCCGAGGATGGTAAGCATGGCGGCGATAAAGTTGCCGTCCAGTGCGGTGCGCAGCAGCACAAAGGTGCCGAACACCACCATCAGGTCGTTGACCAGCGCCAGCACTGCCATCATACCGCCGGTCAGACCGCCAATGTTCTTGAAGCGCAGGGCGATATACAACAGAATGAGCACCAGTGCAAACAGCACAGCCACCAAACTCTTCTGCAGGAACTTGGTGCCCATGGCTGCGCTGACGTTGCTCAGGGACAGCTGGGCAAACTGGTTGTCCGGGTAGTTCTCGTTCAGGGAGTCCTGCAGGTTTTCTACCTGCTCGGTGGTCACGGTCTCGTTGCCGGGCATGGAGATCTTCAGAGTCTGGTCGCCGGTGGCCACGTTCTCACCGGTCTGCAGGGTCAAGCCGGTGTTTCCCAGCGCAGCAGCAGCGGTCTTTTGCACAGCGGACTGGTCAAAGCTGCCCTTGTAGGACAGGGTGATCATGGCACCACCGGTGAACTCGGTATCCAGATGCACACCGAACACTGCGGCACACAGCAGGATCACTGCCATCAGGCAGGCAGAGAAGGTCAAGAACTTTTTGCGCAGGGCAACGAAATTCACCGGCTTCTTTTCGGCCTTCTCCTGCCCGGGCTTTGCAGCGCCGTACAACCACGGGTTGCGCAGTGCCTTGATGGCGGCTGCGCCGCGGATCATCACACGGGTAGCGAACACGCCGAACACGAAGTTCAGCAGTACGCCGGTGAGCAGCGTATAGCCGAAGGCGTAGATGGTGCCTGCGGTAGAGGGGCCGAAGGCAAAGAACACAAAGTGCAGTGCCTTGGCAAACAGGCCGTCCGAGGGGCCAAAGGCGCCCATAAGCACGATGGCCACGATGACAATGGTCACATTGCCGTCAATGATGGGGGTCAGGCCGCGGGCAAAGCCGCTCTTCAGTGCGCCGTCCAGAGATTTACCGTTTTTCAGTTCTTCCTTGATGCGCTCGGCGGTGATAACGTTGGCATCCACGCCCATGCCGATGGCCAGAATGATGCCTGCAATGCCGGGCAGGGTCAGGGTAAAGCTTTCAAACACTGAGAAGTAGCCGGACACAAAGGCCAGCGTAGCCGCCACCTGACCGGCCAGCGCGATGCAGGCCAGAAAGCCCGGCAGACGATACAACACCGTCATGAACACCACGATGAGGGCAAAGGCGATCAGGCCTGCCAGCACCATAGCGCCAAGGCTGTTTTCACCCAGACTGGGGCTCACGGTGGAGTAGCTGTCCACGCTCAAAGCAAAGGGCAGCGCACCGGAGTTGATCTGGCGTGCCATCTTGACCACCGCATCCTGCGTAAAGGGATTGGAGGCCGAACTGGTGATGATGGCCTGTCCGTCGGTGATGGCGGTGTTGACGGTGGCGGTGCTCACGTTCTCATCATCCAGCCAGATGCTGATGCTGCCCTTATCGGCAGCCAGCTTGGTGGTAGCATCGCCAAAAGCCTTGGCACCCTCGGTGGTGAACTTGAGGGCAACGTAATACTCAGCACTGCCGCCGTTGCTCACAGCACCGTACTGTGCCGAAGCACTTTCGACCATGGAGCCATCCAAAATCAACTCGCCGTCCTTGCTGGCGCCCTCGCGGAAGGTCAGGTAGGCGGTGGTGCCGATCTCCTGAATGGCAGACTCGGGGTCAAAATCCGTCTCGCCGGACTGCCACGGGAACTCCAAGATCAGGCTGTCGGATTTGTTATCCACATACAACTCGTAGTCTGTCACGTTCAATGCGACCAGACGGTTCTCAATGACCAGTCGGGCGGCATCCAGCTGCTCGTCCGTGGCATCGTAGCCATCCGAGGGCACAAAGGTGACGTTGACGCCGCCTTTGATATCCACACCAAAGCGGATATCCTTTGCACCCTTGATATAAGTGGTGGTCACATCGCCGTATTTTGCCGACACGCCAAAAAAGGCGGTGTAGACAAACACAACGATCAGCAGCGCGGTAACGACCAGCTGCCATGCTTTGCCTTTTGTTTTCATAAATCAGGGAACCTCCAAAAGCGGCGGCTGTGCAGCCGCAGCCGTTTTTGTTGTGAACCGCAAGTTTTGCCGACGGTCCCTCTCCTCACAGAGCAGCCGTCGTGCCGACTTTTCTGTGATAAAACTCCCCTGCCAGCCCTGCAAAGAGCCCCGCAGAGGAGAATATACAAGTTATTTCAAGCCTTAGGCCATATCAGCCAGCAGCTTTTCCACAACGGCCAGACGCACGCAGACGCACAGCAGTTCGGAAGCGGTCTCCACCTCGTCCAGACTGGGATAAGTGGGTGCGATGCGCAGGTGAGAGTCCTGCGGGTCCTTGTGGTACGGATAAGCCGAGCCTGCGCCGGTCAGCACCAGACCTGCGTTCTTGCACAGTTCCGCCACACGCTTGGCGCAGCCGGGCATGACATACAGGCTGATGAAGTAGCCGCCCTTGGGGTTGGTCCAGTGGGCAATATCGCCGCAGGGGGTGAGGTTGGCGGCAAAGGCGGTCTTGACGGCATCGAAGCAGGGCACCAGACGGCGGCGATGCTTTGCCATGTGTGCCAGAACGCCCTCCTTGTTCTTCAGGAAGCGGACGTGGCGCAGCTGGTTCATCTTATCGTAGCTGATGATCATCACCGCAAAGCGCTTGCACATATACTTCATGCTGTTGTCGCTGCAGGCAATGGCAGAAACGCCGGCACCCGGGAAGGTGATCTTGCTGGTAGAGGTGAACATAAACACGCGATCCTGCGTGCCATACTTCTTGCTCACGTTCAGCAGCACGGGGGTCTCGATGATCTCCTCGGTCAGGTGATGGACGATGTAGGCCTCGTCCCAGAAGATCTTGAAATCCGGGGCAGCGGTCTTCATCTTGGCAAAGCGCTCGATGGTCTCATCGCTATATGTGTAGCCATCGGGGTTGGAGTACTGCGGCACGCACCAGATACCCTTGATGGTATCATCCTCTGCCACCAGCTTTTCCACAACGTCCATATCGGGGCCGTTGGGGGTCATAGGCACGCTGATGAGTTCAAAGCCGAACTCCTCGGTAATAGCAAAGTGACGGTCATAGCCGGGCACCGGGCAGAGGAACTTGCGCTTCTCCACCTGAGACCAAGGGCAGGGAGACTCCGGGAAACCGAACACATAACCGATGTTGATGAGGTTATACATCAGCTGCAGGCTGGAGTTGCCGCCCACGAACACCTCGTTGGGCTTTACGCCAAACACATCTGCAAACAGGGCGCGGGCCTCGCTCAGACCCTCCAGTTCGCCGTAGTTGCGGGCATCGGTGCCTGCATCCGTGGTGTAGTCGGTCATCTTCAGCAGGTCCATTGCCAGATCCATCTGGTGAGGGCCGGGCTTGCCGCGTGCCATATTCAGCTTCAGACCCTTTGCCTGAAACTGCTTGTATTCCTGCTCCAGCGCTGCCTTTTCAGCGGTCAGCGCATCGCGATCCATCTCGTGATAATTTGCCATTGAAAACACACTCCTTTATAGTACTCTTCCTGTTACCCAATACTGTGGCTCATCTTTTGCGGTATGCCCCTGCCAGAGAGCACACGCCGCACGATCCACACTTTACTATTATAGTACATTTTCCTGTCAGAAACAAGAATTTGAAAGCAAAAAGCCCTGCCAAAAGCAAAAAGCTTTCGAAGCAGGGCTTTTAGGCGGGTACACTCCCCTGCTGTGCGGCAATGCCGTCAGCTGAGAGCGACCTGATTTTTATAGCGTTTGCGCACGGCACCGTATTCCAGATGTGCCTCGCCGCCCTCCACGGTGTCCTCGTCCACGGTCACGCGGATGATGGTGGCATCGCTGGGCACCTTGTACATGATGGGCAGCAGAATGCTTTCCATCACGCTGCGTAAGCCACGGGCACCGGTCTTGCGCTCAATGGTCTTGTGGGCAATGGCGTGCAAAGCTTCGTCCGTGAAGGTAAGCTCCACGTTATCCATGCCCAGCAGTTCCTTATACTGCTTGACCAGACTGTTGCGGGGCTCCTTGAGCACGCGCACCAGTGCATCCTCGTCCAGATCGTCCAGCACGGTGATGACCGGCAGACGGCCGATCAGTTCCGGGATCAGGCCGAACTTGACCAGATCGTGGGGCTCTACCTTGCGCAGCAATGCACGCTCGGCCTCGGTGGAGTTATCCTTCAGCGCACTGCCGAAGCCCAGCGCGGACTTATCGGTGCGGCGCAGGATATACTTATCCAGACCGTCAAAGGCACCGCCGCAGATGAACAGGATGTTGGTGGTGTCGATCTGGATGAACTCCTGCTGCGGGTGCTTGCGGCCGCCCTGCGGCGGCACGTTGCTGACAGTGCCCTCCAAGATCTTCAGCAGTGCCTGCTGCACGCCCTCGCCGCCTACATCGCGGGTGATGGAGGGGTTTTCGCTCTTGCGGGTGATCTTGTCGATCTCATCAATGTAGATGATGCCGATCTGAGCCTTTTGCACATCAAAATCTGCCGCCTGGATCAGCTTAAGCAGAATGTTCTCCACGTCCTCACCCACATAACCGGCCTCGGTAAGGGTGGTAGCGTCCGCAATAGCGAAGGGCACCCCCAGCATCTTGGCCAGTGTCTGCGCCAGCAGGGTCTTGCCCACGCCGGAGGGGCCCAGCAGCAGCACGTTGGACTTTTGCAGTTCTACATCGCCGCCCTTGCCGCTGAGGATGCGCTTATAGTGGTTATAGACCGAAACGGACAGCACACGCTTTGCCTCGTCCTGACCGATGACATACTGATCCAGACCTTCCTTGATCTCGGCCGGGGTCATGATGTTGATATCCAGATCTGCGGCAGCGGGCTGGACATGGGCGCGGCTTGCACTGCCGCGCCCCGGACGGGCGCTTTTGGGCTGATCCGGCTTGTCAGAGAGCAGATCGTGGCACAGGCCGATGCACTCGCTGCAGATATTGACCCCGGGGCCAATGATCATGCGCTCTACCTCGTCCTGATGCTTGCCGCAAAAGCTGCAAACCAGATCCTTTTCGTTTTTGCCGGAATTGTTATTTGCCATAGCTGTTTTTCCTTATCCTGGATAGATTATAGCGGTTTACCGGTGGGCAATGACCTCATCGATCAGGCCGTATTCCTTTGCCTGCTGCGCGGTAAGGTAGTTGTCACGCTCGGTGTCCTGCTGGATCTTTTCCAGCGGCTGGCCGGTGAACTCGCTGAGCATCCGGTTCATCTTATCGCGGATATAGACCATGTGCTCGGCATGGATCTTGATATCCGTGGTCTGGCCGGAAAGGCCGCCGCCCTGACCGCCGATCAGCGGCTGGTGGATCATGATCTCGGCGTTGGGCAGCGCAAAGCGCTTGCCCTTGGTGCCGCTTGCCAGCAGGAATGCGCCCATAGAGGCCGCCATGCCCATGCAGATGGTGGAAACATCGCACTTGATATACTGCATGGTGTCGTGGATGGCCATACCGGCACTGATGGAACCGCCGGGGCTGTTGATATACAGGCTGATGTCCTTATCCGGGTCCTGCCCTTCCAGATACAGCAGCTGCGCCACCACAAGGCTTGCGGTGGTATCGTTGACATCCTCGCTCAGCACGATGATGCGATCGTTCAGCAGACGAGAGAAAATATCGTAGGAACGCTCTCCGTGCGCCGACTGCTCGACAACGTAAGGAACAAAACTCATAAAGTTCGCCTCCTGAAATGGTTTAAGTTTATTGGCAAAATTGACCGATACGGGTCCCCTGTAAAGTTCAGCCGTACCGGTCAATTTTAACAACCTTTGATAAAACGCCTGCGGCGCTTTACAGGGCCCGGCACTGATTACTCAGCGTCAGCAGCCTTCTCAGCCTCTGCGGGCTTCTCCACGATGTTGGCGTGGCTCTTGATGAAGTCGATAGCCTTGGTGCGAGCCAGATCCTGCTTCAGATCCTCAACATTGACCAACTCACGCACCTTGTCCTCTTCCATCTTGTACTGGTCAGCAATGCGCTTGATCTCGGCATTGATCTCGTCCTCGGAAGCCTCGATGTGCTCAGCAGCAGCAACAGCCTCCAGAGCCAGACCGATCTTGACCTGCTTCTCAGCCTGCGGCATGAAAGCGGCGCGGAACTGCTCCATGGACTGACCCATATACTTCAGGTAGTCCTCCAGACGCAGGCCCTGCTGCTCCACACGGAAAGCAAAGTCGTTGACCATCTCGTCCATGCGGACATCGTACATAGCCTGAGGGATCTCGCCCTCCATGCTCTCGATGACCTGATCGACCAGAGCGTTCTCGACAGCCAGATCGTCCTGCTTGTCCAGCTGCTCCTGATTGTTCTTGCGGATGGAAGCCTTGAACTCGTCCAGAGTGTCGTACTCGGAGCAGTCCTTTGCCAACTCGTCATCCAGAGCGGGCAGTTCCTTGTACTTGACCTCGTGCAGCTTGATCTTAAAGACAGCAGCCTTGCCGGCCAGTTCAGCAGCCTGATACTCGGTGGGGAAGGTGACGTTCACGTCGAACTCCTCGCCGGCGGAGTGACCAACGACCTGCTCCTCAAAGCCGGGGATGAAGCTGCCGCTGCCCAGAGTCAGGTTGTAGTGCTCAGCCTTGCCGCCCTCGAATGCGACACCGTCCACAAAGCCCTCAAAGTCGATATCAGCGATATCGCCATTCTGAGCAGCGCCCTCACGGGTCAGTTCACGGGCGTTGCGCTCCTGCACACGCTTCAGTTCAGCGTCCACAGCTTCGTCGGTAACAGTATGGACAGTCTTTTCCACGGTCAGACCGTTGTAGCTGCCAACCTTGACCTCGGGCTTCACAGCGACCTTAACGGTCAGGGTAGCGCCCTCTGCCTCGCTGGCAGAATCCACGGTGACCTCAGGACGGCCCACGGGCTCCACACCGGCTTCCTTAACAGCAGCCTCGAAAGCCTCCGGGAACAGTTCGTTGATAGCGTCGTAGGTAAAGACGTCTGCGCCGTACATCTTCTCGATCAGAGCCTTGGGAGCCTTGCCCTTGCGGAAGCCCTGCACAGGGTACTTCTTGCCCTCTTTTTTGAAAACATCGGCAACAGCCTTCTTGAAAGCCTCTGCGTCGATGGAGAACTGCAGTTCTGCCATGCTCTTCTCGAGCTTTTCACACTTGATGAGATTCATTTGTTTATCCTCCACTCAAATATTCTATTGCTCAGGACAGGAAGTTTTTGCCCGGAGCAACCGCGCACCACGTCCTTGCTGTATGCACACGGAATGCGGGGACGCGCGCTCAATTGGGTGCAACAATCGCGTCAAAACTTATTATAGCACGCTCTGGACACAATTGCCATACCAAATTTTTAAATTTTGTCGTTTTTGCCCTTTTCTATCGCCGTCAATTGATGCGGTAGGGGCAGAAACGCAGGCCGTCGGCACTTACCAGCTTGTACCGGATGCCGTCCACCTCGCCCTGCACGGCAAACCGGATGGCGTTGCCGTGCAGGTGCCCGTAAAAGCAGGTCTTGATGCCGAACTCCTTCAGGGTGGCCACGATCTCCGGGGCGCTAGTACCGGTGTAGACCGGTGGATAGTGCAGGAACACCAGCTTTTCCAGCCCGGGCTCCGCAGCCTGCAAACTCATGCGCAGGCGGCCGATCTCGCGGTTCATCACCTTTTCGTCATGGGGCTCCCCCACATCGAACAGCCAGCCGCGGGTACCGCAGATGGCGTATCCCTCCACGCTGTAGGAATTGTTGTGCAGGATATGCAGGGTATCAAAGCCCTCAGCCTTGAGATAGGCGTTCATCTTGTTGGCGGTGGACCACCAGTAATCGTGGTTGCCCTTCATGATGATCTTCTGGCCGGGTAGCTGCTGCAAAAAGGCAAAATCCTTGCGGGTATCGGTCAGGCGCATGGCCCAGCTGATATCCCCCGCCAGCACGATAGTATCCTGCGGGGTGATGAGCTTGCGCCAGTTTTTCTCCAGCCTGTCCACATAATCGTTCCAGCCGGGAAAGATATCCATCGGCTTGGATGCGCCCAGAGAAAGATGGGGGTCGCCAAGCACAAAAAGTGCCATAGTCTGTTTACTCCTGTTCTGTCTGTCCGCAGAAGCTTATGCCTGATAGCCCAGCGCCACCTCAGCGATCTGTGCCGGGGCAATGACCGTATCAAAGCGCTCCGGCTTGCTGCGCAGAGCGGCAAGGCTTGCCGGTGCGGCGTGGCCGGTGGCAGCCTCCAGCTGCTGCATAGCCTCAAAATCGTTTTCCGGAGCAGCCTTGCCCAGTGCGCTCAGCACGCTGCGGGGGAACTTGAAGGGCGATGCAGTGGAAAGCACCACCATGGGCACGCCCTGCCGCTTTTTCTGTGCAGCCACATGGAAAGCCACGGCGGTATGGGTATCGCACAGGTAGCCGTCCTTTTCGTAGCGGGAGCGGATCTCCCCTGCCACCTCGGCCTCGCTGCTCCAGCCGCAGGAGAAGGTTTCCTGAATGGTGGCCAGCGTCTCAGGGCGGACGGTGTAGCTGCCGGTAGCAGCCAGCTGCTGCATAAAGCCTGCCACCTCGGTGTCACTGCCGGTCACATGGTACAGCAGGCGCTCCAGATTGGAGGACACCAGAATGTCCATGCTGGGAGAGGTGGTCTTGAAGAACTCCCGCTTTGCAGTGTAGGTGCCGGTAGTGAGGAAATCGGTCAGCACGTTGTTCTCGTTGGAGGCGCAGACCAGCTTGCCCACGGGCAGACCCATCTGCTTTGCGTAATAACCGGCAAGGATATCGCCGAAGTTGCCGGTGGGCACGCAGAAGTCCACCTCGTCACCGAAGGTGATCTTGCCAGCCTTGAGCAGCTGGGCGTAGGCGGCAAAGTAGTAGACGATCTGTGGCACAAGGCGACCCCAGTTGATGGAGTTTGCGCTGGAAAGACGGATATTGCGCTTTTCCAACTCGGCAGCAATAGCCTTATCACCGAACACCTTCTTTACGCCGGTCTGGGCATCGTCAAAGTTGCCGCGCACAGCGTACACTGCAACGTTAGCACCCTCCTGCGTTGCCATCTGCAAGCGCTGGATCTCGCTGGTGCCGCCTGTGGGGTAGAACACAGCGATCTCCACACCGGGGATATCATGGTAGCCGTCCAGTGCTGCCTTGCCGGTGTCGCCGCTGGTAGCCACAAGGATCAGGGTCTTTTCGGTGCGTCCCAGATTCTTTTTAGCCTCCACCAGCAGCTTCGGCATCAGCTGCAGGGCGTAATCTTTAAAGGCACAGGTAGGGCCGTGCCACAACTCGAGGGCATAGGTATCGCCTTCCACCGGGGCAAGATAGCCTGCCTTGCCACCGAAAGCAGCGCCATAGGTGCTGCGGGTGGCCTCGGCCAGGAAGGCGGAGTCGTAATCGGTCAGGTACTCCCGCACAACAGCTGCTGCCAGCGCAGGATAGTCCAGCCCGCACAGGGCTTTTACATCCACCTGCGGAAAACTTTCCGGCACAAACAGACCGCCTTCATCGGACAGACCCTGTGCGATTGCCTGAGAAGAGGTTACTTTGCGGTTCTGATCTCTGGTACTGAAAAACTGCATGGTCATCGCTCCTTTTCGCCATGGAACGTGCCGGGCACGTTCCCGGTTGTACGGCAAAACCCTCGTTTTGCCGCATACTTCCCACCGGTGCCACGGTTTCTGCCTAAGTCTCGCAGAGAAAGGCACCCTTTATAATATGTACCATCCAGCGCCCGCTGTCAAGAGGAACTACCTCTGCAACGTCAAAACGCACCGGTTCTTCGCTTAGACCGGTCTGCTGCAAATACTTTTGTGCAGCGCAGATCAGTCGGTGCTGCTTGGCCGGGTCTACGGCGGCAGCGGGGCGCTGCAGCATCCCTTGGCTGCGGGTCTTTACCTCACAGATGACGATGGTGCCGTCCGGCTCCCGCAGCACAAGATCCAGTTCTCCCATGCGGGTATGAAAGTTATGCGCCAGCAGCTGCGCGCCCTGCTTCTGATACCAGCGGGCAGCAGCAGCTTCTCCCCTGCGGCCGGTCTCGGCGCGGTTCATTTGCCGCTCTCCGGCCAGTAGCCCTGCTTTTTAAGAAAGCTGCGGCGGTAGAACGGCTGGATGCCGTATTGCGCGATCAGTTCGTAGTGCAGCTTTGTGGGGTAGCCCTTGTGCTTTGCCAGCTGATACTGCGGGTATTGCTTGTCCAGTTCCAGCATATAGCGGTCACGGCTGACCTTGGCCAGCACCGAGGCTGCGCCGATGCTGGCACTGGTAGCATCGCCCTTGACCACCGGCTGTGCCGGGATCTGCAAGCCTGCGGGGGTGCGGTTGCCGTCCACCAGCACCAGATTGGGCACGATGTCCAGTTCCTCCACCGCCTGCTGCATCCCGCCCATGGTAGCGTGCAGGATATTTTCCCGGTCGATGACCTCCGGCCCTACAAAAACGATGCGGTAAGCCAGCGCCTTTTCGCAGATCTCGTCAAACAGCGCCTCACGCTTTTTTTCGGTCAGCTTTTTGGAATCGTTGATACCGTACACCGGATTTTCCGGATCCAGAATACAGGCCGCTACGCACACAGGGCCGCAAAGCGGGCCGCGCCCGGCCTCGTCCACACCGGCAAAGCAGCCGTACTGACTGCGCACCTCGGCATCAAAGGCGTACAACGGAGCCGAGATCTCCTCATCCGAGCGGCGCTTCATTCCTCGTCCTCCTCGGCAAAGTCGGCCAGATCGTCCCGCTGCGGAGGGCGTTCCAGCGAGATGCGACCCCACTTGCAGGCACGGAACTCGTCCACCAGCATGATGGCGCAGCGCTCGGTGTTCACCTCGCCGCCGCGCACAAGCAGCCCACGCTTGCGGCCGATGGCCTCCAGCAGTTCATAGGGCGGCAGCGCCAGCGTTTCGGCATCCAGCTTGTAGCGCTGTGCCACAAGGTCGGGATAGTTGCGGCGCACCTCGTCCAGCAGGTTCATGGCCAACTCTTCAACATCAAGAATATCGTCTTTGATGGAGCCGATGAACGCCAGATTGGAGGCGATGGTCTTGGAGTCAAACTTTTTCCAGAGCACGCCGGGCATATCCAGCAGGTCAAACTTTTCCGTACTGACCCACTGCTTGCCCTTGGTCACGCCGGGGCGGTCTGCCGCCTTGGCGCGGACAGAGCCCGCAAAGGTGTTGATAAAGGTAGATTTGCCCACATTGGGGATGCCGCACAGCATCACCTGCGTTTTGGCACCGCCCATGCCGCGGTTCTGGCGGCGCTCCAGCAAGCCGGAAAGTTCCTTTTCAATAGCCACCTTCACGGCGTTTGCGCCGCCCTTCTGCTTGGCGCTAATGGCCACGCAGCCGGCATCTGCGGCGTGGAAGTAGCGGATCCACTCCTCGGTCACAGCCGGGTCGGCAAGGTCAGCCTTGTTCAGCGCATAGAGTTTGGGCTTGCGGTCGGTGATGCGCTCGATCTCCGGGTTCAGGCTGGAAAGCGGGATGCGCGCGTCCAGCAGCACAAGGCTGGCATCAACGTGCTGGATCTCCTGCTCCATCATGCGCAGGGTCTTGGTCATGTGGCCCGGGAACCACTGAATATTGTACTGGTTTGCAAACCGGGTATCCATTTCGTTCATTTTACCACCCCAAAATCTGTAAAGGGCATAAAGCACAGCAGTACCTTGCCCAGAATATCACGCTCGTCAATGCAGCCGACATAGGAGGAGCGGCTGTCCAGCGATTCGTTGCGGTTATCCCCCATCACAAACAGGGTACCCTCCGGCACCGTGAACGGAAACTGCACATCGTAGCCCAGATAGGTAGGCGCTGCAATGTAGTCCTCCTGCAAAAGTTCACCGTTCACCGTGACCGTACCGGCGTCGTAGTCGATGCTGATGGTGTCGCCGCCCTTGGCGATAATCCGCTTGACCAGCGGCTTACCGTAGACGGTGTAGCTGTCCACGATGACCACATCGCCCCGCTGCGGGGTGTAGCCTGCCGCCCAGACGATAAGCTTATCGCCATGGGTCAGGGTAGGCACCATAGAGCGCCCATCCACCTGAATGATGCGGAAGAAAAACGAAAAGATCAGTACCAGCACCAGCGCTGCGGAGATGAGCGCTTCGTACCATTCCAGTATGCCCTGCCCGCGCACTGCGGGGACAGACTGCTGCTGTTTTTCCATAGCCTTGCCACCAGCCTTTCCTGATTTTACACATACGCCCGGGCTTTGAAAAAGAAAAAAGGGACAACAAGTTGTCCCTTTTCTCCCGGTTTCAAATCGGGGATGATCAAATATCGCTCTTGACCTTGGCAGCCTTGCCCGTACGGCCACGCAGATAGAACAGCTTTGCGCGGCGAACCTTGCCCTTGCGGACAACAGTGACCTTCTCAACGAAGGGGCTGTTGACGGGGAAGACACGCTCGATGCCGACACCGTAAGCCACGCGGCGAACGGTGAAGGTCTCTGCAACGCCGCCGTGCTTCTTAGCGATAACAGTGCCCTCGAAGGCCTGAATGCGCTCACGGTCGCCGTCCTTGATACGAACATCAACGCGGACGGTATCGCCAACGTTGAACTGAGGCTTTTCAGCCTTGATGCTGCCTTCAGAAATAATCTTCAGTGCGTCCATTTTTGAATCCTCCATTTGTTTTTAGACGTTCATGCACGGCATAGCCGTCAGAGGACCGCCCGTTTAATGATAAATACTTGTCATTAACCCCGCTGTGGTCTCAGCGGACACTAACGCCTTAATAGGATAGCACAAAACCGGCTTGAATGCAAGCGATTTGCCGAAAAATATCGCAAAAATTTTCTGTTTTGCCCGGTAGACGGACTTTTGCGCAGCTTTAGGCAAACAGCTGCCGGTCTGCCGTTAAAAATTTGGTGCGCAGAATGTTGGCGCTTGCGGCGGGCAGACCAAACTTTTCTTCCAGAAAACCGGTGAGCAGTGCGGGGTTCAGGTTCAGTTCCTGCGCAGCGGGCAGGCACAGCTCCAGCTGCACGGTGTCCCCTACTGCGGTATAACTCAGCTGCGGGATATGCTGCTTGAGGTCCACGATCTTTTTGCCGCGCTTGCTGTGCTTTTCCACATGGGCTGTCTCCAGCGCGTTATACTGCTCCAGCACCGCAGCGGCAGCCGCCGGGTAGCTGATGCGGTAGCAGGCAAAGGCGATGCTGTCCGCCTTCATCTCCACCGGAGCCACACGGGTAACGTGGATACCGGCGGGCATAATGGCGTTGAGGGCGGTCTGCCACTGGGCAAAATCCGGGGCTTCGGCCTCGGTCTTGACGTCCACGCACTCGCACTCGCTCTCCTGCCCCAGCGAGAGCGGGCAGGCAAAGGTCATGTAGATATGGGGGTTAAAGCCCAGCGTATGCCACACCGGCAGGCCGCTGCGCTTGAGCACCCGCTGCATCACCCGCTGCAGATCCAGCAGGGAGATGTAGGAGGCTTCATTTTTCTTTTCAAACGAGATTCTGACTGTAATCAAAGCAGGGACCTCCTAACAGATGGTTGGCACCGCAGGCATTGCAGGCACGGTTGCAGGGCGGGGTGGTCTGGGCGGCCAGAGCCTTGTTGTACTCCCGCACCAGATACTCATGGGTGATGCCGTAGTCCATGTGGGACCACGGGGTCACCTCGTCCAGCGCGATGGGGCGCTGGCAGTAGAAGGCGGGGTCGATGCCGAGGTCTGCAAAGGTCTGCATCCATGTATCGTACTTGAAGCACTCCTCCCAGCCGTCAAAGTAGCAGCCGCGCTTATACGCCTCCACGATGACCGGAGCAAGGCGACGGTCGCCCTTTGCGAACACGCCCTCGAGGAAGCTGGTGGTGCTGTCGTGGTAGTTCACCTTGATCTTGCGGCTGTGCACGCTTTCCAGCAGGTGCTTCTGCTTGGCCTGCAGGGTCTCGGCGGTATCCATGGGCACGAACTGGAAGGGGGTGTGGGGCTTGGGCACAAAGCAGGCGCAGCTGATGGTCACCTGCACACCGCGTCCCTTGGCGTGGTTCGTGTTCTTATAGTAGAGGTCTACCACCTTCTGGGCGGTCTCGGCAATGCCCTCGATATCCTCCATGGTCTCGGTGGGCAGACCCATCATGAAGTAAAGCTTGACCGAGGTGTAGCCCGCGTTGAAAGCGATAGTGCAGGTTTTTTCGATCTCGTCCCAGGTGACGTTTTTGTTGATAACGTTGCGCAGGCGCTGGGTGCCGGCCTCGGCGGCAAAGGTCAGGCCACTCTTGCGCACCTTGGTGGTTTTTTCAATGAGGCTCTGGGAGAAGTTGTCCACACGCAGGGAGGGCAGCGACAGGCTGACGTGCTCCTTAGGTGCCCACTCGTTCAGATCGTCCAGCAGCTCTTCCAGCTGACCGTGGTCAGAGGTGGAAAGGCTGGAAAGGCTCAATTCCTCGTAGCCGGTGTTAGCGCATAGATCCTGTGCCGCCTTGTTCAGCAAACTGGCATCGCGCTGGCGCATGGGGCGGTACAAAAAGCCCGCCTGACAGAACCGGCAGCCGCGCACGCAGCCACGCAGCACCTCGATGCTGGCGCGGTCCTGAATAGCGCCCACCATGGGCACCACAAAGTTGGTGGGCGGAGCAAACTGGTTCAGGTCCTTGATGATAGCCTTGGTGATACGTGCCGGGATGCCGGGCTCGTTGGGGGTGATAGCCTTTACCCTGCCATCCTCGTGGTAGGTCACATCGTAGAAGGCCGGAATGTACACGCCGGGGATCTTTGCAATGTTGAGCAGCAGCTGCTTTTTGGAGATGCCCTCTTTTTTGGCCTTTTCGATCTCGGCGCAGATGGCGGGCAGCTGGTTTTCGCCCTCGCCCAGCTGGATAACATCAAAGAAATCCGCAATGGGCTCCGCGTTGCAGGCGCAGGGGCCGCCCGCTACGATCAGCGGCCAGTGGTCATCGCGGTCTTTGGCGTAGAACGGGATACCCGCCAAGTCCAGCATGGCAAGGATATTGGTATAGGAAAGCTCGTACTGCAGGGTAAAGCCCACAGCATCAAAGGCCGTAAGGGGGTCTTTGCTCTCCATGGTGTATAGCGGCAGCTGCAGGCGCTCCATCTCCGCCTTCATATCCAGCCAAGGCATAAAGGCGCGCTCACACCACCAGTTCTCGTGGCTGTTGAGCAGTTCGTACAGGATCTTTTCGCCCAGAAAGGACATTCCCACCTCGTAGGTATCCGGGAAGCAGAAGGCAAAACGCACATCTACCTTATCCTTTTCTTTATAGATACTGCCGGGCTCGCCGCCGGTATAGCGGCCGGGCTTCTGCACCCGTCCCAGCGCTTCTTTCAGTTTGGGATCAAACATCGGGTCCTCCATAAACAATCCGTTTTTTGCGTTCTTTTTATTTTACCCCAAATGTGCCTGTTTTGCAATCGTTTCCGGCGGTTTGTGTACACTTTCCGTATTTTTGCCGCAAGAGTGCCCCTGCACACGCTGCCATCTGTGCGCCGTCCAGCGGCGGCACCGGCAGCAGATTGAACACCCCCGTCAGCAGATTCGCCGCCCAGAACGCGCTGCCGCGGATGGTAGCAGCTTGCGCAAGACGCCCCGCCCATACCCCGGCAAGGGCAAAATTGACTGCAGGCCCGGCGGCGGCAAGCACGAGACGCTGGTGCAGGGAAAGCCTCTCCCCTGCTGTGCGCATACAAAAGCCGGCCATGGTCACCTCGATGACCGGCAGATGCCTTTGCTGGATGCAGTAGACGAGAATGTGCCCCAGTTCGTGCAAAACAGCAGCCAGTAGACCCAGCCGCAGAAAGCCGCTGGCATCAAAGTAGAGCAGCAGATATACCACGCCGCACAGCAGTACCGGGTCCCGGAATACAAGCTTCCCCACCCGTACCCGGTTCATGGGGCATTCTCCAGCAGAGCGGCAGGGTCGCAGGCAGCACCCTGCTGCCACAGTTCCAGATGCAGGTGCGCACCGGTGGCGTGGCCTGTCTGCCCCACTGTGCCCAGCGTCTGCCCGGCCTGCACCACCTCTCCCGGGCGGACATAGAGGTATTGCAGGTGCGCATAGCGGGTCTCGCAGCCGTCCGGGTGCAGGATGCGCAGATGGTTGCCGTAGGTTGGGCTGTAGGCCGCCGCAATCACTGCGCCATCCTGCGCCGCCCGCACTGCCGTACCCGCCGCACAGGCAAGGTCGAGCCCCTGATGGAACGCAGGCTTGCCGGTAAAGGGGTCTGTCCGCGCACCGTAGGCATCCGAGATGCGCCACGCCGTGGTATCCAGCGGAAAGCAGTACTTTTTGGTATTCCGCGCAGCCTGCACCGGCAAAGCCGCCAGCAGACAGAGTACCAGCCCCGCCAGCACAAGTGCCATGATGCCCCACCGCCATCTGCGCAGCTTTGCTGCCTGTCCGCTCCGTTTTGCCCGCATACGCTGCCCTCCTATCCTGAAAAGTGTATGCACAAGCAACGGGCGGGAGAACATAAACAAAAAAACAGAGCCGCCGCACAAATTTCTGCGCAGCAGCTCTGACTTTGGTTTATATTCTTTTACAGATCAGCGCCGGAAAAAGCTTCCGATGCGTTCCAGCAGGCTCTTTTTCTTGGGTGCAGTAACGGTGACAACAGGCTTTGCAGCCTGGCGGGGTGCAGCCGGGGCTTTCGGGACGGGCTGCGCAGCGCGGGGCTTATTGTTCAGCATCTGCTCCAGTGCCTCGTAGTGGTCGGGCTGCTGCGCCGCCGGGGCGGTATCCTCGGCCTTTTCCGGTGCGGGCTGGAACACATGGGGCAGTTCCTGTTTCAGCTGCTCCACGGTCACTTCCTGACAGACTGCCGCCGGTTTTTCCGCTTTCGGGGCGGGGGTGGTGCACTTCCACGGCTCGGGGTGCTGCCAATCGTTGCGCAGCAACTCGTACATTCCCATCTGGCTGTTGACCAGCGGCTCGCCCTCGGCGGGCTTCACCTTCTGGTAGCTGCCGCTGGCATCCATGACCCGGGCGTTGACGTTATCCCGCAGCTGCAGCTGAAGGATATTGGTGAGTTTTTGCACCAGAACGGGGTCCTCCACCCGCACACCGACTTCCACGCGGCACTCGGTATTGCGGGTGAGGAAATCGCCGGAGGCAATATAAATACGGGTGTGGGTGCCATCAAAGAAGCTGTAAATGCGGCCATGCTCCAGATACCGTCCCACCAGACTGCGGATGTGCAGGTTCTCGGTCTTGCCGGGCACCTCTGCACGCACGCAGCAGATGCCGCGCACGATCATATCAATGCGTACCCCGGCGCAGCTGGCCTCCTGCAATTTCAGGATGATGTCCCGGTCGCTGATGGAGTTGTTTTTCAGGATCATGGAGGCCGGGCGGCCCATGCGGGCGGCAGCGATGACGTGATCCATCTCGTCCAGCAGCACGCTCTTGAAGCGCAGCGGGGCTACCAGCATCTTGTCGCTTTCCTCGGTAAGCTGCTGCACGGCCAGATTGCGGAACACCTTGGAGGCTTCCTCGCCGATGCGCTCGTCTGCGGTGATGAAGGAATAATCGGTATACAGTTCGCTGGTTTTTTCGTTGTAGTTGCCGGTACCGATCTGGGTGATGTAGGAGTAGCCCTCTGCGCCCTTGCGGGTGATAAGGGTCAGCTTGGAGTGCACCTTGTAGTCCTCGAAGCCGTAGATGACGGTGCAGCCGGCGCTTTCCAGCTGCTTGGACCAGTCGATGTTGTTCTGCTCGTCAAAGCGAGCGCGCAGTTCCACCAGCGCTACCACTTCCTTGCCGTTTTCGGCGGCCTCCATCAACGCCTGCACGATCTGGGACTCCCGCGCCATTCGGTAGAGGGTCATCTTGATGGAGATAACGTCCGGGTCCTGTGCGGCCTTTTTGAGCATGGTGATAAAGGGACGGATGGACTGGTACGGGTAGCTGAGCAGCACGTCATGCTTCTGCACCTCGGCAGCCAGATCATAGTCCGGCGGCGGCAGCATGGGGCGTGCGGGGGTGTAGAACAGCGCCGGGTGACCCTCGGCCTCCATGCGGCCGGAAAGCTTGAAGAAGAAGCTGAGATCCAACGGGCTCTTTTGCAAAAACACCCGCTTGCGTGTCAGTTCCAGACGGCTGCACAGCAGCCGCTCCACCTCCGGTGCGGGGGCGGGGGTGATCTGCAAACGGACAGCGGCCAGCTTGCGGCGGCGCTTGAGCAACTCGGACATGATCTCACGATAGTCGATATCGTGATCCATCATGCCCTCTTTTACGTCGATATCCGCGTTGCGGGTGACCCGGAACAGGCACTTTTCCTGCATGGAATCCTTGCCGAAGATGCTGGACGCATAGTGCAGCACCAGTTCCTCGGTAAGGGCAAACTGCACTGCGCCGTCCTTTTTGATGAAGTGCATCCGCTCCATCTGGCTGGAGATGGGCACGATGCCAAGGCTCTGCTCTTGGGTGTGCTTTTCCTTGAGCAGCGCGCCAAGGTAGATCTCCTTGTTGCGCAAAAACGGGAACGGGTGGCGGTTATCCACGATCTGCGGGCTGAGGATGGGGAACAGTTCCGACTGGAAGTATTTTTTCCAGAGATGCTCCTCTTCCTTGGTCAGGTGATCGAAATCCACCTTATGGTAGCCGTTCTCTGCCAGATTTTCCAGCGCTTTTGCGTAGAATTTATCGCATTCCTCCTGCAACTGCGCCGTTTTGGGCATAATGGCAGCCAGCTGCTCGGCGGCGGTCATGTTGGTCTTGTTTTCCCGCTTTTCCTTTTTGGTCTTGCTCTGCTCAAGGTTTGCGCGCTCCTGCAAGGAGCCTACGCGCACCATGAAAAACTCGTCCAGATTGGAGCCGTAAATTGCCAGAAACTTGATCCGCTCGCCCAGCGGGACGTTCTTGTCCTTGCCCAGCGCCAGAACGCGGCGGTTGAAATCCAGCCAACTCAGTTCGCGGTTGATAAAGATCGATTCGTCACTCATAACAGTATATCTCCGTATTTCCTCTTTGACCAAGGTAGCAAGCGGGCTGTGCCCTTTTTCAGATGCACCCTAGCGGACATACGCCTGCCCCGCCCATGAATCCACCATTGCGCGGGTAATACCCGGCACCTGCGCGGCATCCTCCACCCGTGCAAATGGGCCGTACTGCGCCCGGTAGTCCAGAATGGCCTGTGCATTGCGGGGGCCGACACCGGGCAGGGTGCACAAAGCGTCTGCATCGGCTGTGTTCAGTTCCACCTGCGTATACGCCGCCAGTTCCTTTGTATCCGGCAGCGTCTGCGGCGTTTGCGCCTGCAGCGGCACTGCGAAACGGAACGCCAGTACAGCACAGACCCCTGCAGCGGCAAGGCACAGCAGCAGAAACAGCCCTTCGCGGCATTTTTTGTTCGGCATAGGTTCTTCTCCCATTTTACCTGATTTTTTACTAAAAAGAAAGCCCTCTGCGGAAAAATTGCAGAGGGCCTTGCATAAATTTTACACAGATTTTTCAGCGGCACGCACCATGCGGTACAAAACCTCCACGGCAGCGCCGCCGGCGGCATCCGTCAGGGTGACCTGCCCGGCGGCAAGGCGCAACTCTGCCGGGGCATCGGCGGCCACTGCGCTGTGCTCCACGGCCTGCACCAGTTCCAGCATGGGCTGACCGCCCGCCAGCACCAGAACCTGCTCCGCACCCAACTGCGCCATAGTGCAGACAGTGTCCAGCATTTCCCGGCCAGAGATACGCTTGGGGGTGAGGACAATGGTATCCGGGGCGATGCGCTCGCCCAGCAGGGCAACATGATCCCCGATGGCCTTTTCTGCCAGCGAGATCAGGGGCACAGACTTGCTGTCCTGATATAGCAGCACTCGCAGCACCTGCTCGGGGTGGATATCGGCGGCGTTTGCCAGCAGATAAGGGGTCCACTCCTGCCGCAGGTGGCGCTCCAGCGCAGTGCTCATGCGCAGCACCCGGGTGGTGCCGTCCTGCATCTGCACGGCAACGCCCACGCCGGGGGTATCCGGCAGGCAGGCCAAAAGTTCCTGCTGCTGGGCAAAGCTGCACAGGGGCACCCGGTTACCGTCGGCATAGTGGTAGGCCATGGTGCCGCCACACACCAGCGCAGGCGCAGCCAGACGCACGCTGCCCAGAATGGAGCGCACGGCACGCGGGGAGCGCTGCGAAAAAACGGTCAGTCTGCCGCCGCGGCTGCTGAACAGCTGCAAAACATCCCGCACCACTTGGGTCAGATTGCCATCCTCGCCCAGCAGCAGGTTATCCAGATCACAGAGCACCAAAGTGGATGCCAGAGAATCGTTCATGTGTTTTTCCTCCTGAGAGTTGCGAGAAAATGGGTAAAGTAGTCCGGCAGTTCGGAATCGAACCGCAGCTGCTCCCCGGTGATGGGGTGGATAAAGCCCAGCGTTTTGGCGTGCAGGCACTGGCCGTGCAGGCTGGTGATGCAGTTGTGGGGGCCGTACACCGGATCCCCTGCCACCGGATGGTGGATAGAGGCCATGTGCACACGGATCTGATGGGTGCGCCCGGTCTTTAGGCGGCACTCCAGCAGGGTGAATTCCCCCAGCCGCTCCAGCACCTTATAGCCGGTGTAGGCGTACTTGGTGTGGGGCTCGGTGGCCGGGTAGACTGCCATTTTTTTGCGGTCGGTCTTGCTGCGGCCAAGGTTTGCTTCCACAAAGCCCTCGTCCTGTGCAAATCCGCCGTAGACCACTGTCTGGTAGGCACGCTCCACACTGTGCACTGCCATCTGCTGGGAAAGGCCGATGTGGGTGGCGTCATCCTTTGCCACCACCAGCAGACCGCTGGTGTCCTTATCGATGCGGTGGACGATGCCGGGACGGATCTCGCCGCCAATGCCGGAAAGGCTGCCCTTGCAGTGCCACAGCAAGGCATTGACCAGCGTGCCGTCCGGGTTGCCGGGTGCGGGGTGCACCACCATGCCCTTGGGCTTATTGACAACCAGCAGGTGGGCGTCCTCGTAGACGATCTCCAGCGGGATATCCTGCGGCACGGCCTCGATGGGCTTTGCGTCCGGGATCTCCAGCAGCACGGTGTCCCCTGCCTTGAGTTTCAGGCTTTTGGCCACAGCCTTGCCGTTGCACTGCACATGGCCCTCGGCCACCAGAGCCTGCAGCGCCGAGCGGGACAGGCCGGTGTCCTCGCCGCTGAGAAAGCGGTCGATGCGCTGCCCGGCAGTCTCCTGCTCTACGATAAATTCACGCTGTTCCATGGTTTACTGCTCCTTAGAGGCGGCATCATCGGCGTGGACCTCGTCCAGAAAGATCACCAGCACCCACAGTGCCACGCCCACGCAGACACAGATATCCGCAAAATTGAACACGGCAAAGCGCATGAACAGCAGGTTGATGTAGTCCACTACCTCGCCGTTGAGCACGCGGTCGATCAGGTTGCCGATGCCTCCGCCCAGCACCAGTACCAGCGCTGCCTGCTGCAGGCGCTTGCCGCGGCTGCGGAAAAACAGTCCATAGGCCACTGCCAGCAGCGCCACGCTGGTGGCGATGATAAGGAACAGCTGTTTGCCGCTGAGCAGACTGAAGGCCATGCCCGGATTGAGCACGAACCGCAGCTCCACCACATGGGGGATGAGCGGCATAGCGCCTACCGGCTGCAAAGCCTGCACTGCCCACAGCTTGATCAGCTGGTCAATACCGATCAGCGCGGCAACAGCTGCCAGATTAAAGAGTATAAATGCCATTAGCTACCTCGTTTCTGTTATAAAAAACGGCGCTCCCCGGTCAAGGGAGCGCCGCCCTTTTACAAAACAGATTTGTATTGATGCGGGACGCTTATGCTTCCACAACGCTGGCGCAGCGTGCGCACAGGGTGGGGTGTGCGGGGTGGCTGCCGATGGAGGCAGAGTACTTCCAGCAGCGCTCGCACTTTTCGCCGGTGGCGTGTGCAGCTGCAACGCCCAAGCCCTCGACAGCGCTGGCAGCGCCGCCCTCGCCCTTGACCAGTTCCACATGGGAGACGATCATCAGGTCGGCCAGTTCGTCCATGGGGATGCTGTTCAGCAGGTCATAGACGGCATCATTGCAGTACAGGGTGACAGAAGCTTCCAGAGAAGCGCCGATCAGCTTTTCGGCACGGGCCTGCTCCAGCACCTTCTTGACCTCGTCGCGCACGGCGATCAGCTGTGCCCACTTTGCCTTGAAGGCATCGTCGGCGGCGTACTGGCCAGCCTTGGGCATCTGCTCAAACACCACATACTTGTTCATGCCCTCGGTCTTGGGCATGAAGTCCCAGATCTCCTGACTGGTGAAGCACAGGATGGGGGCAATGATCTTGTCCAGAGCGACAAGGATCTTGTACATGGTGGTCTGGGCTGCCTTGCGGGCTGCGCCGTTGGTGCAGTACAGACGATCCTTGGTGACGTCCAGATAGAAGTTGGACATGGCCACCACGCAGAAGTTGTACACGGCGTGGTAGACCTTGTTGAAGTCGTACACAGCGTAGCCTGCGTTGGTGTTGACGATCAGGTCATCCAGCGCAGCCAGTGCCCAGCGGTCGATATCCTGCAGCTGGTCATCTGCCACACAATCGGTGTTGGGGTCAAAGCCGTCCAGATTGCCCAAAATGAAGCGGGCGGTGTTGCGGATCTTACGGTAAGCCTCGCTGAGCTGCTTGAAGATGTTCTTACCGGCGCGCACGTCCACGGTGTAGTCAGAAGAAGCCACCCACAGACGGATGATATCGGCGCCGTAGTCCTTGATGATCTCGCTGGGCTCCACGCCGTTGCCGGCGCTCTTGTGCATCTGCTTGCCCTGCTCGTCCACCACCCAGCCGTGGCACAGCACGGACTTATAGGGTGCGCAGCCCTTGCTTGCAACGCTGGTCAGCAGGCTGGACTGGAACCAGCCGCGGAACTGGTCGCCGCCTTCCATATACATATCGGCGGGGAAATGCAGTTCAGGGCGCTCGTCCAGCACAGCAGCGTGGGTAGAACCGGAGTCGAACCAGACGTCCATGATGTCGGTGTCCTTCTCCCACTCGGAGGCGCCGCACTTTTCGCACACCTCGCCTGCGGGGATGATCTGCTCGGCATCGTACTTATACCATGCGTCAGAGCCTTCCTTGCGGAACAGGGCGCTGACAGCCTTGATGGTAGCATCGGTGATGTGGTAGGTGCCGCACTTCTTGCAGTAGAAAGCGGGGATGGGCACGCCCCAGGTGCGCTGGCGGCTGATGCACCAGTCGTTGCGGTCGCGCACCATACCGGTCATGCGGTCGTGACCCCAATCCGGCATCCAAGTGACGGTATCAATAGCCTTGTACACGTCCTCGCGGAACTTGGCAATGGAGCAGAACCACTGCTCGGTAGCGCGGAAGATGATGGGGTTGTGGCAGCGCCAGCAGTGGGGGTACTGGTGCTTGATGTGCACCTGACCCATCACAGCGCCGGAGGCAGTCAGGTCGGCCAAAATGGTCTTGTTGGCTGCCCATACGCGCTGACCAGCGTACTTACCGGCCAGTTCGGTCAGGTAACCGCCGTCGTCCACAGGCACGGTGATGGGCACCTGCGGATACTTCTGGCAGACGTTGAAGTCATCCACGCCGTGGCCGCCTGCGGTGTGCACGCAGCCAGAACCGCTTTCCAGCGTGACGTGGTCGCCCAGAATGACCCAGCCCTCCTTGGGCAGGTAGACGTGATTATAGCGCATCAACTCGAACTCAGCGCCGGAAACGGGCTCGCCCACGATCTCGTAGTTCTCGATGTGGCAGGCGTCCATGACGCTCTTGACCAGATCGGTGGCCATGATGTGGTACTCCTCGCCGATCTTGACGAAGGAGTACTCGAACTGACCGTTCAGGCAGATGGCCTCGTTGGCGGGCAGGGTCCATGTGGTGGTGGTCCAGATGACGAAGTAGGTCTTATCCATGGGGATACCGTACTTTGCCAGCACACCGTTGGGGTCCTGAGAGACGTGGAAGCGCACAAAGATAGAATCGCAGTCATCCTCGCCGTACTCGATCTCGGCTTCTGCCAGCGCAGTGCGGCAGTCCGGGCACCAGTACACGGGCTTGAGGCCCTTGTAGATGTAGCCCTTCTTGGCCATCTCGCCGAAAATCTCGATCTGACGTGCCTCAAATTCAGGCTTCAGGGTCAGGTAGGGGTGCTCGAAGTCACCGATGACGCCCAGACGCTTGAACTGGTCGCTCATGATATCAATGTGCTCGGTGGCAAACTTTTCACAGATCTGGCGCAGCTCCAGCTTGGAGATGTCCTTCTTCTTGTCGCCGACCGAGGACAGAGCCTTCAACTCAATGGGCAGGCCGTGGGTATCAAAGCCGGGCACATAGGGAGCCTGATAGCCCTCCATGTTCTTTTCACGGATGATGATATCCTTGATGATCTTGTTCAGGGCGGTGCCCATGTGGATGTTGCCGTTTGCATACGGAGGGCCGTCGTGCAGAATGAACTGGGGCTTACCCTCGTTGTGCTTCATGAGCTGGTTGTACAGGTCGTTGTCATCCCAGTCCTTGAGCATGACCGGTTCCTTTTTGGGCAGACCGGCGCGCATCTCAAACAGGGTCTTGGGCAGATTCAACGTACTGTCGTACTGCGATTTGTTCTTAGCCAATGGTTTACACTCTCCTCTATTTTTGCGTTGGGTGCCTTACTCGCTGAACTTGACGCCCTGAAAAGCATCGTAGTCCGGCTCGTCCGGCTTCATATCAGCAGGAGGCGGGTCCAGCTTGAGCTGGCTTTCGTCCTTTGCCCAGAAATCCTCGCTGCTGTCAGCCGCCTTGTCATCATCGGCAGAGGCGGCAGGCTCGGTGGTTTCGGTGGGTTCAGCAGCCTTAGCGGCAGGCTGCTCGGCTGGGGTTGCTGCATCGGCTGCGGGGGCAGCCTCGGGCTGTGCAGCGGGCTGCTCTGCGGCAGAGTCCTGCGCAGGCGCTGCGTCCTGTGCGGGGGCGTCCTTTTCAGCGTCCTTGGTGTCCTTCTGGAACTCCGGCAGACGGCTCAAAGACTCCACATGGCTGCGGTACAGGTTGAGCACATCCGACTTGAAGCGGGTGACCTCCAGACGGACGCGGTCGTACTCCCTCTCCTCAGCCAGACGCTTTTCGTTGGCCTCGTTCTCGATCTCGTCTGCGCGGTCGCTCGCCTTTTGCAGCAGTTCGTTGGCGTCACGGATGATATCGTCGCCCCGCAGATTTGCGCGGTGGATGATCTCCTCGGCCTTCTGGTTTGCTTCGCGGATCACGTTTTCGCCCATGCGCTGCGCATTGATCAGTGCGCTCTTGAGCATATCGCCATCAGCCTCAAAGCTTTGCAGCTCGCCCTTGAGTTTCTGGTTCTCTGCGGTCAGATCTGCGATCTGCTTACGCAGCTGCTCTGCCTGCGCATCGTTCTGCTGCAGCTGCTCCTCGACCTTGTCCAGAAAACGATCCACGTCCTCTGTACGGTAGCCGCGGAGGTTTTTTTCAAATTGTACAGAGCGGACATCCTGCGGGGTCAGCATAGTTATTTCCTCCCATAGCTTTTAATATTGAAAGAACTCAATGATCGAACGATCTTTTTTACTTTTCCCGGGCAATGCAGTCAGCCGGAAGCGGCCCTTGCCGCGCACGGTGAACACATCCTGCTCGTATACGGGGGCATGGGGCTTTTCTACCGGCAGATGGTTGATCTCTACCCTGCCCGCCTCGATCAGCTCCGCAGCAGTGCCGCGGCTGACGTGCATCATGGCAGAGAGCACCGCATCCAGCCGCAGGGAGGACACGGTGGCAGTAAGCAGCTGCCGCTCCGGTGCAGGAAAGGCCGGGATCTCTTCTGGCTCCAGCAGGCGGGTGGACACCTCTGTGCGTCCCGCCTGACACAACTCCCGGCAGATAAGCTTTGCCGCCGGTTCCAGCGCGAACACATAGGCTGTGCCCGGCGCATCGGCAGGCAGCAGGATATCGCCCAGTGCCTCGCGTTTGAGGGCAAGCCCCATCAGGCTGCCCAGATAGTCTTTGTGCGCCGGAAGTGCCGCACCGGGCAGTGCCCGGCATTGCAGCTGTACGCAGCGCACCGGACACTCGCCGTAGCTGTACTCCGGCTCCAGACAGAGCACCCGGCGCTCGGCCTCGGGCCAGCCGCCGTCAAAACGCCAGCCGTCCCGCACACCGGCACGCCCCAGTGCCGCCCGGGCAAGATCCTGCTCCCGGTCGCTGAGGAACGCAGAGTACCGGGCTATGCCGCGGGAAAAAGCCGCATCGGCAAGATCCTCGATATGCCGCATGAGATAGCGTTCCTCATCGTTGCGGGCGGGCACAAAGCCCCGCACCGCACCGGCTGCCGGATCAATAGAATGCGCCATTGTTCTCCAGTTCGTCCAGCAGATCACCCATGATATCCACGTTGTACGGGGTAATGATAAAGGTGCTGTTGGCTACGCGCTTGATCTGGCCGTTGTTGGCATAGGCCACGCCGGACAAGAAGTCTACCAGACGGCGGGAGACCTCCTTGTTGGTGGACTCCAGATTCAGCACCACAGTACGCTTGTTGTTCAGATGGTCGGCAATGGTGCTGGCATCCTCGAACCGCTCGGGCTTGACCAGAACCACCTTGAGCTGGGTGGTGGCATGGATGTTGACCACCTTGTTCTTCTTGCTGGTGCCCTCGGCAGGCTCCTCGGTCTCTTCGTCCATCCCGATGCCAACGCCGCTGTTGTTGTTCACCATCTGGGGGCCGTCATCGATGTACTGGTCCTCGTACTCGTCCCCTTCGCCCATCAGGCCCTTTTTAATGCTATCCAGCAAAGACATAATTATCTGCTCCTTTCATTCGGGCAGCGCCCGGCTGCCTGGCGTTCTTTGCAAAAAGAATGCAAATAGCTTTTACTATTATCTGATTTTTTTCAGCAGATGTCAATAACTACAAAAGCTTTCCGTCATATAAATTTTGTCCGGAGACGATTATTTCGTCATAAAGCCTTACCTGACTGACAGAACCGTCTGTTCCCTTGGGCAAAACAAGGATGTAATCCTCTTCTGTGACCAGCGGATGGTCGGCATCCACAGGGTCGATCTTGCAGAAGCGGGCGATGTTGCCGTACTTGACGTACACACCGGGGATATAATTTTCGCCCTGGGTCTCGGCCTCAGTGCCGTCCTCCTTGAGGTAGTGCACCGCTGCGGCAGGCACCCGCAGGCCGGTGCTCTCGCCGGTGCTGATGCGGGCGCGGGCGTGGTTGAGGCACAGCACATCGCCGTTGATAGAATTGCATTGCAGCACAAAGCGGGCAACATCCTTTTCTGCATCAATGGTCACCTCGGTAACGGTGGCACGCAGAGCGGCATCACTCTGGCCGGGAAAGCTGATCTCCACCGCTGTGCGCAGAGGCTTGCCATCCGCGCCCAGCAGCTTTTCGGCCTGCTTTGCCGAGCACACCCCGGCGTACTGCCAGCTGAACCCGGACACCAGCTTGCCCACACAGCCATCCAGCGGCATCTCGGGGTCGGAGTCCAGATAGGCCTTGAGTTGTTCCGGGCTTTGCGCCAGAATGTCCGCAGCCCCGGCGTTCAGCCGACCGCTGCTGGCAGCCCGGACAAAGTAGCCGGTGGTGGGGGCAGTGATCTGGGTGGGGTTGCCCAGCTGTGCCTGCACGGTCTGTGCCTGCTGGGCAAGCAGCGCGATCTGATCCGCAAAGCCGGCGGTATCGCCGGTGGTGATCCACAGCTTGTTCTGCGCCAGTAAATAAGTATCAGCGCTTTCATTCACATCGCTATAGCGGGCGGTATCCAATGCGTCCAGCAGGTCATACAGTGCACCGGAGCGCTCCTTGAGCAGGCCGTCCAGCTGGGTGGCTGCGGTGTTCTGGGAGCGCTGCAAAAGGCCGATCTGGCTGGTAAGCTGGGTCAGCTGCTGGCGCAGCACCGCCTGATTTGCATCGGTGTACAGCTCTGCAACGGCAGTGCCCGCCGACACCCGCTCGCCGTCCGAGACAAGGTAGCCCAGATTGCCGCTGCCGGAAATGCAGGTCTCGTCAAACAGCAGCACGCCATCCGCTTCAATGGCATCGGAGATGGTGATGGGCAGCGCCGTTTCGTAGACGTTCTGGGGGAAAAGGATGTGCGCCGCCTGCCAGCAGACATACGCTGCCGCCGCCAGCAAAAAGGTAGCCAGCACAGCCGCCAATGTAGTAAGCGCAGAAAGCTTGTGGCGCGGTTCCTGAGGGGTTTCCGGCATAAGGATCATCCTTTCGATAAAAAGTCTTGGGTCAGACGCAGGGCAGTCTGCCGCACGTCCGCAGCCCCGGCGTCCAGCCATGTGACCCCGTCCATGTGGCGGAACCATGTCAGCTGGCGCTTGGCGTAGTTGCGGGAGGCCTGCTTGAGTTTTTCGGTGCAGGCCTCAAGCGCGGCAGTCTGCTGGAAATACGGAAAAAATTCTTTATAGCCAATGGCCTGTGCGGCAGTGCGGAAGGTTTCGCGGCTGCGCCAGACGTATTCAGCCTCGGCTAAAAGCCCGGCCTCCAGCATTTTGTCCACCCGCAGGTCAATGCGGCGGTACAGCGCTGCGCGGTCCGGGAAATCCAGCCCCAGCACAAGGCTGCGGTAGGGGCGCTCCGGCGGCAGAGAATCGGCCTTTTGTTCGCTGAGACGCTTGCCGGTGGCGTGGTAGTGCTCCAGCGCACGCAGCACACGCACCTTATTATTGGGGTGGATGGCGGCGGCAGCCTCGGGGTCCACGGCTTGCAGTTTTGCGTACATGGCCTCCGGGCCAATGGCCTCCAGTTCGGCAGTCAACTGCTCGCGCAGACCGTCCGGGGCTTTTTCGGCAGTAAAGCGCACACCGTACAAAAGGCTCTGCACATACAGGCCGGTGCCGCCTACCAGCAGCGGCAGATGCCCCCGGGCGGTGATATCCTGAATATACTCCCCTGCCAGCGCGGTAAAATCCGCCACGCTGAAGGTCTTTTCCGGGGTGAGGATGTCCACGCCGTGGTGCGGGATGCCGCAGGTCTCCTGCGGGGTGACCTTGGCGGTGCCCACATCCAGCCCTTTGTAGATCTGCATGGAATCGGCGCTGATGACCTCGCCGGAGAACTGCTGCGCCAGCGCAACACCCAGCGCGGTCTTGCCGGTGGCGGTGGGGCCTACCACAGCCACCACGGCGGGTTTTGCATTACACGATGCGTCCAAACTGCTTTTCCAACTCCTTTCGGGTAAGCTTGAGCACGCAGGGACGGCCATGGGGGCAGAAGGGCGGCACCTCGCCGGAGAGGATCTTCTCGGCCAGTGCCATAAGCTCCTGCGGGGAGGACTTGTCCCCCGCCTTGATGGCGGCGCGGCAGGAGATGGAGTGCAGCACCCACTCGGTGTGCTCGTTCAGCGCGTCCCGGCTGCCCTTGAGCAGGCGGTCAGCGATTTCCACTAACAAATCTTCGGCGTTCTGCGGTTCTACATCCGCAGGCACGGCGCGCAGCAGCACAGTGCTGCCGCCAAAGTCGGCTACATCCAACCCGGCGTTTTCCAGCAGGGGCTGGTTTTCCAGCAGCGCCTGCTTTTCCTCTGCGGAGAGGTCGATGGCAGCGGGCTGCAGCAGCAGCTGGCTGGGCACATTGCCGTAATTCGCGGCAAGCTTTTCGTACAGTTGGCGCTCGTGGGCGGCGTGCTTATCGATCAAGCACAGTTCGTCTCCCCGCTCGGCAAGAATATAGGTGCGGAATACTTCGCCCACATAGCGCAGCGGCGCTTCCCCCTGCGGCATATCAAAGCCCAGCTGCTCGGTCTGTATCGGCTGCTCGGGTTCCTCCGGCTGATACGGCACCGAGGCGGCTTCGATCTCCGGGGCGGCAGGCACGGTGTTCCATGCTGCCATGTGATCCAGCGGCGGGTCAGTTGCGGTGTCCGTTTCCGGGTGCACATCCAGCTGTGCCTCACCGGCTGCTGTCCGGAAGGGCTGCGGCGCGGGCTGGACTTCGGTTGCATCCGGTTTTTCCGGGCTGTGGAGGGTGACTACCGGGTCCAGAATATCCTCTGCGGGGCCAGACTGCCGCCACGAGGGCACAGCCGCTGCGGGTGCAGAAGAACAAGCCTCCTGTGGCCGTATCCTGTGTAATGCAGTTATAGGTGAAAAAGAAGGGGCTGTCGTTGCCAAGACGCCCTTGTCAATGTGAGAAGGTGTTTGAGCTGGTGCAACGGCAGGGCGCGACGGCCGCGAGGCTTCCCAGCGCTGCGTGGGCAACGTACCGGGGTCTGCCTGACCCGGAATGACGGCAGAAAGCCCTGTAAAGTGATTATCCTTTACAGAATGTTCATCCTGTATATCGTTTTTATTTTCAGTTTTTACTTTTTCGTCTGCTTCAAAGGTGAAACGGCGTTCCCCGGTGCCGGGCTGTGCCAGCGCCAGCTTGACTGCATGGTAAACAACATCAAACACATCATTTTCCCGGGCAAAGCGGGCTTCGATCTTTGCCGGGTGGACATTGACGTCCACAAGGTCGGTGGGCATTTCCAGCAGCAGGATGCCGCCCGGGAACTTGCCCTGCATGGTCGTACCCTTAAAGGCCATTTCCATGCCCGCCATGATGGTGCGGTTGCGCACATAGCGGCCATTGATGTAGAAATGCTGCATACTGCGGCTGGCGCGGCAGCTTTTGGGCGGGGTGATCAGGCCGGTGACGCGGTACAGCCCTTCCTCGGACTGTACCTCGATGAGGTCGCGGCTGAACTCCCGGCCAAGCACCGCGTAGGCGGCGCTGCGCAGCTGACCATCGCCCGGGGTGACGTATTGCAGCTTGCCTTCCCGGATGAATTTGACGCTGACCTCCGGGTGGCTGAGCGCCACATGACCTACATTATCTGCCACAAAGGTGCCCTCGCTGGAGTCCTTTTTGAGGAACTTCATGCGGGCGGGGGTGTTGTAGAACAGATCCTGCACCCGGATGGTGGTGCCCACGGCGCGGGCGGCAGGCTCCCTGCCCTGCTCCTCGCCGCCAGCGATGCGGTAGCAGGTGGCAAACTCGTCCACCTCGGTTCGGGTGAGCAGTTCTACCCGCGCAACGCTGGCAATGGAAGCCAGTGCCTCGCCCCGGAAGCCCAGCGTATGGATACTGTTCAAATCTTCCGGTTTTTCAATTTTGCTGGTAGCGTGCCGGATGAAGGCCGTTGGGATATACTCGGCATCAATGCCGGTGCCGTTATCGCTGATCTCGATCAGCTTTACGCCGCCGGACTCGATACTGACGGTGACCTGCGTTGCACCGGCGTCAATGGAGTTTTCCAGCAGTTCCTTGACCACCGATGCCGGGCGTTCCACCACCTCACCGGCGGCGATCAGTTCAGCGGTATGTTTATCCAGAACATGGATGACTGCCATAGTTTTTCCCTCCCCTGTGGTTGATTTTTACGGTCAGCCGTTCAGGCTGCCCTTGAGGGTCTTTTTCAGTTCGTACAAAAAGTTCAGTGCTTCAATGGGAGTAAGCGTTTCCACATCCACGGCTTCCAGCTTTTCCATCATCTCGCTGGGCACTGCCGGGGAATTATACTCCTGCAAGGCGTCAAAATCCATCTGCTCTACCTTGTTTTTAGGAGCAGAGGCCTCCAGCGTGCGCAGCACCTCGTGGGCGCGGCGGGTCACGCTGCCGGGCAGACCGGCCAGCTTTGCCACCTCGATGCCGTAGCTGTCATCGGCGGGGCCGCGCACGATGCGCCGCAGGAAAGTGATATCCTCACCGCGCTTTTTGACCGCGATGTTGTAGTTTTTTACGCCCTCCACGGTACCCTCCAGCTCGGTCAACTCGTGATAGTGGGTGGCAAACAGGGTCTTGCAGCCCAGCCCCTTGGCAGGGTCTGCGATATGCTCCACCACGGCGCGGGCGATGCTCATGCCGTCAAAGGTGGAGGTGCCGCGACCGATCTCGTCCAGCACCACAAGGCTTTTGGCGGTGGCGTTTTTCAGGATCTCGGCCACCTCAGTCATCTCCACCATAAAGGTGGACTGGCCTGCGGCAAGGTCGTCCGATGCGCCGATGCGGGTGAAGATGGCGTCCACCACGCCCACATGGCAGCTGGAAGCCGGCACAAAGGAGCCGATCTGTGCCATCAGGGCAATCAGGGCATTCTGACGCATATAGGTGGATTTACCTGCCATGTTGGGGCCGGTGATGATGAGGCAGCGGTCGGTGGTGCAGTTGAGGGTGGTATCGTTGGGCACGAACATACTGCCCTTGAGCACCTGCTCCACCACGGGGTGCCGCCCCTCGGTGATGGTCAGCGCGTCGCTGTCGTCCACCACGGGGCGGCAGTAGTTGTTTTCCGCAGCCACCTGCGCCAGCGCAGCCAGCACGTCCAGCTGGGCGATGGCGTTGGCGGTGCGCTGGATGCGGTCCAGCTGGGCGCCGATGCTTTCCAGCAGTTCGTCAAACAGGCGGTGCTCCAGCGAGATGAGCCGCTCATGCGCGCCAAGGATCTTGCTTTCCAACTCCTTCAGTTCCTGCGTGATGTACCGCTCGCCAGAGGTGAGGGTCTGCTTGCGGATATAGGTCTCCGGCACAAGATTCTTGTAGGAGTTGCTCACCTCGATGAAGTAGCCAAACACATGGTTATAGCCGATTTTCAGTTTGGGGATTCCGGTCTCCTGCCGCAAGCGGGCTTCCAGCTGCGCCAGCACACCTTTTGTGTTATCCCGGATAGAGCGTAACTCGTCCACTTCAGCGTGGTAGCCCTTGGCAATGACACCGCCATCCTTGAGGGTGGAGGGTGCATCCGGGTCTACTGCGGCATAAATGCGCGCCTTGATATCTTCCAGCGGGTCGATACCGGCAGCAAGTTCGGAAAGTTCCGGGCAATTGCAGCCCTCCGCCTGCTTGCGCAGACTGGGCAGCCGGTCGCAGGTCTGGGCAAGCGTGTAGATCTCCTTGGGGGTAGCAGAGCCGTACACCGTGCGGGTCATCAGGCGTTCCAGATCCGCGATGTAGTGCAGTTCCTCAGTCAGGTCGCCGCGCACCATGGTCTGGCGCACCAGCGCCTCCACGGCGTTCAGGCGGTGGTTGATGAGTTGGCTGGAAATAAGCGGCTGCTCGATCCAGCTGCGCAGCATCCGCTTGCCCATGGCGGTGCTGGTCTTATCCAGCACCCACAGCAGGGTGCCGCGCTTTTCGCGCCCGCGCAGGGTCTCGGTCAATTCAAGGTTTGCGCGGGTGACCGGCGAAAGCCGCATGAACTGGGCTTCGTTGTAAGTAATAACGGTTTTTAACCGCTCCACGCCCTTGATCTGAGTATCGTGCAGATATTCCAGCAGCGCGGCCATGGCAAAGCGCACAAGACCCTCGGCGGCTATGCCGGTGGTCTGCGGCCAGTCGCGGCCAAACTGTTCTTCCAGCGCAGAGGCCACCAGCCCCGGCGCATAGCGCTCGTCCTCGACCAGTTCCACCGAGCAGTTCATGTTCTTTTTGATGTAAGCGGTCACCTCGCGGCAGTCCAGCAGACCGGGGTTCAGCAGCACCTCGCTGGGGTGGTAACGGCACAGTTCGGTAGTGACCGCCGGGGCGATCTTATCCGCCGTCAGTTCAGTGATATGCGCCGTACCGGTGGAAACATCCGCAAAGCACAGACCTGCCTTTTTGCCCTTGAGGTACAGGCTGGCAATGTAGTTGTTGCGGTCATCCTGCAGCATACTGCTTTCAATGACCGTACCGGGGGTGACCACCCGGATGATGTCCCGCTTGACAAGCCCCTTGGCCTTGGCGGGGTCCTCCACCTGCTCGCAGATAGCCACCTTATACCCCTTGGCGATCAGGCGCGCCACATAGCCCTCGTAGCTGTGGAAGGGCACGCCGCACATGGGAGCACGCTCCGCAAGGCCGCACTGCTTGCCGGTAAGGGTAAGATCCAGTTCCCGGGAGGCCGTGACGGCATCGTCGAAGAACATCTCGTAAAAATCGCCGATGCGGTAAAAAAGAATTTCGTCCTTATGTTGGTTTTTGATTTCAAGATACTGCTGCATCATGGGCGAAAGCTCTGCCATGGTTTTTCCTCTTTCCCTTGTATGGTTCCGTCAGCTGGTTTGCGGGCTGTAACCGCCGGTGCAAACAAAACGCGGTCTGTGTTGCACAGCCGCGTTCCGATGAAAACTCTGCTCAGTGGCAGCCGCCGCAGGTGGAGCAGCTGCCGGTGCAGGAGGCAGAAGGCTCCTGCACGGTCATGGGGTCGCCGCCGTTCATGGCGGTGTTGATGATGGCGTCGATATAGTTGACCAGATTCTCACACTCGCGCTTGGCCTCGTTGTATGCCACCATGCCCTCGTTGCCCATGATCTGGCCGTAGAGGCTGTTCACCTTCTCGTTCAGTTCAGCGATGCGGGCGTCATCGCGCTCGTTCTTGCCGATCTCGTTGTTCAGGTCCATACGAGCCAGATTGAACTCGCCGATCAGGTTCTGCAGTTCCTCATCCTTATCGTTTGCCTTACGGGCCTGATCCAGAATGACGTAGCGGGGGTCGGTCTGAAGTGCCATAGCGGCACGCTTGAAAAGATCAATGCAATCCATGATTGGGTTCTCCTTATTGTTTTTATTCTTTCTGGGGCAGTTTGCCCCGGAATCACTTTTTTATGCTTCCAGCTCGCCCAACAGCACGGTGGCGCGGGCACCGGTAAGATGTACGGTCGCATAGCTGCCCAGCAGTGCCGGGTCGGCGTCAAACTCCACGGTCAGATTGTTGTCCAACCGGCCGGAAAGGGTGCCCTCGTTGCGGCCAAAGCCCTCCACCAGCACCCGGACGGTCTGTCCCACCTGCGCCTTGACCAGCGCCATGGCGATCTCGTCCTGCGTTGCCAGCAGGCGGGTCATGCGGTCGGTCTTTTCCTTGCGGGGGGTGGGGTCCGGCATTTCGGCAGCCTTGGTGCCGGTGCGCTTGGAATAGATAAAGGTGAACAGCTGCATATAGCCCACCTTGCGCACCAGTTCCAGCGTTTTTACAAAGTCCTCCTCGGTCTCGCCGGGGAAGCCCACGATGATATCGCTGGAGAAGGTGATGCCGGGCACGGTCTTGCGGGCATAGTCGATGAGTTCCAGATACTGCTCTACCGTATAGTGGCGGTTCATCTGATGCAAAAGCCGGTCAGAGCCGCACTGCACCGGCAGATGCAGGTGCTTGCACAGCTTTGGCTGGGCGGCGATGGTATCGATCAGCTTATGGCTGGCGTCCTTGGGGTGGCTGGTCATAAAGCGGATATGATAATCGCCGGGCACGGTGCACAGCAGGTTGAGCAGGTCGGAGAAATCGATCCGCTCTTCCAGACCCTTACCGTAGCTGTTCACGTTCTGCCCCAGCAGGGTGATCTCCTTATAGCCGGCCTCCACAAGGCTGCGGAACTCCGCAAGGATATCGCCGGGCTTGCGGCTCTTCTCGCGGCCGCGAACGTAGGGCACGATGCAGTAGGTGCAGAAGTTATCGCAGCCGTACATGATGGGCAGCCATGCGCGGAACTCGCTCTCGCGCCGGATGGGGATATTCTCCACGATGACCGGACGCTGCGCCGGGTCCAGCAGCACCCGCTTATGCTTTTGCAGTTTCTGGGCAATCAGCTGCGGCAGGGTGTCGATGCCGTCCACGCCGAACACCAGATCCACATAGGGGTAGCTCTTGCGCAGCTTTTCCACAACGTGCTTCTGGTTGGCCATGCAGCCGCACAGGCCGATGATGAGGCCGGGCTTTTTTTCCTTAAGGCCCTTCAGCGCGCCCACGTTGCCGAACACCCGCTGCTCAGCGTGCTCGCGCACAGCGCAGGTGTTGAACAGGATCAGGTCGGCATCCTCGGGCTTATCGCACAGGCCGTAGCCGATATCCACCAGCACGCCCTTGATGCGCTCGCCATCGTTGACGTTCTGCTGACAACCATAGCTGTGCACAAAGGCCAGCGGCGGGGTGTCGTAGGTCTGCCGCACCAACTCGGCGGCAACGGTATTATGTTCAAAGTTAATGTATTCCAAAAAAACCATCCTTCTCCGCCGGGCAGGGCAGCCCCATGCGACGAAACTCTATTTTCTGCCATTCTATAAAAGACACTCTTTAGTATACCCTGTTTGGCCGCTGCGGGCAAGAGGAAACACGCAAATTTTATGTTCGTTCTGCCGCTGCCGCCTCTGCATCCTGCCTGCGGCAGCACTCCTCGCACACGCCCAGCAGCACCACGGCGCAATCCTGCACCCTGCCCTTCTGGTTTTTGACCAGCTCCATCACCTGTTTTCCGTCCACGTCGGCGTCGGTCACGCCGCCGCAGACAGTGCAGTACAGGTGGCTGTGCCACGGCAGGGTGTGGTCAAAGCGGTCTGCCTTGCCGGGAATGGATACCCGGCGCACCCGTCCGGCCTCCACCAGACTGTTCAGGTTGCGGTATACGGTGCCCAAGCTCAGGTTCGGGCATTCCTGCGCGGCTTTATCGTAGATCTCTTCCGCGGTCGGGTGGTCACACAGCCGCTCCACTGTCTGCATGACAAGTTCCCGCTGTTTTGAGTAACGCATATCGATCCTCCTTTTTTACACGGTTTAGACGTTTTCTTTCCCTTTGATCTTTGCCCAGTACGCCCGGGCAGCCTGCTCGGTCTTGTTGTCGCCAAAGGTGTAGTATTTCGTATCCTTCAGCACATCCGGCAGGTACTGCTGTTGCACCCAGTGGTTGGCGTAGCTATGGGCATATTTGTAATTTTGCCCCTTTACCAGCGCATCCTCGCCGTCAAAGTGTTTGTTTTGCAGCTGACGCGGGATAGGGCCGGTGCGCCCGGCCTGTACGTCCGCAATGGCTGCGTTGATGGCATCGTGGGCGCTGTTGGATTTAGGGCTGGTGGCCACCAGAATCACTGCATCCGCAAGCGGCAAGCGCGCCTCCGGCAGGCCTACCATGTTGGCGGCATCCACCGCCGCCTTGACGATGGGGATGATCTGCGGATAGGCAAGCCCAACATCCTCGCAGGCGCACACCATCAGGCGGCGGCAGGCAGAGGGCAGGTCTCCCGCCTCCAGCAGACGTGCCAGATAGTGCAGCGCCGCGTCCGGGTCTGACCCGCGCATGGACTTCTGATAGGCGGAAACGATGTCGTAGTGGTCATCGCCCTCCCGGTCGTAGCGCATGGCGGTGCGGCGGGTGACCTGCCGGATCATATCCAAGGTGATGCGCTTTTCTCCGTTTTCCACGGGCGCTGCCGTGACCGCAAAGTCCAGACAGCCCAACGCCTTGCGCAGATCGCCCCCAGCGCTTTCGGCCAGATAGGCGCAGGCGTCCTCGTCCATGCATACCGGCACCTGCTCCCCCTCAGAGAGGCGCTGCACGGCGTTGCGCACCCCGCGTTCCACGTCCGCTGCGGCAAGGGGCTTGAACTCAAACACCGTGCAGCGGGAAAGCAGCGCGTTATAAATGTAGAAATAGGGGTTCTCGGTAGTGGAAGCGATCAGGGTGACGCTGCCGTCCTCAATGCACTCCAAAAGGCTCTGCTGCTGCTTTTTGTTCAGGTACTGGATCTCGTCCAGATACAGCAGAATGCCGCCCGCCGCTGCCAGCGTGCCGATATCCTTGAGCACCGCCTTGATATCTCCGGTGCCGCAGGAGGTGCCGTTGAGCTTGTGCAGGGTCATGCCGCTGTTCTCGGCAATGATGCGTGCCACCGTGGTCTTTCCGGTACCGGAGGGGCCGTAAAAGATCATGTTGGGAATGCGCCCGCTCTCGATGGTGCGGCGGAACACCCGTCCCGGCGCCAGCAGATGCTGCTGCCCGCACACATCCGCCAGCGTTTTGGGACGCAGACGTTGCGCAAGTGGTTCATTCATGGTGGTTTCTCCTTCCCTGCCCGCAAGGCACTTTTTATATAGTATAGCGCATTTAGAAAAGGAGGACAAGGGCTTTTCTGAAAATCATTCTCAGATAATGTCCTGCAAACATTTACAAATCCTGTCAAACATGGTATGATTCAGGTATTCCCTTTCAAAGGAGGTTTGTCTCATGCCGGTACAAAAAAAAGCCCCGGAGGACCTTACCGCAAAAAAGGCGCTGGCGCTGGAGGTCATTCAACGTCTCAAGGCTGAATACCCGGATGCCGGGTGCACGCTGGACTACGACCACGCGTGGCAGTTGCTGGTCAGCGTGCGGCTGGCAGCCCAGTGCACGGATGCCCGGGTGAACATTGTGGTGGAGGAGTTGTTTGCCAAATACCCCAGCGTAGCGGCGCTGGCTGCCGCCGAGCCGGAGGACATTGAAGCCATCGTCAAGCCCTGCGGGCTGGGACACTCCAAGGCGCGGGATATCTCGGCCTGTATGCGGATGCTACGAGACAAGTACGACTGCCGGGTGCCCGACACCTTTGCCGAGTTGCTTGCCCTGCCCGGCGTGGGGCGCAAGAGTGCAAACCTCATCATGGGGGATGTGTTCGGCAAGCCCGCCATCGTTACCGACACCCACTGCATCCGGCTGTGCAATAAGATCGGCCTTGTGGACGGCATCAAGGAGCCGCAGAAGGTGGAGATGGCCCTGTGGAAGATCATCCCGCCAGAGGAAGGCAGCGACCTTTGCCACCGCTTTGTAATGCATGGCCGCGCGGTGTGCAACGCCCGCAAGCCGGAATGCGAAAAATGCTGTTTGAAAGACCTCTGCCGCACCGCCCGCGAAGCCGCCGGGCAGCAGGCAGAGCCATAATTTCAAGGAGGTATAACCTGTGATCACTTTAACGATTTTACTCATCGCTGCCCTGCTGTGCGTGCTGTTGGGCTGCCTGACCGGCCTGCTGTCGCTGGTAGGCGTGCTGGCTTCCCTTTTTGTGGGTGTACTGGTGGGTGCACTGGCCGGATATCTGGCTGGGCGCTTTATGGGCACCGAAACTTCCCTTGGCCGCAACATCCTCATGGGTGTACTGGGCAGCTTTGTGGGCGAGTTTTTGTTCGGCCTGCTGGGCATCCACGCTTCCGGCAGCCTTTCTTCCTTTGCCATCTCGGTGATCGGTGCCTGTATCTGCATCTGGATCGGACAGAAGATCTCCAAGTAATCGTTTTATAACAATATACCGCCGCGTTCTGCCGCCGGAGTTTCCGGGCAGAGTGCGGCGGCTTTTTTATGGGCGTTCTGCCGGATAAACGCTGCCCGGGCTGTGCAGGCCGCCAAATTTTCTGCCAATTCTTGACAGGCATTCCCTGCCGTTGTATCGTTGACCCAGAAACGGAGGGTTCAATATGGACAAAGCACTTGCACATATTTCCGAGGACGGCACCCGCACCCAGACCGTCTACGAGCATCTTTCCGGCACAGCACGCCTTGCCGGAGCTTTTGCCGCCCCCTTTGGCGCAGCACAGGAGGCCGAATACGCCGCATGGCTGCACGACATTGGCAAATACAGCGCAGCTTTCCAGCAGCGGCTGGCGGGCGGTGCTGCAACCGACCACTCGACCGCCGGTGCGCAGGAAGCGATGAAGGGCTGTGCGCCCCACGTTCAGGCGGCCTTTGCCGTAGCCGGGCACCACACCGGTCTGCCGGACGGCGGCAACAAAAGGACAGCTGATTCTGCTGACAGTACCCTGTTCGGGCGACTGAAAAAGCCGGTGGAGCCTTACGATGGCTGGCGGGAGGTCACCCTGCCCCAGAGCGCCCCGCCGGATTGGGCAAACCGCGACCCGCTGGATTTTGCATTTTTCACCCGGATGCTCTACTCCTGTCTTGTGGACGCGGATTTTATCGACACCGAAACTTTTATGAACGGTCAGGCCGCGCCCCGGGGCAACAGCACCGCGCTTTCTTCTCTGCTGGAAAAGGTGCGTGCCAAGGCGGCCGGCTATCTTGCGGCGCAGAGCACCTCGCCGGTAAGCATCCAGCGCAATACTGTGCTGCGCGCCTGTATGGAGAAAGGTGCCCACGGTGCTCCGGGACTGTATACCCTCACCGTGCCCACCGGCGGCGGCAAGACCTTTGCCTCCCTTGCCTTTGCGCTGGAACAGGCGGCCGCGCAGGGCATGAAGCGAGTGGTCTATGTTATTCCGTATATGTCCATCATCGACCAGACTGCCGCTGTTTTTGCAGATCTTCTGGGCGCAGAAAACGTACTGGCCGATTACTCCTGCGCAGACTACAAAAGTCTTGAGCAGGAAAAGCTGACCCCGGCGCAGTACCGCCAGCTGCTGGCCAGCGAAAACTGGAATGCACCTGTTGTGGTAACCACTGCGGTGCAGTTTTTTGAATCGCTGTACGCCAACCGCAGCAGCCGCTGCCGTAAACTGCACAACATTGCGGACAGCGTGATCATCTTTGACGAAGCGCAGACCCTGCCCACCAGTTATCTGCTGCCCTGCGTCAGCGCCATTGCACAGCTGGTGCGGCATTACCACGCCACCGCCGTGTTATGCACCGCCACCCAGCCCGCATTAGAGTCCTATTTCCGGCAGTTTGCGCCGGAGCTGTCCATACAGGAGATCGTACCGGACACTGCCGCACTGTACACTACCCTGCGCCGCACTACCCTTTGCGATGCCGGAGAGCTGACGCTGGAAGCGCTGACCGCACAGCTTTGCGCACTGCCGCAGGTGCTGTGCGTAGTGAACCGACGCAAAACGGCGCAGGAAGTGTATGCCGCTTTGCCCGCCGAGGGCAGCTACTGCCTGACCACCCTGCTATGCGCCGCAGACCGCCGCCGCCAGCTGGCAGAGATCCGGCAGCGGTTGCGGGAAGGGCTGCCCTGCCGGGTGGTTTCCACCTCGCTGATCGAAGCCGGTGTGGACGTGGATTTCCCCGCCGCATACCGGGAACAATGCGGGCTGGACTCTCTTTTGCAGACCGCCGGGCGCTGCAACCGGGAGGGACGCCGCAGCGCGGCAGAGAGCATGGTATATCGTTTTAAGCTGGAAGGCTGCAGCGTACCGCAGATGCTGCACCAGAATGTGCATGCCATGCAGTACGCAGCAGGCTGCACCGCAGCACTGGACAGTCCGGAGGCGGTCAGGGCTTATTTTAAGGAGCTGTATTTTGCGCGGGGCGAGGCCGCACTGGACACAAGCGGCATTCTGGATGCCCTGCGCAAGGGGATCTCGGGCTGCATTTTCCCGTTTGCGCAGGTGGCAGAGCAGTTCCATCTGATCGAAGCACCCACCCGCACTGTTTACCTGCCCGTTGGCGAAGGCGCCGCACTTTGCGAGCAGCTGCGCAGCGGAACTGTGAGCCGCACACTTTACCGTAAGCTGGGCGCTTACAGCGTAGCCTGTTATGCCCAGCAGTTTCAGGCACTGGATGCCGCCGGGGCGCTGGAGATGCTACCCAACGGCAGCGCCATTCTGACCGATAGCACCCTATACGATGCTACGACCGGACTTTCCATGGACGTGGAGACCGGAAAAGGCCTGTTTTTCTGACAAAAAATCAGAAAAATGGCAAAGAAAATACGCAAAAGTCCTTTTTATAACACTTTAGATGCTGTATTATAAGTATAAATCAAATTTGAAAGGAGGTGGTGTTCATGTCCATGCTGATCGAGGTCTGGGGCGACTACGCCTGCTTTTCAAGACCGGAGATGAAAACCGAGCGTGTATCCTATGACATCATGACGCCCTCGGCGGCGCGCGGGCTGGTGGAGGCCATCTACTGGCACCCGGGCATGAAGTACCATATCGACCGCATCTATCTGCTCAAGCCGGTGCAGTTTGCCAGTATCCGGCGCAACGAGGTCAAGGCTACCCTGCTGTCCTCGGCGGTGCTCAGTGCAGCCAAGGGCGGCGAGGTGCCCATGCTGTGCACGGCAGAGAATATCCAGCAGCGGGCAGCACTGGTGCTGCAGGATGTGCATTACGTTATCGAATGCCATTTTACTATGACCGAAAAAGCCGCACCCGGCGATAACCCGGGCAAATTTCAGGATATCCTGCGGCGGCGGCTGAATAAGGGGCAGTGCTATCACCAGCCCTGCTTTGGCTGCCGGGAGTTTCCGGCAAACTTCCGGGAATGGCACGGCAGAGCCGAGGAGATCCCCGCACTGCCGCTCACGCAGGATCTGGGCTTTATGCTGTATGATCTGGACTACTCCGACCCGGAAAATATCCGCTCCCAGTTCTTCCGGGCAAAGCTGGAAAACGGCGTGCTGGACTGCCGGGATGTGGAGGTGTTCACATGATCTTACAGGCACTTACTGCCTATTACGAGAAGCTTGTCCGGCATGGCAGGCTTTCTGCCCCCGGCTGGGACGACAGCTTTAAGGTGAGCTATGAGTTGCGGTTGAACGATGCCGGGCAGCTGGTCTCCGTGCTCGACCTGCGCGCAGAAATGAAGATGGGCAAAAAGACAGTCCTTGCCCCGCGTGCAATGCGCGTACCGGCGCATGAAAAGCGTTCCTCCGGCATTGCAGCCAACTTTTTGTGCGATAACTCCACCTATCTGCTGGGCGCAGACGAAAAAGGCAAGCCGGAGCGCTCTACGGATTGCTTCAAGGCCTGTGCCAAATTGCATCACGCCATTCTGGATGGCGTAGACAGCCCCGCAGCCCGGGCGCTCCTTGCTTATTTTGACAGCTGGGATCCGGCGCAGGCTGCCACGCATCCCCTATTGGCTGAGCAGTGGAAGGAGATCACCGGCAACGCCAACCTGATCTTTGGCTACGAAGCTGCCGACCACAGTCACAGCTTTGTCAACGACGACCTCGCCATTCAGAACGCATGGCAGGCGCACTACAACGACCGCTCTGCCGATTCGGACATGGGGCAATGCCTGATTACCGGAAAATATGCCCCCATCGAGCGCACCCATCCGAATATCAGCGGTGTGCCCGGGGCGCAAAGCTCCGGCGCAGCACTGGTATCCTTCAACGCACCGGCCTTCTGCTCCTACGGCCACGAGCAGGGCGATAACGCCCCTGTCAGCAAGTACGCCGCCTTTGCCTATACCACTGCACTGAATTATCTCTTGGCTGACCGTAAAAATCATTGTCGCATTCTAGGTAGTGGCAGTAGTTCCACCGCCATGGTCTTCTGGGCCGAAAATGCAGAACCAGCCTATTCCGATGCTTTTTCTATGTTTTTTTCCAGTGACTTGAGCGGCGAACTCGCTGCAATAATGAAAAAATTAGCGCTTGGACAATATGTACATTTTAACGGTATCGAGTTACAGCCCGATGAGCATTTCTGTATTCTGGGTCTTTCACCAAACGCAGCACGACTATCTGTTCGTTTTTTCATGCGGGATACCTTTGGAGCATTTGCCAAGAATCTCCAGCGTTTTTTAGATGAGACTGCAATCGCCCGACCAGACCTCGACATACGCGAATATCTATCTGTCTGGTCTGTTGCTCTGACTACGGTACGCACCGTCAAAGGCAGTACGCCGCCTGACCCGTCCCCGCAGCTGGCAGGCGACCTGCTGCGCGCCGTGCTGACCGGCGGGCGTTACCCCGCTACTCTGCTGAACGGAGTGACCCTGCGCATCCGTGCCGAGCAGAATGTGACCCGCAGCCGTGCTGCTGTGATCAAAGCGTATTACCTGCGTAATTACCCTACCGAACTGAACAAGGAGGTCTATACTGTGAGCCTGAACGAAACTACCAATGTTCCCTATCTTCTGGGGCGGCTGTTCTCGGTGCTGGAGGCTGTGCAAAAAGCTGCCAACCCCGGCATCAACACCACCATCAAGGACCGGTATTTCAACGCCGCCTGCGCCACGCCGGTCATGGCCTTCCCCACCCTGCTGCGGCTGAGCCAGAAGCATCTGCGCAAGCTGAACGACGGCCTTGCCACCTACTACGATAATCAGATCACCGAACTGATGGCGCAGCTGCCGGAAAGCGGTTTCCCCGCTCGGCTCAGCCTGCCGGATCAGGGCAAATTTGCCATCGGTTACTACCACCAGACCCAGAAACGCTTTGCCAAAAAGAACGAGGAGGAATAAAAAATGTCTGCACCTATCAAAAACCGCTACGATTTTGTTATTCTGTTCGATGTAGAGAACGGCAACCCCAACGGTGACCCCGATGCCGGCAATATGCCCCGCATCGATCCTGAGACCGGCTATGGGCTGGTGACCGATGTCTGCCTGAAGCGCAAAATCCGCAACTATGTGGAGACGCTGAAGGAGGACGCCCCCGATGCCGATAATTACCGCATCTATGTCAAGGAGGGCGTGCCCCTGAACCGCAGCGATGCCGAGGCGCTGGAGCATAACGGTCTGACCCCCAAGGACGACCTGAAAAAGGCCAAGAAAAGCGACCCGGAGATCGACCGCAAGCTGCGGGATTATATGTGCGAACATTTCTACGATATCCGCACCTTCGGTGCCGTGATGACCACCTTTGTCAAGGGTGCGCTGAACTGCGGCCAGGTGCGCGGGCCGGTGCAGCTGAGCTTTGCCCGCTCTGTTGACCCTATCGTGCCGCAAGAGGTGACCATTACCCGCGTAGCCATCACCACCGAGGCAGACGCTGAAAAGAAGAACAGTGAAATGGGCAACAAGCATATCGTACCCTACGGCCTGTACCGTGCCGAGGGTTACGTTTCTGCCAATCTTGCCCGCAAGACCACCGGCTTCTCGGATGAAGATCTGCAGCTGCTGTGGCAGGCCATCCTGAATATGTTCGAGAACGACCATAGTGCTGCACGCGGCAAGATGGCCGTGCGAGAACTGATCGTGTTCAAGCACGATTCCGAACTGGGCAATGCGCCCGCCTACAAGCTGTTTGATGCCGTTACCGTGGCGCACAAGGCCGAGGTGGTCGCGCCCCGCAGCTATCAGGACTACACCGTTACGGTGTCCAACACCCTGCCGGAGGGTGTGCACTGCGAGAGGTTCCACTGACCTGATCGACCCCGTCTCAGACAGTCTGCGGTTCTACCAACTGGGCAACAACTACCAGACCAAGGTCGAACACGTTGGACTACACCCGGAGTTTGCACAGAACAGCGTGCTGATCTTTTGATGTCCGGCCAGTGCGAACAGACAGTGCACATGGTTTTCCGGGATGCTTCGCACTGGAATAACAGTCGACTGTGCAAGTAGCGGTGTAATTTTACGGCTTGCTTTACAGAGACCTCTTTGCAATTTGTGCAGGGAGGTGTATAATGAGACAAAAGCAGAGTATTTTCTCTCTGTTTTTGCTGTCGCCCTCCTCACGGAGGGCGTGGATAGAAATAACGGTTATCCGTATCAGTTTGACCCGAAAACTGGTTGCCCTCCTCGTGGAGGGCGTGGATAGAAATGGGGAAACATGGGGCATCGAAAAGGGCATCGTCAGTCGCCCTCCTCACGGAGGGCGTGGATAGAAATAGCATAGCGGTTGCCCGGCGGATCACGTTGCGGGTCGCCCTCCTCACGGAGGGCGTGGATAGAAATCTGATGAAGAAGAAGAACTGGAAGCCCGTTACCTGGTCGCCCTCCTCGCGGAGGGCGTGGATAGAAATATCGTCCAGATGGGCATCGATATACTTTACCTCCGGTCGCCCTCCTCACGGAGGGCGTGGATAGAAATTTGCTGTGGCCCACGAGCATCTTCAACTGCCCCTGTCGCCCTCCTCGCGGAGGGCGTGGATAGAAATCTTATGGGGCGCACCGTTGACCCCGCTGTACAGCGTCGCCCTCCTCGCAGAGGGCGTGGATAGAAATAAGCAGTTTATCCCGTCCCCGACCGATGATGACGGTCGCCCTCCTCGCGGAGGGTGTGGATAGAAATAAAAACCGCTCAGCAAACTCATAGCCGATGCGGTTGTCGTCCTCCTCGCGGAGGACGTGGGTAGAAATCAGTACGGCCAGTAGGCGCCCTCACCGCTAACCTGCGTCGCCCTCCTCGCGGAGGGTGCGGATAGAAATAGGGCTGCGGTGTAGTCTGAGAACGACTGCCCGCGTCGCCCTCCTCGTGGAGGGCGTGGATAGAAATCAGATAAAGCCGAAGTTCTTCCGGCTCCTGCCCTGTCTCCCTCCTCACGGAGGGCGTGGATAGAAATGCTCTTGGTGAAAGCCATATCCCAGGACTGGATAAGGTCGCCCTCCTCACGGAGGGCGTGGATAGAAATGATGCAGTGTGCTACATTGACATCGACAGCAGCGCGTCGCCCTCCTCGCGGAGGGTGCGGATAGAAATATCTGCTATATCAATGGCACTGATTACCTGTCCGATCGCCTGAGCGCCACTTCTTGCGCCACTCAATAAAGCAATTTCCAGATAAACAGGGGTAATTAAGGCGCAACCGCCCACTTCTCCATCCCCTGCCGCACAAACAAAAACCCCCGGAAACCGGCTTTACAAGCCAACTTTCGGGGGTTTTGCTTTGGAGCTACTGACCTGATTCGAACAGGCGACCTGCTCATTACGAGTGAGCTGCTCTACCAGCTGAGCCACAGTAGCACATTGCACATCTGCTGCAACAGGCAATATTTTACCATATTTCTGCGGCACTGTCAAGGCCGGATTTCCTGTAAGCAGGGCAGCTTTTGCGGGACGTTTCACAAAAAGTTGTTGCATTTTAGCCCGGCGGCTTTATAATAGAATTGATTGTGCAAAAGGCCGTGCCTTTTGCCGGAAAGGACAAGCTGCACCATGATCTTTGTTCCCCTGCTGCACTACTTTTTGTGCAAGAATGATTACAGCGGCAACGAAGCCGGGTTGCGCTACCGGCTTACGCCGGGCAAGCGCACCGTGCCGGATCCGGACGGCGGCGCAGATGCCACCAAGGAGGAAAAGATCCTCACCGTGGACTACTGGCCCGCGCCTTGGACGATTGACAAGACCGACCCCGCCCTGCGCCGCCAGGAGGTATTTCCGCTTACAGACGAAGGGCGTGCCGCCGCCGCACAGTATCTGAAGGACGCCTACGATGCCGAGCCGGAGCGCTGGAACAACTGCCCGGACATGATGGACTGCGACCCTTGGGAGCCGCCTGCCGAGCCGGATACCGCCAACGAATAAACCGAACGAGGAAACCATGATCTACCGTTTGAAAGAACTGAAGGGCGATACCATCGCCGTGCCGCAGCTGGTGTTCTCCAAGCTGGGCATTGCCGAAGAATACAATGTGCGGGTGGCGCTGTATGTGCTGGCCACCGGCGTGACCGACCCGGACAAGATCTGCGCCGACCTCAAGCTGCGCAGCCGCATCAGCGCCGAGAGTGCGCTGGCGTTCTGGGCAGGCGCGGGGCTTTTGGAACGCTACGAGGAAAACGCTGCACCGGGGGCAGAGCCCAGTGCCCCCGCCCCTATGCGCTGGGCCGAGATTGCCGCTGCCAGCCGCACCGACCCTATGATCTCCAGCCTGATCGACTGCGGACAGACCAGCTTTGCCCGTCCGCTGACCCACACCGAGATGGAAAAACTGGTGAACCTGTATGTGCAGGAGGGCTTTGCACCCGAGACCGTGATGCTGTGCGTAGCCTATGTGGCCAGCCGGGGCAAGCGCACCATGGCTGCCGTGACCCACGAGTTAAAGGTCTGGCGTGCCGAGGGCGTGGAGACCGGCGAGCAGGCCGATGCCCACTTAAAGCTGCTGGCACTGCGCCAGAGCCGCGAAGAATACGTCAGCAGCCTGCTGCAGATCACTCCCGAGGAGTTGACGCTGGGTGGGCGCAAGGCCATTGCGCGCTGGTACGAGGTGTACGGCTACGATGACGCCATGGTGCAGGAGGCCGCCGTACAGGCCGGCCCCAAGCGGGATCTGTGGTACTGGAACAGCATCCTTAAAACATGGAACGCCAAGGGTCTGCGCAGCATCCACGATGTGCGCGGCCCGGTGGCCGCAGCCGGGGCAAGCCGGAATATCCGAGTGGACCGCGCTGCACCCAGCGGAAACGATATCCTGAAAAACGCCACCCGCCGCCGTTCCCTGATCAAGAAACCGGAGTAAGGAGCCATTATGCGTACCAAAAACGAATTGTATCAGCAGGCACTGCGCACTGTAGCCATGCGGCGGCAGACCGCCCGCGCTTTGGCGCAGGATGCACAGGCCGAGGCCGAAGCCGCCATTCCCGGGCTGCGCCACGCCGAGGAGGAGGTTCGGGTGCGGGGCATCCGCTGCGCCATTGCCGGAGCCTCCGGCAAGGACCGCACCGAGGCTGCCGCTGCCCTTGCGGCGGCAAGGCAGAAGCTGACCGCTCTGCTGGCTGAGAGCGGACGCCCTGCGGATGCGCTGGAGCCAAAGTTCACCTGCAAGCGGTGCGAGGACACCGGCGCGGTGGACGGCCATACCTGCGACTGTGTGCGCCGGGTGATGCAGCAGCTGCGCCGGAAGGAGATCGAAGAGCTTTCCAGTCTGTCCATCTCCAGCTTTGACACCATGCAGCTGGACTACTACCCCAACACCATGGACAAGACGCTGGGCGAGAGTGTGCGCAGCTACATGGCCGGAGTTCTGGCTGACCTGCAGGATTACGCGGCAGACTTCTCCCCTGTCACCCGCGAAAGCCTGCTGCTGGTGGGTAATGCTGGCCTAGGCAAGACCCATGCTGCCCTTGCCATTGCCGGGGAGGTGCTGCGGCAGAACTACGATGTGATCTATGTCTCCTGTCCGGACTTTTTCGGCAAGCTGGAGGCGCTGCATTTCGGCACAGACCCCGGCGGCGAGGAGGAGACCTTGTTCCAGACTGCCTGTAACGCCGATCTGCTGATTTTGGACGATCTGGGTACCGAGTTCAATTCCAGCTTCTTCCTGACGAATCTGTACAGCCTGCTGAATAACCGCTTGGGCGCAAAGCTGCCCACCATCGTAACCACCAACATCACAGACGGTGCACTGCTGGAAAAGCTATACACGGAAAAGATCTCCAGCCGCCTTGCGGCCTTTGTACAGATCCAGTTTTTAGGCAGTGATATCCGGGTGCAGAAAGCCGCAGAATAAGTCGTTTTATTTCTACCAGAGTTGTACATCTTTTGAGCAAAACAATTGCAGAATAAATACGCAGCACCGCGTAAAGAAAAGCCATCTGCCGCAGCCAGACCGGGGTTTGAATCCCTTGGAATCAGCTGTTGCAGATGGCTTTATTTTATGAAAAATCAGAACTCTAACGCGGGGCTTACCTCGTTGCGGCGCTGTGCCTGCACGATACAGTCCTTTTCCGGCACGACACCGGCTGCGCCCAAGGTGGTGAACACGGTCTGCAGGGCAAGGCTTGGCGTGTTATTCTCCTGCGAAAGATGGCACAGGGCAAACCTTTTGCAGCCGCTCTGAATGAGTTCCAGAAGCTTTGCAGAGCACTCGTCGTTGGAAAGGTGTCCCCGCACGCTCTCGATGCGGGCACGCAGATAGTAGGGGTAGGGCCCGCTGCGCAGCATATGCAGGTCGTAATTGCTTTCCAGCGCCACAAGGTCGCAGCCGGAAAGCGCCTCATGCACCGGCGGGGTCAGGGTGCCAAGGTCGGTGGCGATGGTCATGGTCTTATCGTCAGGGGTGTGGATGCGGTAGCCTACGCAGGGCACATCGTGGCTGGTGGGGAAGGACTGCACCCCGAAACAGCCGATATCCTCTTCCCTGCCCTCCAGCGTGTTCAATTCACAGTTGGCGGGCACGATATCGTTGGCATCCAGAAAATCCAGCGTAGCCGCTGCGCCGTACACCGGCAGCGGGTTCTTTTTCAGGAAGGTGGAAAGCCCCTTGACGTGGTCGCTGTGCTCGTGGGTAACAAGGATGCCCGCGCAATCGCTGATAGCAAGCCCCAGAGATTTGAGCGCTGCCGTGGTGGTGCGCACTCCCTTGCCCATATCCACGATGAGGTACTGCGCGCCGTAGCGCACCACGCTGCTGTTGCCGGAGGAGCCGGAATACAATGAAATGAACTCTGCCATGAAAACCTCTTATGTTAAAACCTGAAAACAGCCCGCCGCACAGAACTTACGGCAGGCTGTTTGTTTTTGTTTGTGTTACAGGGCCTGTTCCAGTGCGGCGGGCATCCGCTCCACCTTGCTGATCTCAGCGCCCAGGCCGCGCAGTTTTTCCACGATATTCTCGTAGCCGCGCTCGATATGACCGATCTCCTCGATCTCGCTGGTGCCATCGGCCATCAGAGCAGCCACCACCATAGCGGCGCCGGCACGCAGGTCAGAAGCGCGCAGCGGTGCGGGGCTAAGCTTTTCCACGCCCTCAAACACGGCCACCTGACCGTCCACCTGTACACTGGCACCCATCTTGCGCAACTCGTCTACATAGCGGAAGCGGTTGTCCCACACGCTCTCGGTGATGGTGCTGGTGCCCTTGGCCACGCTCAGCAGCACGCCCATCAGGGGCTGCATATCGGTGGGGAAGCCGGGGTGCGGCATGGTGTTGATCTTAAGCGGCAGAATATCGCCGGTGCGGGATACCCGCACAGCATCGTCAAATTCCTCCACATTGATCCCTGCGCGGCGCAGCTTGGCCGTGATGGGCTCCAAGTGCTTGGGGGTGACGTTCTTGATGAGCACATCGCCGCCGGTGGCAGCAGCAGCTACCATATAGCTGCCGGCTTCGATCTGATCCGGGATGATGCTGTAGGTGCAGCCGTGCATTTTTTCCACGCCGCGCACCTTGATGACATCGGTACCGGCACCGCGCACGTCTGCGCCGCACATATTCAAAAAGTTTGCCAGATCCACTACATGGGGCTCCTTGGCGCAGTTTTCCAGAATGGTCTGACCCTTGGCCATGACCGCAGAGAGCATACCGTTCATGGTAGCGCCCACGCTGACCTTATCAAAGAAGATATGGGCACCGGTCAGTTCCTGATTGGTGCGCACGGTGATCATGCCGTAATCCACGCTGTCCTCTGCACCCAGTGCGCTGAACACCTTCAGGTGCTGGTCGATGGGGCGGGGACCCAGATTGCAGCCGCCGGGCATGGCCACCTGTGCCTTGCCGAAGCGGGAGAGCAGTGCGCCAAGGAAGTAGTAGCTGGCGCGCATCTGGCGGGACAGATCGTCCGGAACGTTGGTGGTGACCAGATGCCGTGTATCGATCTCGTAGGTGTTGCGGTTAAGCATCTTCACCTGTGCACCAAGGGTGCTCAGGATCTTGAGGCTGACCGACACATCGCTGATATCGGGCAGATTTTCGATCACGCAGACATCCGCTGCCAGAATGGTAGCAGGCAAAATACCCACAGCCGCATTTTTTGCGCCGGAAATGGTCACTTCTCCGTGCAGGGGCTTACCGCCGGTAATAACAAATTTCTCCACTTTTATGATCTCCTTGTCAAAGGCCTGTGCCACAGGCCTGTTAAGGCTACTGAAAGCATTCCATCTCGTTACTTGTACCGCCGGGGTGTACAGATTCACCAACACCGGGGCAGTTTTATAACTATCCTATTATACACTACTTCCACAAAAAAGCAAAGCCCGATTTGTATCTGTTTCATTATTTTCTGTTTTGCCCAGATTCAGCATGGATATCCCAAAATTTTATTGGGTTTTTCATCAATTTTGACCAAAACCGACCCAGATTTTACCCTTTGGCGATATCACCAAACGTGATCCTCGCACCGTGCCTCCGGGATCCAGCCCAGCTGATAGGCCGTTACCAATTGCTTCAGGTCATGCACGCGTTCCCGCAGCACCTCGCCCTCGTCCGTATCTTCCACGAGGATGCGATGATTTTCAGTTTCCAGAATGTTCTTCTGGGACAGGATATCCAAATTCTCCCTCACTGCCTTTTCTGCGCTTTCAAAGGGCTGATGGGTGCGCAGGGACATGGTGCGGCTGGAATACACCAGCGTATACCCGGCAATGCCGGTCTTTTCGTGGTAGGCGCGGCAGAACCCGCCGTCGATGACCACCAGCCGTCCGCCGCCCTTGATGGGGCTCTCGCCGTTTTTCTCCTGCACCGGCACATGGCCGTTGACGATATGGCTCGTACCCGGCAGTCCGAACTCTGCCAGAATGCGGCGGCAGGCGGCTTCGTCGTTGTACCAGTTGTAATAGGGGTCCTTGACCTCCGTATGGGTGGCGGGGTCAGCGATATACAGCCGCTCGAAGGTGGTCATGGCGCTGCGGCCAAACAGCGGCGAAAGCTTACCGCACCACAGATACCACAGAAAATCCTGTCCGCTCTGGCGGGCGGCGCTGCCTTCTGCCCCGTAGTAGCCACGGCGGGCGCGGGCGTCGCAGTAATCCATCAGGGCACGGCCGGAATAGCGGCGTCCCTCGAAATGCTCCACCGCAAAGCCTCCCTTCGTGTTCATGGGCACAGCGCCGTGATAGAGCAGATTGCCGTTTTCAATGTGGTACACGCTGCCCTTGGCGTACAAAAATTCAATATGCTGTTGTAACCTTTCGCTCTGCCGGAAGGACTGCACCAGCTTGCGCAGCACCAGCTGCTCGTCCGGGTTCAGCTTTGCGGGGTCTGCCGGGTCTACCGTGGGGAAGGAGGTGTCCCGCAAAGGATAGCTTTTCTCCCCTACCTGCACGGTGTGGGCGTTCCAGTCGATGCGGCGCAGATAGTCCCGCCCCTGCATCTGGAAATCCGGGTTGCGGTCGATAACCTGACATTCCAGCTTGAACATGAGGATGGAGATGGCCTTGTGCATCACGGCGCAGCGGTGGAGCATTCCTTCCGTATAGGGGCCGCGGGCGGCGTCCGTGTGGGGCATCCAGATGGAAAGGTCGTCCTCGCCGTAGAACTGCTCCGCCATGCGCTGCAAGTGCCGCAGGTTGATGCCGTAGCAGTCCTCCAGCATCCCGTGGTTGTGGTAGGCCAGCGTGGTTTTAAGTACAGTGCAAATGCAGATAGGACTGCCGGCAGCAGCACCCATCCATACCACGTCATGGTTGCCCCACTGGATATCCACGTTATGGTGGCGCATCAACAGATCCAGAATAATGTCTGGGCGGGGGCCGCGGTCAAACAGGTCGCCCACGATATGCAGCTTATCCACTGCCAGATGCTTGATGAGTTCACACAGTCGCACGATAAAGCGATCGGCGCGGCCATTCTCGATGATGCTGCCCACGATCTGGCCGTAGTACAGATCTTTATCGTGGTCCTCAAAGTGGGCGTGGAGCAGTTCGTCCAGAATATAGCCGCAGCTGGAGGGCAGACAGCGGCGCACATGGTTGCGGGTGTGCTTGGAGGACACCAGACGGCAGATGTCGATCAGCTGGAGAAGGGTCTGGGTGTACCACTGCTCCAGCGCATCCTCGGTGGTGCAGCGTGCTTTAAGCTGAGGCAGCTTTTCGGTGGGATAATAGATCAGGGTGGCAAGCTCGGCACGGGCTGCTTCCGGCATGGTATCGCCCAGCACGGCATCCACCTTTTCCCGGATGACGCCGGAGGCAGAGTTCAGGATGTGCACAAAGGCCTCGTTCTCGCCGTGCAGGTCGCTCATGAAGTGTTCAGTGCCCTTGGGCAGCTTGAGCAGCGCCTGTGTGCTGATGATCTCGCTGGCGGCCGCCGCCTGCGAGGGGTAATCTCTAGCCAGCAGAGCCAGATACTTCAGATTATCGCGGATCTCATCGGTTTCGGTGCGCATGGTCTCCTCCACTATAACGCAGTCTTTGCCCTGCAAGGATGTTGCGTTTTTTGTATTATCGTTTCTCTATATTTCAGTATAGCACGAATGGCACCAAAAGTGGTATACTGAATACGAAAATTTTAAGGAAAGGACTTTGGATATTATGCCGAAAACCATTTCCATCCCCTCCCGCTGCACCCTCTGCCCCCGCCGCTGCGGTGCCGACCGTGCCGCCGGGCGCACCGGCTTCTGCGGGGCGGGCGCTACCTTAAAGGCTGCCCGCGCTGCTCTGCACCACTGGGAGGAGCCCTGCATCAGCGGCACAAAAGGCAGCGGCACGGTGTTCTTTTCCGGCTGCACCCTCAAGTGCTGCTTCTGCCAGAACTACCCCATCAGCGCCGAGGGGCTGGGCAAAGAGATCACCGTGGAGCACTTGGCTGAGATCTTTTTAAATTTGCAGACACAGGGTGCGCACAACATCAATCTGGTCACTCCGGGGCAGTGGCAGCCATGGATCATTGCCGCGCTGGATATTGCCCGCGCAAAAGGGCTGCGGCTGCCCATCGTGTGCAACACCGGCGGCTACGAGACCGTGGAAAGCGTAGAGGCTTGGCGCGGGTACATTGACATCTGGCTGGCTGATTTAAAATATGTGTCCTCTGCCCTTTCCGCAGAGCTTTCTGCCGCGCCGGACTATTTTGCCGAGGCAAAGCCCGCCATCGAGGCCATGATGGCGCAGGCCGGGCATCCGTTGTTCGATGCAGACGGCATCCTGCAAAAAGGGGTCATTCTGCGGCATCTGGCGCTGCCGGGTCATGTGGAGGACAGCTTTGCCGTGCTGGACCAGATGGCTGCGTGGAACGATGCCGACCCCGGGTGCTTTCTGCCCAGCGTCATGAGCCAGTATACTCCCTTCTACAAGGCCGCAGAGCACGGCATTGGGCGGCGCATCACCACCTACGAATACCGCCGGGTGGTGAACTACGCCATGGATAAGGGGCTTGTACAGGGCTATATGCAGCAGAAGAGCAGCGCCAAGGAGGAATACACCCCCAGCTTTGACCTGACCGGGGTGTGATGCTGCGGTAGGGCAGCCTTTTTCAGCAATTTTACCAAATTTTCGGTCTTATTTTCTCTTGCTTGCGCGTGCAAATACTTGCATTCTGTCCGGGAACGCACTATAATGGATACAACGATGTGTTAATAGTTGCGAATTCCCGCAATGTCATCAGGAGGAGCGTTATGGAACATTTCAACCCGATCCTTGGCAGTGAGCCCAATGGCCAGAAGTTCATCACCTGTGGTGAGATCATGCTGCGTCTGACCCCGCCGAACTACGAAAAGATCCGCATGGCATCCGGCTTTGAGGCCAGCTACGGCGGCAGCGAGGCCAACATTGCGCTGGCGCTGGCAAACCTTGGCGTGGACAGCACCTTCTTCAGCGTAGTGCCCAACAACAGTCTGGGCAAGAGCGCTGTGCGCTGGCTGCGCTCCAACGATGTGCACTGCACCCCCATGATCCTGACCGAGCCTGACGAGACCCCTTCTAACCGTCTGGGTACTTATTATCTGGAGACCGGCTACGGCATCCGCGCTTCCAAGGTCATCTACGACCGCAAGCACAGTGCCATTACCGAGTACGATTTTTCTCAGGTGGATCTGGACGCCCTGCTGGACGGCTACGACTGGCTGCACCTCAGCGGCATTACCCCGGCACTGGCTCCCAACTGCCGCAGCCTGATCCTTGATATGCTGAAGGTTGCCAAGAAGAAGGGCCTGACCGTGAGTTTTGACGGCAACTTTCGCTCCACCCTGTGGACTTGGGAGGAAGCACGGGACTTCTGTACCGAGTGCCTGCCCTATGTGGACGTGCTGATGGGCATTGAGCCCTACCACCTGTGGAAGGACGAAAATGACCACAGCAAGGGTGACTGGAAGGACGGCGTGCCCCTACAGCCCAGCTACGAACAACAGGACGAGATCTTCCAGCGGTTTATCGAGCGCTACCCCAACCTGAAGTGCATTGCCCGCCATGTGCGCTACGCCCACAGCGGCAGCGAGAACAGCCTGAAGGCCTTTATGTGGTACGAGGGTCACACCTTCGAGAGCAAGCTGTACACCTTTAACATTCTGGACCGCGTGGGCGGCGGCGACGCCTTTGCCAGCGGTTTGATCTACGCCATGCTGCACAACTACAAGGCCATGGATATGATCAACTTTGCAGTGGCCAGCAGCGCCATCAAGCACACCATCCACGGCGACGCCAACATTACCGATGATGTGAGCACCATCCGCAACCTGATGAACATGAACTACGATATCAAGCGGTAACCCGCATACAGCAACAGGCTCCCTGCCATTGGCGGAGAGCCTGTTTTTTGTAATGCAATCGGGCTATTTAAGAAGGGCGTTCCAGCCATAAGCGGTTGGAACGCCCTTCTGTTTCAGTTTAGTTGGACAAAATCATGCGGTCGTTGGCAAACTCGCCGCCGCTGGCGATCTGGAACTTGGCCAGCAGGTCGGAGACGTGCAGCTTCTGCTTTTCCTCCCCTGCCACGTCGTAGATGATATGGCCCTCGTGCATCATGATGAGGCGGTTGCCATACTTGATGGCATCCTTCATGTTGTGGGTGATCATCATGGTGGTCAGGTGGTTCTCCTCCACGATGCGTGCCGAAAGGGTAAGCACCTTCAGCGCCGTTTTGGGGTCCAGTGCGGCGGTATGCTCATCCAGCAGCAGAAGCTTCGGCTTGTTCATGGTAGCCATCAGCAGCGTCAGCGCCTGCCGCTGACCGCCGGAAAGAAGCCCCACGCGGGCGGTCAGGCGATCCTCAAGGCCCAGATCAAGGGTCTTGAGCAGTTCACGGTACTGCTCCCGCTCTGCCTTGGTGATGCCGATGCGCAGGGTGCGGCGCTTGCCGCGCCGGGCTGCCAGCGCCAGATTTTCCTCGATCTGCATGGTGGCGGCAGTGCCGGTCATGGGGTCCTGAAACACGCGGCCAATGTAGGCGGCGCGCTGATGCTCGCTCAGGCGGGTAACGTCCACGCCGTCAATCAAAATTTTGCCCTCGTCCACCGGCCACACACCGGCCACGGCATTCAGCATGGTGGATTTTCCCGCACCGTTGCCGCCGATGACGGTGACAAAATCGCCCTCGTTCAGCTTCAGGTTCAACCCGTTCAGGGCGGTCTTCTGGTTCACCGTGCCTGCATTGAAGGTTTTGGAAACATTTTGGATCTCAAGCATTTTTTGCATCCTCCTTTGCCTTTTTGACCGGCTTCGAGAAGTATTTGCCCTTCCAGTACGGCACGGCAAGGAACACCGCCACCACGGAGGCGCTGAGCAGTTTGAGCAGGTTTGCATCAAAGCCCAGCGTCAGCACCAGCTGAATGACGATATAGTAGATGATGGCGCCAATGGAAACAGAGGCCAGCTTGAGGGCAAAGTTATGGAAGATGCGGCCAAACACGGCCTCGCCGATGATGACAGCTGCCAGACCGATGACGATAGCACCGCGTCCCATGCCGACATCTGCAAAGCCCTGATACTGGCTGAGCAGTGCACCGGACAGTGCCACCAGCGCATTGGAGACGGCCAGACCCAGCACGATATTGAAGTTTGTGTTGATGCCCTGTGCGCGGGACATAGCAGGATTAGAGCCGGTAGCGCGGATGCCGCAGCCCAGTTCCGTACCGAAGAACCAGTATAGCACCCCGATGACCACCACCGTAACAAGGATGACCATGATAATGGGGTTATGCAAGGCAAATTCCTTGACCCAGCGCAGGGAGATAAGCAGCCCGTATTTGTCCACGTTGATGGACTGGTTGGCCTTGCCCATGATCTTCAGGTTGATGGAATACAACGCCAGCTGGGTCAGGATGCCTGCCAGAATGGCGGGAATGCCCATAAAGGTGTGCAGCAGGCCGGTGACAAGGCCGGTAGCAAGGCCGGCCAGCACAGCCACCAGCAATGCTGCCCAGACATTCATGCCGGAAAGCAGGCACATGACGCACACCGCGCCGCCGGTACCAAAGCTGCCGTCCACGGTCAGGTCGGCAACATCCAGAATACGGTAGGTCAGGTACACGCCAATGGCCATGATACCCCAGATAAGCCCCTGCGCACAGGCACCCGGTAAAGCGCCCGGCAGGTTTGCAAGTCTTGCAATGATCTCCAAAACAATTTCCTCCTAAACGTTACACTTTTTTATCTCCCGCTTTGATACGGGAAAGCGGAGAAGAGCAAGAATCCACTCTTCCCCGCTATTTTTCTATTGTTCCGGTTTTGCTGTTATCAGGCTTCGATCTCTACATAGCCTTCCGGTGCAGTCAGGCCAAGGTCATCGCAGATGGCCTTGTTGTACTTTTTGGTCACATCGGTGTACTCGATGGGCATGGTGGAGATGTCGCTCTCGCCGTTCAGGATCTTGACTGCCATCTCACCGGTGGTGTAGCCCAAGTCGTAGTAGCTGATGGACAGGGTAGCCACGCCGCAGCCGGAGCAGATGCCCTCCTCACCGGCGAACACAGGCTTCTTAGCCGGGCGGCAGATGCCGTCCACGATGCCGGTGTTGGCAGCAACGGTGTTATCGGTGGGCACATACAGTGCATCGTTCTCGTCTGCAGCCTTCTGGCAGACGGAGGACAGATCGTTGGAATCCGAGAAAGCGTACTGGGTAGCAGTCACGCCCTTGGCCTCCAGATACTTCTGTACTTCGTCTACCTGATACTGGCTGTTAGCCTCGGCAGAGCAGTACAACAGGCCGACCTTCTTGACCTCGGGCATCCACTCCACGATCATGTCTGCCTGCTGATCCAGCGGTGCCAGATCGGAGGTGCCGGAGACATTGCCGCCCACGGTGCCGGAGAAGTTATCCAGCCCCAGTGCCACGCCATACTCGGTAACGGAAGTACCCAGAATGGGAATGGTGTTGGTAGCAGCCTGTGCAGCCTGCAGAGCAGGGGTAGCGTTTGCCATGATCAGCGCCACACCGGAGGAAACAAAGCCGTTGGCAATAGTGGCGCAGGTAGCGGAATCGCCCTGTGCATTCTGGAAGTCGAAGGTGACGTTCTCGCCAAAGGAAGCGGTCAGAGCGTCCTCAAAGCCCTGCGTAGCGGCATCCAGTGCAGCGTGCTGCACCAGCTGGCAGATGCCAACGGTGAACTTTTCGCCGTTAGCGGCCGCAGCGACCGATGCAGAAGCAACCGTGGAGGACGCTGCCGCAGAAGATGCGGAGGAAGAACCGCCGCAGGCAGAAAGAGCAGCTGCTGCACCGCAGGCAGCGGCAGCAGTCAGGAAGGAACGACGAGTGATTTTACGCATATTGATGATCTCCTCTATCTCCAGCCCTTGCAGCCAACAGGACGCCGCACTCCGGGCCGATATTGTAAGCGGATCAAACAAGGTTCGCTTTACACTCGTGAAGTATAACACAGAATTGCAGGCAAAACAATCCACTTTTGCCCGAAAACGGCCTTTATTATCGATTCAAGTAAAGCCATCCATCAATTATTTTGAACTATTATTTCGTTTTTTCTGATACTCCGTCAGTTTGCGCAGTTCTGTGTCCAGCGTTTGCAGGTTTGCTTCCAGCTGCGGCAGATAGTCCTGCGCGTAATCGTAACCAAAATACAGTGCCTGCCAGAGTTTCGCCTGCATCCGGCGCACCAGCACCGGGCTGAGCACCGTCTCCAACCGCTCCACCATATCCTCCAGCGCCATGCAGGTCTGCGCCCAGCGCACATCAATGGCTTCCCGGGCGGGCACATTGTAGCGGGCAAGGTAATCCTGCACCCTTGCCTCGATCACTTGCCCGCCACAGCCGGTGGGCTGTAAAAAGTAGTGAACCTCCCCTGCCCGACTGATCTCCTGCGCCAGCGGATACAGCGCACACACCAGTGGCTCAGCCTCATGGATGGCGCAGTGATTTTCAGTCAGGAAAGGGCAGTTGTTGCGATTTTCCTTCACCGGGGCAAGCCGCAGCACCGGTAAATGGCTCACCCTGCCAATGCTGCTGCGGCAATAACCACGGGCTACGATCCGCGGCGGCAGACGCAGCCGGGCAGCAATGCGCCACAGATCATAGCCGGATAGCACGATATCCTCCCGCCCGCGGCAGCAGTTGCCGCAGCCCGCACAGGTAAAACGGAACTGCGCATCCCGTTCCAGCAGCGGCATGGCATCCGTACGGGTAAAATCCACCTGTCCGCACAGGTCAATGGCTTCGTCTCGCATAGTCAAACATCCTTTTCCATGATAGAATGTCCCTATTGTACCGCCTGAGCGCCCGGTTTGCAAGGAGGTCCCTGTGTGGCGCGATTATTTTTTATCTGCCAGTTTCCGGTACACCTGCACTGCATCGGCGATGTTATATTGCTCCGTCCCATGGTCTCCGGGCGCGGCAAGTGTAACAAGGATGTACTCTTTCCCGTTCACGGTGGCAAGGCTGGCCAGACACAGCCCTGCGGCGGCGGTATACCCTGTTTTGCCGCCTTCAATCTGCGTTCCCGCCGGAAACTCTGTTCCGTTCAGCTTGCCCAGCAATGTGCTGGTCAAGGAAACGCCTTCCGGGTGCTGCGCAGTCGCCGTGGTGGTGTAGTGTTCCGTTGTAAAGATCATGCGGAAAGTTGTATTCTGCAGTGCTGCCTGCAGCAGCTTTGCCATATCCGCCGCGCTGGAATAGTGCTCGGCATCCGTCAGACCAGTAGGATTCGTAAAATGGGTGTTTTTCATGCCAAGCTCCGCAGCCTTTTGGTTCATCAGAGCAACAAAGCTTTCTTCACTGCCGCTTACCAGCCGTGCCAGCGCCTCACAGCATTCTGCACCGGAGGGCAGCATCGCACCGTACAACAAATCCCGCACTGTGACCGTTTCCCCAGGCACAAAGCCCGCCATAGATGCTTTTTCCGTTTGCAAGGCTGGGAAAATATCCTCCGGCAGCGTCACCTGCTTATCCAGATCTTGCTCTGCCTCAATGGCCAGCAGTATGGTCATCATTTTGGTCAGCGATGCCGGTGCGGCACGTTCGTCAGCACGTTTCTGTGCCAGTATCTGCCCGCTTTGGGCATCCAGCAAGATCGCATGCTTGCTGGTTGTATCCAGCAAAACATTCTGCCTCAGGAACAACACCAGCAGCACAAGCAATGCCGCCAGAATACATAGCCACCTGCAGCGGCGGTGGAATCGTTTCATAATAGACCACATCCTTTTTGCATAATTAAAGCGCTTTCATCTCTTAACACGAGGCAAAAGCGCTTTTTCCTGCAAATTGGCGGCTATGCATTTTTATGTTAGCCCAACAAAAAAGCCCTGAAACTTTCATCTCAGGACTTTCTGTTAAGTCGGCGACTACCTATTTTCACAAGCCGTTTCCAGCTAACTATCTTCGGCACAAGTAAGCTTAACTTCTGTGTT
>CAKSVD010000002.1 GCA_934503275.1 uncultured Faecalibacterium sp.
GAACACAGAAGTTAAGCTTACTTGTGCCGAAGATAGTTAGCTGGAAACGGCTTGTGAAAATAGGTAGTCGCCGACTTGAACAGAAAGTCCTGAGATGAAAGTCTCAGGACTTTTTTGTTGCATAAAAATATGGCATGATTTTTGGTTGTAATGCCAATAGGTCAGGACTTGACAGAAACACTACTATGTAATACAATGTAGATAAGCTACTACGCATTACATATTAGCGGAGAGGAGGACTTATGGAAAACAATGCACAACTTTTAAAGGGTGTTCTGGAATATTGTGTTCTGAAATTGATTGCGCAAGCGCCGACCTATGGCTATGAGATCGTGATGCATCTGAAACAGGTCGGATTTTCTGACTTGAGTGAAAGTACACTCTATCCGCTGCTATTGCGCTTGGAGCAGCAGGGAAAGGTTACGGTAGAACGCAGACCTTCTCCCAAGGGGCCGAGCCGAAAATACTACATTGTAACGGAAGAAGGGCGGCAGGCGCTTCTTGAGTTCCGGCAGGATTGGAGCCAACTCTGCCAGCTGGTGGAAAAAATTTTTAAGGAGGAGCCAGATGAATAAGTATTTTGCATTGCGAAAAACAAACCGGATGCGTACCGAGTTGCTGACTGAGAAAAGTCAGGAGCAGCTTAAAGAAGTGATTCGTTATCTTCGCCGGGTCAGCTGGGACTTCTGTGGTATCGAACTTGTGCGCAGCGATTTGCTTGATATTGCAATCCAGGCCAACAAGGAAAATCAGGAACTGTTTCATTCGATTTCGGACGCAAAGACCTTTGTGGAAGAGGTCAAGCCCAGCTTGAAAACACTGAGAGCCGGGGATTACTTCTGGTATGTTGCACCGCTATATTTCTTTTTTGGGTGGGGCATTGAAGGGCTGCTGCTCTATCCGATTATTGGAAATTGGGTTTTTGAGATTTCGGTAGGCTATCTGATGCAGCTTGTTGTTGCATTGACCGCGTTTTGCATACTGTTCCGCCGGATGATGGAGCAGGTGGGTTTTCCTCCACGGGAACACTGGCTCAAGTACATCGCTTGGATGGCGCTATATATCGTAGTGCTGTATGGGACAGGCTGGTTCTTTACCCAGATCGCGGGTAAGATTGTATTGCTACGGCTTCCGATCCGTGGTTATTCGATTTTTTGCCTCCTTCTGGGTGCTGGGCTATATGCAATCCATTTCTGGCTATATGGAAAAGACCCACGTCTGAGTGCTCGCATATAAAATAAAAAGCGGCCCCGCTGCACTGTGCATAACAGTGCGGCGGGGCCGCATACTTTATTGGGTGGTGTACCGGTTACGATACAAGCCTCAGCTTAGCCCTTGCCTGCGCAGCCGAACAGCTCGATCTTCTCCTTGCACTTGGCCTCGATGGCCTTTGCGCCGGGAGCCAGCAGCTTGCGGGGGTCGAAGCCCTTGCCCTGCTGATCCTTGCCCTCTTCGATGTACTTGCGGGTTGCCTCAGCGAAGACCAGCTGGCACTCGGTGTTGATGTTGATCTTGGAGACGCCCAGGCTGATGGCCTTTGCGATCATCTCGTCGGGGATGCCGGTGCCGCCGTGCAGAACCAGAGGAATGTTGTTGGTGGCCTTGTGGATGCGATCCAGAGCCTCGAAGTCCAGACCCTTCCAGTTTGCGGGGTAGACGCCGTGGATGTTGCCGATGCCGGCAGCCAGGAAGTCGATGCCCAGAGCGGTGATCTTTGCGCACTCCTCGGGGTCAGCGATCTCGCCAGCGCCCACAACGCCGTCCTCAACGCCGCCGATGGAGCCGACCTCGGCCTCGATGCTCATGCCGTGAGCGTGTGCGAGAGCGACCAGCTCCTTGGTCTTTTCCACGTTCTCCTCGATGGAGTAGTGGCTGCCATCGAACATGATGGAGGAGAAGCCAGCCTCAACGCAGGCCTTGCAGCCCTCGTAGGTGCCGTGATCCAGATGCAGAGCAACGGGAACGGTGATGCCCATGGAATCGACCATAGCGCTGACCATAGCGGCGACGGTCTTGAAACCGGTCATGTACTTACCTGCACCCTCGGAAACACCCAGAATGACGGGGCTCTTCATTTCCTCGCAGGCGGTCAGGACTGCCTTGGTCCACTCCAGATTATTGATGTTGAACTGCGGCACACCGTAGTGGCCATCGCGTGCCTTGAGCAGCATTTCGGTTGCATTTACCAACATTATTCATTACCTCCAAAAATTATCGGGGTTCCGGCTCTGCCACACACCGCATTGTGCATGGTTTAACGAGCTCACATGGTTAGTATACCCCAAACTGCGCCTAAAATCAATCCGAACAGGCGCTTTTTCTTGCGCAGAGCTGCTGCGGAACAGGCACGGCACAAAGCGGCTGATGCGGCTGCGGCAGAAATACTCTGTGTTTGGCGACAAAAATCCATATACGCTGCAACATCTGCCTTGCAGGGAAGCGGCGCGGGTTTTCAACAGATTTTAACATTCGTCAAAATGATGTTGGAGGAAATTGCAAAAGCGGACAGTTTTCGGTTCGAAAAATTGTCATAATTCCGACTTGAATTTTACAAATTGTAAGGCTTTTGCCAAGATATGGGGGAACTTGCTGTTGAAAACCCGGTGGAAACTGTTTAATTCCACCCGGAAAACAGGCGCTGCGGCTGGACTTTTACACATTTTCCACTGGGTTTTCAACTTGTGGAAAAATTGCAGACTGTTTACGGAATGTATAGGCATATTTTGTGGAAAACTTTTTGCCTTGGCAAAAACAGCGGAAGTGCGCCGGGTTGCCCGGACAGCGGGCAAAACATTTTTACAACTGCTCTGTCCGGCGGGGAAGATGCGTTTTACTGAAAAAATTTTAGGCGTCGGGCAATAAAATCCCTGCAATTTGTGGCGAAGCCGGGCGAGATATGGTATACTTTATCTTGGATTATCATAAACAAAATAAAACGCTCCGGTGCGGCGCAGCCCGCCCGGAACGGAAGGAGCATAAAAAAGATGGAAGAACGTAACCAGCCGCGCCGTCCGCGCCGCGATGCAGAGCAGCCGCAGCAGAAAAGCGAGAGCCTGATCTACGGCAAAAATCCGGTGACCGAACTGCTCAAGAGCGGCTCCGGTGTGGACACCGTGCTTATTGCCGAGGGGATGGCCCCGGCAGTGGCGGCATACTATACGGCACTGGCCAAGGAGGCCGGCGCAACGGTCAAGCGGGTGCACCCCAACAAGCTGCGCCTGATGACCGGCACCGAGAGCCATCAGGGCGTGGCGGCCTTTGCCAGCGAGATCGAGTACGCGACCGTGGAGGATCTGCTGGCCGCTGCCAAGGCCAAGGGCGAGCCGCCCTTTCTGGTGCTGAGCGACGGCATTGAGGACCCCCACAATCTGGGCGCAGTCATGCGCAGCGCCCTGCTGTGCGGTGCCCACGGCATCGTGATCCCCAAGCGGGGCGGCGCATCCGTCACCCCCACCGTCATCAAGTCCAGCGCAGGCGCTGCCGAGCGTCTGCCGGTGGCGCGCGTGGCCAACATCGGCGAGACCATCCGCCGTCTGAAGGAGCAGGGCATGTTCGTCTACTGCGCCGACATGGACGGCGTGTCTCTGCGCAAGAATAACCTGACCGGCCCTATCGCGCTGGTACTGGGCAGCGAGGGCAGCGGGGTATCCCAGCTGGTCAAGAAGCTGTGTGACGGCGTGGTGCGGCTGGATATGGCTGCACCCGGCACCGGTGTGGACAGCTATAATGTTTCGGTGGCGGCGGGCATCATCCTGTACGAGATCCAGTCGCAGCGCGCCGTAGAAGAATAAAACAAGCGGTAAACTCCATCCAGAACAGTGGGAGGGACAAGGATGCCGAACAATAAAAATGAACGCAAGGGCAAGCAGGCGGAGGAACTCTCGGCAGAGGAGCGTTTCCGCAACTTTTTCAGCACCAGTGTGATCGATCTGCCCGAGGAGATGACCCGCCGGGACGAACCTGCCCCGGTGGAAGAAAAGCCCAAGGCCGGGCTGCTGGGCAAGCTGTTCAGCCACGATAAAGAACAGGCTACCGCCCCGGCGCAGCCGGTGCTGGAGATCCCTACCGGCGAGATCCTGCTGGGAGCAGATGCAAAGCCGGTGCAGCCGGAGCAGGAGGACATGGCGCTGGAACTGCGTACCGCAGACCCTGTTCCGGTAATGCCGCCGCAGCCCGCCCGGGCAGAGCCTGTCAAGGCTGTCCCGGCAGAGCCGGTGCCTGCACCCAAGGCGGCGGCTGCCGTGCAGCCGGAGCCGGAAAAGCCCGCGCTCCAGCCGGTGCCGCAGCCTGTTGCAGCCCCCAAAAAGCAGCCTAAGGAGAAGAACGCCCCGGAGACGCTGCTGCCGCAGGAGGAACTGGAGCAGCGGGAGATGCAGCAGCTGAAGGATATGCTCAACGGCATGAGCGGCATGGCAATGCCTGCCCCGCAGCCCGCAAAGCCCGTACAGGCAGCGCCGCATCCCAAGGTGCAGCCCGCGCCTGCACAGCCTGTGGCAGAGCCGGAGAAAGCCCCGGCAAAGGCAGCACAAAAGGCCGCTGAGGAACTGCCGCCGGCGGTGTTTGCCAGCGCTCCGGCAGACCCGGAAACGCTGCCGAAAAAGCCTGAGAAAAAGTCTATTTTCCAGATGTTCGGCATGGCAGAGGACGAAAAGCCCGCTGCCCGCAAGCCGGAAAAAGAGGATACCATGAGCCTGCCGCTGCTCCCGCTGGAGCAGGACGGCACTCCCACTGCGGAGACTGATGCCCCTGCGTCTGCACCGGCAGCTGCCGCTCCTGCGGCCCCGGCACAGCCGGAGACCGCACCGGAAGCGCAGGCGGCTGCTCCTGCCGAGGAGGCTGTGCCGGGATCCACCGCCGACAAGCTGCACCACATGGCTGCAGAACTGACCCTGCGGTGTGTGCTGGCGGGCATTCTGGCTGTGGTGCTGCTGCACCTTGGGCTGACGGCAGAGCGTCTGCTGCCGCCGCTTTCGGTGCTGGACCCGGACGCAGCCCCGGCGGCGTTCTATGCCGCCAATCTGCTGCTGTTTGCCGCCAGCCTGTTTGTAGGTTACCCGGTGCTGCGGGACGGTCTGACCGGTCTGCGCGGCCGTCCCAGTGCGGACACCATGCCCGCGCTGGCCGCTGTGGCAGCGCTGCTGCAGGCGGTGGTGGCCATGCTGAATGCCAACGCCTACCGCAGCACCGAGGGCATTGGCCTGCTGACCGGTATGGCGGCGCTGGGGCTGTTTCTGGCGCTGGTGGGCAGCCGGGTGATGCTGGCTGCCGTGCAGGGCGGCTACGCGCTGGCAGCAGAGGGCGACGAACTGCGGGGCGCTTACCGCACCCGCGATAAGGACTTGATCCGCGCCCTTGCCCGGGATCTGGAACAGAAGGACCCGTGGGTGCTGCTGAGCCGCCCGGTGCAGACTGCCAGCAATGGTTTTGTAGAGCAGAGCCTCAGCGAGCGCGCCAGTGAACGCCGCGCCCGGAAGGTGGCCTGTATCCTGCTGGCGGCAGCAGTCCTCAGCGGCGTAGCCTTCCTGCTGTTTGGCGGTGGGATCAACTGCGCCGTGGCTGCGGCTGCTGCCGTGCTGTGCATGGGCGCACCCCTTTCCTCGGTGCTGGTGCCCGGTCTGGCGGCGCTGCGTCTGCAAAGAAATGCTGCCGCTGTGGGCGCTGTGGTGCCCGGTTGGGCGGCAATTGAGGAACTGGGCGGCATCGACACCATTGAACTGGACGCCGATGACCTGTTTACCGCCGACAGCGTAACGCTGGAGGATATCCGCATCTTCAAGGGTGGCCGCATCGACCGCGCCATCCTGTATGCGGCAAGTGTGCTGAACGAAAGCTGCGACACCCTGCGCGGGCTGTTCAGCCAGATCATCGAGGACCGCACCGATATCCTGTTTCCGGTCAAGGATCTGGAGCAGCACACCGGGCTGGGTTTCTCGGCATGGTGCGATAATAACCGCATCCTCATCGGCACCCGCCGCTACATGGAGCAGGAGGGCGTGACCCTGCCGGAGCAGGATTATGAGGACAGCCACTCCCAAAACGGCGCACTGCAAATTTTGTATCTGGCGGTGTCCGGCAACCTGCACGCTATGTTCGTGCTGCGCTATGTAGGCGGACGCAATGTGGCACGCAGCCTTGCCTCCCTGCAAAGGGAGAACATCCGTCTGCTGGTCACCAGCAAGGATCCCAGCCTGACGGCACGGCACATCACCGAGGCCTACCATCTGCCGGAGGGCATGGTCACTGTGCTGGACGGCGACCAGTGTCAGGCCATTGAAGCAGCCGAGGTTGCCCCGGAAAAGCCCGACTGCTGCCTGTACCACCACCGGGGCTTTGCCAGCTTGACCGGCGGCTTGCAGGCCGCAGATCAGGCACAGAATGCCGAGACCAGCGCCACCACGGTGCAGTTGGTGTCGGTGTGCTTCTCGGTGCTCATTGCAGTGCTGCTGACCTACGCGGGCAGCATCTGGCAGCTGTCCATCGCCACGGTGCTGATGTATCAGGCCGCATGGAGCGCCCTGAGCATCGCCGTCTGCGCCCTGAAGCAGCATAGCTGAAAGCTTTAGCATATTACAAAACGGGCTGTTGCACAGAACTTTGTGCAGCAGCCCGTTTTTGGGATCTTATTTTATTTTCTTGCGCTTTTCGTAGTCGTTCAAGGCGGTCAGCGCCTCGCCGGAAAGGGGAATAAGCGCCAGCATATTAAAGATGGTCATCAGTCCGATGCCCACATCGCCCAGATCCCACACCACGGTGTAGGCCTGTGTGCCGCCCACCAGCAGCATGGCCAGCGCCAGCAGCTTGTAGGCGGTCTGGCTCCACCAGTTGTTGCCGCACAGGTAGGCCACGTTGCCCCGGGCGTAGTACAGCACCCCCAGAAAGGTAGAGAAGCTGAACAGTGCTAAGATCACCGCAATGAACACGATGCCAAAGCCGCCCAGATGGTACTGCATGGCGGTCTGCAAAAGATCCATACCGGTCAGCCCGGCGGTGATGTCCTGCGGCACCAGCAGCATCAGGAAGGCGGTGCAGCTGCAGATGACCACCGTGTCGATCAATACGCCCAGCGCCTGCACAAGACCCATCTTTACCGGGTCGTCGCACTCCGCAGCGGCAGCGGCGCAGGGCGCAGAGCCGCTGCCCGCCTCGTTGGAGAACAGTCCGCGCTTGACGCCGTTCATCAGCACCGCGCCAAAGCTGCCAGCGGCCACCTGACGCAGGCCGAAGGCCTCGGCAAAGATGCGTGCCAGCACGGCGGGCATCTGCCGGATATTCAGCACCACGATGCCCACCGTGATGACAAAGTAGCACACTGCCATGACCGGCACGATGAAGTCAAGGCTTTTCACGGTGGCATTCTTGCGCAGCACGATCAGCGCTGCCAGCAGGGTAAGCACCACGGTGGTGGCCAGCGGCGGGACGTGAAAGGCGTTTTGAAAGGCAGAACTGACCGAGTTGGAGATGACTTGGCTGATGCCGCACCAGCAGATCAGACCGGACACTGCAAACAGTACTGCGCACACCGAGCGCTTGAGTTTTTTGCCCCGCTTGCGCTCGGCCAGCACATGGAGGTAGTAGGCCGGGCCGCCCCGCCAGCCGCCGTACAGCGGGTCCGGCACGCGGTATTTCTGCGCCAGAGTGGACTCCACAAAGGAGGTGGAAGCACCCAGCAGGGCAGTGACCCACATCCAGAACACCGCGCCCGCACCGCCCGCCGAAACAGCGGCCACCACGCCCACAAGGTTGCCCATGCCCACCCGGGTAGCGGTGGAGATGACCAGTGTCTGGAAGGAGGAAAGCCCACCCGCAGCCTGCTTTTTTTCGCACACTGCGCCGATCATATCCCGGAACAGCCGCACCGGCAGCAGCCTTGTGCGCAGGGTAAAGCCGATACCGGCTGCAAACAGCAGCACCACCATAAAGGAGATGCCAATGCCGCCTGCCACCGGCAGGGTGAATAAATCGCCCCACAGCAGGCGGTAAAGCGCTTCGATCAGATCAACTATCAAGAAAACAGCCTCCTGTACTTTTGAGAAATAAAGTCGTTACTTCATTATAGTACATCACAGAAGAATTGTAAAATCTAAAATATTGATAGAATAGATTGACTAAACCGAACGTAGTGTGGCAAATGCAGTTTATCTTCACGACTTTTCTCGTGAAAATGTGGTTCAGGAAAGTCCGCAGACTTTCCTGAACCACGAAATTAAAATAAATTTTCCGCTGAATATGCCCAGAGCGTAAGCGGAGGGCATTTTAAATCGTCCTACAAAAAAGGGACTGCCACACGATTGTGCAGCAGTCCCGGAGGAAGAAGCGCCTTTCGGCGCGGGGAAAAGCTTACAGGATATCGATGTATTCACCGGCCAGCGCCTTGTTCATGCTGCGCACGGCGCAGAACTTGCCGCACATACTGCAGGTGTCGCTGTGGTCATCTTCGGGCAGGCGTGCATCGCGGATGGCCTTGGCGGTCTCGGGGTCCAGCGCACAGGCAAACTGTGCATCCCAGTCCAGTACGCGGCGGGCATCGCCCATCTTGTCATCGATGTCCCGGGCATGGGGGATGCCCTTGGCAATGTCGGCGGCGTGGGCGGCGATCTTGGAGGCCACGATGCCCTGCTTTACGTCCTCCACATTGGGCAGTGCCAGATGCTCGGCGGGGGTCACATAGCACAGGAAGGCCGCGCCGCTGGCAGCTGCCACTGCGCCGCCGATGGCAGCGGTGATGTGGTCGTAGCCGGGGGCGATATCGGTGACCAGAGGTCCCAGCACATAGAAGGGGGCGCCCATGCAGATGCTCTTCTGCACCTCCATGTTGGCGGCGACCTGATTCAGGGGCACATGGCCGGGACCCTCCACCATCACCTGCACATTGTGCGCCCATGCACGCTTGGTCAGTTCGCCCAGACGCACCAGTTCCTCGATCTGGCACACGTCGGTAGCGTCAGCCAGACAGCCGGGGCGGCAGGCGTCGCCCAGAGAGATGGTCACGTCGTGCTCGGCGCAGATCTCGCAGATCTCGTCAAAGTGCTCGTAGAAGGGGTTCTCGTTGCCGGTCATGCTCATCCACGCAAACACCAGAGAACCGCCGCGGCTGACGATGTTCATCTTGCGCTTGTGCTTGCGGATCTGCTCGATGGTCTTGCGGGTGATACCGCAGTGCAGGGTGACAAAGTCTACGCCGTCCTCTGCGTGCAGGCGCACCACATCGATGAAGTCCTGTGCGGTCAGTTCTGCCAGATCCCGCTGGTAGTGGATGACCGAATCATATACCGGCACAGTGCCGATCATCACCGGGCACTCGTGGGTCAGCTTCTGGCGGAAGGGCTGGGTGTTGCCGTGACTGGACAGATCCATAATGGCTTCTGCGCCCATGTTCACGGCGCTCATCACCTTCTGCATCTCGATGTTGTAGTCCTTGCAGTCGCGGGAAACGCCAAGGTTCACGTTGATCTTGGTGCGCAGCATGGAGCCTACGCCCTCGGGGTTCAGGCACTTGTGGTGCTTGTTGGCAGGAATGGCTACCTTGCCCTCGGCGACCCACTGGCGGATCTCCTCGGTGGTGCGGTATTCCTTTTTGGCTACGATCTCCATCTCCGGGGTAACGATGCCCTTGCGGGCGGCATCCATCTGGGTGGTATAAGTCTGCATACGCTGTGTTCCTCCAAATGACAGTTTATCTCTGAACAGCAGGGTGCTGGTCATACAGTGATGTGGGGCAGCCTGTGTGCCGGGAACTTTCTCCTCGGACACGACTCGGGCCATTCCATCGCCCGCCCTACTGCCTGCGGCAGCAGGGTCCCACCCCAGCGGACGGTCCTCGGAGAAACTCCCGACCCGCAGGCAAGGGTGGCAGACAGGTAGCCGTCATTCAGAAAAAACAGTACGCTCTGGATGCCGGCACCTGCGCAAAATACGCTTTTCATGTTGGTTTTCTCCATGAATTTTGTAACGCGGCCCAAGGTGGTGCCCCCGGTTTGCCGCGGGATGATAGCTTACTTTATGATCTGCTCCGAAAGGGCGCGCAGTTCGCGGCACTCGGCCTCGATGTCCTTTGCGGCAAAGATGGCGCTTACCAGCGCCACACCGTCCACGCCGGTGCCCTTGAGTTGCAGAATGTTCTCCTTGTGGATGCCGCCAATGGCAACCACCGGCACGTCTACAGCGTTGCAGATGTCCAGCAGGGTCTGCCGGGGCATCTCGCTTACGTCCGTCTTGGTGTGGGTGGCAAATACTGCGCCTACGCCCAGATAGTCTGCACCGTGCGCCACGGCGTCCAGCGCTTCCTGCACCGTGTGGGCAGAAACGCCGATCATTACGCCGTCGCCCACGCGCTGGCGCACCTGTGCGGCGGCCATATCGTCCTGTCCCACATGGATGCCCTCGGCGTGGCACTGCAAGGCCACCTCCACGTTATCGTTGATAAACAGCGGCACACCGTACTGCTGGCACAGGGCGTGGATCTGAATGGCTTCCTGTAAAAAATCGGCGTCGCCCAGCTGCTTTTCCCGCAGCTGCACGCAGGTGGCACCGCCCTTCAGGGCACTTTCCACCTGCTGATACAAGGTCTGCTCGCCCACCCATGCGCGGTCGGTCACCGCGTACAGGAGCATGGTGTGTTTATCGCACTTCATAGTTTGCGCCTTTCTCCAGCTGTTCGGGGGTCATGTTGTAAATGGCATCAATGATGTAATTGCGGTAGGTAGCGTTGCCGTCCTGCGGGGTGAGCCGCTGGTGGGCAATCTCGCCCGCAAGACCCATGGCGCACACCGCCGCCGCGGCAGCCTCCAGCGGCTGGCCGGGGTTGGCGGTGACAAAGGCCGCCGTCAGGGCAGAGAGTTGACAGCCCGTGCCGGTGATGCTACTCATCATGGCGTTGCCGTTGCGGATGCAGTAGGCCTTTTGTGCATCGGCCACGATGTCAATGGCGCCGGTAATGGCCACCACCGCGCCGGTGCGGGCGGCAAAGGCCTTGGCAAAGGCCACGGCGCTGTCCAGATTTTCCTCAGTCACCTTGTCGGCTACGTCTGCGTCCACGCCCTTGGTGGTGCCCGCGCCGGAGGCAAGGGTCTTGATCTCCGAGATGTTACCACGGATCACTGTGAACTGCACCTCCCGCAGCAGACGGAAGGCGGTGTCGGTGCGCAGCTGGGAAGCGCCGGCACCCACCGGGTCCAGCACTACAGGATGCCCCAGCTGATTGGCCTTTTTGCCCGCCAGCAGCATACTGGTGACGGTGCGGCTGTTCAGCGTGCCGATGTTGATATTCAGCCCGCCGCAGATGGCGGTGATCTCCTCCACCTCGGCGGCATCATCGGCCATGATGGGGGAAGCACCGCAGGCCAGCACCATGTTGGCGCAGTCGTTCACGGTGACGTAGTTGGTAATGTTGTGAATCAGCGGGCAGCGGCTGCGCAGGTTTTCAAAGGCGGTCTTGAGCATTTCGGGAACCTCCGCTCAGGAAAGGCTGTTCTGCATGGAGCGCAGAGCACCGGAGCGCTGCAGGCTGAACACCACAGCACCGGCGATCACCGCACCCACGGCGGTGGAGATGAGGAAGGGTACGATGTAGGCGTAGAAGGCGATATCCGCAGCGCTCTTACCCATCAGGAAGATGGCCACGGGCCATGCGCACAGGCCGCCCAGAATGCTGGTGCCGAACACCTCACCCACCACAGTGGCGATCAGGTTTTTGGTCTTGTGGTATGCAAGGCCGCACAGCAGCGCACCGAACATACTGCCGGGGAAAGCCATCAGGCTGCCCAGACCCAGCAGGTTGCGCAGCAGGGAAGCCACAAAGGCTACGCCCACGCCCCACCAGGGCCCCAGCAGAACAGCGCACAGCACGTTGACCATGTGCTGCACCGGGGCGCACTTGCTGCCGAACATGGGAAAGCTGAATACGCTGCCCACCACGCACAGGGCACAGAACATACCGGCAAGGGCAAGCTTTTTGACAGAGAGATTCTTCATGATAAATTAACTCCTTTTCAACCATCTGCGGCAGCGCAGGACGAACACCGGCGCTTCCGCAACAAAACAGCCCGTGCCCGCCGCAAGGCGGGAACAGGTACGGAAGGTGCGGTCGAAACTTACTGGTTTCCTCTCACGCCGGAACACGGCTTCCCATCGCTGCATTCATCCAAGGCTCAGGGCGCTCCCCCTCAGCCGGCTGCGGAGCCTCCGCAGAGGTACAAAAAAACAGGAGGAGCCCGGCGCGGCTCCTCCTGCAAAAAATCATAAAGGGTATGACTTCCTACGGCGGCATTATCCGCATCAGGTAAAAGGGTCGAAGCTTGCTATACTTCCTCTCAGCCCGCTGCACGAGCTCCCCTGTGTTTGATTGTGACTGTATTCTACACCTCTTTCCCCAAAAATGCAAGGGGGAAGGGGACGATTTAGAATGGCCTCCGCGTTGCTCTGGCCATCTTCAGCGGAAAGATTGTTTTAATTTCGCGTTTGTCGCGCTCTGCAGGAACTTGTCGGGGCAAAGCCCCTCCATCTGCTCACGCAGACCGCTCCGCCGCTTAAAAGCCCCACTGGGGCTTTCATTGCTACGCAACCGCGGCCTACTCCAAACGCATTTTCACGAGAGGGGCTGCAATGGTTAAAGGGAGGTCTGAATTGTAAATGCAGTTGACCGTTACGACCCTTCCTGTGAAAAAAGTAGTTCCGAAACGCCCGCAGGCGTTTCGGAACTACAAATAAAAATAATTCTTCCGCTATTTATGCGCAAAGCGAACGCGGAGCGCATTTTTGATTATTGTACTGCATAAAACCAGAGCCGCCGTGCAGGGGTCTGCGCGGCGGCTTTGGTCACGGAAAGGAGAATAATATGAAAAAGCAGAAAAAGTCGGGTTAACCCATGGTCACCTGTACCGTTACCTCAGTCCCGGCGGCAGCCAGCGGCAGCACGTTGCCGGAGATAGCCTTGCCGTCCACGGTAACGGCCTTGATGCCGTGCTGCACCCCGGCGGCGTTATCCACTGTAATGTGGTACACTGCACCGCGGAAGCGGCGGGTCACGGTAAAGCCGGACAGGGTGTGGGGGATGCAGGGGTCTACCTTCAGGCCATCCAAGGTGGGCTGGATGCCCAGAATGTACTGGCTGATGTTGAAGAAGGTCCATGCCGCTGTGCCGGTCAGCCAGCTGTTTTTGGCCTCGCCGAAGGTGGGGGCGTCCTTACCGGCTACCATCTGGCTGTAAACGTAGGGCTCGGTGCGGTGGATCTCGGAGATGTCCTCGATATAGGCGGGGCAGGTCTTGCGGTACACTGCAAAGGCGCGGTCGCCGTGGCCGAGCGTTGCCTCGGCGCAGCTGATCCACGGGTTGTTGTGGCAGAAGATACCGGCGTTCTCCTTGTATCCCGGAGGATAGCTGGAGATCTCGCCCAGATTCAGCTGATAGCTGGTGTAGGCGGGCTGCAGCAGCACCACACCGTATTTGGTGTCCAGCCGCTCCTCTACGCTGGCAAGCGCCTGCGCGGCCTGTCCGCTCTCCTTGCCAATGCCCGCCATGACGCACATACCCTGCGGCTCAATGAAGATCTGACCCTCGGCGCACTCCTTGCTGCCGATGGGCTTGCCAAAAGCATCGTAGGCACGGCGGAACCATGCGCCGTCCCAACCGGCGGTCAGGGTGGCCTGCTCCACGGCATCAATGTGCTTGCGGGCGGCAGCGGCCTCCTCGGTCAGGTTCAAATGGTCGCACAGCTGGGCGTATTCATGGCCGTACTTGACGAACATACCGGCAATGAAAACGCTTTCGGCCACAGGACCCTCGCTGGGGCCGGTGATCTGGAAACTCTCGCCCGGGTGCTCGGAGAAGCAGTTCAGGTTCAGACAGTCGTTCCAGTCGGCGCGGCCGATCAGCGGCAGACCGTGGGGGCCAAGATGAGTGCAGGTATAGTTGAAGCTGCGGCGCAGATGCTCCATCAGGGTCTGCGCCTTGGTGGCGTCGTTATCAAAGGGTACCTGTTCTTCCAGAATAGACCAGTCGCCGGTCTCCCGCAGGTAGGCAGCAGTACCGGCAATGAGCCACAGCGGGTCATCGTTGAAGCCGGTGCCGATATCCCGGTTGCCCTTTTTGGTCAGGGGCTGGTACTGGTGGTAGGCGCTGCCGTCCTCAAACTGGGTGGCGGCAATATCCAGAATGCGCTCCCGGGCGCGGGAGGGGATGATGTGCACAAAGCCCAGCAGATCCTGACAGCTGTCCCGGAAGCCCATGCCGCGTCCGGTGCCGCTTTCAAAGTAGCTGGCAGAGCGGCTCATGTTAAAGGTGACCATGCACTGGTACTGGTGCCAGATGTTGACCATGCGGTTCAGCTTTTCCTCGCCGGATTCCAGATGGTAGGTGGACAGCAGCTGCTCCCAGTGGGTGCGCAGGGCGGCGCGGGCGGCATCGATCTGTGCATCGGTGGCGTAGCGCTCCATCATGGCGTGGGCGCGGGTCTTGTTGATGACGCCCGGGGCAATGAACTTTTCCTGCTGCGGGTTCTCGATGTAGCCCAGACCGAACAGGATGCTGCGGCTCTCGCCGGGGGCGAGGGTCAGGTGGATGTGCAGGGCGCCCACCGGTGCCCAGCCGTGGGCAATACTGCCGGAGCAGTGCCCGGCGCGGACGGCCTGCGGGTCTGCCGGGCCGCCGTACACACCGCAGAAGGCATCCCGGGTGGTGTCAAAGCTGTCCACCGGGCAGTTTGCCCAGAACACGGCGTAGTGGTCGCGGCGCTCGCGGTACTCGGTCTTGTGGTAGATGACGCTGCCCTCTACCTCCACCTCACCGGTGGAGAAGTTGCGCTGGAAGTTAGAGCCGTCGTCCACGGCATCCCACAGGCAGAACTCCACATAGCTGAACAGATCCAACTCCTTGACAATGGTGCTGCCGTTGCATACCGTCACACGATCCAGCTCACAGGCATCGCCCTTGGGGACGAACAACTCCTGCCGGGCGGTCACGCCGTCCTTTTTGCCCTCCAGAATGGTGTAGCCCAGACCGTGGCGGCAGCTATAGCTGTCCAGCGGGGTCTTGGTGGGCTGCCAGCCCGGGTTCCACACGGTGTCGCCGTCCTTGATGTAGATCCGGTGGCCGTCCATGTCCAGCGGGGAGTTGTTGTAGCGGTAGCGGGTCAGGCGGCGCATCCGGGCGTCCCGGTAAAAGCTATAACCGCCCGCCGTGTTGGAGACCAGACTGAAGAAGTCCTCGCTGCCAAGGTAGTTGATCCATGGCAGGGGCGTCTGCGGGGTGGTGATGACGTATTCCTTATTCTGGTCATCAAAATATCCGAACTTCATAATGCTTCCTCCTTAAAACTGCGCCTTGTCAGGTGGGCAGTGTGTCGATGCGCGAAAACGATTAAGACACCGCGAAAGAAGCAATCTCATCACGCTAAGCATACCGTATCCCACCGAAAAATGCAAGAGCTTTTTGCAAAAATCTCAGCGGAAATTTAAAAATAATCTGCGCAGTCCCGGCGGTTTTCTGCGTTCTTCGGTGCTGCGTGCGCCTGCGGAAGGCCGAACGAAAGACCCGAAACCCCATTTTAAAAGTAATATATACATACGGCCTCCGGCGCCGAAAACCATAACGAAACTGCAACGAAATTTTTTTCGTTTTAATCGAAATGTAACGAAAGTGAATCGAGATGCACAATTCTTACAGGTCGTATTGGAACAAAATGCCAAAAGTGGTGCAGTTGACCTAAAACTTTTACGTTATATCTTGATTTTTGGTGCAGAATGCGATATATTGAGATTGCGAAAACGATTAAGGAACCTGCGAGAAACATCCCGCGGCTCCTTTCCTCGGAAGGAGGCTACAAGATGGCGTCCCTGAAGGATCTGGCGAAAGAATGCGGCGTATCCGTCGCAACCGTCAGCAAGGCTTTAAACGACCAGCCGGATATCGCACCGGCCACGCGGGAGCGCATCCGTGCAGCGGCCCGCCGCGTGGGGTATCTGCCCAACGCAGCGGCCCGGGCGCTGAAAACCAACCGCACCTATAACTTAGGCGTTCTGTTCGTAGATGAAAAGCAGAGCGGCCTGACCCACGAGTACTTCTCCGCAGTGCTGGACAGCTTCAAGGTAGAAGCGGAAAAGCGCGGCTATGATATCACCTTTATCAACCACAACCTCAGCGGCAAGTCCATGAGTTATCTGGAGCATTGCCACTACCGGGGTGTGGACGGCGTGGTGATCGCCTGTGTGAATTTTTACGATCCGCAGGTGGTGGAACTGGTCAACGGCGATGTGCCGGTGGTGACCATCGACCATGTGTTCAACAACCGGATGGCGATCCTTTCAGACAACGTGGTGGGCACAAAGGCTCTGGTGCAACAGGCATGGGCCTGCGGACACCGACGCATCGCCTTTATCCACGGCGAAAAGACCGCTGTTACCGAGAACCGTCTGGCAGGCTTTTATCAGGCCTGCGAGGAGTTGGGGCTAAAGGTGCCGGAGGAGTTCGTCCGCTGCGGTGTGTACCACGATGCGGATCGCTGCGCAGAGGAGACCCGGGCGCTGCTGGCACTGCCGCAGCGGCCCACCTGCATCATCTTCCCGGATGACTTTTCCGCACTGGGTGGCTACAACGCCCTGAACGAAGCGGGATTGAGCATCCCGGAGGACATCTCGGTGATGGGATACGATGGCATCTATCTCTCCCGGGTGGTCAAGCCCTCGCTGGTGACCTACCAGCAGAACACAAAATCCCTTGGCAGGCTGGCAGCGGATAAGCTGATCGAGTTGATCGAGCATCCGCGTGTGACCCTGCCGGAGCAGATCCGGGTGTCCGGCAAACTGCTGGACGGCGGCTCCGTCCGCATCCTTTAACAAAGTCCCACAACTCCCGGCGCGGAGTTTTTGAGAATGAATTTTTTTATTGGAAAACCATGAAGGAGGTTTACCCTTATGAAAAAGATCTCTCGTCGTAATTTCCTGCTCGCTTCCGGTGTTGTAACGATCGGTGCTGCTCTGGCAGCCTGCGGCGGCAATTCCTCCAGCAGCACTGCTGCTTCCTCTGCTGCTCCTGCATCCTCTGCAGCCGCTTCTGCCGAGGGCAAGGTGCTGAACATCTGGTGCTGGAATGATGAGTTCCAGAGCCGCTTCAACGACTACTATCCCGAGGTCAAGGAGATCGCAGCCGACAAGTCCACCACCACCCTGAAGGACGGCACCACCGTGAAGTGGACCATTAACGCCAACGAGAACAACAACTACCAGAACAAACTGGATGAGGCTTTGCTGAATCAGGACTCCGCTGCCGATGACGACAAGATCGACATCTTCCTGATCGAGGCTGACTATGCTCTGAAGTATGTGGACTCCGACTACGTTCTGGATGTCAAGAAGGATATCGGCCTGACCGATTCCGATCTGGCCGGTCAGTACCAGTACACCAAGGATATCGTTTCTGTGGACGGCAGCCAGCGTGGCACCACATGGCAGGCTACCCCGGGTCTGTTCGCATACCGCCGCAGCATTGCCAAGGACGTGCTGGGCACCGATGACCCCGCTGAGGTGCAGACCTACCTGTCCGACTGGGATAAGTTCAACGATGTAGCTGCCAAGGCTGCTGCCAAGGGCTACAAGATGCTGTCCGGCTTTGACGATGCTTACCGCACCTTCTCCAACAACGTCTCCGCACCTTGGGTCACCGGTACCACCGTTACCGTGGACGAAAACCTGATGAAGTGGGTGGACCAGACCAAGGAGTACACCGACAAGGGCTACAACAACAAGTCCAGCCTGTGGGACAGCCAGTGGGCTTCCGATCAGGGCCCCACCGGTAAGGTGTTCGGCTTCTTCTACTCCACTTGGGGCATCAACTTCACCCTGCTGGGCAACTCTTTGGAAACTCCTACCGCTGAGGGCGGCAAGGAAGAGGTTGGCAACGGCATCTACGGCGACTACGCTGTGTGCGAAGGCCCTCAGCCCTACTACTGGGGCGGCACCTGGATCTGCGGCGCAGCCGGCAGCGACAACCTTGAGACCATCAAGGACGTTATGCTGAAGTTGACCTGCGATGAAGCCATCATGAAGCAGATCACCATGGATACGCAGGACTACACCAACAACGAGAAGGCCATGGAAGAGATCGCCAGCAGCGATTACAAGTCCGACTTCCTCGGCGGCCAGAACCACATCGCTCTGTTTGCAGAGGCTGCAACCAAGATCGATATGTCCAATGCTGGCCCGTACGATCAGGGCCTGAACGAGAGCTTCCAGAACGCTTTCAAGGATTACTTCACCGGCAACGTGGAGGAGGATGCCGCCAAGGCAAACTTCGAGACCGCTATCAAGGAGAAGTACCCCGAACTGACCGACGTGGTCTGGCCCGCATAAGTGGTTCCACTCCGAACTGAAAATTGAAGCAAAGGGGCGGGCGGCGTATCTCGCCCGCCCCTTTGGTTTTGCTGTGACCCGGCAGGAGGGAGATCTCATGGGAGAAAAAACAAAAAAGAAAGGGTCGATCAGCTACGCGAAATGGGGCTATATCTTCATTGCACCGTTCTTTATCATCTTCGCGGTATTCCAGCTGATCCCTCTGGCATCCACCATCTATTACAGCTTTTTTGAGTATTACCGCAGCGGCCTGAAGATCATCGGACCCAGCTTTGTGGGCCTGAAGAACTACATCACCCTGTTCGCGACCGATCTGCCCAAGTATTTTGGCAACACGCTGATTTTGTGGATCATCGGCTTTATCCCGCAGATCATCGTCTCGCTGCTGCTGGCGGCATGGTTCACCGACCTGCGGCTGAAGCTGAAGGGACAGACCTTCTTCAAGACGGTCATCTATATGCCCAACCTGATCATGGCCTCGGCCTTCGCAATGCTGTTCTTCGCCTTGTTCTCGGATAACGGCCCGGTGAACGCAGTGCTGCTGAGCATGGGCTGGATCAAGACCCCCATCAGCTTTTTGAATACCGTGTGGGGCAACCGTGGCCTTGTGGGCCTGATGAACTTCCTGATGTGGTTCGGCAACACCACCATCATGCTGATGGCAGCCATTATGGGCGTGGATCCCACCCTGTACGAGGCTGCGGAACTGGACGGCTGCACCCCGAAGCAGATGTTCTGGAAGATCACCCTGCCCCTGATCCGCCCCATTCTGGTCTATGTGATGATCACCTCCATGATCGGCGGCCTGCAGATGTTCGATGTGCCGCAGATCTTGACCAACGGCAAGGGCGGCCCCGACCGTACCTCCACCACCATGATCATGTACCTGAATAACCACCTGTTCAGCAAGAACTACGGCATGGCCGGTGCAGTATCTGTGGTGCTGTTCCTTGTGTGTGCAGTGCTGTGCGTTGTCGTGTACTTCTCGCTGACCAAGGAGGATGACGGCCTGACCAAGGCCCAGCGCAAGGAACTGAAGGCAGCCAAAAAGGCTGCTGCCAAAGGAGGGAAATAAGTATGGCACATACGCCTAAAAACCAGTCCGAAAAGGCGATTTTGACCGCCCGCCGTGCATGGTGCTATCTGGTGCTGGTGCTGATCAGCTTTCTGTGCCTGTTCTTCTTCTATGTGCTGGTCATCAACTCCACCCGCACCCATTTCGAGATCCAGAAGGGCTTTTCGCTGATGCCGGGTAAGTCCATCATCACAAACCTCCGCAACGTGCTTACGGATGCCAACATCCCCGTGATGAGCGGCATCCGCAACAGCCTGCTGGTGTCTGCCTGCTCGGCAGCGCTCAGCGTCTACTTCTCGGCACTGACGGCCTACGGCATCTACGCCTATAACTTTAAGTTCAAAAAGGCCGCTTTTGCCCTGATCCTACTCATCATGACCATGCCCACACAGGTGTCCGCACTGGGCTTTCTGCAGTTGATCTCCAAGATGGGGCTGAAAAACAGCTTCATCCCTCTGATCGTCCCCAGCATTGCGGCACCCACCGTGTTCTTCTTCATGAAGCAGTATCTGGATGCCTCCCTTCCCATGGAGATCGTGGAAGCCGCCCGCATTGACGGTGCAGGCGAGTTCTATACCTTTAATAAGATCGTGCTGCCCATCATGAAGCCGGCTCTGGCTGTGCAGGCCATCTTCTCCTTCGTGGCCAGCTGGAACAACTACTTCATCCCGGCTCTGGTGCTGGACACCGCCGACAAAAAGACCCTGCCCATCCTGATCGCTCAGCTGCGCAGCGCGGACTTCCTGAAGTTCGATATGGGCAAAGTGTACATGATGGTGGCCATCGCCATTCTGCCGGTCATCATCGTCTACCTGCTGCTGTCCAAGTTCATCGTCCGCGGCGTTGCTCTTGGTGGCGTTAAAGGCTAAAATTGCGACCGCCGCCTGCGGCGGAAACAGGGAGCAATTTTTGGCGCAGCGGTCTGCAAGACGCGAGACCCGCCCAAGGGTCGAAGCGGATGCAGGGCACCGCAAGAGGTTTTAAGCGAACAATAACACCTTCATTTCTCTGTTACAGCATAGCAAAGCCCCCGAGGGTCACACCCTCGGGGGCTTTGTGCGTGATAAAAGCTTAAATCAATATTCCATCGCAATGGTCGATTTCGTGCTGGATGATCTGTGCCGTCCAGCCGGTAAAGGTCTTGATGTGGGGTTTGCCGTCCGCCGTCTGGTACTGCACCTTGATGCTCTGCCAGCGCTTTGTTTTCCGCACGCCCTCCAGGGAAAGACAGCCCTCCTCGGCTTCGTACGGGCCGGACTTTTTCAGGATGACCGGGTTGAACAGCACTAAATACCCGTCCTCAGCCTCCACCGCGATGATGCGCTTGAGCACGCCGATCATGTTGGCGGCCATGCCCACACAGCCGTCGGCGTGGGCGGTCAGGGTCTCCAGTAAGTCCCGCGCAACGGGAGCATCCTCCGGGGTGGCAGGGGCAGACTTCTGCGCCAGAAACAGCGGGTCGTGCATGATGGGCTGGATCATAGTAAAATCTCCTTTATTCTTCAGTGCGGCTTAAAAAGATGCCTGCCAGCAGCCCGACGACCGCCGGGAGCACCCAGCCAAAGCCCAGTGCCGCCAGCGGCAGGGCGTTGGCAAGAGCGGAAAGCGGGCCAAGCGGCAGCGCGGCAGCGATGCTCTGCACGGCGGTGCAGCCGATGCACAGCGGGTAGACCCGGCGGCGCTGCTCCAGCCCGGGTACAAAGGAAAGTGCGACCAGCACAATGGCCACCGGGTATAGCGCGTTGAGCACCGGGACGGATAACCGCAGGATCTCTGCCAGCCCCAGATTTGCGATCAGCATACTGGCAGCGGCAAAAAAGGCGGCAAGGGCAGGGTAAGGGATGCGGGGCAGCAGGGTGTGGAAATACTCGCCTACACAGGCGATCAGCCCCACACAGGTGTTGAAGCAGGCCAGCATAAAGATGGCCGCAAGCAGCACCAGCCCCGCCTTGCCGAACAGCCGCTCGGCAAGCACGGTCAGCACCTCGGCACCGGTGGCAAGGCCGGGCAAGGCGGCACCGGTCAGTGCGCCGGCGTGTCCCAGCATGGCGTAGACCGCCAGCAGCAGCCCGCCCGCCACAAGCCCGGCGCGGATGGCACTGCGCTGCACGTCCTGCTCCCGGGCAACGCCCTGCGCCCGGATGTTCATGGCGATGACTGCGCCAAAGTTCAGTGCTGCAAGGGCGTCCATGGTCTGGTAGCCGTACAATACGCCCGGTAAAACGACTGCGGAACGATACGCCTCGGTGGGTGCACCGTACTGCGCCGCCAGCGGGTGCAGCAGGCAGCCGCCGAACAGGATCAGAATCAGAACCAGCAGGCAGGGGCAGAGCAGCCTGCCCAGCCAGCGGGTGAGTCTGTCCGGGTGCAGCGCCACCAGAAAGGCTGCGCCAAAGAACAGCACAGAGTACCCCAACTGCAGCCCGACGCTGCTGCCCAGCAGCGGGGTGAGCATGGCAAAGGAGGTGCTTGCAGTGCGCGGAATGGCCAGACACGGCCCGATGGACAGATAGATCAAAATCATGAACACCTGCGCGAACACCGGATGTACCCGCCCGGCAAGCTTGTCCAGACCATCGGCGCGTGCCACCGCGATGACCCCTGCAACGGGCAGCCCCACGGCACTGAGGGCAAGCCCCAGAAAGGCGGGCCAGAGGTTTATTCCGGCCTTTGCCCCCAGATCGGGCGGGAAGATCAGGTTGCCTGCCCCGAAAAACATGGAAAACAACGTAAAACCGACAAGCAGCAGCTTGCGGCCCTTAAGCGCTTGTGTCAATACCGTCCCCTCTTTCCTGCGCCGGTGCCAAGGTGCACCGTATACTGTATCCAGTTTACACTGGATGCAAATTCATGTCAAGCATACAACAGCTGAACAAAAGTATATACAACGCGAGCCGCCCCGCCGCAGGTGGTGCACAGGTCATTCCCCTTTGCGGGACGGTATGGTATACTATACCTTATAATAGGCAGGGGAAGAGGGCAGTTTATGAAGCAGAACAAGCAATTTTTTCGCCATCTGCTGGCGGTGGCGTTCTGGCTGGCGGTCTGGCAGGCCGCAGCTATGGTCATCGGGCAGGAGGTGTTTTTGGTATCGCCGGTGCAGGCGCTGCGCACCTTGGTGCAGCTGCTGCCAAGGGCAGATTTCTGGCAGCGGGTGGGCTTCAGTTCCGGGCGTATTCTGCTGGGCTTTGTGCTGGGCGCAGTGGTCGGCGTGGTGCTGGCGGTGTGTGCCGCCCGGTGGAGCGCCGCCGATGCGCTGCTGGCTCCGGTGATGCAGCTGGTCAAGGCTACGCCGGTGGCAAGCTTTATCATTCTGGCACTGGTCTGGGTGCGGGGCAGCGCCCTTTCGGTGCTCATCAGCTTTCTGATGGTGCTGCCGGTGCTGTACGGCGCGGTGCGCACCGGTATTGCCGGGGCAGACAGGCAGCTGCTGGAAATGGCGGCGGTGTTCCGTTTGCCTGCGGGGCGCCGCCTGCGGGCGATCTGGCTGCCGGCGGTGCTTCCGGCTTTCCGGCAGGGGTGCAGCGTGGCGCTGGGCATCTGCTGGAAAAGCGGCGTGGCAGCCGAGGTCATCGGTCTGCCCAACGGCAGCATCGGCGATGCGCTCTACCGTGCCAAGATCACCCTTGCCACCGGAGAACTGTTTGCGTGGACCTTTGTCATCATCCTGCTGAGCGCAGGCTTTGAAAAGCTGTTCCTGTTTGCACTGGATAAAGCCGTAGGCGCAGTGCTGGGAGAGGAGGGGGCAAAATGCTGAAGCTTCAACATTTGACGAAGCGGTTCGGTGCAGCGCCGCTCTTCACCGACCTGTGCATGGAGGTGGACGCCCCCGTGGTGCTGTGGGCACCCAGCGGCTGGGGCAAGACCACCCTGCTGCGCATCCTGATGGGGCTGGAGCGCCCCACCACCGGCAGCGTGGAGGGCGTAGGCCGGGTGGCGGCGGTCTTTCAGGAGGATCGCCTTTGCCCCCAGCTAAACGCGGTGCAGAACGTCACCTTGGTGCTGCCGGGCACGGAAAACCAGTACAAAGAGCAAATTATATGCGATTTTCAACAGCTTGGAATGGATATTGCCGCCTTGCAGCTGCCTGCCCGCAGACTTTCCGGCGGGCAAAAGCGGCGGGTGGCGCTGCTGCGGGCGCTGTGGGCACCCAGCGACACCCTGCTATTGGACGAGCCCTTTACCGGTATGGACCCTGACACCCTGCAGCGGGCGGCGGCGCTGCTGCGGCAGCGCTGCGGGGGCAAGCCGGTGCTGCTGGCCACCCACGACGAAAGCGCTATCCGCGCCCTTGGCTGGCCGGTGGTGGAACTGGAAAAGCTGGGACGTTCTTGAATGCCCTCCGCGTCGCTCTGGGCATCATTTAAGGAATCTTTGTTTTAAAATTACCTGAAACACAAGGACGAGCAGCCCGTGGGCCGCTCGTCCTTGTGTTATAGAATATTCTTTACCCAAACAGGCTCTTGGTGTTGTGAGAGTATACAGAAAGGACTAAACCAACACAGATATACAACATAAGCACCGAACTGCCGCCGGCGGAGTAGAAGGGCAAAGTGACGCCGATGACCGGCAGCACCCGCAGGTTCATGCCAACGTTCACCGCGATCTGCGCCATCAGCGCGCCGCCGATACCGGCGCAGATGTAGCTGCCCAGCAGATCCTCGCTGCGGGCACCGGTGGCAAAGGTTTTGATCACCAGCGCCAGCAGAACGCCCAGCACCACGCAGCAGCCCACAAAGCCCGCCACGTTGCCGATCCAGCTGAGGATGAAGTCGTTGTGGGCGTTGGGCACGCTGTAATACCGGCCGCTGAATAAGCCGTTGCCGAAGATGCCGCCGGAGCCCAGCGCGATCTCGCCGCGCTGCTGCTGGTAGATGATGTTCTTCCACACCGTCTCGCTGGGTGCCCAGCCGGTGGTGTTTTCCGGGTCCAGCACCGCCAGAATGCGGTACCACTGGTATCCCTTGCCGATCTTATCACTGAAAAAGGCAAAGGCCACCGCCACGGCAGCGCCAGCCGCCGCAAAGGCTGCAAAGATATATTTCCAACTCAGCCCCGCCGCAAACATCATGCAGCAGCCGATGATGCCGTAGATGATGGCCGTGCCGTCGTCACCCTGCACATGGATGATGGCAATGGGCACCAGCAGGTGCAGCAGCAGCTTTGCCAGCTCCTTTGGCTCGTTGATGCGGCTGCGCACGTTGTTCAGGTGCATGGCAAAGGTCAGGATAAAGCTGATCTTTGCCAGTTCTGTGGGCTGAAAGGTAAAGCCGCCCAGCTTGTACCAGGAGTAGTTGTCGGTATCACCGGCGTTGTAGCCGATGGTCAGCGGGCCGATGGATACGTTGCGGATGACCAGCGTGGGCAGCACCAGACCCCACGTCAGCACAACGTGCACCGGCCACACCTTTACAAGGCTGCGATAGTCCACGCAGGAGAGCAGCAGCGCGATCACGATGCCAATGGCGGCAGCGCCCGCCTGCACCATTGCACGGCGGTAGTCGCCAATGCCGATGATGGCACCGGTCACCTCGTCGGTGGCAAAGCCATTGCCCTGCTTGGCTGCCCACGAGGACAGCGCCAGCACCGCCATAACACTGCTGAAAATGCACAGCAGCAGATACATCTTATCGGTGCGCTTAAAATATTGTCGAATGCTATCCAAGGAAAGCACCGCCTTTCGTCAGAACAGTCTGCCGGGGCGTGCCTGCATACAGGCGATAAAAACCCAGCATACTGCTATTATACACAAACCTTTGCACCAATGCAATGCGCCAGGTGTGACGGAATGGTAAAACATTGCCGGGGTGCTTGACAAAGCCCCGGCAGCAGCCTACAATGAACCTGTGGACGCAGCCTTGCGTACAACAGCCCCGGCGGCGTGCCGGGGGAGAGGAACGGAAAAGAAGAAATGGAATATACATTTTATCGCCGTCTGCTCAGTGCAGTGTGCGCCATTGCGCTGGCCTTTACGGCAGTGTGCCCGGCGGTGGCCGCCGCGCCGGAGGATACCACCGGCACCCCCCAGACCCTGACCGCCTCTGAGGTAAAGGAGATGCAGCAGACGGATGCAGCCGTCGCCGCCCTGACCGACAGCGCCGCTTACGCCGGAATGTCGGAGGAGGAACGTCAGGCCGCTGCACTGGCGCAGCTGGATAAGCTGGCGGCGCAGGGGCTTGTGGAAAAGAACAGCATCTATGTGGATGCGGAAAACGGCATGGTAAGCTTTGCCTACAGTTGCGGCGCACTGGGCGGCATTCTGCTCACCGACACCGAGAGCGAGGCAGACGCCGCCCTGCCCGGGCCGGAACTGGAAAACGCACCCGCGCTGCTCACCACCGAAAACGGCACCGTGGGCAATGCGGTCATCTACTATGCTTTTGATAACGGGGTCAACAGCAACCGCTACCCCTACTATTCTTATATGAAGGACTACTGGAACGGCTCCGGGCTGGACACCCGTCTGGACATGATGGTGACCGTCTCCGACCTGAAGCGGATGGCAGATTATGACCTTGCCATTCTCAGCGCCCACGGCGCGCACTATACCTATGAGTATGGCTGGCTGTGGAAAAAGCAGGCCACAGCGCCCATCGTCCTGCTGCTGGAAAAGTCGGATTTCTGGAACGACCTGCGCTACGGCTTGGAATTGCTCAGCCACCGGGTCATCAAGGTGAACGGCTGCTACGCCGTCACCGGAGACTTTTTCAACAATGCCTACCGGGGCGGTAAGCTGAACGGCACCATCGTGCTCTCGGAGACCTGCGAGTTCTACGGCCGCAGCGGCCATGTGGACACCGCCCTTTCGGACGGGCTGCTCTCCGGCGGGGCAAAGGCCGTGGCAGGTTTTGTAAACAACGTGTATAGCGTGTACTCCCGCAGTATGCTGTGGGCGACCGTGAACCGCCTGATCGAGGGCGAGACCTTGCAGCAGGCCATTGATTATAGCCTTGAGGTCTACGGCGAAAACGACATCGTGTGGTATCTCAACCAGAACACCGGGCGGCATCCGCACCCGGCGGCGTCCTACCCCATCATTCAGGGCGATGCCGCTGCCCGGCTCACCGCGCCCGGCACGGTGACGAACGGTGCAGCAGAGCAGCAGACCCCTGCCGCCGCCTGACCATTGCACTTTTGTGTGTTTTATATTATACTTAGGGATGGCAGAGTGTCTGCCATCCCTTTTTTGAAACGATGAGGTAACCTTCATGTCAGAATATATCACCCATTCCCGCGCCGAGACGGTGGCGCTGGGCAAGCGGATGGCCGCTGTGCTGGCTCCCGGGGCGCTGATCGCCTTTACCGGTGGTCTTGGCGCGGGCAAGACCGCCTTTACCGAGGGCCTTGCCGAGGGTCTGGGCTGCACCGACCCGGTGTCCAGCCCCACCTTTGCCATCGTGAACTACTACCGGGGCCCGCGCCCGCTGGCGCACTTCGATCTGTACCGCATCTCCACCGAGAACGATCTGTGTGCGGCGGGCTTCTACGATTATCTGGATCAGGGCGCTGTGGTGGCGGCAGAGTGGAGCGAGAACTTTGCCGACCTGCTGGCGCTGGAAAATCCCATCCGAGTGAACATCGACCGTCTGGACGATACCACCCGCAAGATCACCATCGAGGGGGTGACGGTATGAATATTCTGGCCGTGGATACGGCGGGCAAGACCGCCGGTGTGGCCCTGCTGCAGGATGATCGCCTGCTGTACGAGGTGTATCTGGACGGCGGCATGACCCACAGCGAAACGCTGATGCCCATGATCGACACCTGCTTAAAGCTGTGCGGGCTGACCTGCGCGGACATCGACCTGTACGCCGTCAACGCAGGCCCGGGCAGCTTTACCGGCCTGCGCATCGGGCTGGCCGCCGTCAAGGGTCTGGCCTTCCCGCGCGAGACGTTGTGCGCCCCGGTGTCTACCTTGGAAGCGCTGGCCGCTGCCCATACCGGCGAGGGCACCGTGCTCTGTGCACTGGACGCCCGCCGCGCACAGGTATACAGTGCTGCATTTGACCTTGCCACCCACACCCGCCTGCTGGACGATGACGCCCGGGCGGTGACAGATCTGGCTGATTTTGTAGAAAATTGCAAAAAGCCTCTGTTTTTTGTTGGTGATGGCGCGGGTCTGTGCTATAATAAATACAGCAATGTGCCGGGCGTGCTGCAAACACCCCCGGCGCTGCGGGGCGGCCGTGCCGCTGCCGTAGCACTTGTGGCAAAGCAGATGGCCGCAGCCGGGCAGGCTGTGCTGCCGGAGGCGCTGCTGCCGGACTACCACCGCCTCAGTCAGGCAGAGCGGGAGCGGGCGGAGCGTCTGGCTGCCGAAGCCGCAGCAAATAAACAATAAAAGCGGAACTGTGACTACTCACAGGGAAAGGACGTTTTTCCATGGCAAAACCCATTGCACTTGCCGCCGACCACGGCGGATTTGAACTGAAAGAGGCTGTCAAGGCACATCTGGAGGAGCTTGGTCTGGAGTATATCGACTTTGGCACCCACAGCACCGACAGCGTGGACTACCCCGATATGGCTGTGCCCGCCTGTGACGCAGTGGTGAGCGGCCAGTGCGAGAAGGCACTGCTGTTCTGCGGCACCGGTGTGGGCATCAGCATGGCAGCCAACAAGATCAAGGGCATCCGCGCCTGCTGCTGCTCCGACAGCTTCAGCTGCGAGTATACCCGCCGCCACAACGACGCCAACGCCCTGTGCATGGGCGGCCGCGTGGTGGGCGCAGGCCTTGCCTGCCAGCTGGTGGACATCTTCCTGAATACCGAGTTTGAGGGTGGCCGTCATCAGCGCCGCATCGACAAGCTGACCGCACTGGAAAACCGCTGATTGAAATTTTTGTAATTTCACAGAGAAGCTTGCACTGCAAGCTTCTCTGTGAAAAAAGCCTTTTATGCGCCCACCGGGCGGGCAAGGCCACAGCTAAGTACCCGATAGAATGTTCTATATAAATTAAGGAGCGTGTTTTTATGACCCCGATGATCGTTGAACATCCGCTGCTGCAGCACAAGATCAGCCTGCTGCGCAACAAACAGACCGGCACCAAGGAGTTCCGTGACCTCGTTGGCGAGATCGCAACTCTGCTGTGCTACGAGGCTACCCGCGATCTGCCGCTGGAAGAGGTGGAGATCGAGACCCCCATTACCATGGCAAAGACCAAGGTGCTGGCAGGCCGCAAGCTGGCTCTGGTGCCCATCCTGCGCGCTGGCATGGGTATGCTGGACGGTATGCTGACCCTGCTGCCCGCCGCCAAGGTCGGCTTTATCGGCCTGTACCGCGACGAAAAGACCCTGCAGCCCGTGGAGTACTTCTGCAAGCTGCCGCAGGATATCGCCGAGCGTGACGTTCTGGTGCTGGATCCCATGCTGGCTACCGGCGGCAGCGCTATCGACGCCATTACTCAGATCAAGAAGCATGGCGCAAAGCGTATCAAGTTCATCGGCCTGTTGGGCGCACCGGAGGGCATCAAGGCTCTGCACGAGGCACACCCCGATGTGGACATCTATCTGGGCGCACAGGACGACCGCCTGAACGAGAACGGCTACATCGTACCCGGTCTGGGTGATGCAGGCGACCGTATCTACGGCACCAAGTAAAACATATCTATAAAAAACAATGCCGGAGCGTTGATGCTCCGGCATTGTTTTTTATCTTACATCTCGCTGCTGCGCAGAAAGCGCACCAGCAGTGGCAGCTCGTACAGCAGCATCAGCAGCCAGCCCACCGCGTAGCTGAAGGGCAAGGCTTCGATATCCATCTTCATCACCAGCACAAACAGTGCGGCGGCAGCCACACGGCCGCCCATATTCAGCATACTGCTGTTCAGGGTGACCTTCAAATCGCCTATGCCCCGGAAAAAGCCCTGAATGCCGTTGGTGGCGGCGGGCATCAGATAAAACAGCGAGATGGTGCGCAAAAACCGCACGCCAAGGTCCACCACGGCGGGGTCGGCGGCAAACAGCCGGATGATGGGCTCGGCAAACAGCAGGCAGACACCGGTAAGCAGCAGCGCATAGACAAACTCGATGCGCATACCGCAGTGGTAGCCCTGCCGCACACGGTCGGTCTTGCCCGCGCCCCGGTTCTGCGCCATCAGGGTGGTCATGGCGTGGCCGATGTTCTGCTGCGGGGTGTAGGCAAAGTCATCGATGCGGGAGGCGGCGGTAAAGGCCGCCATGGCGTTGACGCCCATGGTATTCACGATGGCCTGCACCGCAATTTTGCCCAGCTGCACCGTGGCTTGCTGCATGGCGCTGGCCCAGCCGTAACTCACGGTCTTGCGCAGCAGCTTGCCGTCATACACTAGCCACCGTCTGCCCAGCTGCAAGACCGGCACCTTGTAGCGGATGTACACCACGCACAGCAGGCAGCAGGCGGCCTCGCTGAGCACGGTGGAAAGGGCGCAGCCCTCGCTGCCCCAGCCCAGCGCCTCCACAAAAAACAGGTCGCCGCCAATGTTCAGCACGGCGCTGATCATCAAAAAATACAACGCGCTCTTGCTGTCGCCCAGCGCACGCATGGTGGCAGCAAGGAAATTATAGAAGAAGGTGAAGATCAGCCCCGCAAACACGATGCGCAGGTAGTTCACTGCAATGGGCAGAATGGCGGCGGGTACCTGCAGCAGCCGCAGCAGCGGGTCTGCCAGCAGCACGCACAGGGCAGAGAAGGTCAGGGAAAACACGGTGCCCGCAATGGCGGTGGTGGATACCTGCCGCTCCACCAGCTTGGTGTCTCCCGCGCCAAAGGCGGTGCTGACCAGAATGCCTGCGCCCAGACACATCCCGTTGATGAACAGGATGGCAAGGGTCATCAGGGGGTTCGAGGTGCCCACGGCAGCCAGCGCGTCCTCGCCCACAAACTTGCCCACGATGATGCTGTCGGCGGCGTTGTAGGTAAGCTGGAACAGGTTTCCCAGCACCAGCGGAATGGTAAATTTTATCAGCAGCGGCGTAATGGCGCCGCTGGTCATGTCCTTGGTCATGAAAAACGTCCTTCTTTCCTAATAATAGGAGCGGCCGCTTACACGATGCTGGCGCGTCCGCTGAAAATGGCCAGCGCAGCGCGGCTGTTGCAGTTGGCCAGCAGCTGGGCGGCGGCGTGCAGGGCAGCACCGGCGCTGACCGAAGCGGGGATGGCATCGGTGCGCAGTACCTGCTGGGCAGCCCGCTGGGCGTCCCGGCTGGCCACGGCGGAAACGTTATCCACCACATAGCTGTTGTAGTTTTCCGGCACGATGCCGTAGCCGATATCCGGAATGCCGTGGGGGCCGGTAAGCCCGCCGCCCAGCACCTGATTTTCGTACGGCTCCACCGCCACGATGCGCACATCGTTCGTCCATGCCTTAATGGTCTCGCCCACGCCGGTCACCGTGCCGGCGCTGCCCACCCCGATGGTAATGGCGTCCACAAGGCTCTGGTTCTGCCGGGCAATGCTTTGCACAATGGCAGGGCCGGTGACCCGGCGGTGGTACTCCGGGTTATCATCGTTGGCCAGCCAGTTCATATAGTACCAACCGTTCGCGGCGGCGGTCTGCGCCGCCAGCGCCCGCGCCCCGGCCAGACCGCTGCGGGCGGGGCTGTGCCGGATCTGTGCACCCAGCCGCAGCAGGTACTCCTGCCGCAAGGCAGGGGCGTCCTCCGGCATTACCAGCACGATGGGATGCCCGGCGGTCAGGCTGGCCAGCGTCAGGGCGGTGGCAAAGGGGCCGGAGGCCGCCTCGATAATGGGCTGCCCCGGAGCAAGCTGCTTTTTTTCAATGGCAAGGGCCAGCATCCCCTCGGCAAGGCCGTCCCGGGCGGTGCCGGTGGGGCCGTTAAAATCCAGATACGCGTACAGATGCCCCTTCAGTCCGCAGGCGGCGGCGTAGCCCCGCAGCTCCACAATAGGGCAGGCGGTGGTAAGGGTCTGGTAAAAATTAGAGTAGATCGGCACAAGGGCACTCCTTTCTCTTGGGATACAACACTATTATCCTAACGCAAAGCCCCCGGCTGCGTCAAGATGCCTTTTGGCAAAAACAGCGAATTTTAGGCAGATATTTCAGAAAAAACTCCAAAATCCCCTTGACAAGGGGCAGGGGTTCTGGTATACTCCATCCGTAAAGCAAAAAAACTTTACAACACGGCAAGTACAGACAGCAGAGCACCGGGGGTCAACAGCAATGGCAAAAGATCTGGAAATGGGGTATCTGCTGGATTTTTATGGCGAGGTGCTTACCCAGAAGCAGCGCGAGATGCTGCGCCAGTATTATAACGATGATCTTTCGCTGAGCGAGATCGGCGAGAACTTCGGCATCACCCGGCAGGGCGCACGGGACGCCATCAAGCATGGCGAGACCACCCTGAAGGAACTGGAAGAAAAGGTAGGCTTTGCGGCCCGCTACCGGCGGGTACAGCAGAAGCTGGAACAGCTGGAGCAGCTGGTCATCGACACCCGGTTCGAGTGTACCGGCCCCCGCGCCAATATCACCACCACGGAGTATGTGGAAGCACTGACAAAAATGCTGGAACTCATCCGCTCGATGGATGAAGCAAACGAAAGCTGATCGAATTTTGAAAGGAGCACCGCACAATGGCATTTGAATCCCTGACCGACCGCCTTGCCGGTGTATTCAAAAAGCTGCGCGGTCACGGCAAGCTGACCGAGGCAGATATCAAGGCCGCCATGCGCGAGGTGCGGATGGCTTTGCTGGAGGCCGATGTCAACTACAAGGTTGCCAAGGACTTCTGCGCAAAGGTGTCCGAGCGTGCTATGGGGCAGGAGGTCATGGAGAGCCTGACCCCCGCCCAGCAGGTGGTCAAGATCGTCAATGAGGAACTGGTAGCCCTCATGGGCGGCACCGAGGCCGCCCGCCTGAACATCAAGAACAAGGGCCAGACGGTCATCATGCTCTGCGGCTTGCAGGGCAACGGTAAAACCACCCACGCGGCAAAGCTTGCCAAGTTCTATATCAAGCAGGGACGCCGCCCCATGCTGGTAGCCTGCGATATCTACCGCCCCGCAGCTATCGACCAGCTGCAGGTGGTGGGCAAGCAGGCCGGTGCGCCGGTGTTCACCCTGCCCGGCGCAAAGCCGCCGGAGATCGCCCGCAAGGCGCTGGCGCACGCTAAGGACTACGGCAACGACATCGTCATTCTGGATACGGCAGGCCGTTTGCAGATCGACGAAGTGCTGATGCAGGAACTGGTGGACATCAAGGCCGCCGTTCCCGTAGATGAGACGTTGCTGGTGGTGGACGCCATGGCCGGTCAGGATGCCGTCAACGTGGCCAAGACCTTCAACGAGACGGTGGGCGTTGATGGCATCATCCTCACCAAGACCGACGGCGATACCCGTGGCGGTGCAGCGCTTTCTGTGCTGGCCGTTACCGGCAAGCCCATCAAGTTCCAGGGCACCGGCGAAAAGCTGGATGATCTGGATGTGTTCCACCCGGACCGCATGGCAAGCCGCATCCTTGGCATGGGCGATGTGCTCAGCCTGATCGAGCGCGCACAGGATGCCGCCGATGAAAAGGCCGCCGAGGAGACCGCCAAGCGGCTGATGGAAAATAAGTTCGATATGAACGATATGCTGGAGCAGTTCGCCCAGATCCGCAAGATGGGCGGAGCAGGCGCAATGCTCAGTATGCTGCCCGGCGCATCCGGCATCGATGCCAGCCAGATCGATGAAAAAGCCTTTGACCGCATCGAGGCCATGATTTATTCCATGACCAAAGAGGAGCGGGAAAAGCCCTCCATCATCAACCCCAAGCGCAAGCGCCGCATTGCCGCAGGCAGCGGTACCCGCGTGGAGGACGTGAACAAGCTGCTCAAGCAGTACGAGATGATGCAGAAGATGATGAAGCAGTTCAAGAAGAGCCCCAAGGGCTTTGCCCGCCGTCTGGGCGGCATGATGGGAAACCCTAACGCCTTCCGCGGACTGAAATAACAACGGTATACAACCCCGGCGGGGTTTGTAACATATATCAAAAACAATAATTTTTGGAGGATATCTATTATGGCAGTTAAGATTCGTCTGCGCCGCGTTGGCGCCAAGAAAGCTCCCTTCTACCGTGTTGTCGTTGCTGACAGCCGCTTCCCCCGCGATGGCCGCTTCATTGAGGAGATCGGCACTTACGATCCCAACAAGGAGCCCTCTGAGGTGAAGATCGATGCCGAGAAGGCAAAGCAGTGGATCGCTAACGGCGCTCAGCCCACTGATACCGTTCGTGTCCTGCTGAAGAAGTCCAACGTTCTGTAAGTAGGGAGGGCTGACTCATGCAGGAGCTGTTGCTGGCAGTTGCCCGCGGTCTCGTGGAGGACAAGGACGCCGTCAAGGTCACGGTGGACGAGCCCCGCGAGGACGGCACCATCGTCTACCACCTGAGCGTGGCAGAGGGAGATATGGGCCGTGTCATCGGCAAGCAGGGCCGGATCGCAAAAGCCATTCGTGTGGTGATGCGCGCGGCTGCTGTGCGGGTCGATGAAAAGGTCCTTGTTGAGATCGACTGAGCACCCTACAGGCCCTTTGCCCTTGCGGCAAGGGGCCTTTTTGGTTATAGAAAACCCTCTCAGGCGCTTCGCGCCAGCTCCCCCGAAAGGGGGGAGCTTGGAGCAGACTGTACACAGGAGCATTCTGAACAAACAAGCAATACACCACCTCTTCGTCAAAAAGCTCCCCCCTCGGGGGAGCTGGCAATGCCGCAGGCATTGACTGAGAGGGTTCTTACAGGAGAAAACGATGCAACAATATCTGGAAGCCGGAAAAGTTGTTACCACCCACGGTGTGCGCGGGGAAATGAAGCTGGAGCTTTGGTGCGACGGGGTGGATTTTTTAAAAAAAGTGGGCCGCCTGTACCCTTCGGCGCAGGGCGGCAGGGCGTATAAGATCCTTTCCATCCGTCCGCAGGGGCAGATGGCGCTGCTCCAGCTGGAGGGGGTCAGCGATATGGACGCCGCCCGGGCACTGCGCGGGCAGGTGTTCTACTTTGACCGCAACGATGCCACCCTGCCCGCAGGCCGGTGGTATGTGGCAGACCTCATCGGGTGCGAAGTGCGGGACGCCGACACCGGCAAGGTGTACGGCGTGGTGACCAGCGTGGACCACCCGGGTGCGCAGGATATCTACACCGTCAAGGCACCCGGCGGCAAGGAATATATGTTCCCCGGGGTGGATGCCTTCCTGAAAGAGCGCAACCCGCCGGAGGGGTATATCCTCGTCACCCCCATCCCCGGCCTGTTGGATGACGATTTTGACAGCGAGCGGGAGGAGGAGTAAGCCATGGGAATGCGTGTAGACATCGTGACCCTGTTCCCGGAGATGTGCCAGCAGGTGCTGGACGCCAGTATCATCGGCCGGGCAGCAAAGCGGGGCTATATTGAGACCCACTGCCACCAGATCCGGGATTATACCCTGAACAAGCAGAAGCAGACCGACGATTACCCTTACGGCGGTGGCTGCGGCATGGTGCTGTACGCCCAGCCCATCGCGGACTGCCTGCGCGCAGTGCAGCGCGAGGTGGCCCAGCAGGGACGCCCCGCCCCGCACATCGTGTTCCTGACGGCGGGCGGACAGCGCTACACCGAGGAGCACGCAAAGCGCTTGGCACAGTACGACAACCTGACACTGGTCTGCGGCCACTACGAGGGCATTGACGAGCGCGTCATCGAAGCTTTTGCGGACGAGGAAATCTCCATCGGTGATTATATCCTGACCGGCGGCGAGTTGGCCAGCCTTGTGGTGGCAGACAGCGTGCTGCGCCTGAAGCCCGGCGTATTGGCCGAACAGAAGGGCTACGAGGAGGAAAGCTACTGGGACGGTCTGCTGGAATACCCCCAGTACACCCGCCCCGAGGTGTGGGAGGGCCGCGCCGTGCCCGAGGTACTATTGGGCGGCGACCACGCAAAAATCGATGCATGGCGCGGCGAGCAGAGCCGCACCCGCACCCGTCTGCGCCGCCCGGAACTGTACGAGCAGTGGTGTACGAGCCACCCTATTGCCGCCGTGCCCAAGTGGAAGCGGGGCGAGAATGTCCGGCTGGTAAAGACCGCCGAGCAGTTTGCCGCCGCCGCAAAGCTGTTTGCCGAGGGACGGCAGGCTGTCTGCGCCGACAACTGGACGCCGGAATACTGCCGCGCCTTGACCGAGCCGCAGTTTTTGCTGCAGCTGCAGCAGGAAAAGGCGGCGGGCTGGGTATGCTACCTGCACACCACCAAGGACGTGCCGGACGGCATGGTGTGCGTCAGCCACAAGGCGGGGCATATTGAGCACCTGTTCGTCACGGAAAAAGCCCGGGGCAACGGCATCGGCGCAAAGCTGCTGGATTTTGCCCGCAAAAAGCTGCCGGAGCACGCACACCCGGTACTGAGTGTGTTGAACACCAACACCCGTGCCATTGCGCTGTATACCCGCATGGGCTGGCAGCTGGACGGCAGCACCAGTCTGGAATTTGACCCGCAGCAATACCCCACCGTGACGCGTAAATGCGCACTGGTGCAGATGCGCTACGCAGGCCCTGTGCAGGAGTAAGCCGGCACCGGAAATATCGGTAAAAATACACAAAATTCAGAGGAAAACTCCCCGTCGGTCTAAAAGTTGTTGAAAACTTTTGTATTACCCCTCTAACCTTCGGGGTATAATTTTATTGTCTTTGTACAAAACCTGAAAAATGCTCCCTGTTTCATTGGGAAAAGCGCCAAAAATGCAAAAGGGGACTGTACAACCGTTTCGACTTGCGCTAAAATGAGTGTAACACAACAGGCACACTATGCTTTTGTACACCAAAACGATATTAGATAGGAGCGCTTTACTATGTACGTAAAAGAAGTTACCGTTGAAAATCAGGTTGGTCTGCACGCTCGTCCGGCTACCTTCTTTATCCAGAAGGCAAACGAGTTCAAGTCTTCCATCTGGGTCGAAAAGGAAGAACGCCGCGTGAACGCAAAGAGCCTGCTGGGCGTTCTGTCTCTGGGTATCGTTGGCGGCACCACCATCCGCATCATTGCTGACGGCGCTGATGAGCAGGCTGCCGTGGACGGCCTGATCAAGCTGGTGGAGTCCGGCTTTGCAGAGTAAGTCTGTATCACAAGCAACAGAAAGCGGCGGGGGCTCCCTGCCGCTTTTTTAGTACGCTTTTTACCGGGAGCAAAGGGCTTTCCATTGCAGGACGCCCCATCCCACAAATACGGAGGAAGGTGCTGCATGACTAAGGCCGAACTTTATCAAAAAGCCTGTATGCTGCCGCTGCTGCCCGGGGTGTATATCATCCGGGACAAAAGCGACACCATCATTTATATCGGCAAGGCCAAGCGCCTGCGCATCCGGGTAAGCCAGTATTTCCGCGAGGGCGTGCCCCACGATAACAAGGTCAGCCAGATGATCGCCCACGCCTACGCCTTTGACGTCATCGTCTGTCAGAGCGAGTTCGAGGCGCTGGTGTTGGAGGCCAGTCAGATCAAGGCGCATACGCCCAAGTACAACATCCTGCTCAAGGATGATAAAGGCTACAGCTATATCCGTGTCACCCGGGAAGAATGGCCACGCCTTTCCTTCACCCTGCAAAAGGAGGAGGACGGGGCGGAGTATATCGGCCCCTACACCTCCAGCTTTGCCGCGCGGCAGATGGCAGAAACGGCCATGGATGCTTTTCTGCTGCCGCGCTGCTCCAAACGCTTCCCGCAGGAGATCGGCAAGGGCCGTCCCTGCCTGAACGCCCATATCGGCAAGTGCATGGCGGTGTGCAGCGGAAAAATCAGCTGCGAGACCTACAATCAGGCGGTCAAAAACGCGGTGCACCTGATCCGCTACGGCAAAAAGGATATCCTGAAAACCCTCAACGAGCGGATGCAGGAGGCCTCCGACCGGCTGGAATTTGAGACCGCCGCCCTTCTGCGGGACCAGATCAACGCCATCACCAAGCTGACGGCAGGGCAGAAGGTGGTGGTAGACCCGGACGTGGAGATGGACGTGGTGGCGCTGGCAGGCACGCCGGACAGCGTGTGCGCGGCGGTGCTGCGCTTCCGGGAGGGACGGCTGACCGACAAGCGGGAGTTTCTGTTCCACGATACCTCGGATATCGACGCGGTGCGGGAGGAATTTCTGCCCCGGTACTATCTGGACGATGAACAGATCCCCAAAATCGTCGCGGTGGACGCGCTGCCGCCGGACGTGGATGCTTTGCAGCAGGCGCTGAACCAGAAGCGGGGAAGCGAGGTACAACTGTATGTGCCCCAGCGGGGCGATAAAGCGCATCTGGTAGAGATGGCACACACCAACGCGGTGGAGCGTCTGGCGCGGGAGAGCGGCCGCTACGCCCGGGAAGAAAAGCTGCTGGACGAGCTGGCGCAGGTGCTGGGGCTTTCAAAGCCGCCCCGCGCCATTGAAAGCTACGATATCTCCAACTGGGGCGATGGCAGCAGCGTCTGCGGCATGGTCACCTTCAAGGACGGCAAGCCCTTCAAGGCGGGCTACCGCAAGTTCAAAATGAAGACCGTGGCGGGCACGGATGACTACGCTTCGCTGGCGGAGACCGTTTCCCGCCGGGCGGCAGAGTACGAAAAATACGCTGCACAGGCAGAAAACGGTCAGTCCGGCGGCAACTGGTTCGGGCAGAAGCCGGATCTTTTGCTGATGGACGGCGGCAGGGGACAGGTGAGCGCCGCAAAGGATGCGCTTGCCGGTACGGCACTGGCAGATGTGCCGCTGTACGGCATGGTAAAGGATGACCACCACCGCACCCGCGCCATCGTGGACAGCGACGGGCGGGAAATTGCCATCAACATGAACCGGGGCACCTTTACCTTCATCACCGCCATTCAGGACGAGACCCACCGCTTTGCCAACGCCTACCGCAAGCAGCAGATGAAGCAGAAAAGCTACTCCTCCACCCTGACCGAGGTGCCGGGCGTAGGCCCTAAAACGGCCAAGGCCCTGCTGGCGCAGTTCAAGAGCGTGGGCGCAGTGAAGGAAGCTACTCCCGACCAGCTGGAAAACACCCCCGGCGTGGGCAGGCAGCTGGCGCAGACCATCTACGAGTATTTTCATCAGGCATAAACACAAAATCGCCCCTCTTCTCTGGCGCAAAGCCATGGAAGAGGGGCGATTTCTGTTATGCGGGGCGTTATCTTTCAGTGTTCAGATCAATCAGCCCTCTGGCGTAAAGATTCAGGATCCCGTTGGGACCGGTAGAGGTATAGCGTTTATCGTATGTCTTGCTGCCGATGCGTACAACGTTATCCGTGCGGGCGTCGGTCGTGTAGTCGGCGGGGTCGCCATCCAGATGCAGTTGGATGCAGCGGGTCGCGGCGATGTTGGCGTATTCTGCAACGGAAAGGTGATCAATCGTGCATCCCCCAGCAGGAAGCTCAACCAGCAGGTCGCGGGTCACGGTCAGGTTTTCGGCACGCAGACTGCCATTGACCAGCGCAACAGTCAGCGTTTTCAGCTGCATGGGCGCAAGGCGGACATCGCCGGTCTCCAAGCTGATGATCAGCCGGGTGAGGGCGTCTGTGGGAATGGTGACGGTGAGCATGGCCTCCGGGGCATCCTCGGCTACCTGCCAGTTTTCCGGCATTTCAAAGGTCAGGGTAGTGCGGCCATCCCCGCCGGTGGTGCGCAGAACGGGCGAATGCGGGAAGTTGTCGAACTGGAAGGTGGCGTATTTGTCCGAGGTAAGGGACGGGTCGGTGACAAAGGTCACAGAGCCGTAGTTCAGGTTGAGCTTCAGTTCCTGATCCAGCTTTTCCAGCGGGATCTGCAGGGTGCTTTCCCCAAGGTCATCAGCGGGAATGGTGAGGGGCACGGTATCGGCCGGGACAGCGAGATAGCTGCTGCTGGCATCCTCCGGGACAGAACTGCTGTCCGCTGCCGAGGACGCAGGCTCGACTGGCTGCACCGGGGTGGCCTTGGAGTGCTGGAAGAAAAAGCAAACCAGCACCAGCACCGCCAGCCCGCCGCCCAGCACCATGCGCCAGCGGGAATGCGGCTTGCGGGCAGGGGATGCCGGGGCGGCAGAGGCGCCTTGCGGGCTTTGCTCGTCCAGAATCTTGCGGGCGACCTCCTCCGGGCTGCCCAACTCCGCAATGGCGCGGGCTTCGTTTTCCGGCCCGGCGGCATCCAGATAATCTTCGTAATAACTCAAAGCGTCCTTGCGCTCGGCCTCCGGCAAGGGAGCCAGAAGCTGCTCCAGCGCAGCAAGAAATGCAGTACGGGTCATAGATCATTCCACCTCTCTGAAAAATGTGTCAATGGAAGAACGGTAGCGGCTCCACTCCTGCGCGTAGGCGGCAAGCTGCGCCTGCCCGGCGGATGTGATCTGATAATAGCGGCGGTTGCGGCCATTGAAGGGCGCATCATAGACCGTGAGCAGCTGGTCTTTCTGCAGCCGGCGCAGCACCGGATACAGGGTGGATTCGCTTAACTCCAGCGTGTGGGTGACCTGTTGGGTGATCTTGTAGCCGTAGGTACCTTCCGGCTCCTGCGCCACCACGGACAGCACAATGGCATCCAGCAGCGCGGCACTGATGGGAAAACTCATGCAGGAACAGCCTCCTTTCAATATGGTGTGTTTCTATAATATTATATATCATATAATATTGCATAAGTCAATAGACGAACGCAAAAAAAACACCGCTGCGGGTTTTCCACAGCGGTGCAGGAATGCATATAAAGCTTAATTTTCAGAAGAGATATCCTGTCCGAAATACTTCTCACTCAGGGTCTTTAAGGTGCCGTCGGCGCGCAGGGCGTCAATGGCGGTGTTCAGCGCGTCCAGATAGGCGGTGTCCTCGCTCTTGAGCACCGGGATGGCCACATGGGAGGCCTCGGCGGTCTGTGCCACCAGCTTGAAGTCTGCGTCCGGGTGGACGTTCAGATAGTCATAGAAGGAAACATCCGCGTTCAGGGTGGCGTCAATGCGGCCTGCGGTCAGCAGCTGGATGGTCTCCTCCAGCGTGTCGATGCCCTGCACGGTAGCGCCGTAGCTTTCGGCCAGTTCCATGTAGGTGGAAGCCAGACTGTTGGCGGTGGTTTTGCCCTTCAGGTCCTCAAAGCTGGTAATGTCGGTATTGTCCTTGCGGACAGCCAGCGCAGTGTGGATGTAGCCGTAGGGGGTGGTGAAAGCGTAGGTCTTGGCACGCTCCTCGGTCACCTCCACGCCGTTGCACACCATGTCGTAGCGGCCGGCGTCCAGACCGGCAAACAGGCTGTCCCAGTCGCTCTCCACATACTCCGGCTCCACGCCCAGCTTTTCGGCAATGGCGCGGGATACCTCCACATCGTAGCCCACCAGCGTGTCGGAGGAATCATGGTAACTCCACGGCTGCCATGCGCCCTCCAGCGCTACCACCAGCTTGCCGCTCTTCTGGATGCTGTCCAGCTTATTCAGCGTTGCGGAACTGGCAGTACTGGCGGCGGTGTCCTTGGAAGAGCAGCCGGTCATGGACAGCACCCCGGCTGCGGCCATAACACCCAGCAGAGAAATAAAGGTTCTGCGTTTCATAGTAATATCCTTTCCATTAAAATATTGGTCTGGCAGGTCATCGGAAAGATTTTCCACGCAAGTGAGGCGGGCCATTCCATCGCCCGCCCTACTGCCTGCGGCAGCAGGGTCCCACCCCAGCGGACACTTGCTTTGGAAAACTTCCCGCCGCCCTGCCGGGAAAGTTTGCGGTATTGTCAAAAGCTCCCCCTTCGGGGGAACTGCTGAGCGCAGCGAGGCTGAGAGGGTTTTATTCCGTATGGGCGATCCTGCGCAGGAAGGCCCGGGTGCGCTCCTCCTTGGGGGATGCAAAGAACTGCTGAGAGGGTGCCTGTTCCACCACCACGCCGTTCTCCATGAACACGGTCTTGGAGGACACGTTGCGGGCAAAGCCCATCTCGTGGGTGACCACCAGCATCGTCATACCCTCCTCGGCCAGCTGCCGCATCACGCTGAGCACCTCGCCGGTCAGTTCCGGGTCAAGGGCGCTGGTGGGCTCGTCAAAATAAATAATTTCAGGGTCGGCGGCAAGGGCGCGGGCAATGGCCACCCGCTGCTGCTGCCCGCCGGAAAGCTGGCGGGGGTAGTAGTCGGCGCGGTCGGCAAGGCCTACCTTGGCAAGCATCTTCATGCCGATCTCATCTGCCTGCTCCTTGGGCAGCTTACGCGCTACGATGAGCCCTTCGGTCACGTTTTGCAGGGCGGTCTTGTTGCGGAACAGGTTGTAGTTCTGGAACACAAAGGCCGTCTTTTTGCGCAGCCGGGCAATGTCGGCGCGGCCTGCATGGGCAAGGTCGAAGCTTTCGCCGTCAAATACCAGCTGCCCGGCATCGGCAGTTTCCAGAAAGTTCAGGCAGCGCAGCAGGGTGGTCTTGCCGGAGCCGGACGGCCCCAGAATGGCCACCACATCGCCTTTTTCTACGGTCAGGTCTACCCCACGCAGCACGGGCAGCTCGCTGATGACCCTCCGTGCACCGGGGCGGTGGAAAAGGCCGGGTTTTGCATAGGTGCGGAAGGTTTTTTGCACATTGCGGATCTCAAGCATAGCCATAGATGCGCACCTCCCTTTTTACTGAAAGCCGCGGGCGTTGAGCTGACGTTCCAGCAGCGCCTGCAGCTTGGTGATGACGGTACAGAACAGCAGATACACCACAGCCACCTCGCAGTAGATGGGCAGGAAGATGTAGGTGCGGGCGGCTACCCGCTGTCCGGCCATGAACAGTTCTGCCACCGTGATGTTGGACGCCAGCGAGGTGTCCTTGATCATGCCGATGAGGGAGTTGGACAGCGCAGGCACGGCGGTGCGCAGTGCCTGCGGCAGCACGATGCGGCGCATGATCTGCCACCAGCTCATGCCCACGCAGTACCCGGCCTCCAGCTGCCCCTGCGGCACGCTTTCCAGCGCACCGCGCATGGTCTCGGCGCAGTAGGCACCCTCGTTGAAGGCGAAGGCGATGACCGCCGCCGGAAAGGCATTCAGCATGATGCCCACGCTGGGCAGGCCGTAAAAGATGATGAACAGCTGCACCAGCAGCGGGGTGCCCCGGATGACCCAGATGTAGAACCGGGCAATCTGCCGCAGCACCGGCACATTGGCGTACTGCACCAGCGCCACCGCCACCGCGATGATCATGGCAAAAAAGAAGGAGAGAAGGGTCAGCGGAATGGTCATGGTCAGGCCTGCCGTCAGGATGCGGGGCAGCGCCTCCACCAGCACGCTGACCGTGCGGTTGGATAAAAGTGCTTCAAACATCGTTTTTTCCTCAAAGCAAAAAGTGCATAAGCCGGCAAAGCTTTTGCCGACCAAAGCAGTATATACCTTAAAGTAGGGTCAAAGTCAAGAGACTGAATCACCAATCCCTACAAAACCTACCAGAATACTATAATAGCATGAAATGCCCCGCAGCGCAAACAGTTTGCACAAAACGTGTGATGTGACCGAAAAATTGCATAAACTTGTTAAATATTTGTGCAATGCGGCAGATGCTTGACGCTGTGGGCGCTTTCGTGTACAATGGACATAACAGTGCGTAGCTGCGGGGCAACGGCCCGGCGCGGCGCAAATCCACCGGCAGGGGCTTACCCTTGGCCCGGTGCAGACACGGAGGATACAAACGTGAAAAAGTTTAGTATTGGTGTTCTGGGTGCAGGCACCTGGGGCATGGCTCTGGCACGGATGCTGACCGTCAGCGGCAACGATGTGCAGGTGTGGTCGGCCATTGAGGCCGAGGTGGACAACCTTTCCGCCACCCGGGTACACCCCAATCTGCCGGGAATGGTCATCCCGCAGGAACTGCGTTTTACCAAAAGCATAGAGGAAGTGTGCACCGGCAAGGATGTGCTGCTGTTTGCAGTACCGTCGGTGTTCGTGCGCTCCACGGCAGCTAAGGCGCGGCCCTATATCCGCTCCGGCCAGATCATCGTGGACGTGGCAAAGGGCATTGAGCCTGATACCTTATATACCATGACTGAGATCCTTGCCGACGAGTTGAGCCACGAGAACGGCCCCCGTGCGGTGCGTCTGGTGGCGCTCAGCGGCCCCACCCACGCCGAGGAGGTGGCGCTGGATCTGCCCACCACCATCGTTTCGGCCAGCCCGGATCTGGAGGCTGCCGAGGTGGTGCAGGAGGTGTTCAGCAACACCTGTATGCGCGTGTACACCAACTCTGATATCAAGGGCGTGGAACTGAGCGGCGCCATGAAGAACGTCATCGCGCTGGGCGTTGGCATCTCCACCGGCCTTGGCTACGGCGATAACGCCCGCGCCGCCCTGATCACCCGCGGCATTGCCGAGATCGCTCGGCTGGGCGTGGCCATGGGCTGCAATGTGCAGACCTTTGCGGGTCTGGCCGGTATCGGCGATCTGATCGTCACCGCCACCAGTATGCACAGCCGCAACAACCGCGCCGGTATCCTGATCGGCAAGGGCGAAAGCCCGGAGCAGGCTGTGAAGGAGGTCGGCATGGTGGTGGAGGGCATCAACGCCCTGCCCGCCGCCATGGAACTGGCCGAGAAGTACCATGTGGAAATGCCCATCGCTCAGACGGTGAACGCCATCGTCAAGGAGGGCATGAGCGCCAGCGACGCGCTGCGCAACCTGATGTCCCGCGACCGCAAGAGCGAGATGCCGCAGGGCTATGAGAGCGTGTAAACCTGAAATAATCGAAAAGAGGCTTCCGGGATGTCTGCGGGCATTCAGGAAGCTTCTTTTATTTGGCGGGAAATGCAATAAAATTATTAAAACTTTTTACAGAAAACAGACACAAAAGGGTAGAAGGTCGGCAAACTTTCTGCTATACTGGAAACGATAGAATTTTTGGTCAGTGCAGCCGGAACAGAGCGGCGGGCGCTGGCACTGCAAGAAGGAGGAATTGGATATGCCCTCTACCTACGCACACCGCCGCTTTGGCGCAAATGTGCTGGATCATCTGCCCGCGCCGCTGCGGGAAAAGCTGGAGGCGCACCGGGAACTGTACGATATCGGCCTGCACGGGCCGGATCTGCTGTTTTATTACCATGCAGAAAAGTCCACCCCGGTCGCTGCGCTGGGCAACGCCATGCACGACGAGCAGGGCAGAACGTTCTTTGACCGAGCACGGCGGGTGGTGCACGAGGAAGCCGACCGCGAGGCTGCGCTGGCCTACGCGCTGGGCTTTGTGTGCCATTTTGCGCTGGACAGCACCTGCCACCCCTTTGTGGAGCAGTTTACCCGGGAGAGCGGTGTGACCCACTGCGAGATCGAGACCGAGTTCGACAATATGCTGCTGCGCCGGGATGGCTATGACCCGCTGACCTTCTTTACCGCCAGCCATATCCACCCCAGCGCGGAAAACGCCCGGGTCATTGCGCCGTTCTACAAGGATATCTCGGAGCAGACCGCGCTGGAAGCCCTGAAAGGGATGATCACGGTGCATAAGGTGCTGCAGGCCTCGAACCCGGTCAAGCGCTGGGTGGTGCTGACCGGCATGAAGGTGCTGGGCAAGTACGATGGGATGCACGGCCTTGTGGCAAATCCGCAGCCGAACCCGCAGTGCACCGAGAGCAACCGCAAGCTGGATGCGCTGTACGCCAAGGCACTGCCGCTGGCAGAGCGGCTGATCTTGGAGTATGTGGCAAAGCTGGACACGGACGAGCCGCTGGACGCCGCCTACGACCACACCTTTGGGGAATTTTAAAAAACGCGCCGCCCGGCGGTGCAAGGGGAAAAGGGAAAATACGATGAAAACTGAAAAATTCAAGGTGACACCGCTGGAGCGGGCATGGATCCTATACGATGTGGGCAACTCGGCCTTTGTGCTGATGATCGCCACACTGGTGCCCATCTTCTTCAATGCGCTGGCCGAGGCCGGCGGCGTGAGCAAGGTGGACTATCTGGCCTACTGGGGCTACGCAAGTTCCATCGTCACGGTGGTCACCGCCATTCTGGGCCCCATTCTGGGCACGCTGGCCGACACCAAGGGCTTTAAAAAGCCCATCTTCATGCTCTGCCTCTTTGTAGGCGTCATTGGCTGCTGCGCCATGGGTCTGGCAGGCACCTGGCTGGCCTTTCTGGTCATTTTTATCATTGCAAAGATCGGCTACTCCGGCAGTCTGGTGTTCTACGACTCCATGCTGGGCGATGTGACCACCCCGGAGCGGATGGATATGGTGTCCTCCCGCGGGTACGCATGGGGCTATATCGGCAGCTGCGTGCCCTTTGTGGTCTGTCTGGCGCTGGTGCTGGGCAGCAGTGCCGTGGGTCTTGACCAGATGACCGCGCTGTCCATCGCACTGATCATTACCGCCGTGTGGTGGCTGGCGGTCACCCTGCCGCTGCTGAAAAAATACCGTCAGATCAACTATGTGGAGGTGGAGCAGCACGCCATCCGCCAAAGCTTTGTGCGCATCGGGCAGACTTTGAAGCATCTGCCGCAGGACAAGCAGGTGTTCTGGTTCCTGCTGGCCTTCTTCTGCTACATCGACGGTGTGTATACCATCATTGATATGGCCACAGCCTACGGCACGGCACTGGGGCTGGACACCACCGGCCTGCTGCTGGCGCTGCTGGTCACTCAGATCGTGGCCTTTCCCTCGGCGCTGATCTTCGGCCGCCTGAGCCAGAAGTATGAATCCAAGACCCTGATCCCGGTGTGCATTGCGGCCTATACCGGCATTGCCGTCTTTGCCTTCTTCCTGAAGAGCCAGTGGCAGTTCTGGGTGCTGGCCGTGGTGGTGGGTATGTTCCAGGGCGGCGTGCAGGCGCTGAGCCGCAGCCACTTTGCCAAGATCATCCCACAGGAAAAATCCGGCGAATACTTCGGCCTGTTCGATATCTGCGGCAAGGGCGCTTCCTTCCTTGGCACTATGATCGTCAGCGTGGGCAGCCAGCTGACTGGCAGCGCCAACGTGGGTGTTGGTTCCATTGCCATCCTGTTCGTTGTCGGCTTTGTGCTGTTCGGCATTTCCACCCGGACAGAGGAGACAAAGCAGGTCTGACCAACTTTATGAACAAAACCGAAGCCCGGAGCGTCCGCAGACGCTCCGGGCTTCGGTTTTGTTTGCTTTGTCTGCAGAAGGAGCCGCTGTACAAAATGCTGTCGGACGGGGGCGGCACGGGCAAAATTATCATGCAAAAAATACATCCTTGAAAAAAGTAGAATTAACCTATTGACAAACTAGGTAGAACGGGATATAATGCAAACATCCAATCCACCAGTCTTGTAGGGAAATGAAACAGAGGTTCCCCGGCGGGTGGTATATAGAGGGATGGAAAAGTTTACCGGAAGGAGGGCACAAAGATGAAGCTGATCTGGAAAGAACTGCTGCACGCGAATTATCGCTGTGGGCGAATGCGTACCAACCGGGCATCGGCATCGGATGTGTATTGTATGTTGCCCTCGGCTGCGCGAATGTGCACCCGAATGTGACAGCAGCAACTCCGGTAGACCACACTGCCCGGTGCGCCTTTGAAAACGCATCGGGAATTTTTGTACACGATAATAATACTTTTCGTATATAAAGAGAGGAAAATAACAATGTCTGAATATAAATTTGAGACCCTGCAGCTTCATGTCGGTCAGGAGCAGGCCGACCCCGCCACCGATGCCCGTGCGGTGCCCATCTACCAGACCACGTCTTATGTGTTCCGCAATAGCCAGCACGCCGCAGACCGCTTCGGTCTGGCCGATGCAGGCAACATCTACGGCCGCCTGACCAACTCCACGCAGGATGTGTTCGAAAAGCGCATTGCAGCGCTGGAGGGCGGCGTGGCAGCACTGGCTACCGCTTCCGGTGCAGCTGCCATCACCTACACCATTCAGGCACTGGCACAGGCCGGTGACCACATCGTGGCACAAAAGACCATCTACGGCGGCAGCTACAACCTGCTGGCTCACACTCTGACCCAGTTCGGCGTCAACACTACCTTCGTGGATGCCCACGACCTTGCACAGGTGGAAGCCGCCATCCAGCCCAACACCAAGGCTGTCTATCTGGAGACGCTGGGCAACCCCAACAGTGATATCCCGGATATCGACGCCATTGCCGCCATCGCCCACAAGCACGGCCTGCCGCTGGTCATTGACAACACCTTCGGCACCCCGTACCTCATCCGTCCCATCGAGCACGGCGCAGACATCGTGGTGCACTCTGCCACCAAGTTCATCGGTGGCCACGGCACTACGCTGGGCGGCATCATTGTGGACAGCGGCAACTTCGACTGGAGGGCCAGCGGCCGTTACCCCAACATTGCCGCCCCCAACCCCAGCTACCACGGTGTCTCCTTTGCAGATGCCGCAGGCCCTGCCGCTTTCGTCACCTACATCCGCGCTATCCTGCTGCGTGATACCGGCGCTACCATCTCTCCCTTCAACGCCTTCCTGCTGCTGCAGGGCACCGAGACCCTGAGCCTGCGCATCGAGCGTCATGTGGAGAACACCAAGAAGGTGGTGGAGTTCCTTGCCAACCACCCGCAGGTGGAAAAGGTGAACCATCCCTCGCTGCCGGATCACCCGGATCACGCTTTGTACCAGAAGTATTTCCCCAACGGCGGTGCATCTATCTTTACCTTTAACATCAAGGGCGGCCGCGAGGAAGCCTTTACCTTCATCGATAACCTGAAGATCTTCTCTCTGCTGGCCAACGTGGCGGACGTGAAGAGCCTTGTCATCCACCCGGCCTCCACCACCCACAGCCAGCTGACCGATGCAGAACTGGCCGAGCAGCAGATCTACCAGAACACCATCCGCCTGTCCATCGGCACCGAGCATATCGATGACATCCTTGCCGATCTGGAAGCCGGCTTCGCAGCCGTCCGCGGCAAGTAAGCAGCGATTCTCTTTCCCGCAAAGGGAATGTGATCTTCCTTTTATTCCTGTCCAAGCCTCCATAAGTGTGCGATAAGCCCCCCGGCTGCCCGCCGGGGGGCTTGTCATCATTAAAAAAAGTGGTTCAGAAACGCCTGTGGGCGTTTCTGAACCACAAATTATACTGCCGTTTTTCCGATTAGCGGCCGATCAGCAGGTCGCGGCGGCAGCGCAGACCCACAGAAAGGGTAGCGCTGCTGCCCAGGTGCCGCAGGGTGACGCGGGTGCCGGACTTCTGTCCCTCGCACAGCAGCGAGAGGTTCAGGGTGGTGGTGTTCTTCTCGGTCACCAGCACCAGCGTTTTCACACCGTTGGCCTGCAGGGCCTGCATATCCTCGATGGTGGTGCGGAAGGTGGCTACCTCGGCGGGAACGTCCAGCGTCAGCACACCGTCCTTCTGGCGGGCGGTGTACAGCAGCTGCTTGCCCAGCAGACCCTTGACGGTGTAGCGCGCCTCGGTCTTTGCGGTGTCGGCCAGCTCGTCGCCGGAGATCAGCATAATGTCGCCCTGAATGGGGTTGCCCTCCGGGGCACCGTAGCCGCCGTAGCTGGGGTCTTTTTCGCCCACGGCAACATCAGCACTGTGCAGTGCGATATCGCCCTGCACCATCTGCTCCTGCGGGGGCAGATAGCCCTCCACGCAGGTAGAATCCACCTCGGCGGCAAAGGCGCCCACGCTCAGCATGGCGGCGGCACACACCGCCACAGCGGCACAACTCAGGGTACGGACAAGCTTTTTGTTCAGCATCTTCATAGGAAATACCTCCTGAAAACGGCAGCCGCAGGGACTGCCTTATTTTTTGCATCATAATCGTTTTTAAACCATGGTTCAGCTGCGGCGCATCCACAATGGAAAACCGCCGTATCTGCTTTGTAAACGGATACGGCGGCCGGATTATTGCAAAAGATTCAAATTTTTTTATTTTCAGGAGTTCTCCGGTTTGTTTTCTGCGCTGTCGCGGTTGAGGATATCCATGAACTCCTCGCCGGTGATGGTCTCCTTCTGGTACAGGTACTGTGCCAGCTCGTCCAGCTTTGCGCGGTTCTCGGTCAGGATGCGGATGGCCTTTTCGTGCTGGGTCTTGACCAGTTCTACCACCTTCCGGTCGATCTCACACTGGGTCTGAGCACTGCAGGCCAGCGAGGTATCGCCGCCCAGATACTGGTTGTTTACGGTTTCCAGCGCCACCATGTCAAATTCATCGCTCATTCCGTAGCGGGTCAGCATGGCGCGGGCAAGCTTAGTGGCCTGCTCGATGTCATTGGATGCGCCGGTGGTGATGGAGTTAAAGGCTACCTCCTCGGCGGCGCGGCCGCCGGTCAGGGTGGCAATCTTGTTTTCCAGTTCGGCCTTGTTCATCAGGTAGTGGTTGCCCTCGTCCACCTGCATGGTGTAGCCCAGTGCGCCGGAGGTGCGGGGAATGATGGTGATCTTCTGCACCGGGGCAGAGTTGGACTGCTTGGCCGCCACAAGGGCGTGGCCGATCTCGTGGTAGGCTACGATGCACTTTTCGTGGTCGGTCAGGATGGAATTCTTCTTTTGGTAACCGGCAATGACCACCTCGATGCTCTCCTCAAGGTCGGCTTGGGTCACGCTCTTGCGCCCTGCCCGCACGGCACGCAGGGCGGCTTCGTTTACAATGTTGGCCAGTTCTGCGCCGGAGGCACCGGAGGCCATGCGCGCCACAGTGTTGAAGTCTACACCCGGGGCGATCTTCACCTTTTTGGCGTGTACCTTCAAGATCTCTTCGCGGCCCTTCAAATCGGGCAGTTCCACGGGCACACGGCGGTCGAACCGGCCGGGACGGGTCAGGGCAGGGTCAAGGGAATCCGGGCGGTTGGTAGCCGCCAGAATAATGACGCCGGTGTTGCCCTCAAAACCGTCCATCTCGGTAAGCAGCTGGTTCAGGGTCTGCTCGCGCTCGTCGTTGCCGCCAAACTGGCCGCTGTTGCGCTTTTGACCAATGGCGTCGATTTCATCAATGAACACGATGCAGGGCGCTTTTTCCTTGGCCTGCTTGAACAGGTCGCGTACCTTGGAGGCACCCATGCCTACGAACATCTCCACGAATTCCGAGCCGGAGATGGAGAAGAAAGGCACATTGGATTCGCCTGCTACGGCCTTGGCCAGCATGGTCTTGCCGGTGCCCGGAGGGCCTACCAGCAGAATGCCCTTGGGCATGGAGGCGCCGATCTCCTCGTACTTCTTGGGATCGTGCAGATAATTGACGATCTCCTGCAGGTTCTCCTTGGCTTCGTCCTCACCGGCCACATCCGCAAAGCGGATGCCGTGGGTGGACTGCACATACACCTTTGCGTTGGATTTGCCCACGCCGCCAAACATCATGGAACTCGGGCCGCCGCCAGCCTTTTCCATCAGCTTTTTGTTCATCTGGTTGCCGATGAAGCTGAACAGCAGGATGGGCAGCACGAACCACAGCAAAAAGCTGAGCACTGGTGAGCCCTGCTCCACGATCTCGCTGGAGAACTGCGCGCCCGCATCGTACAGACGCTCGGTCAGGCCGGGGTCGTTCATCAGGCCGGTTTTGTAGATCTGCTTGTTGTCCTTATCCGTAAAAATGATCTGGTTGGACTGGATATCCACCTTGCCGATGTTCTCCTGCTCGGTCATGCTCATAAAGGTGCCGTAGTCTACCTCCTGCACCTGACGCTCCGCCAGCCATGGCATGAGCACAAAGTTGATGACCAGCAGCACCAGCAGCACGACGGCATAGTAGATGGCCAACGGCTTTTTGGATGGCTTGACTTCTTTCATGGAAACTTCCTCCTTCTATATAAAGTGGGCTTCCACCCGTTTGCTGCGTCCAGTATACCACATCCTACCGCCCGGCAACAGCGCAGCGAGGGCAACTTTGCAAAAACTTAGCAGTTTTTTAACAAAGAGGGTTAAAGCCGCTCAGTTGCTATATGATATGTGCACAGAAGGCTTGCCGAAAAAGCCTTCCTCCGGTCAGGGGAAGGTGGCGCGCAGCGCCGGATGAGGGGGCAGGGGAGCAACAACCTCAATTTTGCATGATTTACCCCATGGCATTGTGAAATGCTTTCATCTTTATCCTGAACGAAACTTCTTGACACTTTCTGGCAGGCGTGCTAAAATTATCTCACTTTCAACAAAGTGCAAATGCGTTGACGGGGATAAAACGATCTTTCTTCTGCGTGCAGAGAGCCGCCGGGTGGTGCAAGGCGGGTGCAGAGGACTTCGGATACTGGCCCCCGAGCGGCAGAACTGAACGGACAAGTAGGTTCTGACGGACGCCCACCGTTACAGGGGCAGCGATTCGCCGTTTTGGCCGATCGTGCAAAGTGGCTGTACTTGACCGTACAGCAAGGAGAGTGGTACCACGGGTGCCCTGTAAAAGCTATTTACAGGCTCTCGTCTCTCAAGGTTTTCGCCTTGAAAGACGGGAGCCTTTTTTCGTACAACGGTTGCAGTAGGGCAAAAGGCTTCCCCCGGCCGGGGGAAGCTGTCACCGCAGGTGACTGATGAGGGTGCAGGCAAGCAGCTGCTGCCGGGAAATCACCCCTCATCCGGCGCTACGCGCCACCCGTTCCCCCTTTTGTCGCTGTGCGACATTTTCCCCCGACCGGGGGAAATCTATCCCCAAGGGGTGAAGGTTTTATGCTATTTCAGGAGGACAACAGGATGATGGACGCTACCAAGTACGCACCGGGGTACTACCCGGTACCCGCCGGTTATGACAGCTGGGTAAAAAAAGACCACATTGAAAAAGCCCCCGCATGGTGCAGCGTGGATCTGCGGGACGGCAATCAGGCACTGATCGTGCCCATGAGCCTTGCAGAAAAGCTGGAGTTCTTCCAGATGCTGGTGAAGATCGGTTTCAAGGAGATCGAGGTGGGCTTTCCTGCCGCCAGCGAGACCGAGTACGAGTTCCTGCGCACTCTGATCGAAAAGGACATGATCCCCTCCGATGTCACCGTGCAGGTGCTGACCCAGTGCCGCGACCACATCATCCGCCGCACCTTCGAAGCGGTCAAGGGCGCACCCCGGGCGGTGATCCACTTCTACAACTCCACCTCCGTGGCGCAGCGGGAGCAGGTGTTCCACAAGTCCAAGGAGGAGATCAAGCAGATCGCCGTGGACGGCGCAAAGCTGGTCAAGCAGCTCAGCGAGGAGTACGAGGGCAACTTCCTGTTTGAGTACAGCCCCGAAAGCTTTACCGGCACCGAGGTGGACTACGCCGTAGAGGTGTGCAACGCCGTGCTGGATATCATGCAGCCCACCCCGGAGCGCCCCATGATCATCAACCTGCCGGTGACCGTGGAGATGAGTATGCCCCATGTGTACGCCAACCAGATCGAGTATTGCGACAAGCACCTGAAGTACCGCGACAGCGTGATCATTTCCACCCACCCCCACAACGACCGCGGCACCGGCGTAGCCTGCGCAGAGCTGGCAGTGCTGGCGGGCGCACAGCGCGTGGAGTGCTGCCTGTTCGGCAACGGCGAGCGTACAGGCAATGTGGACGCCGTAACGCTGGCCATGAATATGTACAGCCACGGCGTAGACCCCAAGCTGGACTTCTCGGATATGCCCGCCATCTGCGCCACCTACGAGCGGGTGACCCGGATGCACATCTACGAGCGCACTCCCTACGCCGGACAGCTGGTGTTTGCTGCCTTCTCCGGCAGCCATCAGGACGCCATTGCCAAGGGCATGGCTTACCGCAAGCAGACCGGCGAGCACCGCTGGACCTGCCCCTACATCCCGGTGGATCCCCACGACATCGGCCGCACCTATGACGCCGACGTCATCCGCATCAACAGCCAGAGCGGCAAGGGCGGCATCGGCTTTGTGCTGGAGCAGAACTACGGCTACAACCTGCCCCCCAAGATGCGGGAGGCACTGGGCTACAAGGTCAAGAGCGTGTCCGACCACAGCCACAAGGAACTGAGCGCTGCCGAGGTGCTGCACATCTTCGAGGATACCTACCTCAACCGCGCAAAGCCGCTGAACGTGGTGGAAGCCCACTTTGCACAGGTAAACGGCATTACCGCCATGGTCACGCTGGAACTGAACGGCCAACGCAAGGCGGTCACCTCGGTGGGCAACGGCCGTCTGGATGCCGTAGCCAACGCCATCCAGAGCGCCACCGGCATGGACTTCCATCTGGAAAACTACTCTGAGCACAGTCTGGACGAGGGCTCTACCTCCCGCGCAGCCTCTTATGTGGGCCTTGTCTGGGGCGATAACACGGTCACATGGGGTGCCGGTACCGACACCGACATCATCGTAGCCGGTATCCGCGCTCTTGTCAGTGCGATCAATAATCGATAAAAAGGAGAAAACTACCATGGGAATGACCCTGACGCAGAAGATCCTTGCCGCACACGCCGGTCTGCCGGAGGTCAAGGCAGGCCAGCTCATCAACGCAAAATTGGACATTGTGCTGGGCAACGATATCACCACCCCGGTGGCCATCAACGAGTTTGAGCGTGCCGGTTTTGACCGCGTATTCGATAAAGAGCATATCGCCATTGTGCTGGATCACTTTGTACCCAATAAGGATATCAAGAGCGCTACCCAGTCCAAGCAGTGCCGGGAGTTTGCCAATAAATACGATATCCTCAACTTCTACGATGTAGGCCAGATGGGCATCGAGCACGCCCTGCTGCCGGAAAAAGGCATCGTCACCGCCGGAGACTGCGTGATCGGCGCGGACAGCCACACCTGTACCTATGGTGCGCTGGGTGCCTTCTCCACCGGTGTAGGCTCCACTGATATGGCCGCTGGCATGGCCACCGGCATGGCATGGTTCAAGGTGCCCTCTGCCATCAAGTTCGTGCTCACCGGCAGATTCAATCCCCGGGTGTCCGGCAAGGACCTGATCTTGCACATCATCGGCATGATCGGTGTGGACGGCGCACTGTATAAGTCCATGGAATTCACCGGCCCGGGCGTGGCAGGGCTTACCATGGATGACCGCCTGTGCATCTGCAATATGGCCATTGAGGCCGGTGCCAAGAACGGCATCTTCCCGGTGGATGAAGTGACCAAGGCATATCTTGCAGGCCGCAGCCAGCGCCCGCCGGTGTTCTACGAGGCAGACCCCGATGCCGTGTACGAAAAGACCATCGAGATCGACCTCGGCGCACTGGAGCCCACCGTCAGCTACCCCCATCTGCCTGAGAACACCCATGTTGCCAGCGAGGGCAAGGACATCAAGATCGATCAGGTAGTCATCGGCAGCTGCACCAACGGCCGCCTGGAGGATATGGAGGCCGCCTACAACATCCTCAAGGGCAAGCACATCGCCAAGGGCGTGCGCGGCATCATCATCCCCGCCACTATGGCTGTCTATAAGGAGTGCATCCTGCGCGGCTGGACCACCGCCTTTATCGACGCGGGCTGCATCGTGTCCACCCCCACCTGCGGCCCCTGTCTGGGCGGCTACATGGGCATTCTGGCAGCGGGCGAGCGCTGCGTTTCCACCACCAACCGCAACTTTGTGGGACGCATGGGTCATGTGGACAGCGAGGTCTATCTTGCCTCTCCCGCCACCGCCGCCGCCAGCGCCCTGACCGGCTACATCACCGACCCGCGCACGGTCTGACCCGAAAGGAGCATGAGCATGAACGCAAGAGGTTCTGTTTTCAAATACCCGGATAACGTGGATACCGACGTCATCATCCCGGCACGCCACCTGAACACGCAGGACGCCAAGGAACTTGCCAGCCACTGCATGGAGGATATCGACAAGGACTTTGTGAACCGGGTGCAGCCCGGCGATATCATGGTGGGCGGCTGGAACTTTGGCTGCGGCTCCTCCCGCGAGCACGCACCCCTGTGCATCAAGACCGCCGGCATCGCGGTGGTCATTGCCAAAAGCTTTGCCCGCATCTTTTACCGCAACAGCATCAACATCGGCCTGCCCATCATGGAGTGCCCGGAGGCTGTGGACGCCATCGAGGCAGGGGACACCGTTCAGGTGGACTTTGACACCGGTGTCATCACCGACGAGACCAACGGCAAGGTGTTCCACGCCGAGCCCTTCCCGCCCTTTATCCAGAACATCATCTCCGCCGGCGGCCTGATGAAGGCCATCCAGAAATAAGCCCATCCCCATCCGCTCCCACGCAAACGGTGCGGAACCCTCTCCGTCATCGCTGCGCGATGCCACCTCCCCCGAAAGGGGGAGGTCTTGCGCATCTATCGGTCAGAAGCATAAAAGCTCCCCCTTCGGGGGAGCTGCTGAGCGCAGCGAAGCTGAGAGGGTTCATCCGGTGAGAAATTAACCAATAAGGAGAACAGACCCATGGAAAAAAATATTGCTGTCATCTGGGGCGATTGCTCCAGCCCGGAGATCGTAAAGCAGACCCTCCGGGTGTTGGATAAGGTGGCCGAAAAGTACGGCCATACCTTCCACTACACCGCTGCCGCCATGGGCGGCGAGGCCATTGATAAGTACGGTGACCCTCTGCCCCAGCACGAACTGGATAAGTGCCTTGCCGCCGACAGCGTGCTGCTGGGCGCGGTGGGCGGCCCCAAGTGGGAGGGCCTGCCCGGGGAGCAGCGGCCGGAAAAGGGCCTGCTGCGGCTGCGCGCCGGGATGGGACTGTACGCCAACAACCGTCCCGCTAAGATCTGGCCGCAGCTGGCGCCTGCCAGCCCCTTAAAGCCCGAGATCGTGGCACAGGGCATTGATTTTATCATCGTGCGGGAACTGATCGGCGGCGTGTACTTCGGCAATCACGAGACCCACACGCTGGAAAACGGCGAAAAGCAGGCCGTGGACACCATGCCCTACGCAGAGCACGAGATCGAGCGCATTGGCCGCATCGGCTTCGAGACCGCCCGTAAGCGCCGCAAAAAGCTGTGCTGCGTGGACAAGGCCAACGTGCTGGATACCAGCCGCCTGTGGCGCACTGTGATGCACCGGCTGCAGGCCGAGTACCCGGATGTGGAGTACAGCGAGATGTTCGTGGACAACTGCGCCATGCAGATCGTGAAGAACCCCGCCCAGTTCGATGTGATCGTCACCGAGAATATGTTCGGTGATATCCTGTCGGACGAGGCTTCCATGATCACCGGCTCCATCGGCATGATCCCGTCCTCCAGCCTTGGTGACGGAACCCGGGGCCTGTACGAGCCCATCCACGGCTCTGCACCGGACATTGCAGGCAAGGACATCGTAAACCCCACCGCCTGCATCCTGTCCGCCGCCATGATGCTGCGGTACTCCTTTGGCATGGCAGCAGAAGCTGATGCTATTGAGAACGCTGTGAGCCGTGTGCTGGACAAGGGCCTGCGCACTGCCGACAACATGAGTGATGACTGCACCTGCCTTGGCTGCACCGCCATGGGCGACGCCATTCTGGCAGAACTTTGAGCCGGAAAGCGGATAGCTTAAAAACTGCATGGAGAACTGCCGGTAGAAGCCAGCCGGCGCGCCCTTTCTCCAGCATTGTAAAAGAGAGCCGGAAACACCCGCAGGTGCTTCCGGCTCTCTTTGCATTCTCAGCCCTTCAGCGGCATGATGCTCTCCGGCGCGGCACACAGGTGCTGCGGCGCGGCGGGCGCTGCCGAGGAAAGGCTTTTTTTGCTTACCTTCCACCACAGCTGCGCCGTGCCCTCCGGCGGAGTGCAGATGAGGTTCCAGTCAAAGGGGTTCTCGCTGGTGGAGACGGCTTTTACCGGGATGGCGTTGGGCGCATCCGCAGCGCAGGGTGCAAGGTCGTGGGCGCGGATGCCCACAGCGGTGCAGCCCGCTGGGACGGGCAGTTCCAGCCGCAGGGTGGTGTCCCAGCCGTCCAGACGGACGGTGTGGCTAGACAGCGGGGTGCAGGGCAGAATGTTCTTGCAGCCGGTCAGCCGCGCGGCGGCAACGCTCTGCGGGTCAGCAAAAACGGCCTTGGTGTTACCGGCGCGCAGCACCTGTCCCTCGTTCAAAACGATCATCTCTTTGCACAAGCGGTAGGCCTCGTCCCGGTTGTGGGTCACCAGCAGGGCGGTGCCCGCAAAGCTTGCCAGCAGGCTGCCTACCTCGCCCTCCACCTCTTCCCGCAGGTAGCTGTCCAGCGCGCTGAAGGGCTCGTCCAGCATCAGGATGCGGGGCTTGCCCACCAGAATGCGTGCCAGCGCGGTGCGCTGCTGCTGCCCGCCGGAAAGCTGGGCGGGGTAGCGCTTGGCTAGCGGCTCCAGCCGCATGGCACGCAGCATCTCGGCGCAGGCGGCGCGGCGGGCGGTGGGGTCTTTTTCCGCCTTCAGGCCGCAGAGCAGATTCTGTTCTACGGTCATGTTGGGGAACAGGGCGTAGTTCTGGAACAGCAGCCCCACGCCCCGCTGCTGCGGCGGCAGGTCGATGTGCTGGTCACTGTCAAACAGCACCCGCCCGTCCAGCACGATGCGTCCGCGGTCCGGCTTTACGATGCCCGCGATGCACCGCAATGTCATGCTTTTGCCGCAGCCGGAAGCGCCCAGCAGGGCGGTGGAGGTGTTGCCCGCGGCAAAGGCGGCGCGCAGGGTGAAGCCGTCCAGCTTTTTTTCAATGTTGACTTCAAGGCTCATTTCCGGACACCCGCTTTCTGCTTTTTCTCCAGCAGGTTCACAGCCAGCAGCACCACCGCCGAGATGGCGATATCCACCAGCACCCACCGCATGGCGCCCAGTTCATCGTTGGTGCGCCACAGCTGGTAGACCGTGGTGGCAATGGTGGCGGTCTTGCCGGGAGTGTAGCCCGCGATCATGCTGGTGGCGCCGTATTCGCCCAGTGCCCGGGCAAAGGCCAGCACCGTGCCCGCCAGAATGCCCTGACGGCAGGCGGGCATCCGCACCCGCCAGAAGATCCATGTATCGGACTGTCCCAGCGTCTGCGCCGACCACGCCAGCGTTTCGTCAAAGCTTTCAAACGCGCCGCGCGCGGTGCGGTACATCAGCGGAAAAGCCACCACGATGGAGGCAAAGATGGCGCTGTACCAGTTCATGACCAGCTTTACCCCGAACTGCTGCATGAAAAAGATGCCCAGCGGCCGCTTTGCGCCGAAGAGCAGCAGCAGAAAGTAGCCCACCACCGTGGGCGGCAGCACCATGGGCAGGGTGAGCAGCACATCCAGTACACCCTTGACCACCCGGGGCAGCCGGGCAATATAGTAGGCCGCAAAAATGCCAAGAAAGAACACCGCCGCGCAGCTGATCAAAGCAATGCGCAGGCTGTTCCACAACGGATACCAGTCCATGTCTGCTCCTTTATACGGCGCTGAAGCCCACGCCCTCGAACACGGTCATGGCCTTGTCGGTTTGCAAGTAAGCCAAAAACTCCTTGGCAGCCTCGGCGTTGGGGGCGGCCTTCAACATGGCGGCGGGGTAGATGACCTGACCGCACATCTCCTTGGTGGCCTCGTCCACGGGGGTCAGACCGGCACTATAAGCATCAGTGCAGTAAACGACACCGGCATCCACGCTGCCCTCAGTGACCTGCGTGGTCACCTCCTTGACGTTGGAGCCGTAGGTGATCATGCCCGCAGCAGCCAGTGCAGCTTCGTCCAGCTGGTAGTAGGCAAGGATCTTCTGGGTATACTGCCCCACAGGCACATCGCTGTTGCCCATGCAGAACAGGATATCCTGTGCCTTCAGATGTTCGGCCAGTGCGTCAAAGCTGTCAATGCCCTTGTCGCTGCCCTCCGGCACGCAGAGCACTACCTTGTTCTCCAGCAGGTTCACGCGGCTGTCGGCATCCACAAAGTCGAGCCCGTCCTTGTTTACCTCGGCAGAGGCGGTGATGTCCAGCTGGTTCATCTGCTTCTGACCGGCAGAGATGAACAGATCGCAATCCGCGCCCTCCTGGATCTGGGTCTTGAGGGTGCCGGAGGAGTCGAAGTTAAAGCGGAAGGTCACCTCCGGGTGCTCTGCCGTGTAGCTTTCGCCGAGAGCGTTCAGCGTCTCGGTGAGGGAGGCGGCGGCAAACACGATCAACTCCACGCTCTGGGCTGCCTCCGAAGAAGCAGCGGCAGAGGAAGCCACGGACGATGCTGCACTGGAAGCAGCACCACCGCAGGCGGTGAGGGCAGCGGCTGCACCGGCCATACCAGCAGCGGCCAGAAAACTCCGGCGGGAAATGCGATGGTCGTTCATCTCTGTTTCTCCTTACTTCAAGTAAAAAACATTTATTTCTACGCCCCGTCAAGGAAAACAGGGCGGGGAAACCTTACTTGCGGGCGCACTCGCCGTCCAGACCCGCGGCGATGCGTACTCCGTGCTCCAGGCTGGGCAGAATGTACTCCAAATTCTCCTGCACCGCCTTGGGGCTGCCCGGCAGGTTGACGATCAGGGTCTTGCCGCGCAGCACGCTGACGCCGCGGCTAAGCATCCCGCGCGGGGTGATGCTCAGGCTGTGGTAGCGCATGGCCTCGGCAATGCCGGGGGCGTTGCGGTCGGCCACAGCGCAGGTGGCCTCCGGGGTGATGTCCCGGGGGGAGAAGCCGGTGCCGCCGGTGGTGAGCACAAGGTTCACCTGACGGCCGTCTGCCATGCGGATGAGCTGGGTCTTAAGTGCCTTGGCTTCGTCCGGCAGGATCATGGTCTCCTCCACCACATAGCCAGCGGCGGTGAGCATTTGGGCGATCAGCGGGCCGCTTTTATCCTCCCGCTCGCCGCGGCTGCCCTTATCGGAAAGGGTGATGACGGCGGCACGCAGGGGCGGGTTTTCCAGTGCGGGCAGCAAGGTCACCTCGTCCCCTACATGGATCTCGCCGCCGGTGAGCACCCGGGCGAACACGCCCTCGTGGGGCATGATGCACTCGCCGGTCTGCTGCTTGATGACGCAGTCGTTGTGGCACTCCTTGCCGATCTGAGTCATTTCCAGCACAACATCGCCAATGGCGAACCGGCTGGTCACCGGCAGATTGCGGAAATCGAAGCCTTCGATGACCAGATTTTCACCGAAGGCGCCGTAGTCCACCCAGAGCTTTTTACGGAAGGCCTCGATCTTTTCGGCGCTGAGCATACTGACCTGACGGTGCCAGTTGCCGCCGTGGGCGTCCTCCACGATGCCCCATTCCGGGGTCAAAACGGCGCGGGGCACCTCGGTTTTTACGGTGCCCCGCTTGGGGCTGGTGCAGATTGCCAGAAGCTTACCCATAGTTCTTTATCCTCCAATGCGATACATCCCGCGGGTAGCGGGCATGGAACTGTCGTTAAAATGGTGTTCCCGGGGCTTTGCCCAGATGGTCTCCCGGATGGCAGCCAGCAGCTGCGCATCGTCCGCGCCGCTGCGCAGCAGTGCGCGCAGGTCGCAGCCGGTCTCGCTGGCAAGGCAGGGGCGCAAAAAGCCCTGACTGGTCAGCCGCACCCGGTTGCAGGAGGCGCAGAACTTGCCATGCACCGCTGCAATAAAGCCGATGCTGCCCTGCCAGCCCGGCACGGTGTAGTACACCGCCGGGCCGTCGCCCAAGGCGTGCTCCTGCGCGGGGGAAAGGGGCGCAAGTTCCGGCCAGCGCCGGGCAAACAGCGCCCGCAGCTCCGGGCCGGAGATGCAGGGCATGGCAGCGCCGTAGCCGATGGGCATCATCTCAATGAACCGCACCTGCAGGGCGTTGTCCTTTGCCAGCGCGGCGAGTGCTTCCAGTTCACCCTCGTTGACGCCCGCCTGCGGCACACAGTTCAGCTTGACCGGCAGGCCGCTTTCCAGCGCCGCCTGCAAGCCCGCCTGCACGGCGGCAAAATCGTCCCGGGCGGTGATCTGCCGGAACACCTCCGGACGCAGGGTGTCCAGACTGATGTTCACGCTGTCCAGCCCGGCGTCCAGCAGGGCGGGCAGCTGCTCTGCCAGCAGCACCGCGTTGGTGGTCAGGGTGACCCGACGGATGCCCGGGGTCGCTTTGAGCCCTGCCACCAGCTGCGCCACATTCTTGCGCACCAGCGGCTCGCCGCCGGTCACCCGCACGGTGTCGATGCCGCACTGGGCAAACAGCGCAGCCAAGCGCAGAAACTCTTCGCAGGTCAGCACGGCTTCCCGCTCCAGCTTTTCCACGCCGTCCGGCATACAGTAGCGGCAGCGCAGGTTGCACAGGTCGGTCACCGACAGGCGCAGATAATGGATCTCGCGCTGGTAACGATCAAACATAGCCGCCCTCCGCCCGGATATAGTGGCCGCTCTTTCCGCCGGTCTTTTCCACCAGATGGATCTCGCTCAGTTCCATGCCCTTATCCACGGCCTTGCACATATCGTAGATGGTCAGCAGCGCGGTGGAAACGCCGGTCAGTGCCTCCATCTCCACGCCGGTCACACCGCTGGTCTTGACGGTGCACAGGGCTTCCACGGCCTGCCGCTCGGGCAGCAGACGGAACTCGATGCCCGCCTTGGTCAGGGGCAGCGGATGGCACAGGGGAATCAGTTCGCTGGTGCGCTTGGTGGCCATGATGCCCGCAATGCGTGCCACGCCCAGCACATCGCCCTTTTTCACGGTGCCGCTCTGCACGGCGGCAAAGGCCTCGGCGTTCATGGTAATAATGCCGTGTGCAGTAGCTTCCCGGGCGGTGACGGGCTTTGCGCTCACATCCACCATCACGGCGTTCCCGGCGGCATCAAAATGTGTCAGATTATTTTCACTCATATTTTTTCACCTTAGTAAAGCTTCCCCTTCGGGGGAGCTGGCAAAGCCGAAAGGCTTTGACTGAGAGGGTTTCAGCAATGTCCAAAGCCGCAGTTCGGCCAGTGACACACCTCGCAGTTCAGGCACAGGCCGCCCTCGCCCAAGCGGGCGATATCCTCGGCGGTGATGGGGTCATCCGCCAGCAGACGGGGCAGCAGCAGGTCAAAAATGGTACGCTTGGCGTACATCACGCAGCCGGGCAGGCCGCACACCGGCACACCGTCCAGATAGCTGACAAGGAACATGGCTCCCGGCAGCACCGGCGCGCCGTAGGTGATGATGTCCGCCCCGGTGTTCTTGATGGCCAGCGGGGTGCGGTCATCGGGGTCCACGCTCATGCCGCCGGTGGTAAAGATCAACTCGCACCCTGCGGCCTTGGCCTCCAGAATGGCAGCGGTGATCCCGGCGGGGTCGTCATCGCAGACCTTGTGGAAAACCATCTCACAGCCGTAGACGGCCAGCTTGCTTTGCAGGATGGGAGTAAATTTATCCTCGATGCGTCCCTTGAACACCTCGCTGCCGGTGGTGATGATGCCCACCTTTTTTGCCTGCATGGGCAGCACGTTCAGGATAGGCTCTGCCCCGGCAGCGGCTTGCATGGCGTCCATCTTCTCCTGCTCGATGACCAGCGGGATGATGCGGGTACCGGCCAGTTTCTGCCCCTTTTTCACCGGCAGGTCGCCGTGGATGGTGGCAATCATCATCTGCGGGGTGCTGTTCACAGCCATCAGCGCCCTGCGGTTGATCTTCAACAGGCCGTCGCAGTCCGCGATCAGTTCGATCTTGCCTTCTTTCGGCGCAGTGCCGTGGATATTTTTGCCCGCAGCGGCCTTGTAAAGCAGGGCGGCTGCTTCGTCCTCGTGAAGGATGCCGGGGTGCTTTTCCCAGACGTAGAGGTTCTCCTTGCCGATGGAAAGCAGCACAGGGATGTCCTCGGGCTGGATGACGTGCCCCTTGCGGAAGCGGGCATCCTTGTACTCGCCCGGGATGATCTGGGTGATATCATGGCAGAGCACCTGCCCTGCGGCGTCAACAGTACGGATCAGTTTCATGATGGCATTCTCCTTATAGCGCGGGCATCTGGGCTTCGATCCAGTCTGCCAGTGCCGGAATATCGTTCAGGTCAAAATCTGCGCCGGGGATATCTCCCACCACCGCCAGCGGCTGGAAGGAGACGGGCGCATCCGAAATGGCGCTGCGCACCACCTCGATCTTCGGCCAGCCGCTGGACTTGAACCCCTCCAGCAGCACAAGGTCGTAGCCGTGACGCTCGAACAGGGCAAGCAGATCCTGCTCGGTCAGGCGGAATTCCTCGGTCAGCAGATAGCGCGTGCCGGAGTAGACCGCCACGCCCTCAGCACCGGCCTCCCGCAGGCGGTAGCTGTCGGTGCCGGGCACGTCCGGGGTAAAATCGTGGCCGTCGTGCTTGATGACGCCAACCTTCAGTCCGCGGCTGCGCAGCACGGGCAGCAGCTTTTCCAGTAGGGTGGTCTTACCGCTGTTGTGCACCCCGCTGACGGCCAGCACCGCCGGGCGCTTGAGCGCCTGCGTTTCGGCCAGCGCCTGTTTTTGTTCACTGTACAAAGCAAAGCACCTCCACTTCTGTACCGGGTTCTACCGGCCCGCTGCCGGCGGGGATCTCCACCAGACAGTTGCAGCCCATCATGGCAGACAGCGCACCGGAGGAGTGTGCCTCGGTGTTGCCTGCGCCGGGCAGCGTCACCGTGCCGCCGCAGGCGGTGGCACGCAGGTAGCGGTGGCCCTTGCTGGGTTTGGAAAAGCCGTTCGTCAGAGTGCAGACGGTGCGGGCGGGGATGCAGCTTTCCTCCCGGCGTCCGGCGGCGCGCAGCAGCGCAGGGATGGCGTATTGCTCCAGCGTAGCGGCGGCGGCAAAGGGGTTGCCGGACAGGCAGAACACCAGCTTACCGTTCAGTGTAGCCGCCAGCATGGGGCTGCCGGGCTTCTGGGCTACGCCCTCCACCAGCAGCTGTGCACCCAGCTGTTCCAGCACAAGGGGCAGATAATCCTTCTGCCCCACAGAGACGCCGCCGCTGGTGATGACAGCATCGCAGCGGGTCAGCAGCTCCTGCATTTTACCGGTGATGACCTCCGGGTCGTCGGAGCACTGCTGCCGCTCCACGGCAAAGCCCAGCTGACGCAGCCGGGCGGCGTTCTGGGTGCCGTTGGCATCGTAAATTTTACCGGGTGCCCACGGTGCGCCGGGTGCCAGCAGTTCGCTGCCGGTGGAAAGGATGCCCACGGTCAGCGGGCGGCAGACCGTCACCTCGGCGTAGCCCTGCCCGGCCAGCACACCCAGATGGGCGGGGGAGAGTACCGTTCCGGCGGGCGCGATGACCGCGCCTGCGGCCACGTCCTCGCCCCGGAACACCACGTTTTGCAGCGGCTTTACGGCGGCATACAGCTGCACGGTCTCTTCACCGCTGTCGGTCAGTTCCTGCATCAGGACGCAGTCCGCGCCCTCCGGCAGGGGTGCTCCGGTCATGATGCGGGCAGCGCAGCCTGCGGGCAGCGCCGCAGCCGGGGCATCGCCCGCGTAAAGCTTCATCACCACCGGCAGGGTGACCGGGGTCTCCCGGCTTGCACCGGCGGTATCCGCGCTGTGCAGGGCGTAGCCGTCCAGCGGGCTGCGGTCAAAGGGGGGCTGGTCCATCCGGGCGCAGAGGTCGGCGGCGGCAATGCGCCCGCAGGCGGCCTCCAGCGGGATGGTCTCCGGGGACGGAGAGGGCAGAAGCGCTGCCGCGTCCAGCACGCTGCGCAGCGCCTGAACGGGGGAGCAGAAAGGCTGGTTCATTATAACTTCCTCCATAGACCCGCTCTCCCGGTCTGCTATGGCTCAGGCGGGGGGAGCAGGGGGATTCTTTTTTCAAAAAAGGCAGGTGAAAAAGAAGCGGAGACGTCTTGACCGAAAAATCAAAACGCCTCCGCAGAGTATCCCCACAAAACCGGCAGCGGCAGCTTGCAGTCTGCTACGCCGGTGGCAGCCATTAGCGATGCACCGCCCTTGCAGCGGCAGCACACAGCCAAAAAGCACCTGTGAAGATGGGAGGAGTTCTTTTTTTCAAATTGCAGCGTTTCTTCTGCGGGAAGGCGGTGGGGTTTCCCCCGCCACCCTTGAATGCCCGCCCTTGCGGGTGCAGCATTGCGGCGCGGTGTCCTGCTCCTTGTGGGAGTTTAGACACCTTTGCTCAAAGAAGCTCTTATACCCTGATTCAATTGTAGGTTGGTTTAATCGCAGAAATCGTCCACGTCGCTGATGGCCTTGGCGTAGCGGCGGGTGAGGTGCTTGGTGGAAAAGAGGAACCGCTCGTTCTGGTTGTTGGTCAGTTCCTCGATATCGGCATAGGCGGGGTTTTCCTGCATGGCCTTCCAAGTCTGCTCGATGACCTCCGGCGCAAGGCCGTAGGGGGAGCGCTGGAAGTACTTGAGCGGGGTGGCGCTGGGGTAGATGCGGGCGTTGAACCGCACCATCTCGGCGAACATCACACACAGATCCTTGTCCTCGATAAGCTGCGCGATCATGGCGTAGTTATCGCTCATGTTGGCGTTGGAATAGTAGTAGGTGTCCTTTGCACCCGCGCGGGTGACGATATCGGTGCACTGGGGGTCTGCGGGCAGCTGCGCCAGCAGCTCGTCGGCGTTTTCCAACTCCTCCAGCAGCAAAGCGTGGGGGGTAAGCTGCGCAGCCGCAGAGCGGGCGCGGATGTAACCGGCCAGCTCCTGTGCAGGGGTCAGCTCCGGCAGCTCCGGGGCGGTCTTGGTGGGCTGATCTGCAAAGGGATCGTTTTCCGCCTCCGGCTCACCGGCCAGAAAATCCAGCAACTCCGGCTTTGCAGCATCGGACTGTGCAGCCTCAACGGCTTCAGGTGCGGCCTCGGCGGCCTGCTTTGCGGCAAGCTCGGCGGTCTCCCGCTCCACTGCGGCGATCACATCCTCACCGGTCTTGGCGGCGCTGCCGTCAAAGGTGCTGCCGGTCTCCTTCAGGCGGCGGGCAGTCTCGCTTGCAGCGTCGATGTCGAACACCTCTGCCTTGGGCTTTTTCTTGGCGGCCAGTTCTGCCTTTTGCAGCTCCAGAACGGCCTGCTCCGGGTCTACGCTGCCATCCACCGTGGTGGTGTAGCCGGGTTTACGTCTGCCAAACAACATGACGGTCTTTCCTCTTTCTATGGGATTTATTCAGCTGCTGCGGTGTTCTGGGCGTAGATGCCGCGCTTTTCCAGATCATCGGCCATGTCAGCCAGATCATACTTCTCCAGCGTCTCGCGGGTGGGCACACCGGTGGTGCGATCCCAGCCAAAGACGTCGTAGAACAGATCCTTTGCCTTCTCCATGTCGGCGCGATCCAGCTTGGTGGTGCCTTCCTCAAATGCCTTGAAGTCGGGGTCCTTATCAAACACCCAATCGCAGATGGCATCGTGCTCCTGACGCAGGTTTGCGCTGCCGCAGTTCTGCTGGAAGCTGATGGCAGTCATCACGCGCAACATCTGGGTGATGCGGGCGCCGTCCTCCTGCAGACCGGCCTGCGTATAGGTCTCGCCGGTAACAGCAGTCATAAAGTCTGCCTGCAGGTCCAGATCGCCGTGGTAGTCGCGCTCCTTGGAGGGGGACTGGGTCATGGGCCACATCCAGTTGCACAGGGTGGCAGAGTCGTGGAAGTTCTTGTCGTTGACGCAGTATGCAGCCAGCTTTGCCTTGTTCTCGTTGATGGGAGTGTAGGCCTTGGCCTTATCGTAGCAGCCCTCGCCGAAGAAGTCCTCCATGACCTTCTTGGTCACCTCATACGGAGCACCGGAACCGGTCTCGCAGACGATCTCGTGGATCATGCAGTCACGGTTGTAGACGAGGTTGTACAACATACCCACCTGCCATGCCTCAGCAGGGCCGTGGTGGTTGGGGAAGCCGTTGTAGATCAGGTTGGAGTTGGTAGCGCCGTCGTTGCGGTCCAGCCAACTCTTGGGCAGGCCAAACTTTTCCATCATGGCCAGCGTGCCCTTGGCGATGACGGACAGGTCGCCCTCGCCGTAAGCCATGCGGCGGATCAGCTCGACCTCCCAGCGGGGATCGCCGGCCTTCTCCCACTCCCAAGGCAGAGAGTCGTACTCGGCCTCGCTGATGTACTTGGTGGCCTCCTCGCGCGGCATCCGCAGGATCCACAGCAGGTCGCGGTTCAGGTTGCCGTAGTTGTCCCACAGACCCATATCGTCCACAGCATGAGCCCATGCCAGATTGATAACCATGGTGCCGTCACCCTCGTACTTGAAGTCGTGCACGCCGTCCGGGTAGACGCGGGTGCCGTACAACACGGGCATACAGGTGTTGGAGTTGTGGGTGGGCAGATCGTAATCTGCCAGCGGATCTACATCATACTCGGTGTAGCAGCGGATGGGGCAGGAGGAGCAGCCGCCGTTCTTCACGGTGTACTCGGCAGCGGGAGCGCCGAAGTCGAAGTAGCCCTTGAAGCAGCGCAGAGCCACCTTGTTGATATCGTTGTAGGGCTGCTCGCCGGTATCCACGGGGCCGCCGGGAGCCTTCTTCCACATACGGCCGGGGGCGCCGGACCAGCGGTTCTTGCCGGAGGTGGCGCTGTACTCTGCCCAGCTCTGGGGCTGTGCGGGCACGTTGTGGTTGTTGTTGCCGCCGATCAGGTTGCCCATCATGTAGTTGGACAGCTCCAGCACCTTCTTGGGGTCAGCCACCTTGACGCTGCCGGTGCCGCGGATGGCCAGACCCTTCAGCTTCTTGTTGCCCAGTGCAGCGCCCAGACCGGCGCCGCCGGAGTTGCCGAAGCTGGTGTTCAGGGTGGAGTAGTCCACCAGATTCTCACCGGCGGGGCCGATGGAAGCGGTCTCGAACTCGCGGCCGTTCTGCTCTACCATCCACTTGTTAGCAGCAAAGGTGCCCTTGCCCCAGATCTCGGTTGCGTCCTCCAGAGAGACCGCGCCGTCCTCGATGCGCAGGTAGACGGGCTTTTCAGAGATACCGCTGATCACGATGCCATCGTAACCGGCATACTTCAGCATGGAGCCGATGTGGCCGCCCATGTGTGCGTCGATGATAGAGTGACCCTTGGACCAGGTAGAGCGGAAGGTCACGTTCATACGGCCGGAGCAGGGCACGCCTGCGCCGGTCAGGGGGCCGACACCAAAGATGACCAGAGCCTTCTCGTCATAGGGGTCCAGCTCCATGGGAGCTTCTTCATACATAATGCGGTAGGCCATGCCCATACCGCCGATATACTTATGGTACTTTTCGTCATCCTGCGTGGTGATCTCGCCGGTGGTCAGGTTGACGCGCAGGATCTTGCCTGCCCAGCCATAACTTTCAGCCATTGTAGTTCCTCCTTACAGATCCAAGTATGCAGCCTGTGCTGCGCTGGTAACGGCATCCCAGTCCACGATGGACAATGCGCCGGACGGGCAGCCAGCCACGCAGGCACCGCAGGCGATGCACTTGGAGGACTTGCCGGTCTCGGGGTTGACGGTGGGCATATGCCACGGGCAGGCATCATGGCAGGCACCGCAGCCGATGCACTTATCGGTATCCACTACGCGGATGCCGCGGTCGTCGGTGGTGATAGCCTTCTGCGGGCAGGCATTGCCGCAGGCGGGGTCCTCGCACTGGCGGCAGGTGTCCGGGAAGTAGACAAAGCAGTTATCCGTGCCGGACAGCAGGCCGTTGCCGGCGCCGTCCAGATTCAGGCGGCGCTGGATCTTGACGCGGCTGATGTAAGAGGAGCAAACGCCGTCGTTGGTCAGGGTGCAGTTGATCTCGCAGCGCTGGCAGCCGGTGCACAGGTCTGCGTTGACCACCAGCAGGCCCTGCGGCAGTGCCCAAGTGGCCACTGCGCCGGAATCTACCTGCTGCTGAGAGCAGCCGAACAGGGACAGCATGGAAGCGGACAGGGTGAGCCCTGCAAGGCTCTTGCCCGAGATCTTCATGAATTGACGGCGGGTCATGTCAGCCGTCAGGAAATCAGTTTTTGCCATAGGTTCCATTCCTCCGTTGAGGTCACTCTGCGCAGAGTACCCCGGTCACATAGAAATACGAGTTGTTGACGATGGTCGTCACAGCCGAAGAGGTGATGGTCGCACCGGAAAGGGCGTCCACCTCGGTCAGGTCTGCGCTGACGGCACCGGACGCATTGCCGGTGGCGGTCAGGCTGGCCTGCTCCAGACGTACCTTGGACTGCTCTTCTGCCGAGAGATCCACAAAGGGGATCGCCATCGGCTCGCCGTCCAGTGCGCTCTTGCTGAGCATGGCTGCGTACAGTTTGCGCCGTGCCACGGCCTCTGCGTTGGAATCCAGCGGCGGAGCCAGTTCATCGTCCAAGGGTTCTCCATTCAGCGCCGAGAGGGTAAGCCCCGCAGCATACATCTTGCGGGTAGCCTCGGCCTCGGGAGAGGTATCGAAGGCGCGCCACTGTGCGGGGTCAAAATCCCCGGCAGCAGCGGGCTGCTCCTCCGCCGCACCGGCAGCGGCATAGGCGGCACCGGTAACGGGGTCTGTTACGGTGTAGCTTTTGCCCGCCAGCGTGAAGGGAGCCGTGCCCTGATACTGGGACGTGAACTCCGGGTTGACGCACTGGCCGCCAAGGCTTTCCGTTTCGTCCTGCGAGAGGATCTCTACTGCGGAAACATTGCCCTCGGCGTCAATGGTCACGGCAGCCTGCACATCGCTCTGGAAGCCCTTCTGAGAGCCCTCCACGCGGTAGCTGCCATCGTCGAGCTGGTACACTGCGCTGATGCCATAGGCGGCTGCATCCGCCTCCGACACCGGCAGCAGGGTACCGGCAACCGTGGTGCGTGCGCTTTGCAAGGTGGTCAGACCGACCGCCAAGGCGATGGTCGCAACGCCCATGGCTGCATAGCCCGGCAGCCGCTTGCGCCACAGCGGTACGGGCGCAAACGGGTTGGTTGCCTGCTTCATGTTATCACCTGCCTGTTTTTTATTTTGCCGGGAAATCCCGGACAACAATTGAGGCCGCTCTGGCTGCTGCAACAGCGGAGCGGTCTCTTCGATAATATATTAACATGGGGGCGCGGAGTATGTCAACAGAAACAGACAGGCTTTTCCGTTTTGTAACGATTGTTTTTGTAATATTTGCTTAAACTTTAGGGATTTTTGCGCCCGCACACCAGCTGCAGGCCGTATTCCGCCGCAAACTCTACGGATTGCACGGTGGGCATACTTTTGCTTACCAGTACCGGCACCCCGGCGCGGATGGCCTTGCGCACCATATCCAGCGGTACCCGGCCGCTGGTGTACAGCACGCATTCTGCCAGCGGAAGCCCCGCCAGCACCGCGCAGCCCACGGCCTTATCCAGCGCGTTGTGCCGCCCCAGATCCTCGCAGGCAAAAACAATTTCACCTTTGTGCAGCACAAAGCAGCTGTGTACCGCCCGGGTGGCGCGGTATAGCGGCAGTCCGGCGTGCATGGCGGCGGTCAGAGTCTGCACCCATTCCGGCTGCAAGGCCAGCCCGGGTACAGGGTGCAGGGGCTGCAGTTCCACCGGACTGCCCAGCGCGATATTATCGGTGCAGCAGCTGGCAACCTCCTGCGCGGCGGCGCAGCGGGTGGGCAGCGGGTGGCGCAGATATACCTGCACCTTTGCACCCTCGGCGCAGACGGCGACCTGCTCCACCTCGTCCGCAGATGCGATCCACCCTTCGGTGAGCAGCCGCCCCAAGGCCAGCTGCGGCAGCAGCGCCGGGGTGCATACCACCCGGAAGGCGGGCTGCTCGTTCACATAAATGGCGGCTGCGTGCTCTGCCGGTACGGTGGCCTCGGTGCCGTCCGGCAGGCGCAGGCTGGCAAAGGCCGCCTGTGCGCCAAAGCGGTCGGTGATCTGCAAAGAGGGTGTGCTGCGTTTTTCCATAAAGTTACCTTATATTATAAATGCAATGCTGTGTGGTAAGCGGACAGTATCAAAATACCGGTTCTGTGGCAAAAAGTCAAGAGTCCTCTTGCCGTAAAATCGCAATGCCGGACAGCCCACAGACTGTCCGGCATTGCGATAAAAACGTCAGGGTTAAAGACCGTCCGTCTCAGGCCGTGTTCTCAGAACACCGCCGGGACGATCTGCTGGGCCTCCACATCCACGATGCCGTAGGTGTTCAGCCGCAGCTTCGGGATGACCGGCAGGCTGACGAAGGCAAGGGTCATAAAGGCGTCGATATCCTCCGAGATGCCGTGGGCTTTCAGCGCTGCCTTGAGCGCCTGCAGCTTTTCCTCCACGGCTTCGGCGCTCTCGGTGCTCATAAGCCCTGCCACCGGCAGCGGCAGCTCGCCCACCACCTGTCCGTTCAGTGCAAAGGCTAAGCCGCCCTTGTTTTTGCGCACCGTGTTGCCCGCCAGCACCATGTCGGCATCGTTGGTGCCCGCCACGATGAGGTTGTGGGAGTCGTGGGCGATACTGGAAGCAACCGCGCCGCATTGCAGGCCGTAGTTGCCCAAAAAGCCCAAGCCCACATGACCGGAGTGGTGATGCCGCTCGAATACCGCCAGCTTGACGATTTTCTGCGCCACGTCCACACCGGGCGCTGCGCCCGGATGCTGACAGAACGGAACGATCTTTTCAGTAGTCAGCAGGGAATGCGGGGTCAGGCAGATCACCCGCTGCCGGGTGCCGGTCTGCTTCAGCTGCAATTGCTCCGGGGTGATCTCGTCCATGTTGAAGGAATCGAACACCCGCGCAAACCGCGCCTTGTCCACGGTAAGGGCGGCGGGGTGCAGCATTTTGCCCTGCTGCGCCACCAGCTTGCCCTTTTTGTACACCTGCTCCACCGTGAACTGTTCCAGATTTGATAGCACGATCAGGTCGGCGGTATAGCCGGGGGCTATTGCACCGCTGTGCGCAAGGCCGAAGTACTGGCAGGGGACAAGAGTGCCCATGCGCACCGCCACCACCGGGTCTACCCCGGCAGCAATGGCCTTGCGGATGATGTAGTCGATATGCCCGCCCTGCAACAGGTCGCCGGGGTGCTTATCGTCGGTCACCAGCATACAGCGGCTGCAATAGGGCTCCCGGAACAGGGGCAGCAGGCTGTCCATGTTCTGCGCTGCCGTGCCCTCCCGCACCATGATGTACTGGCCGCGCCGCAGCTTTTCCATGGCCTCGTGGAGTTCCGAGCACTCATGGTCGGACTGTACCCCGGCAACGACATAGGCGTTCAGTTCCTCTCCGCTAAGGAAGGGGGCGTGCCCGTCGATGCGTTTACCCGCAGCGGTGCAGTCGCAGATCTTTTGCAGGATCTTTTCGTCCGCGCGCACTGTGCCGTAGGAGTTCATCAGCTCTGCCAGCCCCAGCACCCGGGGCTGCTGATAGTAGGGGCGCAGCTGCTCTGCCTCCAGCACCGCGCCGGACTCGTCCAGCCCGGTGGCGGGCACGCAGGAGGGCAGCATGAAATAGACCGAAAGTGCCAGATCTTTCGTGGTCTCCAGCATAAAGTCCAGCCCTGCCGTACCGGCTACATTGGAGATCTCGTGCGGGTCGGTGACCACCGCCGTGGTGCCGTGGGGCAGCACCGCCTGTTCAAAAGCCGGGCCGCAGAGCATGGAGCTTTCAATATGGATGTGCCCATCCACAAGCCCCGGGCAGACATACCTGCCCTGCAAGTCCAGTTCGGCCTCGCCGGTATAGTGCCCTACGCCAAGGATGATGCCTTGACAGATGGCTACATCGGCCTGCTCGATCTCGTTTGTGAACACGTTGATGACCCGGGCGTTTTTCAGTACCAGCTCTGCCCGCACGTCACCCTTTGCTGTCAGGATCTGCTGCTTCAAGGTTTCCATTTTCATAAGGGCCCCCTTGTCCTGTTAAAAAGCCTGCGTTCTGCTGCCGGAAAAATCTGTTTTCTTTACTTTACATGGCAATCCAGCCCAAGGCGTTTGCCACCGAGCTTGCCAGAATGATAGCTGCAAAAATGGGGCAAAGCCAGCGGATCATAAAATTGAACACCGGCTTGCGGCGGAAGCGCTGACCGTCCTGCTCCACCTCCTGCGCGATCTGCTCCACGCCGATGACGCGGGACACCAGCAGGCAGGTGGCAATGGCCGCAATGGGCATCATGACCGAGTTCGTCAAAAAGTCGAAGAAGTCCAGGAACTGCATCCCGAACACGGTCACCTCGGCCAGCGGGCCGTAGCCCAGTGCCGACAGGCTGCCTAGCACCACCATGATGGCACCGATGAGCACGGTGGAGCGGGTGCGGTCCCAGCCCAGTTCGTCCTCAAAGGTGGAGACGGCGCTCTCGGTCAGGGCGATGGAACTGGTAATGGCTGCAAACAGCACCAGCACAAAGAACAGCACACCCACCACGGTGCCCAGACCCATGCTGGCGAACACCTTGGGAATGGTGATGAACATCAGCGCAGGGCCGGCCTGCAGGGTATCCGGGTCTCCGCCGGAAAAGGCGAACACTGCCGGGATGATCATCAGACCTGCCATGATGGCAATGGCGGTATCGAACACCTCCACGTTCTCGGTGGACTCCTCGATGGAGACGTCCTTCTTCATGTAAGAACCGAAGGTGACCAGAATGCCCATGGCGATGGACAGCGAGTAGAACATCTGACCCATGGCGGTGACCACGGTCATCCACGAAAAGTTTTTGGGGTTGGGCACCAGAAAGTACTTCACACCCGCCAGTGCGCCGGGGCGGGTGACCGAGTACCCTGCGATGACCAGCGAAAGCACCACCAGCACCGGCATCATCACCTTGGAAACGCGCTCCACGCCGTTGCGCACACCGGCAAAGATGATGCCCAGCGTGAACAGGCTGAACAGCAAAAAGGCCAGTTCGGCCTGCAAGCCGTTGGTGATAAAGGCGGAGAAGTAACCGTCTGTCGCCAGATTGCTGCCGCGTCCGCACAGGTACTCGGCCAGATAGTGGATGACCCAGCCGCCGATGACCGAATAATACGGCACGATCAAAATGGGGATGATGGCGTTGATCCAACCGCCGAACCGGATGCCCCTGCCCTTGCCAAAGTGGGCGTAGGCGCTGACCGGGCTTTTGTGGGTCATGCGGCCCAGTGCGGTCTCGGCCACGATCATGGTATAGCCAAAGGTGACTGCCAGCAGAATGTATACCAGCAGAAAAATGCCGCCGCCGTATTTGGCTGCCAGATACGGGAAGCGCCAGATGTTGCCAAGACCCACCGAAGCGCCTGCGGCAGACAGCACGAACCCGATTTTACCGGAGAACGCGCTGCGTTTGTGTTGTTGTTCCATGTTGTTGTTCCTCTTTTCCTATCCATTATAAAAAGTAAGCAAAACAAGTGTACCACAACTGCGGACAACTGGCAAGCAATAACACCCCGGTCAGCTCCTGACGGCGCTGACCGGGGTGTTTACCAGTTTCTTTTTATTTTTACAGTTTATGGTACTTGCGATCCTCTTCCTCGTAGACGGGGTCGCAGGTCAGGTACATCCCCAGACGGTTCAGGGTGCTGCTGTCCACGCTGGAAAGCAGCACGGTGGAGTGCACATCGCAGCCCTTGAGGTTGGGCAGCTGGTGCATGGCTGCTGCGGCAAGCTCGCTGGAGGCAGCAGAACTGGACAGGGCGATCAGGATCTCGTCGGTGTGCAGACGGGGGTTCTTGCCGCCCAGATAGTTGGTCTTGAGGGTCTGGATGGGTTCGATGGCAGCGGCGCTGACCAGATCCGTCTCCTGCGGGATGCCTGCCAGATACTTGAGCGCATTGATCAGGGCGCTTGCGGTAGCACCCAGCAGCGGGCCGGTCTTGCCGGTGATCACGGTGCCGTCGCTCAACTCAATGGCAGCAGCCGGTGCGCCGCCGGTAGCCTCGCTGCGGGCGTGTGCCTGTTTTTCCACCTCGCGTGCACCCATGGCCAGTCCGGCCTGATTCATCAGCAGCTCCAGCTTGTAGCGCTCGCTCTCCTTGGCGGTGCCGGTGATCTTCTGCTCGCACAGGCACTTGTAGTACCGGCGCACGATCTCCTTGCGGGAAGCCTCGCAGCAGACGGCATCGTCCACGATGCAGTTACCGGCCATGTTCACGCCCATGTCCGTGGGGGACTTATAGGGGCTCTGCCCTGCAATCAACTCGAACATCGCATTCACCACCGGGAAGATCTCGATGTCGCGGTTGTAGTTCACGGTGGTCACGCCGTAGGCTTCCAGATGGAAGGGGTCGATCATGTTCACATCGTTCAGGTCGGCGGTGGCGGCCTCGTAAGCCAGATTGACCGGGTGCTTCAGGGGAATATTCCAGATGGGGAAGGTCTCGAACTTGGCGTAGCCGGCCTTGACGCCCCGCTTATATTCATGGTACAGCTGGGACAGGCAGACGGCCATTTTTCCGCTGCCGGGGCCGGGCGCGGTGATGACCACCAGCGGGCGCTCGGTCTCAATGTAATCGTTGCGGCCGTAGCCCTCATCGCTGACGATGCGTGCCACATCGTTGGGGTAGCCGGGGATCTTGTAGTGACGGAAGGTGCGGATGCCCAGACTGTTCAGCCGCTTTTCAAAGGCCTCCACCTCGGCGGCAGCGGTGTACTTGGTCACGCACACGCTGCCCACATAAAGCCCCACCTCCTGAAAAGCGTCGATGAGGCGCAGCACATCCAGATCATAGGTGATGCCGTAGTCGCCGCGCACCTTGCTGCTGATGATGTCCTCGGCGCTGATGACGATGACGATCTCGGCCTGCTCCTTGAGTTGCAGCAGCATCTGCAGCTTGGAGTCCGGCTGAAAGCCGGGCAGCACGCGGGAGGCGTGGTAATCGTCGAACAGCTTGCCGCCGAATTCCAGATACAGCTTATTGTCAAACTTCTTGATGCGTTCGCGGATATGCTCGGACTGCATCGCAAGATATTTGTCGTTGTCAAATCCTATTTTCATCGTTCGTTTCCTCTCTGGTGGCCGGGCACACCATACCCGGACTTTAAAATCACAAGCATAAGTATACCACAGCCCGGGATGGGGCGCAATGCAAAACAAAGCACGAAATGCAATTCTGGCAGGATAGGCCGTTTTGGGCGGTATATTGTCCTGTTTTTTGTGAAAATGGTGCTTGCGCAAAACACAAAAGGGACCGCCGCGGTGTGCGGCAGTCCCCTTTGCTCTTATGAAGAACTATCCGTATGGAGAAGGGAATGGCTTGTTACTTTGCCTCGGCGGGCTGGGTCTTTTTGAGAAGGCTCAGGATCACTGCACCCAGCACGCTGCCCACAGCCAGCGCCACGCAGTACAGCACGGCGTGATCCACCACCGGGAACACGAAGATGCCGCCGTGGGGTGCGCGCAGTGCGCAGCCGAAGGTCATGGACAGCGCACCAGACACTGCAGAGCCAATGACACAGCTGGGCAGGACGCGCAGCGGGTCGGCTGCTGCGTAGGGGATAGCGCCCTCAGACACGAAGCACAGGCCCATGACGTAGTTTACGATGCCGTTGCGGCGCTCGTCCGGCGTCCACTTGCGGGGGCAGAAGGTGGTGGACAGGGCAATGGCGATGGGAGGCACCATGCCGCCCACCATGACGGCAGCCATCACCTCGTAGTTGCCGGAGGCAAGGGCTGCGGTGCCAAAGACGTAGGCTGCCTTGTTGACCGGGCCGCCCATATCCACGCTCATCATACCGGCCACGATGGCGCCCAGCAGCACCTTGGAACTGCCGCCCAGTGCGTTCAGCCAGTCGGTCATGGCGGTGTTGATCATGCCCATGACCGGGTTCACGGCGCACATCATCGCACCTACGATAAGAATGCCGCCCAGCGGGTAGATGAGCATGGGCCGGATACCGTTCAGGCTGGCGGGCAGCTTTTCGGTGATCTTTTTGAGGAACTGCACGATGTAGCCCGCCGCAAAACCGGCCAGCAGCGCTGCAAGGAAGCCGCCGGAGATGCCGGTGGTGCTGCCTGCGGCAAGGTCGGTGAAGTTGGTGCCGTTCATGGCCAGCACGCCGCCGGCAAAGCCTACGGCCAGGCCCGGACGGTCGGCGATGGACATGGCGATGAAGCCTGCCAGAATGGGCAGCATATAGCCAAAGGCTGCGCCGCCCACCGTCTTGAAGAAGGCGGCAACGGGGGTGTTCATGCCGAAGTTTGCGGGATCGATGCTGTAATCATCCAGCAGGAAGGCCAGCGCGATCATGATGCCGCCGCCCACCACGAAGGGCAGCATATGGGAAACGCCGTTCATCAGGTTCTTGTACAGGCTGCGGCCAAAGCTGTCCTTACCGGCGGTGTCATCCTCGGCTGCTGCGCCGCCCTCGGCGTGGAACACAGGCACCTCGCCGTGGGCGATCTTCTTGATGAGCTCCTCCGGTTTGTGGATGCCGTCATCTACACGGGTGAACAGCACCGGCTTGCCGTCGAAGCGGGCAGTGTCCACCTTTTTCTCCGCTGCTACGATGATGCCGTCACAGGCGGCGATCTCGGCGCGGGTCAGGATGTTCTTTGCGCCGTCCGAGCCGTTGGTCTCCACCTTTGTGGGCAGACCCAGCTTGTCACCGGCCTTGGTCAGTGCTTCTGCGGCCATGTAGGTGTGGGCGATGCCGTTGACGCAGGCGGTCACAGCCAGAATGCGGTAGCCGTCCTGCGGGATGGCCTGCTGGGTAAAGCTTTCTGTGCCGAACTGTGCCTCCTCCTGCGCGTCGATGCACTCCAAGAACTCCTTGGGGCTCTTTGCGGCTTTAAGCTTTTCCACAAAGTCCTCGTTCATCAGCATCTGCATCATGCGTGCCAACATATCAACGTGCAGGCTGCCGTTTTCCGGTGCGGCAATGGCAAACAGCAGGTCAGTGGTGCCGTCATCCTCGGCGTTGTACTGCACCGGGGTGCTCAGCCGCAGGGCGGCCAGACTGGGGCGGGTGACCACATTGGTCTTGGCGTGGGGCACGGTGATGCCGTTGTCCACATAGGTAGAGCCCTCGGCCTCGCGGGCGTAGAGCGCCTTTTTGTAGGCGTCCTTATCGGTGATGTTGCCGTGGGTAGCCTGCAGCTCCACCAGACGGCTCAAGATCTCCTCCTGCGTCTGCAGCGCCTCGTCCAGCGCAATGGACTGTGCGGTAAATAACTCAGTAATGCGCATAAAACTTCCTCCTTTGTTCCCCTTATCCTATCAAAGCTGCGCCAGCAGCTCGTCGATCTTTTCCTTTGTGGCAAGCCCAAGGCTGAAGGCCGTGGCGCTGCCGCAGGCCGTGCCCAGACGCAGCGCCTGCGCGTAGCTGCGGCTTTGCAGATACCCGGCTACAAAACCGGCCACCATGCTGTCGCCTGCGCCCACGCTGTTGACCACCTTGCCCTTAGGGCAGCCGATGCGGTGCACCTGTCCCTGCTCGTCCAGCAGCAGCGCACCGTCCCCGGCCATGCTTACCAGCACGTTGCGTGCACCCTTTTCCTGCAGGGTGCGGGCAGCGGCCACGATCTCGGCGTCAGTGGCCAGTACCTTGCCTACGATCTCGCCCAGTTCATGGTTGTTGGGCTTGATGAGGAAGGGGTGGTAGGGCAGCACGTTCACCAGCAGGTCGCGGGTGGCATCCACCACCGCGCGCACGCCTTTGCCCTGCAGCCGTGCCAGCAACCGCTCGTAGACGCTCTGCGGCAGGCTTGCCGGGATGCTGCCCGCCAGAATGAGGATATCGCCCTCGGTCAGCTTGTCCAGCTGGGCTTCCAGCTGCTGCAACGCACTTTCCGGGATGGCGGGGCCTGCGCCGTTCAGTTCGGTCTCCTGCCCGGCCTTGATCTTGACATTGATGCGGGTCATGCCGCTTTCCAGATGCACAAAGTCGGTCTTGAGCCCCTGTGCCGCCAGACCGCGCTCCAGCCATGCGCCGGTCTCGCCGGCCACAAAGCCCAGCGCTACGCTCTCGCAGCCCAGCTGCGCCAGTACGCCGGACACGTTGATGCCCTTGCCGCCCAGCACGCAGTCCTCGCCTTGGGCGCGGTTTACTGCGCCCACCTCCAGCGGTGCGTCCAGACGCACAACGTAATCAATAGCAGGGTTAAAGGTAACGGTATAGATCATGCTTCTGCCTCCTTTACAAAGGTATACTGCTTATATTTCGGGTTCGGGCAGTGGTTGGTCAGGATGGCACCGCCGTGCAGTTCCGTGATGACCGCCGGGTAAATTTTAGAAAACTTGGCGTCATCCACAAGAAACCAGCTTTCCCTTGCGCGGCGGACGGCTGCGGCCTTTACCGCTGCTTCCTCGGGGTCCGGGGTGGTAAAGCCCGCCTCCAGCGCCACACCGTTGGCACCCATGAATGCTTTGGTGAAGTTATATTGCTGGATACTGCTGACCGCTGCCGTACCCACGATGGCCTCGGTCTGGGGGCGCAGCAGCCCGCCGGGCAGATACACCCGGCAGCCCTTTTGCGCCAGCAGCCGGGCGTGCGCCACGCCGTTGGTCACATAGGTGGCTTTGAGTGTTGCTCCCGTCAGCGCCCGCACCAGCTCCAGCGTGGTGGTGCCTGCATCAATGAACACAAAATCCTCGGCGGTGATGAGCGCTGTAGCGGCTGCGGCAATGCTGCGCTTTTCGGTTACCGCCAGTGTCTCCTTGGCTTCCATGGTGGGCTCGTCTGCCAGAAAGCGGCTGTCCGGCAGGGTAGCCCCTCCGTGCACCTTGGTCAGCCTGCCTTGCCGGTCCAGTTCGGTCAAATCGCGCCGGATGGTGGATTCGCTGGTGTGCAGCGCCTCGCACAGCTGCTGCACCGTCACGGTGCGCTGCTCGTTCAGCTGCTCTAAGATCAATGCAAAACGTTCCTCTGCCAGCATGGTGTCTTTTCCCTTCTTTCCTTCCCACGCCTGACCGATTTTGCACGGTCTTGGCGTGTTTTGGCTGTCTGTAGCTTTATTATAGCAAAAAATCAGTCAAAATCAATCATTTTCAATCGTTTTCGCGCACAAAAAAATCTCTTCGATTTTTGTGCACCATTGCCAACATCTTGGATACAAGAACATTTTTGCGCCAAAAAAAGACCACCGCACTTATGTATGCGGTGGTCTTTTCTGCATTTATGTGACCGGTCATGACCGGTTTTGGCGCTTTGGCTGGTTTTACTCAGGCATCCGAGCGGGAGTAGGCGTTTTTCATCTGGCTGCTCAGTTCAAACAGAACTTTATCCAGCGTGTCGGCGGCCTTCTCCTGCAGCATAGCGGCAATGGCGGTGTTGGCTTCCTCCCGCAGGGCGGCGCGGCTTGCGGCGTCCGGCTCGGCGGCAAGCTTTGCGTCGTACTGGTTCACCAGTGCACGGCCGGCAGAGAGCACGGCTTCCTCGTAGCGCTCGAGGTGGAACAGGGACTTGTTATAGGAGGCATCTGCCATGGCGGCGATCAGGCGGCTGGTCCAGTAGAAATTATCGGTGGACACGGTGCCGGTGGTGTTTGCCAGATACTCCGGGGTGCGCTCCACGTTGGCGTAGAAGGGCACCATGGTGTTGAAGGCGTTGGAGGCATAGGCCACCCACTCCACTGCGCGGGATTCCTCCGGCTGGTCGGGACGCATCTGCAGCAGGGCCATAAAGTCGTTGCGGTTGATGCCGATGGAGCGGTATGCGCCCTTTGCAGACTTGTCGCCGTAGCTCAAATAGGGGTCGTAGGGGGTGCCCTGATAGTGGCTGGACAGCATATACTTGATGTCCTCCGGGGTCACCTTGCGCTCCGGCACCATGCACCACGGCAGGTCATCGGACATGGGGGTGTAGTCGGCATCGGCGCCCTCCCACACCCATGTGCGGGGGTTGAGGTAGCGCAGCATATACCATGCGCGGGGGGTATTGTAAACGTGGTCGGCGTCATCGTGGCTGCCAAAGGCGTCCCGGGGGTTCAGTGCGCCGTCCAAAGAGAGGTCGAGGTGGTTCTTGGCAATGAACTCCCGCAGGTCGGCAGAGCAGAGGTAGTTTTCCTGTGCGCCGAAGGCATCGTCCAGATCAAAGGTGTCGATGCCCAGCTGGTTGGGCATGACCACATACACATCGTCCGGCACACGGCGGGCGATCCAGTGGTGACCGCCGATGGTCTCCAGCCACCAGATCTCGTTTACGTCCTGAAAAGCGATGCCGTTCATCTCGTAAGTACCGTACTGCTCCAGCAGACTGCCCAGACGCAGCACGCCCTCGCGGGCAGAGTGGATGTAGGGCAGCACCAGATAGACGATATCCTCCTCGCCGATGCCGCCGGGCACCTCAGGCTTTTCGCCCTTGGCGGGCTGATACTCCACCAGCGGGTCTGCGCCCAGCACGCGGGGGTTGGAGGTGATGGTCTCGGTGGCGGTCATGCCCACGTTAGCGGCATTGATGCCGGAGGCTGCCCAGATGCCCTTGCCCTCCACGGCGTTGGGCATGGCGGTAAACCGCAGTGCGCCCTCCGGCAGGGGGATTTCCACATGGGAGAGGACGCTGCGGTAGGTCTTGGGCAGCTCCTCCGGGTGGATCACAGTGAATTTTTTAGCGGTGAAATGGCCGGAGCCGGAGTCATCGTTGCGGGCGATCATGGTAGAGCCATCGTACGATGCTGCCTTGCCGACCAGAATGGTAGTGCAAGCCATAGGTTTTCCCTCCATATTCTATAATGTGCCTCTATTGTAGAACTTTTGCAGCGGAATTGCAACCGGGAAACAAAAACCGCCGCGCTGCGTACCACGGCAGAGCGGCGGGAGATGGAATGCTTTTTCAGGCTGTTACTGGGCTGTCCAGTAGAAGTCCTCGCCGGGCAGCGCGCCGCCCACGGCGGCGGGGTCGGCATCGTAGAGCACCTGCAGGTAACCGGCGGCGTCTGCCTTCAGTTCTTCGCCGGTCAGGCAGACGATGTTGCAGTTGGGCAGCGCCTTTTTGGCGATGGCGGCCTTTGCCACCACGCCCTGCTCCTCACACAGAGCGGCGGTGCCGTCCAGATCGGTGTTGGCGGCGTTCACGCTCTGGGCGTAGTCTGCCAGAAAGGCGGCCACCACGTCCGGGTGCTCCTCGGCGTAGGCCTTGCGCACCACGGTCACACCGGTGATCAGCTGAGTGTCTGCCACCTTGTCCCACTCGGCGGTCAGGTCAAGGGCTACCCGCAGGGTGTCGTCCTTCAGCCCGGCGGCGGTCACATAGGGCTGGGGCAGCACGGCAATGGCGTCCTGCGTGCTGGCCATCTGGGCGGTCACCTCGGTAGCCTCGCTGTAATACTGGATGTCCACATCCTTGTCCGGGTCAAGGCCGTTGGCGGTAAGCAGATAGCGTAGCACATATTCCGGGGTAGTGCCCTTGCCGGTGGACAGGATGGTGCGGCCCTTGAGGTCGGCCATGCTGTGGACGGTGTCGCCCTGCTCTACCACATACAAAACGCCCAAGGTGTTCACTGCCACGGCCTGAATGCCGCCGCTGGTTTTCTGGTACAGGGTCGCAGCTAGATTGGCCGGGATGGCAGCCATGTCCAGCTCACCCTTGATGAGCAGCGGCACGATCTCGTCCGCAGCGCCGTAAAGCTGCAGGTCGTAGTCCATGGCGGCGGTGCCGGCCTGCTCCATCGAGAGCAGGTTGACAAGCCCCATGGTGGTGGGGCCCTTCAGCCCGGCGATGCGCAGCGGCTCGGTGGCAGACAGCGGCGCTGCGGCCTCTTCCTCAGAAGCAGCCGCAGAGGATGCAGCCTCGGACGCCGCCGTGCTGGAAACGGCAGAACTTGCGCTGCCGCCGCAGGCTGCAAGGCTCAGTGCAAGGCTGAACGCCAGCAGTAAGGACAGGATCTTTTTCATGATTACTCCTTTTCACACCCGGCACGCCCCGGTACGGGAAGCGGAAACCGGTCTTTTTTTGAAAAATTTTGCAAAATCATTTGCTTTGCGCGTTCCAGTTTACTATAATAGGGGTAAAAATACCGTTGCGTGCGCAACGCAATTGCAGGAGGCTGCAGAGAATACTGTTTTCTCTGCGGAGTTGCGATGAATAATTATCTGCCGCTGTTACAAAACACCACGCTGTTCGCGGGTCTTTCCGCTGCGGAACTCAGCACGCTGCTGTCCCGGCTGGGGGCCAGTGTGCGCAGCTACGGCAAGGGCGAAGCCCTTGTGCTGGCGGGGGAGCCCAGCCGCCGGGTGGGCGTCGTGCTGTCCGGTGAGTTGGAGGCCTATCGCCCGGCACCGGGCGGGGCACGCATCCCCATCGCCCGGGTAGAGCCGGGCGGGGTGTACGGGGACGTGCTGGGAGGCTCCAGCCTGTCCAGCCCGGTCACCGTGCTGGCTGCCGCCCCCTGTGAGGTGCTGCTGCTGCCCTACGAGCGGCTGCTGCTCTCGGACGGCAGCCCCGCCCACCAGCGGGTGGTGCAGAACCTTGTGCGCACCATCAGCGATAAATATTTTTCCCTCTCCCGCCGCATCGACCTGCTGGTGATGAAGAGCCTGCGCGCCAAGGTGGCAGCCTATCTGCTCAGCGAGGCCGCCCGCGCCCACAGCCTGACCTTCAGCATCCCCTTCTCCCGCATCCAGCTGGCGGATTACCTCAATTGCGACCGTAGCGCCCTTTCCCGGGAGTTGAGCACCATGCAGAAGGAAGGCCTCATCGACACCTACCGCAGCAGCTTCAAGCTGCTGGAACCGGATGCCTTGCAGCAGATGGTGCAGTAGACCCCTTCAGTCTGCTTCACAGACAACTCCCCCAAGGGGGAGCCTTTTCCCGGAAGATAAACTTTACGGCGATGACTGAGAGGGTTATTTTACAAAAAGGAGCTCATTTATTATGTCCAAGCCTGTTCTCTGGATCGTGATCCCCTGCTACAACGAGGAGCAGGTGCTGCCTATTACAGCACCCATGTTTCTGGAAAAGATCCACAGTCTGACCGCACAGGGGCTGGTCAGCGATAAAAGCCGGGTGCTCTTTGTCAACGATGGCTCCCGCGACAAAACGTGGGAGTTGATCCAAGGCTTTGCCGCACAGGACGAGCACTATATCGGCATTTCCCAAAGCCGCAACCGCGGCCACCAGAATGCCGTGCTGGCGGGGCTGATGGAGGCGCTGCACAGCGACAGCTGCGATATCACCATCTCCATTGACTGCGACGGTCAGGACGATATCAATGCCATGGACGAGATGGTGAAAAAGTATCTGGACGGTGCCGAGGTGGTGTATGGTGTGCGCAGCCGCCGGGACACCGACACCTTTTTCAAGCGGTTTACCGCCGAGGGCTTTTATCATGTGATGAACGCTCTGGGCGCGGATATTGTGTTCAACCACGCAGACTACCGCCTGATCAGCACCCGCGTGCTGGAAAGCTTTGCGGATTACAGGGAGGTCAACATCTTTTTGCGGGGCATGGTGCCGCTGGTGGGCTTTGCCCACGATGTGGTCACCTACGAGCGCCACGAGCGTTTGGCAGGCGAGAGCCACTACCCCCTGAGCAAGATGCTGGCGCTGGCCTTTGACGGCATTACCAGTCTTTCCAACAAGCCCATCCGCATCATCACCGGGGCGGGCATCGTAGTGAGCCTTGTCAGTTTTATCGGGGTCATCTGGGCCATCGTGTGCGCCGCTATGGGCAGCAGCGTGGCAGGCTGGGCCTCCACTGTGTGCATCGTCTGCTTTATGAGCGGCGTGCAGCTGGTGTGTCTGGGCGTGATCGGCGAGTATATCGGCAAGATCTATATGGAAACAAAGGCCCGCCCGCGCTATATCATCTCGGAGCGCACATGGGCTCCCTACGAAAGGAAATATCACGGATGAGCAAGCAAAGCTGGAAGGGCAGCACCCTTTTGAACCCGGAGCCGCCGGTACTGGTATCCTGCGGCGGGCTGGATAAGCCCAACCTTATCACGATCGGCTGGACAGGCACCATCTGCACCCAGCCCAGCATGGTATCCATCAGCGTGCGGCCGGAGCGGTATAGCCATCAGCTGCTGTGCGAGAGCGGGCAGTTCGCCATTAATCTGCCCACTGAAAAGCTGGTGCGCGCCATTGACTGGTGCGGCGTGAAGAGCGGCCGCGACGTGGACAAGTTTGCCGCCTGCGGCCTGCACGCTGCCTCCGGCAGTGTACTGACCGACTGCCCGGTGCTGGAGGAAAGCCCGGTCAATCTGGAGTGCCGCATCACCCAGCGCATCCCGCTGGGCAGTCACGACCTGTTTTTGGCCGAAGTGGTGGCCTGCGATGTGGACGAGAGCCTGCTGGACGAAAAAGGCAAGCTGTGTCTGGACAAGGCGAACCTCATCGTGTATAGCCACGGGGAGTATCTGGCCCTTGGCAAAAAGCTGGGCACCTTCGGTTACAGTGTGCGCAAGAAAAAGCCCGTAAAACGCAAGAAATAACAAAAAGGCGATGCCGCAGGGCATCGCCTTTTTGTTGTTTACTTCTCGTGTTTTACCCGCTGGATATCTCCCAAGTCGTAGGGGGTGTTCTGGTAGACATAATAGTTCAGCCAGTTTTCATACAGCAGGTGGGCGTGGGCACGCCAGCGGAACAGCGGCGGCTTTGCGGGGTCATCGTCCGGGTAGTAGTTGACGGGCACATGGATGGGCAGACCCTTGGCCACATCCCGCTTATACTCGGCATCCAGCGTGTACTTATCGTACTCCGGGTGTCCGGTGACAAAGATCTGTCGCCCGTTCTCGGTGCTCATGAGAAAGGGCCCGGCGGCATCGCTCTCGGCCAGAATGCGCAGGACGGCGCAGTTGTCCACATCCTCCCGGCAGATGCCGGTGTGGCGGCTGTGGGGGGCGTAGAACACCTCATCAAAGCCGCGCACCAGCGGGTTTGCCGGGCGGGTGACCCGGTGCTCGAACACGCCGAACATCTTTTCCGGCAGCAGCTGCTTGCGTACGCCGTAGTGGTAGTATAGCCCTGCCTGTGCGCCCCAGCAGACATGAAGGGTGGAGTAGACGTTCGTTTCGCTGAAGTCCATGATCTCGCACAGTTCGTTCCAGTAGTCCACCTGCTCAAAATCCATGGTCTCCACCGGCGCACCGGTGATGATCATACCGTCGTAGCGGTTGTTCTTCACCTCGTCAAAGGTCTTGTAAAAGGTCTCAAGGTGAGCAGCTGACACATGGGTAGCAGAGTGGCTGGCGGTCTGCAGCAGGGTCATGTGCACCTGCAGCGGGGTGTTGGCCAGCAGCCGGGCGATCTGGGTCTCGGTGGCGATCTTGGTGGGCATCAGGTTCAGGATCAGAATTTCCAGCGGACGGATATGCTGCGCCAGCGCCCGCTCCCGGTGCATGACAAAGACGTTTTCCTCATACAGGGCGTCAAAGGCGGGTAAGGTTTTGGGAATGATCAGCGGCATAGGGAAGTCGCTCCTTTGCTAGACGATTCAAAAATGGCTCCGCGTTCGCTTTGCCATCTTCAGGGGTATCATGATTTTTGATTTCACATTTGTCGCGGCCTATTGGCCGCGACAAATGTATTTTCACGGGAGGGAATCATACCTTATCCAGTGCCTGTGCGATATCGGCAATAAGATCCTCGGCGGATTCCAGACCGCAGCTCATGCGCACCAGTTCGGCAGGTACACCGGCGGCGGCCAGCTGCTCGTCATTCATCTGACGGTGGGTGCTGGAGGCAGGGTTCAGGCAGCAGGTGCGGGCATCCGCCACATGGGTCTCGATGGCGGCAAGCTTCAACTCCTTCATAAAGGTGCTGGCGGCCTCGCGTCCGCCGGCCAGACCAAAGCTTACCACGCCGCAGCTGCCGCCCGGCAGATACTTCTGCGCCAGTGCGTGGTAGGGGCTGCTTTCCAGCCCGCAGTAGTTCACATAGGCCACCTTGGGGTGGTTCTCCAAGAACTGTGCCACCGCCATGCCGTTGGCGCAGTGGCGCTGCATCCGGACGTGCAGACTTTCCAGACCAAGGTTCAGCATATAGGCGTTCATGGGGGACTGCATGGAGCCGAAGTCCCGCATCAGCTGCGCGGTGGCCTTGGTGATGAAAGCACCCTCCTTGCCGAAGCGCTCGGCATAGGTGATGCCGTGGTAGCTGTCATCCGGGGTGCACAGACCCGGGAACTTCTCGGCGTGGGCCATCCAGTCGAACTTGCCGCCGTCCACGATGGCACCGCCCAGCACTGCGCCGTGGCCGTCCATGTACTTGGTGGTGGAGTGGGTCACGATGTCCGCGCCCCACTCAAAGGGGCGGCAGTTGACCGGCGTGGGGAAGGTGTTGTCCACAATCAGCGGCACGCCGTGGGCGTGGGCAGCCTTGGCAAACTTTTCAATGTCCAGCACGGTCAGCGCGGGGTTTGCGATGGTCTCGCCGAACACCACCTTGGTGTTCGGCTGGAAGGCGGCGTTCAGTTCCTCCTCGGTGCACAGGGGGTCTACAAAGGTGGCGGTGATGCCCATCTTGGCCATGGTGACCGAGATAAGGTTGAAGGTGCCGCCGTAGATGGTGCTGGAGGCCACGATGTGATCCCCGGCCTCGCAGATATTGAACAGCGCAAAGAAGTTTGCGGCCTGTCCGCTGGAGGTAAGCATGGCGGCGGTACCGCCCTCCAACTCGCAGATCTTTTTGGCTACCATGTCGCAGGTGGGGTTCTGCAGACGGGAATAGAAATAGCCGTCTGCCTCCAGATCGAACAGCTTGCCCATGTCCTCGCTGGTGGCGTACTTGAAGGTGGTGGACTGGATGATGGGGATCTGACGGGGCTCGCCGTTGCCGGGGGTGTAGCCGCCCTGCACACAGATGGTATCACGGTTCATACAACATACTCCTTTGCTTGTTTTTTTTTGGTCGGGAAGGACGATTCCCCGCAGGAGGGACTTGCCTCCGGCGGGGAATCGAAAAATCAAAGCTTCTTATTTCCGCAGGCGCTTATCGCTCTTGGCGGCCCACAGGGTACCCACAGACTGGAACGCCTGCACCATCAGCACCAGCAGCACCACACAGACGATCATGATGTTGGTCTGGTAGCGGTAGTAGCCGTAGGACAAAGCGATCTTACCCAGACCGCCGCCGCCGATGACACCGGACATGGCCGAGTAGCCCAGAATGGTGGTCAGTGCGGTGGTCATGCTGGAGATCAGGCCGGGCAGGCACTCCGGGATCATGACCTTGGTGATGATCTGGAAGGGGGTAGCGCCCATGCTCTGGGCAGCTTCCACCACGCCCTCGTCCAGTTCCCGCAGGCTGGTCTCCACCAGACGTGCCACAAAGGGGAAGGCGGCGACCACCAGCGGAACGATGGTGGCCTTGGTGCCCACCGTAGTGCCCACGATGGCGCGGGTAAGCGGGAACACGCAGATCATCAAAATCAGGAAAGGCACACTGCGCAGGATGTTGATGACGATGTTGATCAGGTGCATCAGCCAGCCGGGCAGGGGAAGGATGCCGTCCTTGTCACCGGCTACCAGCAGCACGCCCAGCGGCAGACCCAGCACCAGCGCAAAGGCGGTGGAGAGCACCGTTACATAAAAGGTCTCCCAGATGGCAAAGCCGTAATCTGCGATATTCATATACCGGTCACCTCCTCTACCGTTACGCCAGACTGGCTGCGCATATACTCCATAGCCTGCTGTGCGACAGCAAGTTCTGCGGGCAGCTTGAGCAGCATGGAGCCGTAGCACTGGCCGCTCAGATCGCGGGTATCGGCGCTGAGCACCGACACCAGAATGCCTTTTTCGGCGGCAAGGCTTGCCACCAGCGGCTTTGCGGTGGAGGAACCATTAAAGGTAACGCGCACCACATGGTCATCCGGCGCAAAGCAGGAAAGATCCCGCGCTGCGCTGCCGCCGTTGGGGGCCACCAGACGCTTGGCAGCCGCCGTTTTTGGGTTTGCAAAAATTTCCTGTACCGAGCCCTGTTCCACGACCACACCGCCGTCCAGAATGGCCACGCTGTCGCAGATCTCCTCCACCACGCTCATCTGGTGGGTAATGACCACCACGGTGATGCCCAGCTTGCGGTTGATATCCTTGATCAGGGTCAGGATGGAGTGGGTGGTGTTGGGGTCCAGCGCACTGGTGGCCTCATCGCACAGCAGCACCTTGGGGTTGGTTGCCAGTGCGCGGGCAATGGCGATGCGCTGCTTCTGACCGCCGGACAGCTGTGCCGGGTAGGCGTTGGCCTTATCCGGCAGACCCACCATCTCCAGCAGCTCCATGGCACGCTTTTCCGCCTCGGCCTTTTTTACGCCTGCCAGTTCCATGGGGAAGCAGACGTTCTTCAGGCAGGTGCGCTGCATGAGCAGGTTGAACTGCTGGAAGATCATGGTGATCTCCCGGCGGCGTTTGCGCAGCGAGGCAGGGGACAGGGTCTCCATGGCCACGCCGTCGATCACCACACTGCCGCCGGTAGGGCGCTCCAACAGGTTGATGCAGCGCACCAGCGTGGATTTGCCCGCACCGGACATACCGATGATGCCGTAGATGGAGCCATCGGGAATGGTGAGGTTGATGTTTTGCAGCGCTTTCACCGCGCCATCCTTCATCTGGAAGGTCTTGGAAAGGTACTTGAGTTCGATCACAGAAATTGCTCCTTTAGATTAACCCTCGATGGGTGCCAGATTGTCCTGCTTGCCGCCGTAGATGCCCATGGGCTCTACATGAATACCGGCAACGGTCACCAGATGGGTACCCTTTTCGGCGTTGAAGTTGTCCAGATACGGCTGATGCTGGAAGTAGTTGGTGTCTACCTGACCGTCCTCGACGACCTGATTGGGGATCACATAGTCGTCGTACTCCTGAATATCCAGCGTGATGCCCTTGGCGGCAAGGATCTCCTTGCACACCTCCAGCACCTCGCAGTGGGGAGCGGGAGTAGCGGCACAGCTGACGGTCTGGCCGTTCAGAGCGTCATAATCCACAGTGGAATCATAGCCGTCGGTGGGGTTCTCCACAACGGACACCACGGAGCCCTTGTAGGTCTCGTCCATGAAGTCCTTCACCTTCTGGCTCTGCAGGGCAGCAGCCAGAGCCTTGATCTTGGGCTCCTCCTGATTGCCGTCCTTGCACACCAGAATGTTGACGTAAGCAGAGGAGCCGTCCTCCATGGCCAGTGCATCGGTCATGGGGTTCAAACCGGCAGAGATGGCGTAGTTGGAGTTGATGACGGCGTAGTCCTCGTCCTGCAGGACGTTGGGCACCTGAGCGGCCTCCACCTCGTCCACGGTGACGTTCAGGGGGTTCTCCTCAATGTCATTCTTGGTAGCGGTCAGGCCGGCGTCTGCCTTCAGCTTGAAGAAGCCGTTCTTCTCCAGCAGGGTCAGCGCGCGGGCCTCGTTGGTGGTATCGTTGGGCACAGCCACCTTGATCTTATCCAGCTTAGCAGCGGCAGAGGATGCCACGCTGCCGGATGCAGCAGCGGAAGAAGCAGTGGAAGAAGAACCACCGCAGGCAGTCAGGGCAGCGGCTGCGGCTGCCACACCGGTAACTTTCAAAAAATCGCGACGAGTAATCATGGTTTTGTTCCCTCTCTATTTGTTCTCTATTTTGTACTGCGGCCCGCACGGCACCTTTCCGCACGCGGCCTTGAACGGGTGCATGAAAAAATGCCCCCGTCCTTACAAGCCTTAGGCTCTGCAAGGACGGAGGCATGAACATACTTCCGTGGTACCACCTTGGTTCACTGCATCCTTACGGGTACAGCCTCGATGCTGCGGCAGTGTGTACTGCTTACAGCCGGACGCTGTAACGGGCGCATCCCGTTGCGGGCTTAGCACTCCTGCGCCTCGTCCGCACGGCTCCGAGACCATTTTCAGCTTCCTGTTTCCTGCCCTTTTTCACCGCCCGGGCTCTCTGGTAAGGATCAATGCGAAGGCCTACTCTTCTCTTCACAGCCATTTTTGTGATATTGACACTATAATAAACCCATCGGCGGCATTTGTCAACACCTTCAACGAAGTTTTTGGGTAGGGATATGGCTTCCAGCCTGCCACTGCGCCCATTTTGCTTGACAATGCGCACAAAAAAGGTTATACTGTAACTACAAAAGGCACTGCGACAAGCGGTTGGCCCTTTAGGTTTTTAGTTTAACTTTTATCCAAAGAAAAACCGTCACCTGCCGGGGTGGCGGTTTTTTATTATATGCCCTTGTATGCGGCTGGTGCACATGATAAAATAGGGTATCATCTTTTGCAAGGAGAGCAGGCAATGAACAGCAGAGACCCTTTTCCCGATGAAGAACTGCGCCACCGCATTATGGATTTTATCATGGCCGCAGGGCAGACCCTGTTGGAAAACGGCGCGGAGGTGTTCCGGGTGGAGCAGACCATGGAGATCATGGCGCGCAGCTTCCATCTGCGGGAGTTCCACGTTTATGTGCTGACCAACGGCATTTTTGCCAGCGCCGGCACTGCCGAGATCAGCGAGGTACGCAATGTACCGGTGCGCACCACCCATCTGGGGCGGGTGGCGGCGGTGAACGAGCTTTCCCGCCAGATCGCCCAGACCGGGATGACCTTAGACGAGGCCGAGAGCCGTCTGGTGCTGGCGCGGCGGCTGCCTTTCCCAAAAGATCATGTGCAGCTGCTGTCCGGGCTGTGCGGGGCGTTCTGCTTTGCCATGATGTTCGGCGGCAGCCTGCGCAGCGCGCTGGCAGCTGCCGGGGCGGGGCTGGCAGCCAGCTGGTATCTGCTGTGGTGCGGGCGGCACGAGGTGCCCGGCGGCTTCCAGAAGATCAGCACCGCCGCGCTGATCACGCTGGTGTGCATTCTGCTGTGCAGTGCGCTGCACACCTCTGCCAGCCACGCCATCATCGGCGCGCTGATGATCCTGACCCCGGGCATCGCCTTTACCATGGGCATCCGGGACTTTGTGCAGGGCGATTACCTTTCCGGCACCATCCGCATGATCGACGCTTTGTTGATTGCCGCCAGCATTGCCATAGGCACCGGCCTTGTGCTGCGGTTGTACACGGTATTTACGGGGGTGGTCGTGGTATGATGTCCCTTACAACTGTACAGATCGGCGCGTTGACCTCGCAGTTTTTTCTGGCCGCGGCGGGCACGCTGAGTTTTGCCATTTTGTTTGCGTGCCCCCGGCGCAGCCTGCCTTACTGCGCGCTGGTGGGCGCTGTGGGCTGGCTGGGGTACGAGCTGCTGACCCTGCTGGGCGCAGACGCCGCCACGGCCTCGCTGCTGGCGGTCATTCCGCTCACCATCCTTACCCGCGTGTTTGCCATTACCCAAAAAACGCCGGTCACAGTGTTTTTGCTTTCCGGCATCTTCCCGCTGGTGCCGGGCGCGGGCATCTACTACACCGCCTACTACTTTATCCAGAACGAAAACGCCCTTGCCCTTGCCAAGGGCATCAGCACCTTTAAAATTGCCGTGGCGCTGGCCATCGGCATCAGTCTGGTGCTGTGCGTGCCGCTGCCGAAGAGAAAGTAGAACCCTCTCAGGCAAAGCCGCAGGCTTTGACGGAAGGGGTTGCCCGTTGCCCCAAAAGCAGCCGCCAACTTTTATATAAAAGCAAAAAGATGCCGACAGGTCGTTTTCGACCTGCCGGCATCTTCGTGTTTATGAGATCAATTCAGCAGTACTTAGTGATTAAGCCTTGAACTTGACCATCAGAGGCATGTCAGCCTCGTAGCCATTGCCCTTATCCGTGATACCGGCGTACCACTCCTTGGCATTGTAGTCCGGGACATAAACGTCCTTGAAAGCCTTATCGCTCTCAAACTGCGTCGCAATATCCTTGTACTCGAGGTACTTCGTGCCACTCTTGACCTCAGCATAGAATACACGCGGAGAGGTATCGCCCTTTTCGCCGTACATAAACTGCACGTCAATCTTTACCCGCATCGTGTCCTTGCGTTCAGGCTTGACCACAACCTTAGCAAGCATCGGGGTGCTATCAGAGATGATGTCCACCTTATCGGTGCTATACAACACATAGCCCTTCGGCAGCTTGTCTGCAGGGATCAGCTTCGGGTCGTACTTCTTTTCGCCCTTCAGAACCTTCGTATCGTAGACACCGTCAACGCTGTTGCCAATGGGATCGCCCGCAAGACCCACAAAGATGACACGCAGATCAACGCTAGTCACTTCGGGAACATCAGGCACATCGGTGCCGGGGATCTTACCGCAACCAGCCAGAACACCAGCAGCCAGAGCAGCAACACCTGCGCTCTTCAGAAACTGACGACGAGAGATGTTAGACATAGTAATCAACCTCACAATCTTTCTTTCAAGCACGCCTTACACTCCATGTAATGCGTTTCGCACCTCTATAATACCCTCTTCTGCCCCGGGTTGTCAAGTGTTTTATAGAAGTATTCACTAAAAAATACAAGAGAAGATAAAAACTATTATTGTTTTTTTATAAATTGCCCGCCGCTCCCGCCCAAAAAACGCGCCGCAGCCATTGCTGTGCGCCGGTGCATCTGCTATACTTTATATATAGTTTTTTCCATTTTTGTATTTTACCGGATAAAGGAGCGATTCAATATGTCTGTCATGGAACTTCTGACCGCCCGCCGCACCTACCGCCGGTTCGCGCAAAAAGCTGTGCCGCAGGATGTGGTAAATGATATCGTACAGGCCGTGCGGCTGTCCTCCTGCGGGGCGAACCGGCAGGCGGTGCGTCTGGTGCTGGTGCAAAGCCCGGAGATGGTAGCCAAGGTGCAGCCGCTGGTCAAGTGGGCCGCCTATCTGCCGCCGGAGCAGGGCACGCCCAAAGCGGACGAACTGCCCACCTTTTATGCAGCCGTGGTGCAGGATACTGCCATCCCCGGCGACCTTGCCACCGACACCGGCATTGCACTGGCCAACATGACCCTTGCCGCATGGGACAAGGGCGTGGGCAGCTGCATTATGGGTGCAATTGATAAGCCTGCCCTGACTGCACTGCTGGGCATTGAGGAGCCGCAGAAGCTGGCGTTTATGGTGGCCTTTGGCTACCCCACCCACAAAGCCCGCATCGTACCCATGACCGAGCAGACCGGCGTAAAGTACTATCTGGACGAAAACCGCGACTACTGCGTGCCCAAGCGCAGCGCGGAGGAGATTGCAAGAAGCGTATAAGCGCCGCAGTGCAAGTTCGCCCTCTCAGGCGCTCCCGCGCCAGATTCCCCCTTTTGTCACCTGCGGTGACATCTTCTCCCGGAGCGGGGGAAGTCTTTCCTCTCAGGGAGAGCCAAGCCGTAAAGCTAATCGCTAAAGTATTAGGTGCAATGAGGAAGTTTTCGGCAGTGCTCTTGCCTCTCCCTTTGGGAGAGGTGGATGCGAACGTAGTGAGCAGACGGAGAGGGCGCAGGACAGCAAGGAACGAGGGAGTTTATACTGCATATATTCATACATTTTCTCCGCTATTGCATAAATGTTTGCAAAATCGTTTCAATTTTACGGATTATTATGCACAAGTATTGACTTTTTGTTTTGTACAAACTATACTAAGTGCGTTCCCCGAAAGCGCGATGAATCGCATCCCATCGGGGCCAAGCAAACTATATTGCATAGATTGAGGAGTGTTTGAATATGAAAAAGATCTCTCGCCGCAGCTTTATGGCTGCCGCTGCCGTTTCTGTTGCTGCTCTGGCTCTGACCGCCTGCGGTGGTTCCGCAAGTTCTGCTGCTTCCTCTGTGGCAAGTTCTGCCGCTTCCTCCGAGGCTGCTTCTTCTGCCGCTGCTGCTGACCTGACCACCGTGGAGGCCGGTAAGCTGACCATGGCCACTAACGCCACCTTCCCTCCGTACGAGATGACCACCGACTCCGGTGAGATCGAGGGCATCGATGTGGACACCGCCAAGGCCATTGCTGAAAAGCTGGGCCTGGAGCTGCAGATCGATGATATGGACTTTGACGCCGCACTGCTCAGCGTGCAGCAGGGCAAGGCCGACATCGTGATGGCTGGCGTTACCGTGACCGACGAGCGCAAGGCTGTGATGGACTTCTCTGACAGCTACGCAACCGGCATCCAGTCCATCATTGTTCCGAACGATTCCGACATTGCTTCTCCCGATGATCTGGCCGGCAAGAAGATCGGTACCCAGCGCGGCACCACCGGCTACATCTACTGCTCCGATGACTTCGGCGAGGACTCTGTTGTGGCCTACGACAGCGGTCTGACTGCCGTGCAGGCACTGAACAACGGTCAGGTGGATGCAGTGGTCATCGACAACGCTCCCGCTACGGAGTACGTCGCTGCCAACCCCGGCCTGAAGGTGCTGGACACCAGCTACGCCGAGGAGGACTACGCCATTGGCATGGCAAAGGGCTCTGCACTGGAGGACGCTGTCAACAAGGCTCTGGAGGAGCTGAAGGCTGACGGCACCCTGCAGGCCATCGTGGACAAGTACATCAACGCAAACTAAGCTGTGTACCCCATATGATCCCCGTACCCGAGGAGGCGCCCCACGCAGGGCACCTCTTTTTTTGGAAAAAAGTGGTTACAATTTATTGACAAACAGAAAGTGAGGATGTGAATGGCTGCGCAATACGAACTGCTCAAAGAGCTGCTCAACAGCGGCACAAAGCTAAGCTTTGGACAGGATTTCTTCTTCAAGTTTTATCAGGCCTTTCTCCTGAAGGACCGCTGGATGCAGTACATCAGCGGTGTGGGCACTACCCTGCTGGTCACCGCGCTGGCGCTGGCGCTGGGCGTGGTGCTGGGCAGCGTGGTGGCGCTGGTGCGCGTGACCCACGACCAGCAGCGCCCCGGCCACAAAAATGCGGTGCTGGGCTTTTTTAACGCGGTGTGTCAGGTGTACACCACCATCATCCGCGGCACGCCCATGATGGTGCAGCTGCTGATCATGAGCATGGTCATTTTTGCCAACAGCCGCAACTTTACCATGGTGGGTGCGCTGACCTTGGGCATCAACTCCGGCGCGTATGTATCCGAGATCATCCGCGGCGGCCTGATGGCCGTGGACCCCGGCCAGATGGAGGCCGGGCGCAGCCTTGGCCTGAACTACATGACCACCATGGTGGTCATCATCATCCCGCAGGCCATCCGTGCGGTGCTGCCTGCACTGGGCAACGAGTTCATCATCCTGCTCAAGGATACCTCCCTGATCACCACCATTGGCGGCAAGGAACTGTTGTATGCCGCACAGGGCATTATGAACCGTACCTATGAAGCCATGTTCCCCCTGCTGGGCGTTGCATTGATCTACCTGATCCTTGTTATGCTGTTTACATGGCTGCTGAGCAAGTTTGAGAGGAGGCTGGCACAAAGTGACCGATAAGATTTTGGAAGTACGCGGCCTGACCAAGACCTACGGCGGCGTAAAAAAGCGCGGCGCAAAAAAGGCCGACCCCACGCTGGACGTGCTGAAGGGCATCGACCTTGATATCTACCGCGGCGACGTGGTGTGCCTGATCGGCCCTTCCGGCTGCGGCAAGTCCACCTTTCTGCGCTGCCTGAACCGGCTGGAGACCCCTTCCTCCGGCTCTATCAAGTTCGAAGGGGTGGAGGTGGACGAGGCGCACATCGACGCCGTGCGCCAGAAGATGGGCATGGTGTTCCAGCACTTCAACCTGTTTCCCCACCTGACCGTGAAAAAGAACCTTGAACTTGCCCCCAGCCTGCTGAAGCTGAAGGACAAAGAGGCCATCTCTGCCCGCGCAGACGAGCTGCTGGCCCGCGTAGGTCTGGCCGACAAGGCCAACGTCTACCCCAAGAGCCTGTCCGGCGGTCAGCAGCAGCGCATCGCCATTGCCCGTGCGCTGGCCATGGACCCGGACGTGATTTTGTTCGACGAGCCCACCAGCGCCCTTGACCCCGAGATGGTGGGCGAGGTGCTGGAACTGATGAAGGAACTGGCACACACCGGCATCACCATGCTGGTGGTCACCCACGAGATGGGCTTTGCCCGCGAGGTGTCCAACCGGGTCATCTTCATCGACGATGGCAAAATTCAGGAGGACGAGCCGCCGCAGGAACTGTTCACGAACCCCAAGCACCCCCGCCTGAAGGCCTTCCTCTCCAAGATGCTGTAAGCTATCACAAAACAAAGGAGCCGCTGCACCTGCCGTGCAGCGGCTCCTTTTGTATGCAGAAGAGAGGCAGGGGAGTGCTTATGCCATATCGCGGCAGGTCACAATGTCCGCCCCGGTACCGCAGACGTCAGTCAGCACCACATCACCCACATGGATGGGTGCTTGCAGCACCACGCTGTCCAGCGCGGCGACCACCTCGGCCATCTGTCCCTTGGGCACGGGCTTGGAGGTCTTGACCGGGCAGCGGGAGTGCAGGCAGCCCTCGGCGCGCACGGTGCTGGTAATGATGCGGGTGGGGTGGGTCAGTTCCTCCTTGCCGTAGGCGATGCCGTTGGGGCAGCCGTTGCCGGTCACCTTGTAGTCGTTGGCCTCATCCACCTGCAAATGACAGCCCTGCGGGCAGCAGGTGCAAATTACTTCCTTCATATCGCTTATGCCTCCTTGATCTCAATGGTCACTTCGTCCACGGGGGCTCTGTCCAGCAGCACTCTGGGCAGGGCAATGTGCTCCATCTCGCCGGGGGCAAGGCGGTCGCGCTTGAAGCGTGCGATCACCGTATCGCCGCTCTTGACAAGGATGGTGCTCTTGCCGCAGATGCGGCGGACGCGGAAGGAGACGTTGGTGCTCTTTTCTACGCCCTCCAGACGGATGCGCTGCGGCAGGGTGTAGCCAAGGTCTGCGCCGGGCTTTACGGTCAGCACGCGTCCCTCGGCCACAGGGCCGTTCTGGACGTAGTTGGCAGCGGCTGCACCGGCCAATTCACTTTCGCCGGAAACAAAGTCCACCAGATCATGCACCTGCACCACGTTGCCGCAGGCAAACACGCCGGGGATGCTGGTCTCCATGTTTTCGTACACGATGGCGCCCTTGGTGCGGGGGTCCATCTCGATGCCGGCCTGTTTGGTCAACTCGTTCTCGGGGATCAGACCCACGCTCAGCAGAATGGTGTCCACATCGAACTCCATCTCAGTGCCGGGGATGGGCTTGCGGTCGGGGCCGATCTCAGCCACGATGGCCTTTTCCACGCGGTCCTTGCCCTGAATGTCCACGATGGTGTGGGAGAGATACAGGGGAATATCAAAGTCGTTCAGGCACTGCACGATGTTGCGGGTCAGGCCGCCGGAGTAGGGCATTACCTCTACGCAGGCCAGCACCTTTGCGCCCTCAAGGGTCATGCGGCGTGCCATGATCAGGCCGATGTCGCCGCTGCCGAGGATCAGCACCCGCTTGCCCACCAGATAGCCTTCCATGTTCACATAGCGCTGTGCGGCACCGGCGGTGTACACACCGGCAGGGCGGGTGCCCGGGGTACCAATGGCACCGCGGGTGCGCTCGCGGCAGCCCATGCCCAGCACGATGCTCTTGGCCTCGATGATCTGGTAGCCGTGCTCCTTGGAAACACAGTGCACCTTTTTGTCCGGGGTCACTTCCAACACCATAGTGTCCAGCTGCACCTTCACGCCGGTGTTCTTGAGCATCTCAATAAAGCGTCCGGCGTACTCCGGGCCGGTAAGCTGCTCGCCGAAGCGGTGCAGACCAAAGCCGTTGTGGATGCACTGGTTCAGAATACCGCCCAGTTCCTTGTCGCGCTCCAGAATAAGGATGTCGCGCAGACCGCTTTCCCATGCCTTGCAGGCAGCAGCAAGGCCCGCAGGGCCGCCGCCGATAATGACCAGATCAACCATTGCTCTTTCCTCCTACCTTTGTTTCGCTGACCAGAACGTTCGAGCCGTTCTTGTCCTGCAGGATGTCCAAGGGATCTATGCCCAGTTCACGGCTGATAAGCTCCAGCACGCGCGGGCCGCAGAAGCCGCCCTGACAGCGGCCCATGCCTGCACCGGCGCGGCGCTTTACGCCGTCGATGGTGTTGGCGGGCACCTCGCTGTGGAGGGCTGCCAAGATCTCGCCCTCGGTGATGGTCTCGCAGCGGCAGATGACCCGGCCGTAGGCGGGCTGCTCCTTGACCAGCGCTGCCTTTTCCTCTGCGGAAAGCTCCTTAAAACGGATGTGGCGGCGGCCGTCCTTGTAATCGGCCTTTTCTGCGCCCAGAACACCGCGCTGCTGCAGGATGGCAACCGCTTCCTCAGCAACCGCCGGGGCGGCGGACAGGCCGGGGCTCTTCATACCGGCAAGGTCGATCCAGCCGGGAGCCTCCGGCTCCTCACCAATGATAAAGTCATCCACGTCCAGATTGGCGCGCACGCCCGCAAAGCTGCGGATGGACTCGCCAAAGTTGATGCTGGGCACGCTGCGCTGGGCAGTGGCCTTGACAAATTCCAGACCGCTGCTGGTGCAGGAGGTGTCGTTGCCCTCCACCGGTTCAGCGTTGGGGCCGACGATCAGGTTGCCGTGTACGGTGGGGGCCACCAGCACGCCCTTGCCCAGTTCGTTGGGGCACTGGAAGATAACGTGGCTCACGCGGGTGCCCTCGCTCTTATCCAGCAGGTAGTACTCGCCCCGGGTGGGGATGATGTGGAAGTTGGCGGGCTCCACCATGGAGTGCACCTTGTCTGCCCAGATACCGGCAGCGTTGATGACGCAGCGAGTCTCCACCGTGCCGCCGGGCACGGTCAGGCGGTAGCCGCCCTCGATGGCCTCGGCACCGGTCACCTTGCAGCTGCGGCGCAGTTCCACGCCGTTGCGCACAGCCACCTCGGTCATGGCCAGTGCGTACTCCCACGGGTTCACGATGGCGGCGCTGGGTGCCCACAGTGCGCCGCAGACCTTCTCAGAAAGGTTCGGCTCCATGGCAAGGGTCTCTTCCCGGGAAAGGATCTTCATGCCGGGCACGCCGTTTGCGGTGCCGTTTTCGAACAGATGCTGCAGGTGGGGCAGTTCCTTTTCGTCCAGTGCCAGCACCAGAGAGCCGCACTGCTTATAGGAGACATCCAGCTTTGCGCAGATCTCCTTTGCCAGCGCCACGCCGCGCACATTCAGCCGTGCCATGCGGGTGCCGGGGGCGGGGTCGTAGCCTGCGTGGAGAATGGCGCTGTTGGCCTTGGTGGTGCAGTCTGCCACATCGTTCTCGGCTTCAAGGATGACCACCTTGTTGTCGTAGCGCGACAGTGCGTAGGCGGCAGCGGCACCGATGACACCACAGCCGATGATTGCTACATCATACATTGTTCTTTTCCTCCTGTCCGTTCTGCCTTGGCCCGTCGGGAGCCGGGCAGCTGTTGATGGTACAAAAAAAGAGCGAACCGAAACAAAGGCAACTGCCCTTGTCCGTTTCGCTCATATCTCTTGAAACAAACAGCACTTGTTTGCTCTTATGATACCTTGTCCCTGCGCAAAAAGCAAGGTGTTTTGCACTTTTTGTGAAACCCTTACAAAAAACACCTGTTGCTTTTGCGCAGAATGCGGGTCACATATCCCACACCGCCTGATTGGTGGTGGAAATAGCAGTGGCCCCGGCCTCCAGAGCCGCCATCACGTCCTCCTTGTCCGCGATCAGACCGCCGGTCAGCACCGGCACCTTGGCGGTAGCGCACACCCGGCGCAGGATCTTGGGCATGGTGCCGGGCAGCAGGTCCAGACAGTCCGGCAGATTTGGAGGGATCTTATCCAAGCTTTCCAGCGCGATGGAATCCAGCAGGAACACCCGCAGGATGGCGGCCAGCCCCAACTCCTTGGCGCGGCGGATGAAGGACTGCCGGGTGGAGATGATGCCGTCGGCCTCGGTGGTGCTGCGGATGAAATCCACCGCCACCTCCTTGCCCGCCAGCCCGGTAATAAGGTCCACATGGACTACGGCAAAGCGCCCGGCCTCGTGGATGCGGCGCACAATGGAGGCAATATTGCAGATATCTCCGTATAATACAAATACCACCCGGATGTTCTCGTTGGTCAGCGCGTTGCAAAGCCCGGCATCGTCCTTGACGGCCGCAATGACCGGCGTTTCCTGAATGGCGTCCATCAGTTCCTGCTTCATAGCTTTCCTCCTGCCCGGCGTTCTGTGGGACAATTTTACTGGTGCTCTGCCAGCCAGCGCAGCGCCATATAGGTGTAGGCTGCCGTGCCGCGGTACAGGATGCTGTCATCAAAGCGCACCTTGGGGTGGTGCTGACCGTAGGTGTAGCCCTCTTTGGCGTTACCGGCAGCTAAGAACATACTCACGGTGGGTACCTCGTGGCTGACAAAGGCGAAGTCCTCGCTGCCGCCGCCGGGCTTGCCGCCGGTGAGCGGGGTCATATCCATTGCGCCCTTGCCCAGCAGCTCTGTCATATAGGTCAGGGCGTTGCCCGCCAGCGGGGTGTCCACCACCATGCAGGGGCAGTAATCACTGAACTCCACCTCGGCGGTGCAGCGGTAGGCGGTAGCCACGCCCTGCGCAATTTCGGTCATGCGCTGGTGGATGAGGGCGCTGACCTTCTGCTCCGGGTCCACGGTGCGGATGGTGCCCCACATATCAGCAGTATCCGGGATGACGTTGGAGGCCTTGCCTGCCTCGAACCGGCCGGTGGTGAACACGCCAAAGCCTGCGGGGTCCAGCTCGCGGCTGTTGATCTCCTGCAGGGCAATGTGGATGTGCGCCGCTGCGGTGATGGGATCGATGCAGGCGTTGGGCATGGAGCCGTGGCCGCCCTTGCCGTGCACAACGATGTGGTACTGCTCGCAGCTGGCCATGGTGATGCCGCCGCCCGGCACCAGTACCATACCGGCGGGCAGGGGCATCCCGGCCAGCACATGGAACATGACCGCTGCATCCACCTTGGGGTTCTCCAGCAGGCCGCTGTTTATCATATCCAGTGAGCCCTGAAAGATCTCCTCTGCGGGCTGGAACTCCAGCTTTACCGTACCCTCGATCTCGTCCTCGTGCTCCTTGAGCAGCTTGGCTGCACCCAGCACCATGGCGGTGTGCATATCGTGGCCGCAGCCGTGCATCTTGCCGGGCAGCTCAGAGGCAAATTCCTCGCCGGATTCCTCCTGCAGGGGCAAAGCGTCCATGTCGCCCCGCAGCAGGATCACCTTACCGGGACGCTTGCCCCCGGCAAGCACCACCACGCCGCACTTGCCGCAGTCCTGCGGGGTGTAGCCCATCTCGGTCAGCGCCTTTTTGACCAGTGCCTTGGTCTGGGGCAGGTCAAAGCCCACCTCCGGGTGACGGTGCAGCGTGCGCCGCCATTCCTGCAGCTGGGGCTCCAGCGCCTTGGCGGCTTCCAACAGTTTTTCCGGTGCGATCATTGTAAAATCAACTCCCTCTGAATTTATGCGGAAAACCCTCTCGGCCACGGCAGAGCCATGGCGGGGAGGGCTTGTCCTTACGGTTATTCTTCCCCGCCGTTATTGCCATTGGGGTGATATTGGGCGCAGGTGCACTTTTTGAACTTCAGGCCGCTGCCGCAGGGGCAGGGGTCGTTGCGGCCAATTTTGACCACACGCACCGGCTGGCCCTTGGGGCTGCCCTTGACGCCGGGTGCACCGTTGCCGGGCACAAAGCCCTCGCCGGTGGGCTTTGCTACCTGCTCCCGCTTGGGAGCGGAACCGGCGGCGCGCAGCTCGATGGTAAGCAGCATCTTGACGCTGGACTCCCGGATGGAATCCACCATCTGGTCGAACATATCAAAGCCCTCGATGCGGTATTCCACCACAGGGTCCTTCTGACCGTAGCCGCGCAGCGCGATGCCTTGCCGCAGCTGGTCCATATTGTCGATGTGGTCCATCCACTGGCGGTCTACGCACTTGAGCAGGCAGATACGCTCCAGCTCGCGCATGACGGGGGCGCCGTAGCGCACCTCCTTGGCCTGCAGGATCTGCATCCCGCGGTCGTACAGCATATCGGCAATGCCCTGCTGGGAAAGGTTATCAAAGTCTGCCACGGTGTAGTGGAAGTCGGCATCGGTGGTCAGCCAGCCCTGATAGTGACGGCGCAGCGCACCAAAATCCCACTCGTCCTTTACATCGCCGGAAAGGAACTGGGCGCAGCTGGAATCGATGTTCTCCCGCAGCATCTTGTGCATCTCGGTGCTGATATCCTCGCCGTCCAGCACCTTGCGGCGCTGCCCGTAGATGATCTCGCGCTGCTGGTTCATCACGTCATCGTACTTCAGCACGTTTTTACGGATCTCGAAGTTGCGGCCCTCCAGCTTTTTCTGGGCGCTTTCCAGCGTATTGGTGATCATGCGGTTCTCGATGGGGGTATCCTCGTCGATCTTCAGGGTGTTCATCAGGCCGGACACCCGGTCGCCGCCGAACAGACGCATCAAATCGTCCTCAAGGCTCAGGTAGAAGCGGGAAGCGCCCGGGTCGCCCTGACGGCCGGCACGGCCGCGCAGCTGGTTGTCGATACGGCGGCTCTCGTGGCGCTCGGTGCCAATGATGAACAGGCCGCCTGCAGCGCGCACCTCGTCGGCCTCGGCGTCAATGGCGGGCTTGTACTGGGCATACAGCTGCTCAAAACGCTGACGTGCGGCCAGAATGTTGGCATCGGTGGTCTCACCGTGGCCGTTGGCCTCGGTCAGCAGCAGCTCCACGGCTGCCGGGTCGGCATCCTGCGGGGTGTCGGGGCTGAGCAGATTCTCGCAGAAGTGCTCCTTGCGCATCTGGGCCTTCGCCATGAACTCGGCGTTGCCGCCCAGCATGATATCGGTACCACGGCCTGCCATGTTGGTGGCGATGGTGATGGCACCCTTTTTACCGGCCTGTGCCACGATCTCGGCCTCACGCTCGTGGTTCTTGGCGTTCAGCACGTTGAAATCCCGGGTGTGGCGCTGCAGCATCTTGGCAAGGGTCTCGCTCTTTTCCACGCTGACGGTACCCACCAGCACAGGCTGGCCGTTTTTGTGGCACTCCATTACCTGCTCAATGACGGCGCGGTACTTGCCCTCCACAGTCTTGTAGATGGCATCCGGGTAGTCCTTGCGCTGCACCGGGCGGTTGGTGGGCACGCTGACGATGTTCAGACCGTAGATCTCGGTGAACTCGGTGGCCTCGGTGCGGGCGGTACCGGTCATACCGGACAGCTTTTTGTACATACGGAAGTAGTTCTGGAAGGTGATGGTGGCCAGCGTCTTGCTCTCGGCGGCGATCTTCACGCCCTCCTTGGCCTCGATGGCCTGATGCAGACCCTCGTTGTACCGGCGGCCGATCATCAGGCGTCCGGTGAACTCGTCCACGATGATGACCTGACCGTCCTTGACCACATAGTCGATATCCCGCTGCATCACGCCATAGGCCTTGATGGCCTGATCGATGTGGTGGGCAAGGGTCATGTTCTCGGCGGCGGCAAGGTTCTCTACCTTAAAATAGGCCTCGGCCTTTTTGATGCCGGCGGCGGTCAGGGTACAGGTCTTGTGCTTTTCGTCCACAACGTAATCGCCATCGGCCTGCTCGTCGGTGGAGACCTTATCCTCCAATTCCACCACCACGCTCTTGTGCAGAGTGCGTACAAAGCGGTCTACCTGCGTGTACAGGCTGGAGGAGTCCTCGCCGCGGCCGGAGATGATCAGGGGCGTGCGGGCCTCATCGATCAGAATGGAGTCCACCTCATCCACGATGGCATAGGCATGGCCGCGCTGCACCATGTTGGCCTTGTAGGTCACCATGTTGTCGCGCAGGTAGTCAAAGCCGAACTCGTTGTTGGTGCCGTAGGTGATATCGGCGTTGTAGGCGGCCCGGCGGGCGTCGCCGTCCATGCCCTGCACAATCAGACCCACGGTCAGCCCCAGCCAGCGGTAGAGTTTGCCCATCCACTCGCTGTCGCGCTTGGCCAGATAGTCGTTGACGGTAACGATATGCACCCCCTCGCCGGTCAGGGCGTTCAGGTAGGCGGGCAGGGTAGCCACAAGGGTCTTGCCCTCACCGGTCTGCATCTCGGCAATATCGCCGCGGTGCAGGGCAATGCCGCCGGTCACCTGCACGGGGAAGTGCTTCATGCCCAGCACACGCCATGCGGCCTCGCGGCAGACGGCAAAGGCATCCGGCAGGATATCGTCCAGCGTTTTGCCCTCGGCCAACTGCTGCTTGAACAAGGCGGTCTGTGCCTGTAAGTCGGCATCGGACATGGCCTGATACTTGGGTTCCAGCGCCAGCACCTGTTTGGTGATGGGGTTTACCTTTTTCAGCTCCCGGTCAGAGAAGCTACCAAAAAGTTTTTCAACAAGGGACATAGGTCACACCTCATAAATCTTAAAAATCGGGCTGTGATGCGCCCGGAATCGCGCATAACAATACAGGTATATGATACACCAAAGCAGCAGACACGTCAAATCTGCAAGGCTATTTTAGCCCGATTTTACATGAACTTTCTGTAAAAAGATGCTGCAAGCTGTTCACAGCTTGCCGATATCCCGGCAGTGCACTTTATTTTCGCCCTATCGCTTTGGGGAGAATCGTGGTAGAATAGGGCTATCACTGATAGGGAGGGCTATACTTATGCTCAAACGGCTGCGCACCGCGCACCCCATTCTTTATTGTATCCTGTCCGAGGTGCTGTTCCTTGGCAGCATGGTCGTGTTCAGCCTGCTGGCAACCATCGTGCTGGCAGTGGCGGGCGCGGATTTTGACACCATGGACAGCTACCTGCTGGGCTCTGTGCAGGAGGTCATCGGGCTGGCCGTGGCACTTTTGCTGCTGGCACGCACCGGCAAGATGGACCTGCTGCACCGGCGCGGCTGCGGCTTTCTGAACGGACTGCTGGTGGGAATGTACCCGCTGTTCTTCATTGGGTATACGGTCGTGGGGACGCTGGCCTTTGGCCGCCCGGACACGCCGCTGCTGCCGCTGCCCCGCATCCTGACCTTTATGCTGAACATGATCCTTGTGGGCGTGGCCGAGGAACTGGTGTTCCGGGGCATCATTGCCCAGACCCTGCTGGAGCGCTACGGTACCGCCCGCGCCGGGGTATGGAAGGCCTGCCTTATATCCGGCGTGCTGTTCGGCGCGGCGCACCTGAGCAATATGATCGGTTCGGCGCCCTTTGGCGTGCTGATGCAGTGCGTGTTTGCGGCCTCGCTGGGCGTGATGCTGGCTGCCGTCTACTTCCGCACCGGCAATCTGTGGGTGACGGTGTTCCTGCACAGCGCCATGGACATTGCCTCTATGCTCATCGGCGGGTTGTACGGCACCACCAGTGTGGCCGAGAGCGTGAGCGGCTACGACGCCTCGCGGCTGCTGTCGGTGGCGGTGTATCTGATCCCCACCATGTTTCTGCTGCGCAAAAAGAAGCTGCCGGAGGTGCAGCTATACTGGGGCGGCACTGTAAAAAATTAAGGCTTGCGGACAAAAATCTTCTTGCAATCTGCTGTGCAATCTGGTATACTATATCTGTTACCGTGGCACGGGGCTGGGAGTATGCCCGCTTTTGGGAGAACCGTTTCCCGCCGCTGTGCCATAGGCAGATAAATTACTTGAAAGAGGTACTGTATTATGAATAAGCAGGAAGTTATGGCCAAAGTCGCTCTGACCGAGAAGGACACTGGCTCCCCCGAGGTTCAGGTCGCTCTGCTGACCGCTCACATCAACGAGCTGAACGAGCACCTGAAGAAGAACCCTAACGATCACCACAGCCGCCGCGGTCTGCTGAAGATGGTTGGCCGTCGCCGCAATCTGCTGGCTTATCTCCAGAAGAAGGACATCGAGCGTTACCGTGCTCTGATCGCAACTCTGGGTCTGCGTAAGTAATTTTAACGGAGGGCAGGTACCGCAAAGGTACCTGCCCTTTGCTTTATGTATAACTCCATGTATCCCATGCGCACAAAATAGCGGTGGCAGCGTATTGCAGCAGTAAATCGAACGCCCGTGCCTGCGGGCAGGGACGCTGGATTTATTGCTATAATGCGCACGCCACGGCTTTTTGGATAGAACGATCCGAAAAACAAGGAGGCAGAAACAATGGCAATCGAATTTGGTTCCCGCAAAGAGACCTTTGACAACTTCAAGGTCTACGAAACCATGCTGGCCGGCCGCCCGTTCAAGGTTGAAATGGGCAAGATGTGTGGCCTGTCCAATGCCAGCGCACTGATCCGCTACGGCGAGACCTGCGTGATGTGCAACGTGGTCATGAGCCCCAAGCCCCGCGAGGGCGTGGATTTCTTCCCGCTGAACGTGGAGTATGAGGAAAAACTCTACGCCGCAGGCCGCATTCCCGGTAGCTTTATGCGCCGCGAGGGCCGCCCCGGCGAGCGCGCCATCCTGACCAGCCGCGTGGTGGACCGCCCCATGCGCCCGCTGTTCCCCAAGGAGATGCGCAACGACGTGTGCATCACCATGACCGTCATGAGCCTTGACCCGGATTGCAGCCCCGAGATCGCCGGCATGATCGGCGCTTCTCTGGTGACCGCCGTGTCCGATATCCCGTGGAACGGCCCCATCGGCGGCGTGCAGGTGGGTCTGGTTGACGGCGAGATCGTGCTGAACCCCACGCAGGAGCAGCGCAAGGTGAGCGACCTTGCCCTGACCGTTGCCGCCACCATGGACAAGATCGTGATGATCGAGGCCGGCGCCAACGAGGTGGACGAGGACACCATGCTGACCGCCATCAAGACCGCACACGTTGAGATCAAGAAGATCATCGAGTTCATCAACAAGATCGTGGCCGAGCGCGGCAAGCCGAAGATCGACTTCCAGGTTGTGGGTCTGGACATGGACGTGTTCCATGCTATCCAGAATAAGTACCTCGATGACTTCAAGGCCGCCATGGACACCGACGACAAGAACGTGCGTGACGCAGCCCTGCTGCCCATCATGGACAAGATCGCCGAGGAATACCCCGACCTGTCTGCCGCCGATCTGGATCTGGTAAGCTACAAGATGCAGAAGTTTGTGGTGCGCCGCTGGCTGCTGGACGAAGGCAAGCGCGTGGACGGCCGCGGCATCAACGAGATCCGCCCGCTGGCCGCAGAGGTGGGCATTCTGCCCCGCGTGCACGGCTCCGGTATGTTCACCCGTGGCCAGACGCAGGTGCTTACCACCTGCACGCTGGGCGGCACCAAGGACAACCAGCTGATGGACGATTTGACCGACGAGCAGACCAAGCGCTATATCCACCACTATAACTTCCCGCCGTACTCCGTGGGCGAGGCACGCGCACCGCGCAGCCCCGGCCGCCGCGAGATCGGCCACGGCGCACTGGCCGAGCGTGCTCTGGTGCCGGTGCTGCCCTCTCTGGAGGAGTTCCCCTACACCATCCGCTGCGTGTCCGAGGTGCTCAGCTCTAACGGCTCCACCTCTCAGGCTTCCATCTGCGGCTCTACGCTGGCACTGATGGACGCTGGCGTGCCCATCAAGGCTCCGGTTGCCGGTATCTCCTGCGGCCTGATCACCGAAGGCGAGCGCTGGATGACCATGCTGGACATTCAGGGCGTGGAGGACTTCCACGGCGATATGGACTTTAAGGTCGGCGGCACCCGCAAGGGCATTACCGCCATTCAGATGGACATCAAGATCGACGGCCTGACCTACGACATTATTGCCGAGGCCTTCGAGAAGTGCCGCAAGGGCCGCCTGTATATTCTGGACGAGATCATCAAGCCGGTGATCGCTGAGCCGCGTCAGGAGCTGAGCCGCTGGGCACCCAAGATGTTCAGCATGATGATCCCCACCGACAAGATCAAGGACGTGATCGGTAAGGGCGGCAAGGTTATTCAGGACATCTGCGCCACCTGCAACTGCAAGATCGACGTGCAGGAGGACGGCCATGTGTTCGTCTCTGCCGTGGATCAGGAGGACGCAAAGCGCGCCATCTTTACCATCAAGACCATTGTGGAGGACCCCGAGATCGGCGCCATCTACAAGGGCAAGGTGACCCGCCTGATGAACTTTGGCGCCTTTGTGGAGATCGCCCCGGGCAAGGAAGGCCTTGTGCACATCTCCAAGCTGGACACCAAGCGCGTGGAGCGGGTAGAGGACGTGGTTGCTGTGGGTGATGCCATTGTGGTCAAGGTGACCGACATCGACCAGCAGGGCCGCATCAACCTGAGCCGCCGCGACGCCATTCTGGCACTGGAGGCCAAAAAGGCCGCCCAGCAGCAGTAAAATCTAATACAGACTGCATAAAGCAAGAACCGCTGTACAGACCGTACAGCGGTTCTTTTGCGTGGAGACCCCTCCCGTGAAAAGGCAATTCTGGAAAATCCGCAGATTTTCCAGAATTGCAAATAAAAAATAAATTTTCCGCTGATTATGCGCAGAGCGATGCGGAGCGCATTCAAAATCGTGCCGTGCCCGGCAGGGGAGAGAGCACAAAAAGCTCCCCCTTCGGGGGAGCTGGCACGGCGCAAGCCGTGACTGAGAGGGTTCACCTTACAAAAAAACTCCCCCTTGCGGGGGAGCGTGCACGGCGTGCCGTGCTTGAAAGGAGTACGGATTCAGTTTTCTTTTTTGCCCTGACGGTTCAGCACCCAACCGATTGCAAACAGCAGCACACCGCTGCAGGCCAGTACCGGCACGGGCCAGTTCAACTGGCCGGTCTGGGGCAGAACGGGCTTATCGGGGTTGGAAGGGGAGACCGGGTTATCCGGGTTCCCGGGGCTTACGGGGTTATCGGGGCTATCAGGACTTACCGGGCTATCGGGGCTATCAGGACTTACCGGGCTATCGGGGCTGTCCGGGCTTACCGGCGTATCCGGGGTGTCCGGCTGCTCCGGGAAATCGGGGGTGTCGGGGATGTCCGGCGTTTCCGGGATGGTGGCGCCTACCTTGGGGGTAGCGTCCACATCGTAGATCCAGTTGTTGCCGTCCCGCAGGGGAATGGACACAAGGAAGGGCTTGATGGCCTCGTAGCCGTGGGAGGCCTCAGTCTGTACCACCAGATACAGCCCCTGCGGCAGCTTGGTAATGTCGGCATAGCCCTCTTCGTTCACGTCCTGCTGGGCAGCAATGGCGGGCACAGCGGGCAGATACTTTACCAGCTGATCCGCCAGCGTGCTGTCGGAAAGATCGCCCAGCACGACACCACAGCCTGTAAAATCGCCGGTATAGTCAAAATACAGGTTGCCGTTGGTGCGCTTGACGGAGGCCACCTGATACAGGGTCAGTTCGCCGCCGCGCAGGGGCACATCGTTGTGGGTGTCGTACAGGCGGACGTGGAGCGAGCCCAGACGCCCCAGCTCAATGTTGGCACTGGTGGCAAACGCAGGCAGGGCGCAGCATACCACAAGGCACATAGCCAGCAGCACAGCCGCCAGACGATGACGCAGATCAATGCTTTTCATGTTCTTCTCCTCTCGTTTTCTTAGGTTTGCGTGTGGAAAGCAGCATACCGATCAACAAGATCAGCAGCATGGGCAGCGCCATAATGGGCGCAACAATGATAGGCTCGATTTTGAGCGCTTCGGCGGTAACGCGGATGCGCTTGTACTGGTTGGGGGTCTCGATGCGGCGGCCGCGCACCAGCAGGCGGTGGGTGTTAATGCCGTAGGGGGTGCAGGTCATCAGGGTGACGTAATCCTTGCCTTCGGCGATCTTCAACTCATCGGTCTCGGTGGGCAGCACAATGGAGATTTTGTCCACCTCGTAGGTGAGCACCCGGTCCAGCACGGTGATGGTAAAGGTATCGCCCACTTCCAGCTGGTCAAGGTTGGTAAACAGTTTTGCGCTGGGCAGGCCGCGGTGCGCCGAGATGACCGTGTGGGTGGACGCGCCGCCCACCGGCAGGCTGGTGCCTTCCAGATGACCTGCCGCCACCTGCAGCACGCTGTCGCTGGTGCCGTGGTAGATGGGCAGCTCCACGCCTATTTTGGAAATGGTGATGTAACCCATAATGCCCGTGCCGGTAATATCCAGCGTGTCGTTGTAGCCGGTTAACTGATCCGGGCAGTAGAGGGCATTTTCGTTGGCGGCCACCTGTGCGTTAAAGGCATCGGCGGCGTCAAAGTAGGCGCTGTAGTCCGCATCGGTCATGGTGTCCACGTCCTGCGCGTAGCCTGCCACGGCGCGGGACTGGTTGCGCTGGTTGACGTAATCGCTTAGGGTGGGGTATAACATCACGGATAGACCCACGAAAAAGACGAGGATCAATATAATGGTGCTTTTGTTCTTTTTCATGGGCTACTCCCTAACGTTATAGTTTCAGGATCAGAGCAGGGGGCCTTGCGGCCCCGCTCTGTGCCGGGGAAAAGGAGAACTTAGCGGTTCTCCATGCGCTTTTTGGTGATGAGCAGGATGGCTGCTGCAGCCATCAGGCCGCCGCCGATCACATAGAAGATGGTGGTGCCGATGCCGCCGGTGCCGGGCAGGGTAGTGCCGATCTTATTGACGACATTCGTAGTCAGAGAGCCGTCGGCTTTATTAACGGTAAAGGTGATCTCACCGCTCACCTTGTTGCCGCTCAAAGAAGTCAGGACAGTATCACGAGGAGTGGTTTCCCAAGTGATAGTATGCTCGGCAGTGACCTTAAAGGTAATGGGATCAATGGTGTTGTAGTTGGCGGGGGTTACAGTCTCGGTCAGCGTGTACTCGCCGTCATCCAGACCGGACAGTGTAAACAGAGCCTTGTCCGTTGTGTCAATTTTCATAGTCTTGACATCTACCGAGCCGTCAGCAAGCTTTTTGGTCAGGGTGAACTCTGCACCTTCCAGAGGAACATTGCTCTGATCGACCTTGTTCACAACCACCTTGTAGGTAAAGACGATGACATTATCCCAAGGAGTTTCACCCTTGCCGTTATCGTGCGGGTTGTTGGAGTACTCCAGCTTTGCTTTATTGACATTGCCCTGCTCGCCCAGAACAGCGTTCTCGTTCAGCTGAGACTTGTAGGTAACGGTAATGATAGAATCAGGAGCAACACCGGGAACGGTTTTCAGATCATTAAACACGATCTCAAAGGTGCATTCAGTGTCAGACAAAGTACCACTTGTTTTGGTAGCAACAGTGTAATAGATATCCGGGATTGGCGTACCGTTTTCATCGCCGAGATGGACTTTCACAGAGTCGGGGTCAAAGGTCAGACCGGCTTCTTCCACATCGTGGAAAGCGTAGTAATACGTGCTATAGGAAGCATAGTCTGCGGGAACAGTGCCCTGCAGGCGGAAGGGAATGTAATCGCCGATATCATAGTCGGCAGAATCCTGCCAGCCGGTGGTTATGCCGGTAGAATCGTTGGTGTCCTTCAGCTTTTTGTCAAATTTGGGAACATCATTGCTCTTCGGTTTGATGGTGACATTGCCAACAACGGAAACGAGGTAAGTGGTATAAGGCTCAGAACCAGACAGAGAGCCATCCTTGTCCTTGATCAGATAATAGCCGCCAACAACTTCAACATAATTGCCGTTTGTAACGGTACCTACAGGAGTGGTGCTCAGATCAACATAATTTTCGATAACGGCAAGCTTATCACTGTCGCTTGCGTCGGAAGCAACATTGGAAAGTTCGTCCAGAACAGCCTTGCCAACAGCTTCGCCAGTCGTACCGGTGCCGTTAGTGCCCCACTTGATATTGGAGAGCATGGACGGATTGGATGCATCATAATCACCGGTGAAGATCTGGTAGATCTCGTAGATGTGGGTAGTAGCAGGTGCAGTGATCTTGTATTTGGTAACAGCAGCAGTGCTGGTAGAACTGCTGCCATCTGCAAACGCCGGAATCGCCATGGCGCAAACCATAGCAGCTGCCAGCAGTGCAGCCATGAGTTTCTTCATTGCTTTCTTCATGGAAAAAAAGCCCCTTTCTTTTCTGCCCTGCGCCCAACCCCTGCATTTTGTACAGGGGAGGGGGTAGGGGTGTGGTTTTGCTCGGTCTATCGCGTAAACTTTGCGCTGGGCGGGCGGGGGATCAGCCTCGGGCGTCCGGCAGGGGAGTGCAGCTTAGTCATCTGTCCTCCCTTCGCGTTTGCGCTTGTGGTGGATGAAGCTATATGCCAGCGCGGTCAGCATCATTGTGCCGCCCACGGCTGTAAACGGAACCGTACCGGTGCCACCGGTAGAGGGGAGTTCGTAATCCTGAGATTTCTCATTGGTAAGATAGAGGTATCCGCCAACGGATATTGCATGATAAGCACTCAGGTCAGCGGGAAGGTTCTCTGGATACTTACTCTTATCACTATCCGGGATATAGAAGTAGTAGGCATTGTCGGGGTCAAGGATATAACCGTCAGGAGGCACTGTTTCCACAAGCTTGAATGCCTGATTACGGAATTGAACGTTATTTTCGTCCATGATTTTGGAAAGGTTATGCTTTTCCCCGTCAACCAGTTGACCATCAGCATCCGTGACGATCTGATCGGTCACCAAAGACCAATCGTTTTTAGTGCTGTCCCATGCATAAAAACTGAACTTTGCACCAGACAGATACAGACCGTTATTGTCTTTATCCACCTTGTAGGCGTATACGCCCTCTTTGGCATTGGCATTCCAAGAACTGGAAGTGATTTTAACGTTTTGACTATCCGTAACAGAGGTGATCTTTTTGTCTTGTGCCAACAAGGTTGCGGTGTTGTTCAAAGTGATGTCGTGAGAAGCATTAGAAATATAACGATAAACCACTGCAAGCGGTTTTGCGTTTGGCAAGGTGAAGGTCAGGCGGTTAATGCGGTTTTCGTTACCTGTGCCGGAACCATAACCGATGGTTTCGTACAGATACGAATATTCCGAAACGCTTAGCGGGCTTCCAAGGGTATTGGTAGCTTTATCGTATTCATACACGGCAACACTGGAAGGCTTGAGCATGATGAGCTTATTTTCATTCCAAGGGTCATAAAAGTACGCAAGATCATCAACAAGTGTCAGCTTGATATTGGGGTTGTCCAGAATTGTTTGCCCATCGGGATTGACAATAACTGTATACTCCACTGTATCGGCAGCTTCACTTACGTCAACCTGCCTGCCACTCTTTTGCACGGCATCGTGCAGGCTGTTGTAGGTGATCTCCTGCGTCTGCGAGGCTGTACCCCAATCCTTCGAGGTGCTGTCAGTCACATTGACTTCATTGGTAAAGTTCTTTTGCGTGCTTCCCCAACTCTCTGGATCATTGATGTCAGTGGTTACATAAATATTGATCTTTTCATCTGCTACGAGACACTTCAAAAGCTGCAGGGGAATACGCAGCTTAACAACCTGATGATCACCAACAGTGGTGGTTGTAACGGGAATGTCGGGACCATGCCCAGTAGCACCTCCGGATGAATCATTGTTGATCCATGTGTGAAGGTTCCACACACTGTCGTTTTTCTCTTCGCCGTTTTTACCCCAGTAATTGTTGGTTTTGATATCAATATCCGAAATCTTTACACCGGCTGGAAGTGTGTCGGTAATTTCGATATACTCAAGTCCGCTTTCAACAGCCTTAAAGGCTTCGGTCAAAGTGACTTCGACCCTCCACTCCAGCTTACCATTGATATCGTCGTAGTCGTGGCTGCTGTTAGCCTCGGAATTGGTAAGTTTATCAAACTTCCTTACAACTGCATTGCCGCCTGATTTGTAGGTGTTCGTGCCTTCAAAAGTGTAACCGTTGAAGGCACAGTGATTCTTGAAATCAGTTTTGGCACTGGGACACTTAGCTGTAGTAGAAAAGCTGAATTTCAAAACGGTATCTTTTTGCAAAGGCCGGTTTCCAACGATGCCAATCGAACCCCAGTTTCCGGTGCCGTCATCGGTTTTCGGATTATAACCGTCGGTAACAGTATAATCAGAGTGACCGAGAACACGATTCAATTCAGCATACAGCGCTGTACGCTGCGCAGGCGTGAAATACTGTGCACACTCGCCGTAATAGGAAGCATAATCACACCATTTCCATCCACCAGCAGGATAATCCTTATCGATGATCAATTCAACTTCCCAGTTAAGGGTCAAAGTACCATCGCCATTATCGGTAACGCCGGTACCGGTCTTGAAAAAGGCGTCCTTGCTACCAACCTCAACACCGTATTCGGAAGAACCCTTTTCGCCGCCCTTGTCGTCCGTCAGGGTCACCTTGTTTGTGACCTGCGAAGTGTTATAGGGGTGATCGTCCGTAGTTTTGTAAGTGATGGTATAGCTTGCGGTAGTATCCGTATCAGCGATGTCAGAACCAAATTTGTAAGGCAACGGAACGTCAAACGAAGCACCCTTTGAGGTTTCAATGTGAACAGTGTCAGTGTAGGCGCTACCGTTCAACTCGTCGCTCAGAATCCAGTCCTTCATGTTGGCATGATTTTCGTTCAGACTGACCGTCCAAGAGATGGTGCCATCGCCATTTTTAACGCCCTGTTTTTTTACGGTGTTAAAGCTGAAGTCTACCGAAGCGTCACTCTCGATCTTTTCATTATCAGAATTTGTCGATTCAACATGAATCTTGTTGTTCGTGGTAACGTTGCCGCCCTTCAAATCCGAAGGAAGCACGCCCCAATAGGTCAACTCGTAATACTCATCTTCGCCAAGCGCGGGCAATGTGCCGGTAAAGCCCTTGTCGTCGGCTTTATAAGAGAGACCGTTGATACTGGCAGGAGTGCCGTCTTTCTTTACGACTGTGATGCCCTTCGTCCGGTCCAGCTTGATATCGGTCATGATATCTTCCAGCTGAACAGGATTACCGGCTGTACTGTAGGTGCTCGATACTTTTACGGTGTACCTTACGGTACCATTTTCAAGATCATAGTCGCTGGTATACTTTTGGGTGTGAAGATCACCCTTTTTATTGTAATCTTTCTTAATGGTGATCTTGCTGGAATGACTATCGTTGAACTTGATTGTGGTTTCCGTGTCGTGCTTTATGTTCATTTCCTTGGCTTCGCCATCGAAAGCCAGAGAACCACTGATTTCAGAACCTTTAGCATTTTTTTGCACATACGCATCGTAGAAAGTAATGGAAACATAACCACCTTCTACTTTGCCAACGCCAACAGCTTCTTTGCTGGAATTATAGACGATGCCGTTTTCTGTAAAATTCTTTAAAGCTTCCGGCAGGGGATACTTGATGGTGTTTAGATCAGAAGACAGTGTGTAGGGAGGCAGCGTGTATTCCAGAACAGCCTGAATCTGATCGTTTTCATCGACATCGGAATCATCCTGAATATCCTGCCAGTCCTCCCAATTGCTTCCGCGATACTGCAATTTTGCAGAGGTGATGTTATCCGTGAAATCGTGGGAAAGTGGGGTTTCCACTGGGGCCGTCCCCGCCGTTGTCAGCGTGGGTGCGCGGTTCGGGCGGCTGGCGGAGATGGTGGGCAGCTGGCCACCGTAGGTGTCGGCATACTGGGCGGCGGCAACATCCACCACGGCCAGAACCTCAGCATCGAAAAGCGTTACCTCAGCCACCTTGCCGTCCACGTCGCCGGAAATAACGGTCAGCGTGCCGGCGTCACTGTCCACACTGCTCACGATGCCTACGGTCTCCACGGGCTGAGCATCGGTCACGGTGGTGATCTGCGGCTCGGCAGCGGGGGAAACCACGCTGGGGGCAGAGGTTTCAGATGCAGCGGTGTCGGCGCTATACACCGGCTTTTCGGCGGGCTGTTCCGGCTGCGGGTCAACGGTGCTGGGGGTGCTATCCAGCGCAGAAGCGCCGGAGCTCTCAAGCTCTGCGCTGTTTTCAAGCGCAGCATCCATGCTGAACAGGTCGTCCAGATCAGGATCCGTACCATCGGCACTGCTGTCCACAGCCACGGTGCGGGTGATATACTTATTATAAATAACGATGTCGCCCACATCGGCGGCGCTGCCGTCCTCGCCGTCCAGCAGCCAGTCCATACCGGCCATCTTGCTGCGCAGGGCAAGCACGCTGGCCTCCTGCGGGATAGCGCTGTCGGGGATGCCGGCATACTTCAGGCAGTAGGTGAGGAACATCACGTCCCACACGCCGTAGGGGTTATTATAAGAAGCGCCGTAGCGGGTGTAGTAACGCAGGGTCACGCCGTCTGCGGGGTCGATCTCGAAGTTTTTCTCGCTCTGCTCGTAGCCCAGCTGGGTCTTTGCCACGCTGAGCAGATCCTCGCTCCACTCGCCGGTGATCACGGCATTGGCGTTGGAGGCCTGCCACTCCGCAGGATCCTCGGTGGCGGTAATGTCGCTCAGGCAGGCTACGGTATGGTGATGCTCCGGCAGGGGGCAGGTAAGCACTTCCTCGTAGCAGGCATCGGTGTGGTGGTGGTAGATGGGCTCCACGGTGTCCACCACCGGCTCAAGCGCCACGGGCTCGGCCACAGCCATAGCCGCCAACTCGGCGCTTTGGGTGGGCTCCACCACCTGCTCCACAAGCTCGCCCTCTTCTAAGCCGCAGGTCAACTCGTACTCGGTAGTATAGCAGCTTTCGTCGTGGGTATGCTCAAATTTGTCGCAGATCAGGGTGCCGTCCTCGGGGTCGAAGCAATCGTCGCCGTGGACGTGCTCCTCTTCCATGCAGGTCAGGGTCTGCACCTCGGTGTAGCAGTCATCGGTGTGCTCGTGGGGCACAAACTCGATTACTGGCTCCAGTGCCAGCGGCGCGGGCTCTTCCGCAACGGTAGGCTGGCTGGTCGCAGCAGCGGCAGCCACCTCGTCCGCGTTTTCAAGCTCGCCTTCCTCGTAACCGCAGGTCAGCACCTTGGTGTAGCAATCCGCGGTGTGGGCGTGCTCCTCCTCGCCGCACTGGTATTGCGCGGTCATGGAAATACCCACGCCGTGCAGCTGCCAGTTCACGAACAGGGTGGTGATCATGGCAAGCGCCAGCACGAATGCGGTGTAGCGCCGCAGGGTGTGCCGGCTCTCACGGGACCGCTCCATGTACGTTTTAAGAATGTCGTTCATAACAGAATACCTCCTCCCGGGGTCAGTGGATCAACGAGAAACTGGACAAGGGCCATATCCTTAAAAAGACTCTGCCCACGATCTGTTTTTTTTCTACGCAGCCTATCACGCTGCTGCGGCTGTCAATGGAAGTGGCGCGGTGGTCGCCCAGCACGAAGTAGCGGTTTTCCGGCACCTGATAGGGAAACTGGATGTCGCATTCGCCTACGGTGAGCGCGTCCACATAGGGCTCATCCAGCACCACGCCGTTTACCGAGACCACGCCGTTCACGTCCATATCGATCACATCACCGGGCTGCCCGATGATGCGCTTGAGCAGCAGCTTGTTCTGCCAGTAAAACCCGCATAACTCGCCGTTTTCAATGTGGTTGGATTTTACCAGCAGGATAATGTCTTTATCGTTTAATGTAGGGTACATACTGTCGCCGGAGACCTGAAGCACCGGCAAAAACAGCGTAGCCAGCAGCACGGCCACTGCGGCCACCACCACCAGAATATAGATCGTACTGCGCAGCACCCGCTGGTAGCGGCTCTGGTACGCAAGACGCTCACGTTCTGCGGCCACTTCCTCGGTGGAAGGAATGGAAGCGAACCGGATATCGCGTTTTTTCATGTTTCCTCCGAAGGCAGGCTGTCGGTGCTGCGGTATTGGTCCAGCAGATCATTGACCTTGCGGTCAAATGCCTGCCAGCGCTGCTGCACCTCCTGCTCGGCCTGCTCCACCATGGCCTTGCAGTCGGCCTCGGTCTGGGTGCGCTTTTGCTCGGCGGCGGCGGTCAGGGCGTCGCATTCCTGCTGCGTCTGCACCTTCAGGCTGTCGGCGTCTGCCTGTGCCTGCTCCAGAATGCGTCTGGCCTCGCTGCGCGCCTGCGAAAGGGTGTTGGCGGCGGCGGCATCGGTGTCCGCAAGGCTTGCCTGCACCGAGTGCAGGTAGTCATCGGCGGCGGCCTGCGCGGCGGCGAACACGTTGTTCAACTCCAGCGCGGCCTGTGCAATGGAACCGGCCTTTTCCAACCGCAGCTGCCGGTCCTGCAGCTGCGCGGTAAGCGCGGCGCTCTGCGCCTTAAGCTGATCCTCGCCCTGTTTTAATGCATAAATGATCTCAATCAGTTCAGCGCGGTGCATCTGCCGCAATTCACGATCTGCCATGTGTGTATGACTCCCAGCTTATCAAGAACGAAAAGGTTTTCGAAATTTACGAAATTGCTTAACAAAAATGGATTGAAATGCGCTTGCCGCCACAGTTTTTGCGGGGTGAAAAGCACCTTTTACGAATTACCATATTTTACCAAAAGCCCTATAACAACAATATAACAGATCAGACACAAAATCAAGAGATAACGCCGAAAAAATATCGCAATTTTTTGCGTTATGTGTGAAAAAATAACAAAAACTGGCTGCTGACCCCCAAAAAACTTAAAAAGTTTGTTCATGATTTTGAAGCGTGAGGTTTTACACTGTACTACGCTGAAGAACTGTGCGCACAAAAAAAGGAGCCGCACTTTTTCGAAAAAGTGCGGCTCCCGGATGTAAACTTTGGGGCGATCCTTTTACTTGCCAAAGCTGCCCAGCAGGCTGTTCAGCGATACAAAGGACTGGTAGATGACGTTGACGTTGTTGATGATGGAACTTGCACCGGAGAAGATGCGGGCGATGTAGTTGAACACCTTACCAACGTCCAAGAAGGTCTGGTAAGCATTGTTGGCGCCGCCGTCCAGATAGGTCATCTCCTCGGCATCGATAGCGGTGTAGCAGGTGGGCAGTTTCATGGTAGAAGTAGTCATGGTAAGATCCCTTTCTTCAATGGTATCATTGTGCTTTACAGCAACATTCAGAACATGGTGGCCACCAGCAGGGTGGTAAGCAGGGCACCGGCCACAAGTGCGGGCCCTGCATACTTCTGCCATTCAGCGGTGGCAGGCTGAGTGGTGGGCTGCGGTACGGTAGAAGGGCCGGCCTTGGCGGTCCAGTGGGCATAGATGGTGGCGTCGGAGGTGAACACGGTGGAGGTGGTCACCTTGCTGCCGCCCACCGGCTCGGTGTACCAGCCGTCAAAGGTATAGCCCGTCATAGTAGGCTGCTCGGGCGTGCTCTCCAGCTTGCCGGACAAGGTCGTGTAGACGACCACAGTAGAGCAGACGCCGCCCTGGGCATCCATACCAATGGCGTACACGTTCTCTTCCTTTTTGCTCCCGGAGGTTGTGTCGGCGGCAAATGCAGCCGGCAGTGCGCAGCACAGCAGTGTGAACAGGCAAAGCCCGACCACCAGTGTTTTCAGGAATTTTTTCATGAGATCCCTCGCTTTCCTTCACAAAGATGGAGTCACTGCCCCATCCGGGCGCAGCCCGGACGTGGAGAAGCTTCTTCAATCTATTTTTATCACATCCAGTGTACCAGAACTGCAACAAAAAATACAGTCTTTTGCAAAAATAATAAGAAAAATTATGAAAAAATAAAATTCACCTTTACAAGATGAATTTTGAACCCCTGCGAACTGTGTTTTTTGAAAAACGCCTCCCGCAAAACTTACCTTTCGTAAAAAACAGGGCAGGATATGGAAAACGCAAAAGCCCAGCCGCTAAGCCCCAAAATCGACAGAAAAAAGCCGCAAAAACGCGGCGCACCCCTTGTGGAACGGCGGAAAATATGCTATACTATCTCTCATGATGCGCCATCGCCAAGCGGTAAGGCAGGGGACTTTGACTCCCCCATCGTAGGTTCGACTCCTGCTGGCGCAACCAGAAAAAAGCCGCTGCACGGGAAACTGCGCAGCGGCCTTTTTTATTTTTTGTTCTCCGGCAGCTTGAAGTAGGGGCGATATTCGTCCGAGTAGATCTTGCTGCCCATGCGGCTCACGCCGCCGTACAGGTGGGTGCGCATCAGCGGCTCGATAGCGTCCAGATCCTTCTCCCGCAGAATGCGCAGCATCTCGGCGTGCTCGCTGACAACGCTGGGCACATTGCGCGCACCTACGATGTCCAGACGGATAAAGCGGGAATAGTCTGCCTGCGGGCGGGTCATCTGCTCCCAAAGATACTCCTTGCTGGTTTTGCGGAACCAGTACTCGTGCATGGCAAGGTCGCAGCTGAGGAAGTGGTTGAAATCAAAACTCTCCGGGTCGCTGCGCTCGGCAGCGGCCTCCAGCAGCATATTATAAAGGTGTTCCACCGCAAGGATCTCCATGGGCGAGCAGCTTTGCACGAAATCCCGGAACACCATGCCCTCCACCGCAACACGCTGGAAGATGAGCTGATCCACCACGCCGATGTCGATAGCGGTAACGATGGTGCCCTTGCAGGGGATGATCTGCACAAAGCGGTTCTGCTCCAGCCGCTGCAAAACGCTGCGGATGGGCGTGCGCGAAACGCCGAACCGCTTGCACAGCTGGTTCTCGCTCAGCGCCTCCCCGGGCAGGATCTTCAGTGCGCAGATCTCGTCCTCGAGAATATGATAGAGCTCATCATTGTGCTGCAATGTAGCCATAGTCGTTCTCCATTTATCTGGTAAAATTAGCTTAGTATCATTGTACCGTCCCGGCAGCCGAATGTCAATGCTGGAACGGAACGTTATTCAGATGCTTGTATACAAGCTTTTGCACCTGAGTACAGAACTGCTCAGGAAACGGAAAAATTGATATACCACTTCATGGTGCAGGAAAAGTGCTGATAAAATGCCGCGATAAAGCGGCTGTTGTACCAAATATACAAAGAAAATAGAGAATAACTGTCAAATACTACAATTGCAAGGCACGGCGCTGGCTGTTGCGGCAGCACTGCGGAATGAAATATTGTATACAGGATTTTGCAAAGAAAGCTGAAAGGACAAATACCCTGCAGACACCGGATCGTGCCCGGCATACACGGCAGAGCATTTTTCACTTTTTGCTCAGCAGAAGCGGATGCGGTACTCCCGGGGAGTGCAGTGCTTGATCTCCCGGAAAGATTTAATAAAGTAGCTGGCGTCTGAGAAACCGCATTCCAGCCCCACCTCGCCGGTCTTGAGCCGGGTGGAGCGCAGCAGCTCGGCAGCCTTTTCCACCCGAAACTGCTTGACGTACTGGATGGGCGTGATGCCCAGAAACTGCCGGAAGCTGCGCAGACAGGCGCTTTCGCTCAGGGCGACGCACCCGGCCAGCTTTTCCACGGTCAGTTCCTCGGCGTAGTGCTCCTCTACATAACGCAGCATCTGCTTCATCCGCTCCGAGGCGATCTGTTCCTGCTCCGATACCTTCACCTTGCCGCTGACGCATTGGGTAATGAGCAGCCGCAGGGCAGCGGTAAGGTGGTACCGCACCCGGTTCTCGTAGTCAAAGGGCTCGTCCGCCACGCCCTTCCATGCCTCCCGCAGGCAGAGCAGCACCTGCCGCTGCCATGGCACGGCCTCGTCCAGCAAAAAGAAGGGCGGCGTGCCCGGCTGCAAAAGGGGACGGTTGAGCTTTTGCCAGAACACGGTGTCCATGCCGCCGATCAGCCGGGGGTGGAACACACCGGAGTGCAGCAGCGCCTTGCCCTCGGAGGATTCTACCGCGTGCAGCGCACCGGAGTTGATGAACACGCCCTGCCCGGTCTGCAGGGTCAGGCGGGTCTTGTTCACGTCCACATGGATAGGCCCCAGTGCCGCCAGAATAAACTCGAACTCCTCGTGCCAGTGCCATGCCACCGAGTAGCTGGAAAGATCCTCGGCGTAGCAGGCAATGGGGAACAGCGGGCTGCCGTGCTGGGTCTGCTCCCGCCCGGCGGCATCGGCCACCACGGCGGTGGCGCTGGTCAGGCCTACCCGGCCGTTGGTATAAGAGGCACAGCTTGTCTGATATGCCATATTCACCAATTCCTTTCCGCAATACTTTGAATGTTTTTTATCAATGCCGGTTTTGTTGCATATACTATGCGGTTTTGTTCTATTATTATCGATTGTTTTGTGGTATTATCCTATCAGAGCTTCCAAGCTCAGTATAGCACCGGCGCAGCCGGAGCGCAAGCCGTATAAGCGCGTTCCCTGCCGGGCAAAACCGCTATTTTTCCGCCGCACTTCCAAACAGGAAGCGGCGGCAAGTGTAACATAAACCACTTCGTCAAGGAGGTATTCCTATGCTTCGTATCGAGTATTTTGATAAGGATCGTTTCATGCACCAGCTTTCTGCCAGCCACGGCAGCGTGCTGCTGCATCTGGACAACGGCAAGACCTGCGACCTGAAAAAGGACGCTACCGCACGCTCCATGCTGCAGATGATGGACACTGCCCCCAAGAAGGGCTTTGACCTCACCGTGACCGACCCCGCCGACGTGACCGGCTTCCTGCGCTATATGCTGGAGGCAGGCCGCACCGAGCGCGTGGCCGGCTGAGTAATGCCAATCTCTTATCCCAATAAGTGTCACAGCAATGCAAAACGCCCACTCCGGTCATGCCGGGGCGGGCGTTTTGTCTGTTTTACCGGAAAGCTTGCGCAGGCAGGCAGTCTGTGGTAAGCTGAAAGCAGAAAAAACAAGATGGAGGGAACGACTATGAACCTTAAGGAAGCATTCCGCTACCAGAACAAGCTCCAGTCTCTGCTGGACGAGGCGCAGGGCATTCTGGATTGCGATGCCAACGTGACCAAGGTGGCCAACACCTATCTGCGCCATAAGGTGATGCCCGAGGCCGAGGACGAGACCGTTATGGACGTGGCACAGACCGAATATGCAGAGCAGATCACCGACATTGCCCGGTTCATGCTCTATCTGCTGGAGGAGAAGAGCCGTCTGTTTGCCGCCATCCGCAAGGCAAAGGATGCGCTGGACATGGATATGGACAGCGAGGTCAGCCTGAATGCTGCGCGGCAGAGCATTGCCCGCACCTTCAAACGGATGAACGACCTGCGCAGTTCTGAGCAGCTGCTCTCCGGCGGGGGCACCGGCTACCGCTTCAACGCCGAGGGCAACCAGATCTCCTACTGCTGCGATGTGAAGCGGGTGACCACCATCAACTACGACCGCAAGGTCATCCATGCGGCGCTGAGCAAACTGAACCGGCAGGCAGACGAAACCTCCAACCGGCTGGATCTCTGCCTTGTGACCTCCAAGGTAGACTACACAGTCCCCTTTGATGTGAACGCCAGCTTTGCCGAAGCCCTTGAGATCTATCTGGAAAACGCTAAAAACTAAATAAACGTTCCACCGGCTATTTTGGGTGCGGCAAGCGCCGGGTGCACAGCTGCCGGTTCAGGTGCAGATGAACTATAACGCTGCACATTTCCGCAAGGAAGTTTTGGTACGGCTCACCTTACGAGCCAGCTATTATGAAAAATCTTGCGTTCGGCTTTTCCGCCACCGCCAGACGCTTTTTCGCCGAAACCGTCCCTTGCTCCTTCCCGCATTCCTGCTTTTGCGCTTACGTCTCCATGGGCAGGCAGGCAAGCCACCCTTCATGAATTTGCCCCGCAGACTGCTGCGGGCACACACTTTCTGCGTGCCGGGTGGGCGCTCTGCGCCCCTTTGCACGCGGAGTAAAATGGCAGCCGCCCCTGCGCTTGCCGTATCCAAAATAGCCGGTGAGAAAACCAAAACCGGAGGAATGCTCTATGAAAAAATGCAATCTGTTCTATCTCAGCGGACTGTTGTTTTTTCTTGTTGCGGTGCTGAATTTCATCACTGCAGAAAATCACTCTATGGCGGTGGTATGGCTCTGCCTTGGCTCCAGCTATTTGTGTCTGGGGTATTCGCAACAGAAAAAATAAAGCATTCCTGCAGCCCCGGCGGTGGAAAAATCTGGCCGGGGCTGCAATTCTTTGCGGGGCTCGTTCGTATTCCAGACAGAACGACCAAATTTCGACAAAAACGAGGTATGCCTATGTCAACCAAACCAATCCATTCCACTGCTGCGACCCACTTTGACCTGAGCGCAGCGGCTCTTCATATCCTTGCCATGGCGCTGATGCTGATGGACCACCTGTGGGCGACGTTGCTGCCCGCGCAGGAATGGCTGACCTGCGCCGGGCGCTTGGCCTTTCCCATCTTTGCCTTTATGGCGGTGGAGGGCTATTTTTACACCCACGATTTGAAAAAATACACCCTGCGGCTGCTGCTGTTTGCCCTGCTTTCGGAAGTGCCCTTCGATTTGATGTACGGCGGTACATGGTTCTACCCGGTGCATCAGAACGTTATCTGGACGCTGCTTTTGGGCATTCTGGGCATCCATCTGATGGAAACGGTGCGCAAAAAGCAGAAAACATGGTTGTACCTGCTGGTAGCTGCCCTTGTGGTGGTGGCAGGCGCGGTGCTGGGCACGCTGGGCATGGTGGACTACTACGGTGCCGGTGTGCTGACCGTGTTCATCTTCTACTTCTTCCATGGACGCAAGTGGTGGTGCCTGCTGGGGCAGCTGGCAGCGCTGTACTGGGTCAATGTGGAGCTGCTGGGCGGGCTTATGTACCCCATTCAGCTTTTCGGCATGGACTTTGAGCTTTGCCAGCAGGGTCTGGCGCTGCTGGCACTGGTGCCCATCTGGCTGTACCGCGGGCGGCAGGGCTGCCACAGCAAGCCCTTCCAGTATGCCTGCTACGCCTTTTACCCCGTGCATATGCTGCTGCTGGCGCTGGTGCTGAATTTCGTGAACCGGTAAGATATTATGAAACGGGTCAGAAACACCTGTGGGCGTTTCTGACCCGTTTTTTGGTCTTTTGCCCGGGGGTGCTTTCCTATAAGCGCAAAGCATGGTATACTGAAAGACGGAAAACAAAAGCTTGGAGGAGCAACAATGACAAACAAGAAACTGAACTATCCCGCCCTTGTCAAGGAGGCGGCAGTCCTGACCGGAGCCGTTGCCATTATTGCAGCGGCGGTCTATTTTTTTCTGGTGCCCAGCCACACATCCGTCAGCAGCATTTCCGGCCTTGGTATCGTGCTTTCTAATTTTGTGCCGCTGCCGCTTTCGGCCATTACCATGGTGCTGAATATCGTGCTGCTCATCATCGGTTTTATCACCTGCGGCAGGGAGTTTGGTGCAAAAACCGTGTATACCAGCGTGATGCTGCCGGTGTTTCTGGGGCTTTTCGAGCGCCTGTTCCCGGATTTCGGTTCCCTGACAGGCAGTCAGGAGTTGGATGTACTGTGCTATATTCTGGTGGTCAGCGTGGGTCTGAGCATCCTGTTCAACCGCAACGCATCCTCCGGCGGGCTGGATATCGTGGCAAAGATCATGAATAAGTACCTGCACATGGAACTGGGCAAGGCCATGTCCCTTTCGGGAATGTGCGTGGCGCTCTCTGCCGCCCTTGTCTACGATAAAAAGACCGTTGTTCTGAGCATTCTTGGCACCTATTTCAACGGTATGGTGCTGGATCATTTCATCTTCGACAACAGCATCAAGCGCCGGGTGTGTATCATTACCGAAAAGGAGGAGACGCTGCGGCAGTTCATCATCAACGACCTGCACAGTGGTGCCACCATGTACGAGGCCATCGGTGCATACAACTTTGAAAAGCACAACGAGATCATTACCATCGTAGACAAAAACGAATATCAGAAGCTGATGAACTTTATCAACCGCGAGGACCCCAAGGCCTTTGTTACCATCTATAATGTATCCAGTATGCACTACCAGCCCAAGCCCTGAGCGGCGCAGGGAAAGGGAGCAAAAGCCGTGCCCGGGGCTTTTCCGCAGCGAAAAACCGTGGTAAAATAAGAAAAAACGGAAAGGGAACAACAGCCATGGACATCAGACTGGTTTGCAGCGATATTGACGGTACGCTGCTGCAATATGGCAAAAAAGAACTGGAGGGCGAGATCTTTGCACAGATCCGGGCGCTGCATCAGCGGGGCATCTGGTTCTGTCCGGCCTCCGGGCGGCAGTATACCAGCCTGCGCAAGCTTTTTGCACCAGTGGCGGACTGCTGCGTGTTTATCTGCGAAAACGGCGGCACCATCTTTAAAGAAGAACAGTGCATCGCCAAAAATCCCATGCCCCGGGCGTTGGCGGAGGAGATCGCCAACGATATGTGGACGCGCAGCGAGGGACAGGGCGAGGTGATGCTCTCCGGCCAGAACACCGCCTACCTGATGGAGCGCGGCCTTGGGATGCTGCAGCGGGTGCAGTTCGTGGGCAACCACTACCAGATCATTCACAGCCCCGCCGAGGTGCCGGAGGACATCACCAAGGTGTCGGTGTACCTGCACGAGGGCGTGGAGAATTATGTGGAGCGCTTTGTGCCCCGCTGGAAACAGGCCAACTGCGCCGTGGCGGGGCCGTTCTGGATCGATACCACCTTTGCCAACAAGGGCATCGGGGTGCAGTGCGTGTGCAGCACCCTTGGCATCGACCCCGCACAGGTCATGGCCTTTGGCGATAACTACAACGACGAGACCATGCTGGACGTGGTGGGCGTGCCCTACATTATGGACAACGCCGCAGCCCCGCTGCGGGCAAAATACAAAAACCACACCCCCCGCCCGGAGAATGTGCTGGCGCAGCTGCTTTAAAAGAGGGGAGAGCCCATGGACCGCAAGGGATTGGAACAGCTCATTTTTGATACTTATAGCGTGGAGCCGGACTACCCGTGGATGGACACCTCGGAGTCGGCGGTGTTCCGCCATGCGGCAAACCGCAAGTGGTTTGCGCTGGTCACCACCGTGCCCAAAAGCAAGCTGGGGCTGTCCGGGCAGCAGCCGGTGGATATCGTGAACCTGAAATGCGACCCCATCCTCATCGGTTCTCTACGGGCAGAACCGGGCTTTTACCCGGCCTACCACATGAACAAGGAAAACTGGATCACCGCCGCGCTGGACGGCAGCGCCCCGGAGGATAAACTCCGGCTGGTGTTGGATATGAGTTACACCGCCACCGCACCCAAGCTGCGCAAAAAGAAAGCTTGACCGCAGCAAAATAAGGGCGGGCGCTGCAATAGTTGCCTGCTTTTATTCGTATTCAGAGTAAAGGGACTGCATTTTGCAAAAGGAGGCAGCTATGGCTATTTTTGAAAAGACCATCCGCAACCAGAACTTCGATACCCTGCTCCGCAAGCTGGAGCACGCCATCCCGGACAGCAGCTGGTCGGCAGAGCTGGAGGCCGGCAGCGATTTCAAGGAGGGCAGCGCCCGGTGCAGTGTGCGGGTGTTTGAGCGGTACAGTATGGTGGGCGGCAACCGTCTCAGCCTGACGCTGACCCTGTTCCAGAACGGGGACGAGCCTATCCGGCTGTCGGCCATTGCAGCGGGCGGCAGTCAGGCGGTGTTCTTTAAAATGAACACCCTCGGCGAGGACGCTTTTCTGGAGGACGTAAAGCAGCTGCTGGAGGAAATTTTGGAGGACTAATATGTTTTATAGTGGGTTTGACGCGCTGTTCAGCATCCTGTTCCCGCTGGTGTTTCTGTTTGTACTGGGCATGATCCTGTTTACCGTGGTGGGCAACCTGCGCACATGGAGCAAAAATAATGCGTCCCCGCGCCTTACCGTTCCGGCTACTGTGGTGGCCAAGCGGATGAACGTTTCCCGCCATCATACCGCCAATGCAGGGGACATGACCGGCGCCCACGGCTACACCAGCACGAGCGCTACTACCTATTATGTGACCTTTCAGGTGGAAAGCGGCGACCGCATGGAGCTGCGGCTGAGCGGCACGGAATACGGCCAGCTGGCAGAAGGCGACACCGGAAAGCTGAGCTTTCAGGGCACGCGTTATCTGGGGTTTGAACGGAAAGACGGGTGACTGATATGCAGCAAAAGCATTCAAGCGTGCCGGAAATCGTGGGCAGAAGTCTGTTTTATACACTGACGAACTATCTGCTTATCAGCATGGAACTGTCCTTCCGTGCGCAGTGGCTCTCGGTCTTGTTTTCGGCGGCGCTTGTATGGTGCAACGTGGAGTATTGGAACGCCATTTACAGGCTGACCGGCAAAAAGCTTGCCGCATGGGTCTTGTGGGGCGTCTGCATTGCTGCAAGTACAGGTATTGCGTATTTTGCGGGGTTTATTCAAGGAGCGCTTGTTCCATTTACAATGCAATAAGCACGTTTCTGCGCTTTATTTTTTCAAAAATCGCAGAAGCTGTGACAAAAGTATTATTCTTTTATGAATTTTAGCACTCTACGCTTGACAGTGCTAAAAAATCGTGCTATAACAGTGGCGTGCTCAGGAGGAAGGGCAAAAGGAGAGCCGCAAGGCTCCCCGGAAAGCCTTTCCGAATGGACGCTTCAAAGTTTTTGCCCCGACCCGAACGCCGGGATTGGAGGTATGTTTTATGTTTATGCCGACTGTTTTTCATGAGAACCTGTTCGATGATCTCTTTGATCCGTTCTGGAACGAGGGTGCACTGGAGCGTGCGATGAACCGCGAAGCCCGCGACACCTTTGGTAAGCGCGGTGCAAACATGATGAAGACCGATGTCAAGCAGACGGACAACGGCTACGAAGTGGACGTTGACCTGCCGGGCTGCAAGAAAGAAGACGTTCAGATGGATCTGAGCGACGGCTACCTGACCATTCAGGCCGTGCGCAGCCACTCTAACGATGAAAAGGACAACAAGGGCCGCTATGTGCGGCGCGAGACCTTCTCCGGCAGCTGCGCCCGCAGCTTCTATGTGGGCGAGGTGAAGAAGGAGGACATCCACGCAAAGTTTGAGGATGGCGTCCTGCACATCCAGCTGCCCGCTCCTCAGCAGACAAAGGCTCTGCCTGAGAACCCGAATCTGATCGAGATCGAGTAAATGCCGGCCGTGTGCGCCAAGGCATAGCACATATAAGATGCCCCCGGAGAGCCGCAAGGCCCTCCGGGGGCATTTTTTGTGTACAGGCTTTCGATGACGGAGAGGGGAGAAAGTACCTGTTTTTGCCAGAAAACTTTATTTTTCCACAGTTTCGTGGTATCCTTATAAGGTGCACGCAATACAGGCCTGCGGCTGCACTGGCAGCGGCTGCGGACTGTGTGCGGCAAAAAAAAGAACGTATAGAAGGGAAAAAGGGGGAGAAAGGTCATGGGCGAATTTGCCTTTCAGACTTTACGGGAAAGTATCACCTCTGCCATCAGGAGCAAGATCCTTACCGGGGAACTGCAGCCGGGCGTAAAATTGACCGAGCAGAAACTGGCCGAGGAGTTCGGCTCCAGCCGGGCACCCATTCGGGAGGCGCTGCGGCAGCTGGAACAGGAGGGTATGGTCGAGTATTCGCGCAATGTAGGCTGCTCGGTGCGCCGGGTGAAGCCGGAGGATGCCTACGAGATCTATCTGCTGCGGGCAAATCTGGAAATGACGGCGCTGCGCTATTTTGACTGCAAATTCCCGGAGGAGGATCTGCGCGCCCTGCGCGGCATTCTGGAGGAGATGCGCAATGTCCGGCCGGGGGATCTTTCGCAGATCGTGGAGAACGACAACCGCTTCCATGCGGTCATCGTGCAGCGGGCGGGGCTGCCCAGACTGTTGAAGATCTGGAACGACCTGAACTACGGCAACCTGCTTGTTGGGGCGAACAGCGGCTCTAGCCACGAGGCTCTGGCACAGCGGCAGAACGGCATCCACACCAAGCTGTACGAGGCGCTGGCAAGCGGCGACACCGAGGCTGCCTGCCGCGCCGTCTATGCCCACTACATGGAGCCCATGGAGCGGATGCGCAGCGCAAACAGCGCCGTACAGGCAGCGGACGAAACAGCAAAATAAGGGAAATTTGGCTGACCATCTAAATTTTGACCAATCATTTTATGAAAATTGCAGATTGTCTACAATCTGCAATTATGATATACTGTCAAAGTGACTGGTCGAGTACTGCTGTATTTTTGGTAAAATTGCGAAATGTATGCGGAACATCGGCCTTCTTACAGGAACTTCCGCCCTGTGTGGAAAAGAAAGAGAGGAATTGTCCGCATGTCTAACAAAGAAAAAGCCACAAAGATCTCGTGGCTCACCCTTGCCTTCATGGCCTTTTCTACGGTCTGGGGCTTCGGCAACATTACCAACGGCTTTGTGTACTTTAACGGTCCGCAGGTCATCTTCAGCTGGATCTTTATGTTTGCCCTGTACTTCATCCCCTATGCCTTGATGGTGGGTGAGTTGGGCTCTGCCTTTAAGAATGAGGGCGGCGGCGTCAGTTCATGGCTGCACCAAACCACCAACGCCAAGCTGGCCTACTACGCCGGCTGGACCTACTGGGCCTGCCACATCACCTACATCGCCAGCAAGGGCAGCGGCTTTTTGAAGGCGCTGAGCTGGGCCGTTTTCCGCAATGCGGAGACCTACGATTCCTTCCCCACCCGCTACATCCAGCTGGCTACCTTCTGCATCCTGCTGCTGGGCTGCTACATTGCAAGCTTGGGTCTGAACCCCCTGAAAAAGCTGCTCACCGCCGCAGGCACCTGCACCTTCGTCATGTCCCTGCTGTACATCCTGATGATGTTCGCTGCCCCGGCCATTAACCCCACGGCAGAGTACGTCCACGCAAACCTGAGCTTCAGCAGTATGATCCCCAACTTCAACGTCACCTACTTTACTTCTCTGTCCATTCTGGTGTTCGCTGTGGGCGGCTGCGAGAAGATCTCTCCCTACGTCAATAAGGTCGAGAACCCCAGCAAGGGTTTCCCCCGCGGCATGATCGCGCTGGCCGTCATGGTGGTCGCCTGCGCCATTCTGGGCACGCTGGCCATGAGCCGTATGTTCGACCCCGCCATCATCAACGCCAGCGCCGAAAGCTTCAACGCCTATGTTGCAAACAGTTCCTACTGGGCCTTCCAGAAGCTGGGTCAGTACTACCATGTGGGCGATCTGTTCATGATCATCTACGCCCTGTGCAACGTCATCAGCCAGCTCGCCGTGCTGATTTTGAGCATCGACGCACCGCTGCGTATGCTGCTGGATAACGAGCACACCAAGCAGTTCATCCCGCAGGCTCTGCACAAGGTCAACGCCCACGGCGTGCACAGCAACGGCATCAAAATGGTGGCTGTGCTGTCCGGCTCCATCATTCTGGCACAGTCCTTCGTGCCCGGTGCTGCTGCCGTTCTGCGCCAACTGACCAAGCTGAACTCTGTGTGTATGCCCATGCGCTACCTGTGGGTGTTTGCTGCCTACATTGCCCTGCGCAATGCCTACGATACCATCCCTGCCGAGTACCGCTTTGTCAAGAATCAGGCCGTGGCCAAGTTCTTCGGCGGCTGGTGCTTTGCCGTTACCGCCGTGTGCTGCGTGCTGGGTATGTATGACAAGGATCCCTTCACCTTTGCACTGAACGTCATCACCCCCGTGGTGCTGACCGTGCTGGGATTCATTCTGCCCGCCCTTGCAAAGCGCGAGCAGACCGCTGCCAAAAAGTAACCTGAATATGCTTAAAAAGGGCCGGTCAGCACTGACCGGCTCTTTTCTCAGGAAATTAAGGTGTATCTGAAAACCAAGAAAATGACGAATATTTCGCAAGCACAAGCGGGATTTAAGGCAAATAGCCGCAGGAATCCTTTGTGGATTTCAAGGCTGTTTAACGCAAAAGCCCGCTGTGTTTGTAGAAATAGACTAAATTTTCGACTTTTCAGATACACCATAGGAGGTTTATTTTTATGATCGCATCCGAAGTCCGTGAAATGCTGTCCTTCATCGACGGCAACCCCACCGCATACCACACCACCGCCGCTGTGCGGGATATCCTGCTGAAGGCAGGTTTTGCAGAGCTGCTGGAAAGCCGCAAGTGGGCGCTGGAGCCCGGCAAGGACTATTTTGTCTGCCGTAACGGCTCCAGCATCATCGCCTTCCGTATGGGCGACCAGCTGGAAAACTACAGCTTCAACGTTGCCGCCGCCCATACCGATTCTCCCTGCTTCCGCATCAAGGAGAACGCCGAGATCCACATGGGCCAGAACTACACCAAGCTGAACACCGAGGGCTACGGCGGCATGATCTGCGCCACATGGATGGATCGTCCGCTGTCTGTGGCGGGCCGTGTGCTGGTGCAGGAGAACGGCGCTATCGTATCCCGTCTGGTGGCACTGGACCGCGACCTGCTGATGATCCCCAGTGTAGCCATCCACATGAACCGCGAGGTCAATGATAAGGCCTCCTTCAACAAGCAGGTGGATATGCTGCCCGTGCTGGGCGGTGCCTGCGAGGAGGGCGCGCTGAAAAAGCTGATCGCAGAGGAACTGAAGGTGTCCGAGGAACAGATCCTTGGCAGCGACCTGTTCCTCTATGTGCGGGAAAAGGCCACCGTCTGGGGCTGCAACGAGGAGTTTATCTCCTGCGGCCGTCTGGATGACCAGCAGTGCGTCTACGGCATCCTGAAAGGTCTGCTGACCGCCAAGAACGCCCGCTCCATCGGCGTGGCAGCCTTCTTTGATAACGAGGAAGTCGGCTCCGGCACCAAGCAGGGCGCAGCCTCCACCTTCCTGTACGATGTGCTGCACCGCATTGCCCAGAGCCTTGGTGGCAACGACGAGGACTTCCACCGCGCGGTGGCTTCCAGCTTTATGGTCAGCGCCGACAACGCCCACGCCGTGCACCCCAACCACCCGGAGCACACCGATGTGAACAACTGCACCTACATGAACAAGGGCGTGGTCATTAAGACCCACGCCGGCCAGAAGTACACCAGTGACGGCATGAGCGTTGCCGCTGCCCGGGAACTGGCAGCCCGCGCCGGTGTGCCGCTGCAGTACTTTGCAAACCGCTCCGACAAGGTAGGCGGCAGCACGCTGGGCAATCTGGCCATGGCACAGGTGTCCATGAATTGTGTGGACATCGGCCTGCCGCAGCTGGCGATGCACTCCTGCTACGAGACCGCCGGTGCAGAGGATACCCTCTCGCTCATCAAGCTGATGCAGGAACTGTACAACAGCCACTTCGAGGAGACTGCCTTCGGCACCCTTTCCATCAGTAAGTAAATTGATATAAAAAGGACTGCCGCGCGTTGCACGGCAGTCCTTTTTGCATTTATAATCCTTTATTTGCGGCGGTTGAGACAGTTCAGCGCCATCACGACCAGCACGAGAAAACCGATGACCAGCAGGATACCGGTCATGCCGATGAGCATCATGGGCAGGGTGGTCATCCAGGAAGAAAGATGAAGCATAAAGGCACCTCCGTTAAGCCATCAGGGAAAGGATCAGTCCGCCGGCAAGGACGGATGCGATCTGCCCGGAAACGTTGACGCTGATGGAGTACATCAGCAGGAAATTCTGGCTGTCCTCGGCCAGACCCATTTTGTTGACCACACGTCCGCTCATGGGGAAGGCCGAGATGCCTGCCGCGCCGATCATGGGGTTCAGCTTTTTGCCCTCGGGCAGGAAGAGGTTCAGCAGCTTGGCGAACAACACGCCGCCTGCGGTATCAAAGATAAAGGCCACAAGACCCAGTGCCATGATGAGCAGGGTGTCCGGCCGGACGAACTTGTCGGCGGTCATCTGCCCGGCTACGGTCAGACCCAGCAGCAGGGTGATGAGGTTTGCCAGCACGTTTTGGGCGGTCTCGCTCAGAGAGTTCAGCACCCCGCACTCCCGCAGCAGGTTGCCGAACATCAAAAAGCCTACCAGCGCCACGCTGGCCGGGGCTACCAGACCGGCGACCACCGTGACCACAACGGGGAACAGGATCTTGGTCAGCTGGGTGACGTTGCCTTTTTCGTAGGGCATACGGATGCGGCGCTCCTTCTGGGTGGTCAGCAGCCGGATGACCGGCGGCTGCACGATGGGTACCAGCGCCATGTAGCTGTAGGCTGCCACCATAATGGCACCCAGATACTGGGATTTCAGGGTGTTTGCCACAAAAATAGCGGTGGGGCCATCCGCTGCGCCGATGACCGCAATGGACGCGGCATCCTTCAGATCAAAGAAGAACCCGGCCAGAAACAGGGTAAAAAAGATGCCGAACTGTGCCGCTGCGCCAAACAGCATGAGCCACGGCTTTTCCAGCAGCGGGCCAAAATCGATCATGGCACCAATGCCGATGAACAGCAGCAGCGGGAACAGCTCGTTGGACATCCCCGCCTCAAACAGGGCTGAGATGGGGCCGACGGTGTCTCCCTGCGTGATGGCACCGGATGCGGGAAGGTTGACCAGAATGGCACCGAACCCCATGGGCAGCAGCAGACTGGGCTCCATTTTTTTAACGATGGCAAGGTAGATGAGCAGGGCACCGATGCCCCACATGACCACCATCTGCCATGTCAGCGCCCCAAAGTTTGAAAAGAGCGCGGCGAATGTGTTCCAGAAATTCATAATGTTTTTCTGCCTCCTTTTGTTCTGATGCTGCGGCAAGAAAAAAGAGACCCTTGCCACAGCGTAAGATCTGTGACAAAAGTCTCAAGCGAACACATGACATCGGGCATTGCTGCCGTGATGACGCTGCCATGCAGCGGCCTGCCGGTGAAAAAGCCTTGACCGGCGGACCGCCCTCTACTCCCCTTTATCATTTTTATTGATACCAGAAACTGCCGCTTCTGTCAAGGGGGAAAATGCGTTTTTGCGTAAAAATCAAACCATGAAAAGGCCAACCGGGAAAATCCGCAGATTTTCCCGGTTGGCAGACTATAAATATTTTTTCGCTTTAAACCGTCAGTCCACCACCGGCACATCCAGCCCGAACTCCTGCGGGCGGAAGCGGGGACAGACGTTCTCGGTGATGCAGATGACCGAGGCCGCCAGACGGCTGCCGATCTCGCAGGATTCTGCCAGCGTTTTGCCGTAGGTCAGGCCGATGACCGTGCCTGCAAAGAAGGCGTCGCCCGCACCGGTGGTGTCCATGACATCCACCTTTTTGGCGGGCACGATGCCGCAGCTGCCGTCTGCACAGGCGTATACTGCGCCCTGCCCGCCCATGGTCACCACCATGCTGGGAATGTTGGCGCTGCGCACGTTGCCCGTGAGCACCCGGCACATCTCGTCCGGGGAAAGGTGGTCGTAGTCATCCGAGAACAGCAGCCCGGCCTCCTGCTGGTTGCAGACGAAACAATCGATCTGCTGCAAAAAATCCCGCCGCTCCATGGCGATGCTCATGTTGGAGACCACGGCAAACACCTTTTTGCCGTACTTTTTGGCGTAGCGCAGGGTCTGCTTCACCGTCTCTTTTTCAAGGTCCAGTTCCAGTGCAATGGAATCGCAGTCTGCAAAGATCTCATCGCCCTGCTCCTGCAGCAGGCCTGTCAGCGGGGTGGTGTCCGGCCGCTTGGAGATGGCGGCGTGCACATCGCCGTCGTTGTCAAAAATGGCCAGCCATGTGCCCATGCCGTCCGGCTTTTTCTGGATAAAGCGGGTGTTCACCTTGTGCTTTGCCAGCTTGTCGATGACGTCCTGTCCCATGCCGGTGTCATCTACCAGACCCACAAAGGTGGGGCGCAGCTCCACGTTGGCAATATCCTCCACCACGTTGCGGCTCACGCCGCCGTGTACCTGCTCGATACGTCCGGCGTTGCGCCCGCCGGGGATATAGGTGGAAAGGGGATAGCCCTTGATATCCACAAAAACAGCTCCGATGACTACGATGCCCATAAACGATAAACCTTTCTGACTTCAGTTGATTTTACCTGTATTATACAGGAAGCAGACAAAAGATGCTATCCTTTTGCGGAAAAATATCTCTCGGTCACGACCCCTTTCCGTGAAAAAGAGCTTCCGAAAAGTCCGCAGACTTTTCGGAAGCCCAAATAAAAAATAATTTTTCCTCTTACATCGCCGTGCGGGCGGTGCGCACCAGATACTCCATGGCCTGTACCGGGTACTGCCCGGCGGCGGTCTCGCCGGTGAGCATCAGGCTGGACGCACCGTCCAGTACGGCGTTGTAGATGTCGCTCACCTCGGCGCGGGTGGGCACAGCCCGGGTGTGCATACTGTCCAGCATCTGGGTCACCACCATAAAGGGCACTCCGGCTGCCCGGCAGGCGGCAGAAAGCTGTTTCTGGCAGCGGGGCAATTCCCACAGGGGCATGGCGTTGCCAAGGTCGCCCCGGGCAATGACTACCTCGTCCACCAGCGGCAAAAACTCCGGCAGTGCCTGCACGCCCGCAAGGTTTTCAATTTTGGCAAGAATTTTCAGCTGCGGCGCACCGGCCTCTGCCAGCGCCTGCCGCAGGCTGCGGATATCCGCAGCGCCGCGCACAAAGGGCAGCATCACCCCGGTAACGCCGCAACCGGCGGCGATGGCAAGGTTCTCCGTGTCTTCGGCGGTCAGGGTGGGCATTTGGATGTCTGCCCCCGGTGCGGCCAGACTTTTGCGGCTTTGCAGCACGCCGCCCCGCACTACGGTGCACACGAGCGCTTCCGGCTCCACAGCGTCCACCCGTGCCAGCAGCTTGCCGTCATCCAGCAGCAGCTCCTGCCCGGGCTGAACGCCCTGCACCAGCGCGGCAGGGCAGGGGATGCCCTGCGCGCCCAGACGCACGGTCTGCCCGGCGGTCAGGGACAGCGGCTGCGGCAGACGGCCGATGCGCAGTTCCGGCCCCTGCAGGTCGATGAGCAGCTTTTTTACCCCGGCCTTGCGCAGCAGCGCCAGCCAGTCCTTGTGCGCTGCCAGCGGCCCGTGAGAAAGATTCATGCGGATGCCGGTCATGCCGGCCTCCACCATCTGCTGCAAAAGCGCTGCATCGGCACAGGCAGGGCCGATGGTACCGTAAAATTCCATAATTCCTCCTGCAATTCGCGTTTTCTTTCTATTGTAGCATGACTGCGCAGCAAAAGATAGCCCGGCGGCGCATAAAAAAACACCGGAAGCTGATGCAAAGCCTCCGGTGTCTTTTTATGATGCCTTATGGGGTTTGCTGCTACACTTTGCACCGCCTGCGTTCAGTACAAAGCTTACAGTTCCCTCTATTTTTAAAGGTTGTACTTAGTTTACAGCATTTCGGGCAGTTCGTCAAGGGCTTTTTCCAGCTTTTTCCGGCAAAGACCGGAATATCACAACATTATCACAACTGCAGCTGGTGGTAGCACGCGCCCTCCATGGTCTTCCAACAGGCGGTGTTTCCCTCCAAGGTCATGTAGCTGTGGGCGGTGTTTTCCTTGGGCAGGCTCACAGAGCCGGGGTTTAGGTAAAGGTTCCCCTGCCCGAAGTCCGTCCATGCGGGCACATGGGTGTGGCCGTGGAGCAAAATGTCCCCCGGGGCAAGGGGCGGCAGGTGGTTCAGGTTGAACACATGGCCGTGGGTGACGTAGACCAGCCGCTGTCCCACCGGAAGCACGGCATAATCTGCCAGCACCGGGAAGGCGAGTACCATCTGGTCCACCTCAGCATCGCAGTTGCCCCGCACGCACAGCAGCTTGGGCGCAAGGCTGTTCAGCAGCGGGATGACCTGCTTGGGGGCGTAGTCCCGGGGCAGGTCGTTGCGGGGGCCGTGGTAGAGCAGGTCTCCCAGAAACAGCAGGCGGTCTGCCTGCTCCCGTTCAAAGGCCTGCTGCAGCTGCTGCGCATAATAATAGGAGCCGTGCAGGTCTGATGCGATCATCCATTTCATATACAGTGCCCTCCCTCAGAGCCGGTTTGCCTTATTGTAGCGCCTGCTGTAAAAATGGTCAAGTGGCTGCAAAAGTCATGCTTTTACGCAAAACCCCCTTGACACGCCGCTGAGGATGTGGTATTCTGCTGGAGTTGCAGCCCGCAAATAGGCAGGGTGCATATCGCGGACAGCTGCCGCGATCATAAAAACCGTGTGGATTTTTACAGCAACATTGCTACTTTTCGCCACACAATGACCTCCCAAGGGTCATTGTGTGGCTTTTTTGTGCGCCGGAAACCGGCTGCAGGCCGATGCTGTGCCCGCCACATTTTAACTTTTTACAGATAGCAGGTGAATTTTTTCAATGAACGAAACTTTTATGAAGGAGAAGCCGGTGCTGCCGCTGCTGCTCTCGATGGCATTGCCCAACGTGGTCTCCATGCTGGTGAACAGCCTCTATAACATCGTGGACAGCCTGTTTGTGGCGCGCATCAGCGAGGACGCCATGACCGCTTTAAGTCTGGTGTTCCCCATCCAGAACTTTTCCAACGCCATTGCCATCGGTTTTGGCATTGGCATCAACGCGATGATCGCGTTGTATCTGGGCGCGGGCGACCGCGAAAAGGCCGAGACAGCCGCCACCCACGGCTTTGTGCTCAGCCTTGTACACGGCGTGGTGATGATGGCGGTCAGCATTGCCATCATGCCCGGCTTTCTGCGCCGCTTTACGCAGGATGAGACGCTGATCGCCGCCGGTATCACCTATTCCACCATCGTGTTCCTGTTTTTGGTCGTGAATATGGCCTCGCTGGCCTTTGAAAAGATCTTTCAGGCGGTGGGTCGTATGAAGGTGTCCATGATCGCGCTGATCACCGGCTGCGTGTGCAATATTCTGCTGGACCCGGTGCTCATCTTCGGGCTGGGACCGGTGCCCGCCATGGGCATTGCAGGCGCGGCACTGGCTACTGGCATCGGTCAGATGCTCAGTGTGGCGGTCTACCTTGTGGTCTACCTGCGCACCGAACTGCCGGTGCGGCTGCGCCGCAGCTGCCTGCGCCCGGACGCGGCGCTGGACGGCAGACTGTACGCCATCGGCATTCCGGCTATCCTGAATCTGGCGCTGCCCTCGCTGCTGGTCACCTTCCTCAACGGGCTGCTGGCGGCCTTTTCTCAGAGCTATGTGGTGGTGCTGGGCATCTATTATAAATTGCAGACCTTTTTGTATCTGCCCGCCAACGGCTTCGTGCAGGGAATGCGTCCCCTTATTGGCTACAACTACGGTGCGCGGGAGCACGCCCGGGTGAAAAAGCTGTTCCAGCTGACCCTGCTTATGAGCGCAGCCATCATGGCAGCGGGCACGGTCATCTGTCAGCTTGCCTCCGGGCAGCTGATGGGGCTGTTCACCCAGAACCCCGAAACCATCGCCGCCGGGCAGACTGCCTTGCGCATCATCAGCATCGGCTTTGTCATCTCGGCGGTCTCCACCACCGCCTCCGGTGCGCTGGAGGGTCTGGGCAAGGGCGCAGAATCGCTGGTCATCGCGCTGTGTCGGTACGTTGTTTTTATCATGCCGCTGGCTGCGTTGCTGTGTAACTGGCTGGGTGCAGACGGCGTGTGGCACGCCTTCTGGCTCACCGAGGTGCTGGCGGCGGTGGTCTCCGGTGCGGTCTACCGCCGGGCGGTCACGCATAAAAAATAAGAATTTCTGATAGGGGCGTTTCATAACGTCCCTATTTTTATTGACACTACGGCAAAAGTACGGTAAAATATTTTTCGTGTTTTGACAAAAACTGTCAGTGCGCAAGATATTACAGAGGATGTGGAAGTATATGATCGAGACCATTGCCGCCGTCAATCAGGCGGTGAACAGCTTTATCTGGGGCATCCCCGCCATGGTATGCATCATTGGTGTGGGCTTGCTGCTCAGTGTCCGCACGGGCTTTTTGCAGATCCGCAAATTCCCCTACGCCATCCGCACCACCGTGGGCCGGATGTTCCGCAAGCGGGACGCCTCGGACGGTGCCATGACCCCTTTTCAGGCGGTGTGCACCGCGCTGGCGGGCACGGTGGGCACCGGCAACATTGCCGGTGTGGCGGGCGCCATTGCCATCGGCGGCCCGGGTGCCGTGTTCTGGATGTGGTGCTCTGCGCTGCTGGGTATGTGCACCAAGTTCGCCGAGGTGACGCTGGCCGTGCATTTCCGGGAGCGCAGCGATACCGGCGAGTGGGTGGGCGGCCCGATGTACTATATTAAAAACGGCCTTGGCCGCCGCTGGCAGTTTCTGGCCGTGTTGTATGCACTGTTTGGCGTGCTGACCGTGTTCGGCACCGGCAACGCAACGCAGGTAAATACCATCGTGGCGGCAGTGGACACCGCCCTGCTGGAATACGGGCTTGTGGGCAATGGCTTTCTGCCTACCCTCAACCTCATCGTGGGCATTCTTGTGGCGGTGCTGGTGGCGCTGGTGCTGCTGGGCGGCATCAAGCGCATTGGCAGCGTGAGCGAGAAGCTGGTGCCCTTTATGGCGCTGTTCTATATTGTACTGTCGGTGGGCGTGGTGGTGCTCAACTTCTCCCACCTGCCCTATGTGCTGGAATCCATCGTAGCGGGCGCGTTCAACCCCGCTGCCTTTACCGGCGGCACCATCGGCAGCCTGTTCGTCAGTATGCAAAAGGGTGTTTCCCGCGGCATCTTTTCCAACGAGGCCGGTCTTGGCACCGGCTCTATCGCCCATGCCTGTGCCGACACCAAAAAGCCGGTCAAGCAGGGGATGTTCGGCATTTTTGAGGTGTTTGCCGATACCATCGTCATCTGCACCCTGACCGCTCTGGTCATCCTGTGCAGCGGCACCCCGGTCAGCTACGGTGCAGCGGCGGGTGCTGAGCTGACCATCTCCGGCTTTACCACTACCTACGGCGGCTGGGCTTCCATTTTTACCGCCGTGGCGCTGTGCTGCTTTGCCTTTTCCACCATCATCGGCTGGGGTCTGTACGGCTCCCGCTTTCTGGTGTTCCTGTGCAAGAGTAACAAGGTGGCGCGCCCCTTTTTTATGGTGTATTCCATGGTGGCCATTCTGGGCGCTACCATGGACCTTGGCCTGCTGTGGAGCATCGCCGATACCTTCAACGGTCTGATGAGCATCCCCAACCTCATCGCATTGCTGCTGCTTTCCGGCACGGTGGTGCAGATGACCCGCGCCTTTTTTGAATCGGAAGGGTGAGCGGCAGCTCTGCCCATAGTGGACAGAAACGCCGGAACGCGGTATACTGAGAGAAAAACAACGGTGATTTTGCACCACAGGAGGTTCTGACGTGGAAAACTTTAACGAACTGCTGCAGAAGTATGCAGATTTTATCGTCCGGGTGGGTGTGAACCCGCAGCCGGGGCAGACCCTGATCATCAACTGCCCGCTGGAGGGTGCGCCGCTGGCACGGCTGTGCGTGCGCAGCGCCTACGAGGCCGGTGCGCGGGACGTGCAGGTGAACTGGCAGGATGATGCCGTTACCCGCATCCGCATGGAACTGGGGAGCGAGGAGGCACTGACCGACCACAAGGGCTGGCAGCTGCGCCGCTATCTGGACTATGCCGAGAGCGAGGGCGGTGTGTGCGTGCTGCACCTCATCGCGGACGATCCGGAACTGTTTGCCGGGCTGGACGGTGCCAAGATCAGCCGGGTGAACAGCGCGAACCGCAGCTTTATGCAGCCTTGGCGGGAGTACACCATGAACGACCGGGTGCAGTGGTCCATCGCCGCTCTGCCCGCCGCGCCGTGGGCAAAGAAGATGTTCCCGGAACTGGACACTGCCGCCGCCATTGAGGCACAGTGGAAGCTGATCTTTGATACCTGCCGTGTGACCGGCGGCGACCCGGTAGGGGAGTGGCAGAAACATCTGGACCGCCTGAACGAGCTGGGCGCAAAGATGAACGCTCTGGATCTGGAAAGCGTGCATTTTGAAAGCGCCAACGGCACCGACCTGATCGTAGGTCTGGCCGAGCAGGCCGTGTGGGAGAGCGCCGGCAGCAAAAACGAGAAGGGCGTGCCCTTCCTGCCCAACATCCCCACCGAGGAGGTGTTCACCGCACCCCATAAGGATAAGGTGGACGGCATCGTTTACGGCACAAAGCCCTACGTCTTTAACGGACAGCTGATCAAAAATTTCCACGTCACCTTCAAGGACGGCAAGGTGGTGGAGCACGGCGCAGACGAGGGCGCAGATCTGCTGGGCCAGCTGCTGGACACCGACGAGGGCGCACGCCACATCGGCGAGGTGGCGCTGGTGCCCGCCTCCAGCCCCATCAACCGCAGCGGCAAGCTGTTCTACAACACCCTGTTTGACGAGAACGCTGCCTGCCACATCGCCTTTGGCGACAGCTACCCCGGCACCACCGTGGGCGGCACCGGCCTTTCCAAGGAAGAACTGGCAGCCCGCGGCATGAACCACTCCTCCTTGCACGAGGACGTGATGATCGGTGCAGAGGACAGCCGCATCACCGGCAAATGCCGCGATGGCCGCACCGTACCGCTGTTCGAGAACGGCGTCTGGGTGCTGTAAAAAGCCCCAAAGGGCGCGCAACAGCAAAAAAATTGCGAAAATGCTTGCATAAATCGCAAGAGTATGCTATATTCTAGTAGTACGATATAGTTTAACCTGAAACGTGGGCCGCAAGGTCCGCGTTTCTTGTTTGTTTGGAGGTTTTTTATGGCGAAGCAGTCTGGCGGCAACACCGCGCAGAGAGTGGAAGCGCTTGTCCGTCCCACGGTGGAAGGCATGGGTCTGCGCCTGTGGGATGTGGTTTTTGAGAAGGAAGGGCCGGACTGGTATCTTCGCATCCTCATCGACCGGGACGGCACCATGGATACCGACACCTGTGCAGAGGTGTCCCACGCACTGGACCCCATTCTGGATGAGGCAGACCCCATCGACCAGAGTTATTATCTGGAGGTGGGCAGCCCCGGCCTTGGCCGCAAGCTGACCCGCCCGGAGCACTACGAGGCGCTCAAGGGCCAGAAGGTGCGGGCAAAGCTGATCCGTCCCAACGCTGACGGCGTGCGGGAACTGTCCGGCATCCTGACCGGCCGCGAGGGCAGCACCGTGACGCTGGAGACCGAGAACGGCCCCGTGACCTTTGAAGTGAATGCAGCCTCCGGCGTGCAGCTGTGCGATGACGAGGATCTGTTCAACTGAGAAGTACCGTCTCTGATGGAGAAAAGAGAACAAAATATATAGGAGGAACCCGAAAAATGACAGCAGCGAATAAGGATTTTTTTGAAGCGCTTTCCATGCTGGAGCATGAGCGCGGCATCACCGCAGAGTACCTGATCGAAAAGATCAAGGCGGCTATCATCATTGCCGTCAAGAAGAACTACGAGGTCGAGGAGGATCACATCCGTGTGGACATCGATCCCGACACCGGCCGCTTTGATGTGGCACTGATCCAGGACATCGTGGCAGACGAGGACTGGTACGATGAGCACGCTGAGATCGGCGTGACCGAGGCACGCAAGATCCGCAGCAGCTACGAGGTGGGCGACCGCATCATCACCCCGCTCAAGACCCGCGATTTCGGCCGCATTGCCGCCCAGACCGCAAAGCACGTCATCCGTCAGGGCATCCGCGAAGCCGAGCGCAACCAGCAGCTCAGCGAGATCCAGTCCCGCGCACACGATATCGTGCAGGCCACCGTTACCCGCGTGGATACCGAGAAGGGCATCGTAGCGCTGGATCTGGGCAAGGGCGGCGAGGCTGTTCTGCCCCGCAACGAGCAGGTGCCCGGCGAGGTGTACACCGAGGGCGAGACCCTGCAGGTCTACATCGTGGACGTGGTCAGCACCGAGCGCGGCCCCCGCGTGATGATCAGCCGCACCCATCCCGGCCTTGTCAAGCGCCTGTTTGAGCTGGAAGTGCCTGAGATCTTTGACGGCACTGTGGAGGTAAAGGCCATCAGCCGCGAGGCCGGTGCCCGCACCAAGATGGCTGTCTGGTCCAAGGACCCCAACGTCAACCCTGTTTCCGCCTGCATCGGCGAGCACGGCGCCCGCGTGGCCGCTGTTGTGGAAAAGCTGGGCGGCGAGAAGATCGACATCGTCAAGTGGAGCGAGGATATCTCTGAGTTCATCTCCGCAGCCCTGAGCCCCGCCAAGGTGGTCAAGGTGGAACTGCTGCCCGGTGAGACCCGCTCCTGCCGCGTCACCGTGCCCGACCAGCAGCTGAGCCTGGCCATCGGCAACAAGGGTCAGAACGCCCGCCTGTGCGCCCGCCTGACCGGCTACAACATTGATATCCGTCCCGAGAGCGGCTACTACGGCGAGGACGAGGAGCCCAAGAAGGACGCAGCAGACGCTGAATAAGCCCGGCACCATCTGCCGAAGGAGGGAAACCGGATGGCACAAAAAAAGATCCCTGCCCGCCAGTGCATCGGCTGCATGACCAGCCGCCCCAAAAAGGAACTGGTGCGCGTGGTGCGCGCACCCAGCGGGGAGATCAGCATTGATCTGGTAGGCAAAAAGCCGGGGCGCGGCGCATATCTCTGCCCAGACCCGGACTGCCTGACCAAGGCAAAGAAGAAAAAGGCGCTGGAGCGCTGCTTTGAGCAGCCGGTCCCCGCCGAGGTATACGACGCGCTGGCTATACAGCTGGCCGCAGCCGCAAAGGAGGCAGCAGCCGATGGCAAAAAAGAATAACGCCCCCGCAAAACCCAAGCTGCCCCCGGAGGAGGCACTGTATCAGGCCGTGAGCCTGTGCCGCAAGGCCGGTGCGCTGACCATGGGCTTTGACGCCGTGGAGGAGGCCTGCGTAAAAAGCAAGGCATGGCTGGTGATGACCGCATCGGACATCAGCCCCAAGACTTTGCAGCGCCTGAACTACGCCGTGGGTGACTTGGTGGACGTGTTCACCATGCCGCTGACACAGGATAAGCTGGCTGATATCAGCCACAAGCCCGTGGCTGTTTACGCGGTGACCGACCGCAACCTCGCAAAGCTCTGCTTCGACCGCCTGTCGGACTGCGGAGCAATCAAAAATGAGGAGGATATGAGCGAATGATCGTAAAATATAAAGTGAGTGACTTTGCAAAGGATCTGAACCTTTCTGCAAAGAAGGTGCTGGACGAACTGGCCGCTATGGGCAGCACCGGCAAGAAGAACAGCTCCAATCTGGAGGAGAACGAGTTGAACTATCTGCTGGAAAAGTTCAGCAAGGATAACAGCGTGGCGAATCTGGACGAGTTTTTGAACAGCGCTAAGGCTCCCAAGGAAGAGCCCAAGGCCGAGAAGAAGGCCGAGAAGAAGGCTGAGCAGAAGACTGAAAAGAAGCCCGAGGCTCCCAAGGCCGACAAAAAGCCCCAGCAGCCCGCCGCAAAGGCCGAGCAGCCCAAGGCAAACAATAATAACAATAACGGCAAGCATGGCGACAAGAAGCCCGAGCAGCACAAGAAGCGCGAGGAAAAGACCGTTTCCTTTAGCGAGTTGGCACGCGAGACCGGTGCAAAGGCCACCGCTGCCCCCGCACAGGCAGTTTCTGTCCGCCGCGAGGACAATCAGGTCACCGTGGATACCCGCACTGTGGATATGAACGTGGACCGCTTCGATGCCCGCTACGATGATCTGGCCTCCACCAAAAACACCGAGAATCGCCGCAAGCCCACCCCGCAGGGCAACAAGCAGAAGTTCACTCAGCGCGGCCAGCGCCAGCGCCAGCAGTTCCAGAAGGGCAAGCGCGAGACCGAGTTCGAGCGTCTGCAGCGCATCCAGCTGGAAAAGGCCCGCAACGCGCAGCTGAAGGTGCTCATCCCCGACGAGATCACCGTGGGCGAGCTGGCTGCCCGTCTGAAGCAGCAGGCCGGTAAGGTCATTGCCAAGTTTATGCAGATGGGTGAGATGCACGCCATCAACGATGTGATCGATTTCGATACCGCAGCTCTGCTGGCTGAGGAGTTCCACGCAAAGGTCGAGCACGAGGTGCACGTTACCATCGAGGAACGCCTGTTCACGCAGGAAGAGGATGCACAGGAGGATCTGGTAGAGCGTCCTCCGGTGGTCTGTGTCATGGGTCACGTTGACCACGGCAAGACCAGTATTCTGGATGCCATCCGTAAGACCAACGTCACCGCAGGCGAGGCCGGCGGCATCACGCAGGCTATCGGTGCATATCAGGTGCGCATCAACGGCAGCAAGATCACCTTCCTCGACACGCCGGGTCACGAGGCTTTCACCTCCATGCGTGCCCGCGGTGCCAACATGACCGATATTGCAGTTCTGGTGGTTGCTGCCGACGATGGCATCATGCCCCAGACCATCGAGTCCATCAACCACGCCAAGGCTGCAAATGTCAAGATTATCGTGGCAATGAACAAGATGGATAAGCCCACCGCAAACCCCGAGCGCGTGATGGAAGGCCTGACCAAGTACGGCATCATCACCGAGGACTGGGGCGGCGATGTAGCCTGCATCCCGGTGTCTGCCCTGACCGGCATGGGCATCAACGACCTGCTGGAGCGCATTGCTCTGGAAGCTGAGGTCATGGAGCTGAAGGCAAACCCCAACCGCCGCGCCAAGGGTGCTGTCGTCGAGGCCCGTCTGGACAAGGGCCAGGGCCCCATTGCCACCATTCTGGTGCAGAACGGCACCCTGCACTCCGGCGACGTCATCATTGCCGGTACCGCTGTGGGCCGCGTGCGCACCATGCGCAGCGACAAGGGCCAGCTGCTGACCGATGCCGGCCCCTCCACCCCTGTGGAGATCACCGGCCTGACCGCCGTGCCCGAGGCCGGCGACCTGTTCGAGGCTGTTGAGGACGAGCGTCTGGCTCGTGAACTGGCTGAGCAGCGCATCGCTGCCGCCAAGGAGAAACAGTTCTCCTCCTTCCAGAAGGTCACGCTGGATAACCTGTTCAGCCAGATGGCACAGAACGACATGAAGGAACTGGCCATCGTGGTCAAGGCCGACGTGCAGGGCTCTGCCGAGGCTGTGAAGCAGAGTTTGGAGAAGATCTCCAACGATGAGGTGCGCGTGCGCGTCATCCACGCCGGTGTCGGCGCCATCAGCAAGTCTGACGTGGATCTGGCCGATGCCTCCAACGCCATCATCATCGGCTTCAACGTCCGCCCGGACAACGTGGCTAAGGAAGAAGCCGCTGCCACCAAGGTGGAAATGCGTATGTACCGCGTCATCTACGACGCCATCAACGATGTCACCGACGCTATGAAGGGTATGCTGGCACCCAAGTTCCGCGAGGTCTCTCTGGGCGAACTGCAGGTGCGTCAGGTGTACAAGATTTCCAACGTGGGCACCGTTGCAGGCTGCCGCGTGACCAGCGGCAAGATCACCCGCGACAGCAAGGTGCGCGTGGTGCGTGACGGCATCGTCATCGCCGAGGACGAGATTGCATCCCTGAAGCGCTTCAAGGATGACGCCAAGGAAGTGGCCGAGGGCTACGAGTGCGGCGTGACTCTGGAGAAGTTTGCGGACGTCAAGGAAGGCGATGTGTACGAGGCCTTCAAGATGGAAGAGTACCGCGACTAAGATTTAAAATAACCCTCTCCGTCATTGCTGACGCAATGCCGCCTCTCCCGAGGCAGGAGACTTGCAGAGAAACGGAAAAGCATCCCGTATCCACGCAAAAAGCTCGCCCATCGGGAGCGCTGCCAAGCGAAGCGAGGCTGAGAGGGTTTTCTTTTTAAAGGAGAAACGGAATGTCTCAGAAAAATATGGGCCGTCTTGCGCAGGATATGAAGCGCGAGGTCATTGCCATCATCGGCCGGCTGAAGGATCCGCGGCTGGAGGGCGGTCTGCTGACCGTCACCCGTCTGGATGTGACGCCGGATCTGGATGTGGCAAAGGTGTATGTAAGCGTGATGGGCCGTGCAGACGGCCCCAAGCCCGCCATTGAAGCGCTGAACCGTGCCGCAGGCCATGTGCGCACCGAGGTCAGCAAAAAAATGCACATCCGCAAGGCACCCCGCTTCATCTTTGTGGAGGATGACGGTGCCGCCTACGCCGCCCACATCAACGAGCTGCTGCGCAGCCTGAATGTGAACGGCGAGGAGGAAGCACAGCCTGCCGATACCGAACAGACTGAGGACTGACTGCCTTTGCGGAAAGGATGGATCATTGGATGACAGAACAACTGAATGTGCAGCAGATGGCGCAGCGCCTGCTGGCTGCGGACAACATTTTGATTCTGTGCCACAAAAACCCGGACGGTGACACCATCGGCTGCGGCAGCGCCCTGTACTATGCGCTCAAAGCGCTGGAAAAAACAACAGCGGTGCTCTGCTCCGATGCCATTCCGTCCCGCTACGCCTTTACGAACCCACGGCTGTTCAAGGGTGAGTTCGAGCCCCGCACCGTGATCGCGGTGGATGTGGCAGGCTTGCAGCTGTTTGGCGAAAATAACGGTGTGCCGCAGTATGCACGCCATGTGGATCTGTGCATCGACCACCACGCAGGCAACAACGGCTATGCCGATTTTACCCTTGTGGATGCCGGTGCCGCTGCGGCAGCGGAACTGCTGTATCAGGTCATCGTGGAGATGGGGGTGACTATCACCCCCCACATTGCGGACTGCCTGTACACCGGCATTGCCACCGACACCGGCTGCTTCAAGTTCTCCTCCACCACGGCCAACACCCACAAGATAGCCGCAAAGCTCATTGAGGCCGGCTGCCATGTGGAGGAGCTGAACACCCTGCTCTTCGACACAAAGCCCCGTGCCCGCATGGAGGCCGAGCGCATCGCCCGCAACCATCTGGAGTACTATCTGGACGGCCGCTGCGCCCTGATCTACCTGACGCGGGACGAGATCCGGCAGAGCGGGGTAGACCCCGCAGATCTGGAGGAGCTGACCGGTCTGCCCATCAGCATCGAGGGAGTCAAGGTGGGCCTGACCCTGCGCCAGCAGCCCGGCGGCAGCTACCGCATCAGCGTGCGCACCGCAAAGGACGTGGACGCCTGTGCTATTGCCCGGCGTCTGGGCGGCGGCGGCCACACCCGCGCAGCGGGCTGTGAACTGCTGGGCGACCTTGAAAACACCAAAAATGCGATCCTTGCAGAGGTGGAAGCCGAACTGGACGCACCGCAGGAGGAAGCATGATGCAGGGCATCCTGATCGTAGACAAGCCCATGGACTGGACCAGCTTTGACGTGGTGGCAAAGCTGCGCGGCGTGCTGGGCACCCGCAAGCTGGGGCACAGCGGTACGCTGGACCCCATGGCCACCGGCGTTCTGCCGGTGTTCTGCGGCGGTGCCAGCAAGGCGGTGGACTTGCAGCTGAACCACGATAAGGCCTACCGCGCCACCCTGCGCCTGGGTGCACGCACCGATACCGGTGATAGCACCGGCACGGTGCTGGAAACTGCCCCTGTCACCGCCGGGGAAAAGGAACTGCTGGCAGTACTGCCGCAGTTTATCGGCCCGCAGATGCAGGTGCCGCCCATGTATTCCGCAGTCAAGATCAACGGCCAGCCGCTGTATAAGCTGGCGCGTGAGGGCGTGACCGTGGAGCGCAAGGCGCGCCCTATTGAAATTTACGGCATTGAGTACGGCGGCAGTCCGGCAGAAAACGAGTATGTACTGACGGTGCGCTGCTCCAAGGGCACCTACATCCGCACCCTGCTGGAGGACATCGCCGCCGCCATGGGGCAGAAGGGTACCATGAGCGCTCTGCGCCGCACTTCTGCCGGTCTGTACACCGAAGCAGACGCCCACACGTTGGAAGAAATTCTGGCCGCAAAGGAGCAGGGAAGCGCCGCGCTGGAAGCACTGATGCTGCCGGTGGAAAGCGTGTTCACCCCGCTGCCGCTGCTGGTGGTGGAGCCATGGGTGGAGCAGCATCTGTACAACGGCTGCCCCACCAGCCGCTACCCCGCAGCAGACGGACGCTACCGGGTGCGCAGCGCCGCCGGGCAGTTCCTTGGCCTTGCCAACATTACCGGCGGGGTGCTCCGGGTGGAAAAACTGTTCGTGGAACGTAATTGAACAATAAAGGAAACAAGACCCATGCAGATCATTTCTCAGTTTGCCCCGCTGCCGCTGGCACAGCCCGAAAAAGGCACCGCCGTGGCCATGGGCTACTTTGACGGCATCCATATCGGCCACCGGGCGGTGATCGAAGGGGCTGTGCAGTGGGCAAAGACCCATGATGCGGCCCCGGCGGTGTTCACCTTCCGCCTGCCGGTGGAAAATAAAATGAAGGGCAAGCGCCTGCTCTCCACCGAGGATAAGCACGCCTTGATCCACAGCCTTGGGGTGGAGTATTACCTCACCCCGGACTTTGAGGCGATCAAGACGCTGAGCCCGGAGGAGTTTGTGCGCAGCATCGTGGAAAACTGCCACGCCCGGGCGCTGTTCTGCGGTGAAAACTTCACCTTTGGCGCAAAAGCTGCCGGTACCCCGGAGCTGCTGCGCACCCTCTGCGCCCCCCTTGGGGTAGAGGTGGTGGTGGTGCCCATGGCGCAGTTTGAGGAAAAGCCGGTGTCCTCCACCCGCATCCGCACCGCGCTGGAGGGCGGGGATATCCCGGCTGCCAACGCTATGCTGGGGATGCCCTATGCCATCCGCTTTGCGGTGCAGCACGGGGCAGGGCTGGGGCACACCCTTGGGGTGCCTACCATCAACCAGTTGTACCCGCAGGGCTTCCAGATGCCCCGCAGCGGCATTTATATCACCCGCACCTGCATCAACGGGGTGTGGTATCCCTCGGCCACCGGTCTGGGCAGCCGTCCTACCGTGAACGATGACGCCACCAAGGTGACCTGCGAGACCTTTATCCCGGGCTTTTCCGGCAACCTGTACGGCACCGACCCGGTGGTGGAATTCTACGCTTACCTGAGCCCCAGCAAAAAGTTTGATACGCTGGACCAGCTGCGGGACTGCATCAACGATGCCGCCCGCCGCGCACAGGAATATTTTGCATAACGCATCTATTTTTTAATTTGGGATCCGGAAATGCCTGCGGGTGTTTCCGGATCCCTTTTGTCATAATAAAAACGGCATTTCCGGCGTCTGCGGGCAGAAAAAACCGCACTTCGGGCAAAATAGACACATTTCCGTGCAACAACGGCAAATGTTTGTTAAACAATTATCTATCTCATATCCTTGCAATGCACACAGTTTTTGTTTATAATAGTAGTTGTACGGGGCAAAGCCCCGATTGTGAGCGAGACTCTGGTTCAGAATTATAACTTGAGAGGAGTTTTTACCATGGGTTTAGGTAAGAAGACGATCGACGATCAGAACTACTGCGGCAAGAAGGTGCTTGTCCGTTGCGATTTCAACGTCCCGATGAAGGACGGTGTCATCACCAACGAGAACCGCATCAATGCAGCACTGCCCACCATCCAGAAGCTGGTCAAGGATGGCGCTAAGGTCATCCTGTGCAGCCATCTGGGTAAGCCCAAGAACGGCCCTGAGGCTAAGTTCAGCCTGGCTCCCGTTGCTGTGGCTCTGAGCGCAAAGCTGGGCAAGACCGTTGTGTTTGCCGATGATGACAACGTTGTTGGCGAGAACGCAAAGGCTGCTGTGGCTGCCATGAACAACGGCGACGTCGTTCTGCTGCAGAACACCCGTTTCCGCAAGGAAGAAACCAAGAATATGCCCGAGTTCAGCGAGGAGCTGGCTTCTCTGGCTGACGCTTATGTGGACGATGCTTTCGGCAGCTGCCACCGTGCACACTGCTCCACCGCCGGTGTTACCGACTACATCAAGGATACCGCTGTCGGTTACCTGATGGAGAAGGAGATCAAGTATCTGGGCAACGCTGTCAACGACCCCGTCCGTCCCTTCACCGCTATTCTGGGCGGCGCTAAGGTTGCTGATAAGCTGAACGTTATCTCCAACCTGCTGGAGAAGGTCGATACCCTGATCATCGGCGGCGGCATGGCTTACACCTTCGTCAAGGCTCAGGGCTACGAAGTGGGCAAGAGCCTGTGCGACGATACCAAGCTGGACTACTGCAAGGAAATGATGGCTAAGGCCAAGGAGAAGGGCGTCAAGCTGCTGCTGCCCGTGGATGCAGCCTGCATCAAGGACTTCCCCGATCCCATCGACGCTCCTGTGGACGTGACCGTGGTGCCTGTCACCGCCATCCCCGCTGACATGGAGGGCTGCGACATCGGCCCCGAGACCATGAAGCTGTTTGCTGACGCTGTCAAGGCTTCCAAGACCGTTGTCTGGAACGGCCCCATGGGCGTGTTCGAGAACCCCACTCTGGCAGCCGGTACTCTGGCTGTTGCCAAGGCTATGGCTGAGAGCGATGCTACCACCGTCATCGGCGGCGGCGACAGCGCAGCAGCTGTGCAGCAGATGGGTCTGGGCGACAAGATGACCCACATCTCCACCGGCGGCGGCGCTTCTCTGGAGTATCTGGAGGGCAAGGAACTGCCCGGTATCGCAGTCATCCAGAACGCATAATTTTTCCGGCATCACAATGGGTGCGGCGGCATTTACGCCGCCGCATCTTTTCTTTTTGTGCAGGCAATTTGTAAATAGTTACGAAGGTAAGGAGAAAATAACAATGGATAAGGCAAAGCGCAAGGCTATTATCGCTGGTAACTGGAAGATGAACAAGACCGCCTCCGAGGCAGCTGTTCTGGTGGACGAGCTGATCCCCGCCGTGAAGGACGCCACCTGCGAGGTGGTCATCTGCACCCCGTTTACCGATCTGGTCACCGCTGTGGCTAAGACCAAGGGCACCAACATCCATGTGGGTGCCGAGAACGTCCACTTTGAGAAGTCCGGTGCTTTCACCGGCGAGATCAGCGCCGATATGCTGGTAGATCTGGGCGTGGAGTACGTCATCGTTGGCCACTCTGAGCGCCGTCAGTACTTTGCAGAGACCGACCAGACCGTCAACAAGCGCGCTCTGGCTGCCCTGAACGCCGGCCTCAAGGTCATCCTGTGCGTGGGTGAGAGCCTGCAGCAGCGCGAGGAGGGCGTTACCGAGGAACTGGTCCGTATGCAGACCAAGATCGCCCTGCGTGACGTGACCGCCGAGCAGATGGCGAACGTTGTCATTGCCTACGAGCCTGTCTGGGCTATCGGCACCGGCAAGACCGCTACCGCTGATCAGGCAGAGGAAGTCTGCGCTCAGATCCGCAAGGTGGTGGGCGAACTGTACGGCGAGGCTGTGGCCGAGGCTACCACCGTGCAGTACGGCGGCAGCATGAACGCCAAGAACTGCGAGGAACTGCTGAGCAAGAAGGACGTGGACGGCGGCCTGATCGGCGGCGCATCCCTGAAGGCTCCGGACTTTGCTGTCATCGTTGATGCAGCCACCAAGGGCTGAGCAACTGCCTTTTCTTAACTAGCTGTTTCAGCGCCCGGCTGCGCCGTTTTTTCAGCGCTGAGCCGGGCGCTGATCTGTTTTTACAGCAGTCGCTCGGGTGTTATGCACCCGCTGGCTGCACCTCCGCAGGCGGGGCACTGGCCTTGCCTGCAACGCGTGATAAATTCAAAGGAGATTCAATTTTATGGCAAAGAAACCTGTTCTTCTGTGCATCATGGATGGCTTCGGCTGGGTGCCGAACGAGACCTTCGGCAACGCCGTGGTGGCTGCTAAGACCCCCCATCTGGATGCTCTGATGGCAAAGTACCCCATGACCACCATCGATGCTTCCGGCATGGCTGTCGGCCTGCCCGACGGCCAGATGGGCAACTCCGAGGTCGGCCACACCAACATGGGCGCAGGCCGCATCGTGTACCAGCAGCTGACCCTCATCACCAAGTCCATCCGCGACGGCGAGATGCTCAAGAACCCTGTGCTGGTCAAGAACATGAAGGCCGCTATCGAGGCCGGTAAGGCCATCCACCTGATGGGTCTGGTGGGCACCGGCGGCGTGCACAGCCATGCCGACCACTGGTTCGGCGTGCTGGAGATGGCAAAGCATCTGGGCGCTAAGGAAGTCTACCTGCACTGCATCACCGATGGCCGTGATACCGACCCCCACTCCGGTAAGGGCTTCCTTGCTGACCTGCAGGCCAAGCTGGACGAGCTGGGCGTGGGCAAGATCGCCAGCGTTTCCGGCCGTTACTACGCCATGGACCGTGATAACAACTGGGACCGTGAGGAGAAGGCCTACGCTGCCTTCGTCTACGGCGAGGGTGAGCACGCTGCCAACGCTGCCGAGGCCATCGAGGCTTCTTACGCAGCAGACAAGACCGACGAGTTCGTGCTGCCCTGTGTCACCTGCGAGGGTGGCCGCGTGCAGGACGGCGACACCGTCATCTTTATGAACTTCCGCCCCGACCGTGCCCGCCAGATGACCCGCATCTTCTGCGATGATGCCTTTACCGGCTTCGAGCGCCGCGGCGGCCGCAAGCAGGTGCACTACGTCTGCATGGCTGAGTACGATGCCACCATGCCCAACTGTGAAGTTGCTTATCCCCCGGTGGAACTGAAGAACGTTCTGGGCGAGTACCTGTCTGCCCACGGCAAGACCCAGCTGCGCATCGCCGAGACCGAGAAGTACGCCCACGTCACCTTCTTCTTCAACGGCGGCGTGGAGGCTCCCTACGAGGGCGAGGACCGCTGCGTCATCCCCAGCCCCAAGGTTGCCACCTACGACCTGAAGCCCGAGATGAGCGCCCCCGAAGTTGCTGCCGAGTGCGTCAAGCGCATTGAGAGCGGCAAGTACGATGTGGTGATCCTGAACTTCGCAAACTGCGATATGGTCGGCCACACCGGCGTGTTCGAGGCTGCTGTCAAGGCCGTTGAGGCTGTGGATACCTGCGTGGATCAGGTTGTCACCGCTGTGCTGAACGCCGGCGGCTGCGCCTTCATCACCGCTGACCACGGCAACGCCGAAAAGATGATGAACCCGGACGGCACCCCCTTCACCGCCCACACCACCAACGTTGTGCCCTTTGTGGCAGTTGGCTGCGGCGACGTGAAGCTGCGCGAGGGCGGCTGCCTGGCCGATATCGCACCCACCATGCTGCCCTATATCGGCCTGCCCGTTCCCGCCGAGATGACCGGCAAGAGCATCATCGTGGAGTGATGCCTGTGCGGCTGAGCGCATAAATCAATAGCATAAAAAAGCGAGCCATTGTGCGGATTTCCGCATGATGGCTCGCTTTTTTCTGTAAATAAATTTACTTTTTCAGGTGGCTGTCCCAGCCGCTGGAGGTGGTGGCCTGTTTATCGGGCGTACACCACATGGCCTCTACGCTGTCCAGCGATTCCACCAGCTTCTGTCCCTCTTCCAGCGGCATACAGAACAGGGCGGTGGTCAGGCAGTCTGCCATGCCGGAGTCCGGGCACAGCACGGTGACGCCGTTGTAGTAGGCAGCGGGCCACAGGGTGTCCGGGTCGATGATGTGGTGGTAGCGCTTGCCGTCCACCACAAAGTAGCGCTGGTAGTCGCCGCTGGTCACCAGCGCAAGGTCGCTCATGTCGATGGGCGAGCCGAAGATGGAGTTGCTATTGGTGTACACCTCCGAGGCGTTCCACGGGTTCTCCACGCCGCCCGTCCACTGGCTGCCGTCCGGCTTTGTACCGATGGCGCGCAGGTTGCCGCCCACGCTCACCAGTGCGCTGGTCAGCCCCCGGGCTTCGGCGGCGCGGCAGACCATTTCCACAGCGTAGCCCTTGCCCACGCTGCCCACGTCCAGCGACATCTCCGGGTCGGACAGATAGACCGTTTTGGCCTCCTCGTCGATGACAAGGTCGTTGATATCGCAGTGCTGGGCAGCAGCTTCCAGTTCCTCCTGCGTGGGCAGGGTGTTGTCGGCGTCAGAGGCGTCTTTCTCGGCAGCCTCGCGGTAGTCGTGCCAGATGCCCAGCACACTGCCCATGGCAATGTTGATCTTGCCGCCGGTCAGGTCGTACATCTGCCGCGCCAACTCCAGCATGGAAAGGATGCGGTTGTCCACCTGCACCGGGGATTTCCCGGCATTTTCGTTGATGGTCTTAACGTTCACAACGCCATCGTAGTCGTTGTAGATATCGTAGAGCTGATTGTAGGCGATCAGATCCTGATGCAGCGCCTGCATCTGGGTGTTGAACTCTTCCTCGCTCTCGCAGTAGGCGATGACCTGCGTCACCGTGTCGAACACATCATAAAAGATGGTGGTGTACCGGGTCAGTTCCTTTTTGGGCTTGCAGCCGACCAGCAGGCTAAGACTCAGCACCGCCGCCAGCAGTGCAGCGGTTATGCGGGTGATGCGGCTCTTCATACGGTCTGGCTCTCCTTTGCAGCGGTAAAGGCGGTGTGCTCCTCCTGCAAATGTGCCAGCAGGTCTGCAAACATCCAGTTGCGGTTTGCGGGGGTGACCACCGCCTTGAGCGGGATGGTCACCTGTGCCTGCCGCATCAGGTCCAGCAGGGTGTCCACGTCCTTATCACGGAAGTTTGCCAGCACCAGCGCCGGGGGATAGGCGCCCGGCTCCAGCACCAGCGTTCTGGGGGCTTTTACCTCCACCTCGCCCAGCAGTTGGGCAACGGTCTTGCCCGCATCGGCGGGGGCAACGAGCAGCAGCTTCATGCCAAAGGCGGGCGCCATGCCCTCCAGCTTGCCCCGGTCGGCGGGGGAAAGGTTCCAGCCCAGCGCCAGCGGCACCCCGGCGTTCTGGTTGCGTGCAATGTGTGCTTTCATCTTTAAAACCTCTTTCGGCAGTGTTTTTTCAAAATACACTATAGTATACCATAAAACCCGTGAAAAGAAAATGAAAACCCGCCGGGGCACACAAAAAAAACTCCCCCTTGCGGGGGAGCAGACGGAGAAGGCTCAGTTCATTTTTTTGCCGAAGAACTCTACCTCTTTGCCGATGAACTGCATCAGTTCATCGAACTGGTCCGGGGTCAGGCTCTGTGCGCCGTCGCACTTGGCCTTGGCGGGGTTGTTGTGCACCTCGATCATCAGGCCGTCGGCACCGGCGGCGACGGCGGCTTTGGCCAACTCCGGCACCATCCATGCGTGGCCGCAGGCGTGGCTGGGGTCTACCACCACCGGCAGGTGGGTCATCTTGTGCAGCATGACCACACCGGCAAGGTCCAGCGTGTTGCGCATACTGGTTTCAAAGGTGCGGATGCCGCGCTCGCACAGGATGACATTCTCGTTGCCCTCGGCCATGATGTACTCGGCGCTCATCACGAACTCTTCCAGCGTGTTGGCAAGGCCGCGCTTGAGCAGCACCGGCTTTTTCTGGCGTCCGACGGCCTTGAGCAGTTCAAAGTTCTGCATATTGCGGGCACCTACCTGAATCAGGTCTACGTTTTCAAACAGGGGCAGGTGCTCAGTGTTCATGATCTCGGTCACGATGGGCGAACCGGTGGCGCGGCGCGCCAGCTTGAGCAGATCCAGCCCCTCGCTGCGCATACCCTGAAAAGAGTAGGGGGAGGTGCGGGGCTTGAAGGCACCGCCGCGCAGCAGGGAAGCGCCTGCCGCCTTTACCCGCTGGGCACAGTAGGTGATCTGCTCCTCGCTCTCGATGCTGCACGGCCCGGCGATGACTGCAAAGTTGCCGCCGCCGATCTTGACGCCCTCCACGTCGATAACGCTGTCATCCGGGTGGAACTTGCGGTTGGCCTTTTTGTAGGGCTCGGACACGCGGCGGCAGGTCTCCACCACCGGGTTTGCCAGCACCCAGCTTTCCGCAATGGCCTTGGTATCGCCGATCAGACCCAGAATATGGGTGTCGCTGCCCTTGGAATCGTTGATCTGCAGGCCCATATCCTCCAACTCGTGGCAGAACTCGCGCACCTGTACATCGGGTGCATCCTGTTTGAGTACGATGATCATAGTGTTTTGTCTCCTTTGCCTTTTTCTATCGTGTAAAACGGCGAGGGAGACCGGCTCCTTTGCCGCAGCTTGCAGTGTCAAACTTCAGTGCTCTGAAGTGTGTGACGCTATGATATCACTTCACGAAACTGAAGTCAAGAGAAATTTTGAATTTATTCGGAAAAAGTGGTAAAATAAAAAAAGAACCCGCGCAGTCATTGTTGTGCAATGACTGCGCACCCAAAGGTCGAACTTTTTACTGCTTTCCATGGGGTATTACTTCCCGGGGAAAGAGAATCTGCCGGTTACCGCGCATAAGCTCCCCCTTTCGGGGGAGCTGGACGCGAAGCGGCCTGAGAGGGTTCAATAGAGTCAAAGAGGGAATAACAATGGGAAAAGAAGCTAAAACCAACGCAATGCGCATTCTGGAACGGGAAAAGGTGGCCTATACCGCCCACGAGTACCCCCACGAGGATGGGGTGGCGGTGGACGGCGTGACCGTAGCCGCCAGCATGGGCGAAGACCCTGCCTGCGTGTATAAGACGCTGGTAACGCAGGGCAGCAGCAAAAACTATTTTGTGTTCGTCATTCCGGTGGCGGCAGAGTTGGACTTAAAGGCCGCTGCCCGCAGCGTGGGCGAAAAGAGCGTGGCGATGATCCATGTGGCGGATATCAACAAGGTCACCGGCTATGTGCGGGGAGGCTGCAGCCCGGTGGGCATGAAAAAGCAGTACCACACCGTCTTTGACGAAAGTGTGCTGACCCAGCAGAAGGTCTACGTTTCCGGCGGGCGCATCGGCACGCAGGTGTGCTGCGCCCCGGCAGATCTGATCCGCGCTGCACGCGCTGCCACGGCGAAGATCGTTTTTTAAAAATCCGGCGCGATATCTGGGATACATCAACACAGCCTTTACATAAAATATACCTGCTGCATAAGTCATACTTAAAAAGAAAAAGGATGGCGAAACTGCACAAAACTTTCGAAAGTTTTTTGACGGCATGGAAACACAAGGGAGAATTTGCCCAAACGCTCTTTGCAAAGCAGTTTTTTTGCCGTAAACTGTATCTAGTACAGGGACGATGCCCCAAAAAACGGGCTTGCATCGCCGCCTGAAAAAACGCTTGCACAGGAAACTGCGGAGGGAAACTTCAATGATGCTGCTGGTGCCGGGTCGCATGGAATGGGGTCACATTCACTGCAATCAGGGGCATGGTGCAGCCTTGTGCAAAATGCGCGGACAGAAAAACCGGAAATAAAGGCCGTGGTACAGGTGTACCGCAGCCTTTTTTGTTTGTCGGTCTTGTTGGACAGTAGAAAGAGAGGCTTTGGAAAATGGTTCGTAAAGTGGCAGTGATCATGGGTTCGGACAGCGATTGGCCGGTGGTCAAGGGTGCCTGTGCCCAGCTGAAGGCACTGGACATCCCCTTTGAGGCACACATCCTTTCGGCACACCGCACCCCCGCCGAAGCAGCAGCCTTTGCAAAAAGTGCAAAGACCAACGGCTTTGGCGTCATCCTGTGCGCGGCAGGCATGGCAGCCCATCTGGCAGGCGCTTTTGCCGCCAACACCACCCTGCCGGTCATCGGCATCCCCATGAAGGGCGGTGCGATGGACGGTCTGGACGCGCTGCTGGCTACCGTGCAGATGCCCAGCGGCATCCCGGTGGCAACCGTGGCGCTGAACGGTGCCAAGAACGCCGCATGGCTGGCTGCTGAGATCCTGGCACTGAACGATGACGCACTGGCGGAAAAGCTGGAGGCTGAGCGTGTAGCCATGGCGCAGCAGATCGCAGCCAAGGAAGAAAAGCTGCAGAACGAACTGAACGAGCTGTAAAGGAGAACCAATGTCTGATTTTGCATATCCGCTGCATGAGGAGTGCGGCGTTTTCGGCATCTACGACCGTGCCGGTACCGAGGATGTGGCCGCAGCGGCTTATTCGGCCCTGTATGCGCTGCAGCACCGCGGGCAGGAGAGCTGCGGCATCGCCGTCAACGATGACGGCGTGATCACCGGTCACCGGGATCTGGGCCTTGTGAACGAGGTGTTCACCCCGGAGGTGCTGGCAAGCCTGTCCGCTACCACGGCACACATGGCCACCGGTCATGTGCGCTATGCCACCGCCGGCACCCGCGTCCGCGCCAATGCCCAGCCCATGATCGTCCGGCATGGCCGCGGCACCATGGCACTGTGCCACAACGGCAACCTGACCAACGCTGTGGAACTGCGCCGCCAGCTGGAAAACGAGGGCGCCATCTTCCACGGCTCCTCGGATACCGAGGTCATCTGCTACCTTATCACCCGCAACCGTCTGCGCATGGGCAGTATCGAGACTGCCATCAGCAAGACCATGGACGTGCTGGAGGGCGCATACAGCCTTGTGATCATGTCTGCCACCAAGCTCATTGCGGTGCGCGACCCCCGGGGCTACCGTCCCCTGTGCATCGGCACCCTGCCCGGCGGCGGCTACGTCTTTGCCAGCGAAAGCTGCGCACTGGATGCCGTCGGCGCCGCCCTGCTGCGGGACGTGGAGCCCGGCGAGATCGTGGTGGTAGATACCAAGACCGGCGAACTGCGCAGCATCAAGGATCACTGCGGCCGCCCGGACACCCAGATGTGCGTGTTCGAGTTCATCTACTTCGCCCGCCCGGACAGCGTCATCGAGGGCAGCTCGGTGCACGAGGCCCGCAAGCAGGCAGGCCGCTTCCTTGCACAGGAGCACCCTGTGGAGGCCGATGTGGTCATCGGCGTGCCGGATTCCGGCTTGGATGCCGCTCTGGGCTACTCGCAGGAGAGCGGCATCCCCTACGGCATCGGCTTTATCAAGAACAAGTACATCGGCCGCACCTTCATTCAGGGCAGCCAGAAGCAGCGCGAGAACAGCGTGCGCATCAAGCTGAACGTGGTGTCCAGCACCGTCAAGGGCAAGCGCGTGGTGCTGGTGGATGACTCCATCGTGCGCGGCACCACCTCTGCCCGCATCATCAAGCTGCTGCGGGATGCCGGTGCTGCCGAGGTGCACTTTATGGTCTCTGCACCTCCCTTTAAATATCCGTGCTACTTTGGCACCGATATCCCGGACCAGAAGCTGCTGGTGGCTACCGGCCGCACGCTGGAGCAGATCAACGAGGTCATCGGCGCCGATACGCTGGGCTATTTGTCCAACGAGCACGTTGTCCAGCTTGCCAAAAACGCAAAATGCGGTTTCTGCACCGCCTGCTTTACCGGCGAGTATGCCGTACAGCCGGAAAGTGTGCTTTCTACCGATATTCACGACCGTCACCTGAACGACCGTCCCAAGGACGCCAAAAAGTTAGGAGAGTAAGAACATGGAAAAGAGCTATTCTGAAAGCTACGCCGCAGCAGGCGTGGACATTACCGCCGGTTACCGCTCTGTGGAGCTGATGAAGCAGTATGTCGCCCGTACCATGAACGAGCACTGCATCGGCGGCTTGGGCGGCTTTGGCGGCCTGTTTGAACTGGACTGCACCGGCTACAAGCACCCGGTGCTGATCTCCGGCACCGACGGTGTGGGCACCAAGCTGAAGGTGGCCATGATCATGGACAAGCACGACACCATCGGCATCGACTGCGTGGCCATGTGCGTCAACGATGTCATCTGCGCCGGTGCAAAGCCGCTGGTGTTCCTGGATTACATCGCCTGCGGCCGCAATGTGCCGGAAAAGATCGCCAACATCGTCAAGGGCGTGGCCGAGGGCTGCGTGCAGGCCGACTGTGCTCTGGTGGGCGGCGAAACTGCAGAGCACCCGGGCATGATGCCGGAGGACGAGTACGATCTGGCCGGCTTTACCGTGGGCGTTGTGGACAAGGAAAAGATCCTGAACAACGAGACCATGGCAGCCGGTGACGTGATCCTTGCCCTGCCCTCCACCGGTGTGCACTCCAACGGCTTCTCGCTGGTGCGCAAGGTGTTCAACATCGACGCCGATCCCGATGTGCTGTTCTCCACCCCCGCTGAACTGGGCGGCAAGACCCTTGGCGAGGCGCTGCTGGCTCCCACCAAGATCTACGTCAAGCCCGTGCTGAAGGTACTGGAAGAGGTGCAGGTCAAGGGCATCTCCCACATCACCGGCGGCGGCTTCTACGAGAATATCCCCCGCAGCCTGAAGAAGGGCTGCTGCGCCCGCATCAACAAGGCAGATGTGCGCACCCCCGCTCTGTTCCACCTGATGCAGAAGGTGGGCGGCATCTCCGAGCACGATATGTTCAACACCTTCAACATGGGCGTGGGCATGGTGCTCACCGTGCCCGCCGAGCAGGCCGACAAGGCACTGGAGATCCTGCACGCCAACGGCGAGCCGGAGGCCTACCGTCTGGGCGTCATCGCAGAAGGTGAGGGCGTGGAACTGTGCTGAACATTGCCGTGTTAGTGTCCGGCGGCGGCACCAATCTGCAGGCTCTGCTGGACAGCGAGGCCCGGGGCGAGAACCCCAATGGCAAAATTACGCTGGTAGTGGCCTCCAAGCCCGGCGTCTTTGCGCTGGAGCGCGCCGCCAAGGCCGGTGTGGAGGGCTGCGTGGTGCGCCGCAAGGACTACGCCACCAGCGAGGAATTTGACGCTGCACTGCTGGAAACACTGCGGGCGCACAACATTGATCTGGTGGTGCTGGCGGGCTTTCTGTCCGTGCTGGGCCCCAGTGTTATCGCGGCTTACCCGCGCCGCATCCTGAACGTGCACCCTGCGCTGATCCCCTCCTTCTGCGGGCCGGGAATGTACGGCCTGCGCCCCCACGAGGCCGCACTGGCCCGGGGCTGCAAGGTGACCGGCGCTACCGTCCACTTTGTCAACGAGGAGTGCGACGGCGGGCCCATCCTACTGCAGAAGGCCGTGGACATTCTGCCCGGCGACACCCCCGAGGTGCTGCAGAAGCGGGTGATGGAGCAGGCGGAGTGGAAGCTGCTGCCCAAGGCGGTGGCTATGATCTGTAACGGTGAAGTGGAGTAAAAACTCCTTCTGTCACGCCTGACGGCGTGCCACCTCCCTCAAGGAGGGAGGCTTAAGGCCCCCTCCCCGAGGGGGCTGTCGCTGCAGGCGACTGGGGGAGTTCCGTAAATAGGAGAACAACAATGGAAAAAATCGACCTGAACGAGTATCTGGCCTCCAACGAGTACCCCGGCCGCGGCATTGCTGTGGCAATGGCACCGGACGGACGTCAGATGTTTATCGGCTACTTTATCATGGGCCGCAGCGAGAACAGCCGCAACCGCGTGTTTGACCCTGTGCCCGAGCGCGGCGGCATCTGCACCGTTGCAGCTGACCCCGCAAAGCTGGAGGATCCCAGCCTGATCATTTACAACCCGGTGCTGACCCTTGGCAAGACCCACATCGTGACCAACGGCGACCAGACCGATACCATCTACGACCTGATGAGTCAGGGCAAGAGTTTTGCCGACGCGCTGCGCACCCGCACCTTTGAGCCGGACTGCCCCAACTACACCCCCCGCATCTCCGCTGTGGTGTACGCCGACGGCAGCTACCAGATGAGCATCCTCAAGTCTGCCGACGGCAACGGCGACAGCGTGCAGCGCTATTTCTTTGATTATCCCCAGCCCGTTGCAGGCGAGGGCCACTTCATCAGCACCTACAAGCACAACGGCAACCCCATCCCCAGCTTTGAGGGCGAGCCCCTGCGCTTTGTCTGCCCCCGCACCATTGGCGATTTTGCCCACGATATGTGGAGCAGCCTGAATCTGGACAATAAGGTGAGCCTGTTTGCCCGGGTCATCGATCTGGACACCGGCGAGAGCGGCGATATGATCTTTAATAAATACGATCCGGTGTGCAGCGACCTTGATGACCCTGAGGAGCCGGAACTGCTGCCCGAGGAACTGGAACTGCTCAAAAAGCTTGACGCCGAGGAAGAATAAGAGTAAACCTTAGGATATAAGGAGGATGCACCAATGAATGAACTCGCACTGAAGTACGGCTGCAACCCCAACCAGAAGCCCAGCCGCATTTATATGGAAGATGGCTCCGACCTGCCCGTTACCGTGCTGAACGGCAAGCCCGGCTACATCAACTTTCTGGATGCCCTCAACTCCATCCAGCTGGTCAAGGAGTTAAAGACTGCCTGCGGTCTGCCCGCAGCGGCCTCCTTTAAGCACGTTTCCCCGGCGGGCGCAGCACTGGGTCTGCCCCTGACCGAGGTGGAGCGCCGGATGTACCACATTGCCCCGGAGACCGAACTTTCTCCGCTGGCCTGTGCCTACGCCCGCGCCCGCGGCGCAGACCGGATGTCCTCCTTCGGCGACTGGATCGCCCTGTCCGACATCTGCGATGTGCCCACTGCAAAGTTGATCCAGCACGAAGTGTCCGACGGCATTATCGCTCCGGGCTACGAGCCGGAGGCACTGGCCATTCTGTCCGGCAAAAAGAAGGGCAATTACAACGTTGTCGCCATCGACCCCGCCTATAAGCCCGCTCCCATCGAGCACAAGCAGGTATACGGCATCACCTTCGAGCAGGGCCGCAACGAGTTGGTCATCAACGCCGACACCATGCTGAACAACTGGGTCACCGAGAACAAGGACGTGACCGAGGAGCAGAAGCGCGACCTCATCATTGCCCTTATCACCCTGAAGTACACCCAGTCCAACAGCGTGTGCTACACCTACAATGGTCAGACCATCGGCGTGGGCGCAGGCCAGCAGAGCCGCATCCACTGCACCCGTCTGGCCGGTCAGAAGGCCGACAACTGGCAGCTGCGCCACATGGACAAGGTGCTGGATCTGCCCTTCCGCGACGATGTGGCAAAGCCCAACCGCGACAACGCCATTGATGTTTACATCGGCGATACCCCGGAGGACGTCATCGGCGATGACGTCTGGGCCGAGACCTTTACCCGCCAGCCCGAGCCGCTGACCGCCGAGGAAAAGAAGGCTTACCTCAGCAAGGTGACCGGTGTGTGCCTTGGTTCGGACGCCTTCTTCCCCTTCGGCGACAACATCGAGCGCGCCCGCCGCTCCGGCGTGACCGCCATCGTGCAGCCCGGCGGCTCCATCCGCGACCAGCAGGTCATCGACACCTGCAACAAGTACGGTATCGCCATGGCCTTCTGCGGCCTGCGGCTGTTCCATCACTGATTTTCCTCTGCACAGGAGCAACGCAGCAAAAGCCTTCCCCCGGTCGGGGGAAGGCTTCAGAGGATGCCCGCATACGCGGGCAGATCAAAAACGGGAAGGTGAATGATATGGCTGAAAAAATCTTGGTAGTGGGCGGCGGCGGCCGCGAGCACGCCATCATCAAGGCACTGAAAAAGAGCCCCGACTGCGGCGAGATCTGGTGCGCACCGGGCAACGGCGGCATCAGCTATGACGCCAAGTGCAAAAACATCAAGGCCACCGATGTGGATACCATGGTAGGCTTTGCAGTGGAAGAAAAGTTCGATTATGTTGTGGTGGCACAGGATGACCCCCTTGCACTGGGCATGGTGGACGCGCTGGCAAAGGTGGGCATCCCCGCCTTTGGCCCGGACAAGGCCGCTGCCCGCATCGAGGCCTCCAAGGTGTTCTCCAAGGACCTGATGAAGAAATACGGCATCCCCACCGCAAAGTATGAGACCTTCGATGACCCCGCAAAGGTCATGGATTACATCCGCGCCGAGGGCAAGTACCCGGTGGTCATCAAGGCAGACGGTCTTGCACTGGGCAAGGGCGTGCTCATCTGCGAAAATGAGCAGCAGGCCGCTGACGGCGTCAAGGAGATCATGCTGGACAAAAAGTTCGGCGCATCCGGCAACCATGTGGTGGTAGAGGAGTTCCTCACCGGGCCGGAGGTCAGTGTGCTGAGTTTTACGGACGGCAAGGTGGTCAAGCCCATGGTCTCCAGCATGGATCATAAGCGCGCCAACGACCACGACACCGGCCTGAACACCGGCGGCATGGGCACCATTGCCCCCAACCCCTACTACACCCCGGAGGTGGCTGCGGAGTGTATGGAAAAGATCTTCCTGCCCACCATCCGCGCCATGAACGCCGAGGGCTGCCCCTTCAAGGGCTGCCTGTACTTCGGCCTCATGCTCACTCCGGACGGCCCAAAGGTCATCGAGTATAACTGCCGCTTCGGCGACCCCGAAACGCAGGTGGTGCTGCCGTTGCTGGAAAGCGACCTGCTGCACATCATGCAGGCCTGCACCGACGGCACGCTGGCACAGCAGGAGGTCAAGTTCTCCGATGGTGCTGCGGCCTGCGTGATTCTGGCCTCCGGCGGCTACCCTGTGGCCTACGAGAAGGGCAAGCCCATCTCCGGCCTTGTGGACGGCCAGCTGCCCGACGAGGAGAACGTGACGGTGTACCACTCCGGTACTGCCATCACCGAGGACGGCCAGCTTGTGACCAACGGCGGCCGCGTGCTGGGTGTTACCGCCACCGGCCCGCGCCTGACCAACGCCCTGAGCCACGCCTACGAAGCAGCCGAGAAGGTCAGCTTTGAAAAGCTGCACAAGCGCAGCGATATCGGCCTGCGTGCCCTGAAAGCGCTGGCAGAGAAGCAGTAAGAAAGAATACAAAGGGGGAACCTACCCAATGGTCTATCGTATTTATGTGGAAAAAAAGCCCGGCTTTGATGTCGAGGCAAATGGTCTGAAAAACGAACTCACCAGCCTGCTGGGCATCAAGGACCTGACCGGTCTGCGCCTGCTGAACCGCTACGATGTGGAAGGCATCGATGAGGCGCTGTTCAACCAGTGCGTCAGCACCGTATTCAGCGAGCCGCCGGTGGATAACACCTACGCCGAACTGCCCACTGCCGAGGGCGTGTCCTTTGCGGTGGAGTACCTGCCCGGTCAGTTCGACCAGCGCGCAGCTTCTGCCGCCGAGTGCATCCAGCTCATCAGTCAGGGCGAGCGCCCGCTGGTGCGCTCTGCCCGCGTCTATCTGCTGGAGGGTGCTCTGACCCCCGAGCAGGTGGCCGAGATCAAAAAGTATGTCATCAACCCCGTGGAAGCCCGCGAGGCTTCTCTGGAGACCAAAGAGACCCTGAAGATGGAGTACCCCGTGCCCACTGCCGTGGCAGTGCTGGAGGGCTTCAACCAGCTGGATGAGGCAGGCCTTGCCAAGTTCATCGAGGAAAAGGGTCTGGCCATGGATCTGGGGGACATCAAGTTCTGTCAGGAGTACTTCCGCTCCGAGCAGCGCGACCCCACCATCACCGAGATCAAGATGATCGACACCTACTGGTCCGATCACTGCCGCCACACCACCTTCGGCACCATTCTGGACGATGTGCAGATCGATGACGCCGTGGTACAGGAGGCCTTTGACCGCTACATGGCCATGCGCACCGAGCTGGGCCGTGAGAACAAGCCCCGCTGTATGATGGACCTTGCCACCATTGGTGCCAAGGAACTGAAGAAGCAGGGCATCCTGAAGAATCTGGACGAGTCTGAGGAGATCAACGCCTGCACTGTCAAGATCAAGTGCGATGTCAACGGCAAGGACGAGGACTGGCTGTTCCTGTTCAAGAACGAGACCCACAACCACCCCACTGAGATCGAGCCCTTCGGCGGCGCTGCCACCTGCATCGGCGGTGCCATCCGTGACCCGCTGTCCGGCCGCAGCTATGTCTATCAGGCTATGCGCGTCACCGGCGCAGGCGACCCGCTCAAGCCGGTCAGCGAGACCATGCCCGGCAAGCTGCCCCAGCGCAAGCTGGTCACCACCGCAGCCGCCGGCTACTCCTCCTACGGCAACCAGATCGGTCTGGCTACCGGTCAGGTGGACGAGATCTACCACCCCGGCTATGTGGCAAAGCGCATGGAGATCGGCGCCGTTGTGGGCGCTACCCCTGCCTCCCACGTCCGCCGCGAGTGCCCCGCCCCCGGCGATGTGATCGTGCTGCTGGGCGGCCGCACCGGCCGTGACGGCATCGGCGGTGCTACCGGTTCCTCCAAGGCACACAAGCTGGACAGCCTTGAGCACTGCGGTGCCGAGGTGCAAAAGGGCAATGCGCCCATCGAGCGCAAGCTGCAGCGCCTGTTCCGCCGCGAGGATGCCTGCAAGATGATCAAGCGCTGCAACGACTTTGGCGCCGGCGGCGTTTCCGTTGCCATCGGTGAGCTGGCCGACGGCCTGTATATCGACCTGAACAAGGTCACCAAGAAGTACGAGGGTCTGGACGGCACCGAACTGGCCATCAGCGAGAGCCAGGAGCGCATGGCTGTGGCCCTTGCCCCGGAGGATGTGGACAAGTTCATCGCCATTGCCACCGAGGAGAACCTCGAAGCTACCCCCGTGGCCAAGGTCACCGAGGAAAAGCGCCTGAACATGGTGTGGAACGGCGTTTCCATTGTGAACATCAGCCGCGAGTTTTTGAACTCCAACGGTGCAGAGAAGCACCAGAACGTCCATGTGGAAAAGGGCAGCGTCTGGCAGCCCCAGTGGGCCGGCCTGACCTTCAGCCAGAAGATGAAGTCCATGGTGGGCGATCTGAACGTCTGCAGCAAGAAGGGCCTTTCCGAGCGGTTCGACTCCACCATCGGCGCTGCCACCGTGCTCATGCCCTTTGGCGGTGCATACCAGCTGACCCCCCAGAACGCCATGGTAGCCAAGCTGCCGGTGGACGGTGAGACCACCACCTGCTCCGGTATGGCATGGGGCTACAACCCCTACCTGATGAGCGCTAACCAGTATGTGGGCGCACGGCTGGCTGTTATTGAGAGCGTGACCAAGCTGGTTGCCACCGGCTTCCGCTACGAGGACGCCTACCTGACCTTCCAGGAGTACTTCGAGCGTCTGGGTAGCAAGCCCGAGCGCTGGGGCAAGCCGCTGGCTGCCCTGCTGGGCGCACTGGATGCACAGATCGGTCTGGGCATCGCCTCCATCGGCGGCAAGGACAGTATGTCCGGCTCCTTCGAGCAGCTGGATGTGCCCCCCACGCTGGTGTCCTTTGCCACCGCTATCGGCAAGGCAAGCCGCGTAGTCTCCACCGAGTTCAAGAAGCCCGAGAGCACCGTGGTGCTCGTGCGGCCCATCATTGACCCGGAGACCGGCTGCCCCAACTTCTTCTCCCTGAAGGCAAACTACAAGATCGTGGAGAACATGATCGAGGAGGGCATGGTCGCCTCCGCCTGCTCCGTGGGCTACGGCGGCATTGCCGAGGCACTGTTCAAGATGGGTCTGGGCAACCGCATCGGCTTCAAAATGCGTGCGGACATGACCACCCATCAGATGTTTGAGCCCATGTACGGCTCCATCATTCTGGAAATGGTGTCCGATTCTCCCACCGGTATGCTGCTGGGCGAGACCACCAAGGAGTACACCTTCGAGTCCTGCGGCGAAAAGCTGGATATGGCCGAACTGCAGGAGATCTGGGAGAGCAAGCTGGAGCCTGTGTATCCCTACCGCAAGGCCGGCCCCGCTGTGGAAAAGATCAACGGCAGCCTGACCGCCCCTGCCGCACCCAAGATCGGTGTGGCAAAGCCCAAGGTCATCATCCCGGTGTTCCCCGGCACCAACTGCGAGTACGACACTGCCAAGGCCTTTGCCCGCGCCGGTGCCGACCCCGAGATTCTGGTGGTGCGCAACCTGACCCCCGCCGACGTTGCCGAGAGCTGCGAGGCACTGGTCAAGGCCATTGACGCAAGCCAGATCGTCATGCTGCCCGGCGGCTTCTCCGGCGGCGACGAGCCGGACGGCAGCGCCAAGTTCATCGCCTCCTTCTTCCGCAACCCTGCAGTCACCGAGGCTGTGCGCCATCTGCTGCAGCAGCGTGACGGCCTGATGCTGGGCATCTGCAACGGTTTCCAGGCGCTGATCAAGCTGGGTCTTGTGCCCTACGGCGATATCCGCCCCATCACTGCCTGCGATCCCACCCTGACCTTCAACACCATCGGTCGTCACCAGAGTATGCTGGTGCACACCCGCGTGGCTTCCACCGGCAGCCCGTGGCTCAGCAAGTGTGAGGTGGGCGAGATGCACACCATCGCCATCAGCCACGGCGAGGGCCGCTTTGTGGCACCGCAGGAGGTGCTGGACACCATGCTGCGCAACGGTCAGGTGGCTACCCAGTATGTGGATCTGGCCGGTGTGCCCACCATGGATCAGCGCTTCAACCCCAACGGCTCGGTGCTGGCCATCGAGGGCATCACCAGCCCGGACGGCCGCGTGTTCGGCAAGATGGGCCACTCGGAGCGCAGCGGCGAGTACCTGTACAAGAACGTCACCGGCGATAAATACCAGCCGATCTTTGAGGGCGGCGTGGACTATTTCAAGGTTTGATGGTAGAATAGAGAAAAAACTCCTTCCGTCATCGCTGGCGCGATGCCACCTCCCTCGGAGAGGGAGGCTGAAAGGCCCCCTCTTCGAGGGGGCTGTCGCCGGAAGGCGACTGGGGGAGTTACTTTCAGGAGGAGACAACCAATGTCACAGCATGATCGCTATATCAGCCCTTTTTCCACCCGATATGCTTCCGATGAGATGCAGTATATCTTCTCGGATGACAACAAGTTCCGCACATGGCGGCGGCTGTGGGTGGCGCTGGCTCGTGCCGAAATGAATCAGGGGCTGACCAACATCACCCCGGACATGGTAGCCGAGTTGGAGGCTCATGTGGACGATATCAACTACGAAGTGGCCATCGAGCGGGAAAAGCTGGTGCGCCACGACGTCATGAGCCATGTCTATGCCTACGGTCAGCAGTGCCCCAAGGCAGCAGGCATCATCCATCTGGGTGCCACCAGCTGCTATGTGGGCGATAACACCGACATCATCGTGATGCGGCAGGGCCTTGAACTGGTGCGCAAAAAGCTGGTGGGTGTTCTGGCAAAGCTGGCACACTTCGCCAAGGAGTACAAGGATATGCCCTGCATGGCCTACACCCACTGCCAGCCCGCACAGCCCACCACCGTGGGCAAGCGCGCTACCCTGTGGGCCAACGAGTTGGTAATGGATCTGGCCGAGATCGACCATCGTCTGGCTACCCTGCAGCTGCGCGGTGTCAAGGGCACCACCGGCACGCAGGCTTCCTTTATGGAACTGTTCAAGGGCGATGCCGACAAGATCCGCGCCGTGGATGCTTCCATTGCAAAGGAGATGGGCTTTGACCCCAAGGCTGTTGTGCCGGTGTCCGGCCAGACCTACAGCCGCAAGGTAGATGCCTTTATCCTGAACGCTCTGGCCGGTATTGGACAGAGCTGCATGAAGTTTGCCACCGACCTGCGTCTGCTGGCAAACTTTAAGGAGATGGAGGAGCCCTTTGAGAAGAACCAGATCGGTTCCTCTGCCATGCCCTATAAGCGCAACCCTATGCGCTGCGAGCGCATCTGCGCTCTTGCCCGCTACCTGATGGTGGACGTGCTGAACCCCAGCTTTACCACCGGCTGCCAGTGGTTTGAGCGCACGCTGGACGACAGCGCCAACAAGCGTGTGGCCATGGCAGAGGGCTTCCTTGCCACCGATGCCATCCTGAACATCATGCTCAACGTCACCGATGGTCTGGTGGTGTACCCCAAGGTGGTGCGCAGCCGCCTGATGGCCGAGCTGCCCTTCATGGCCAGCGAGAACATCATGATGCAGGCCGTGGAAAAGGGCGGCAACCGTCAGGAACTGCACGAGCGCCTGCGCCAGCACGCCATCGCCGCTGGTAAGCAGGTCAAGGAAGAGGGCCTGCCCAACGATATGGTGGACCGCATTGCCGCAGACCCGGCCTTTGGCCTGACCCGCGAGGAGATCGTGGCAGGGCTTGTGCCGGAGAACTTTGTGGGCCGTGCACCCCAGCAGGTGGAGGAGTTCATCGCCAACGTCCTGCAGCCCATCTTCGATGCTGACCCCGAGGATGTGGAGCAGCACGCCTCCCTGAGCGTCTGATAATAGGATCAATTGCAAAAAGGAGAAGCCCGCGGGCTTCTCCTTTTTGCGTTTGTGCCTTGCACGATTTTGTCTGTCATGTTACACTGAGGGCATCATCAACAAAGGAGAACCGCCTATGCGTTTGGATAAATATCTGGCCGAAACTGCCCAGTGCACCCGCAGCGAGGCCAAAACGATGCTGGCAAAGGGTCGTGTGCAGGTGAACGGCGTGGTGTGCAAAAAAGGGGATGCCCAACTGAAGGATACCGACACCGTGGTTGTGGACGGCGCGCCGCTGCGCTATCAGAAGTTCGTTTACCTGATGCTCAATAAGCCCGAAGGGGTGGTGAGCGCTTCCACAGATAAGCGGGACACCACTGTAGTGGACCTGGTAGGGGACGCCTACCCCCGGCGGGAACTGTTCCCGGCCGGGCGGCTGGATAAGACCAGCACCGGCTTTGTGCTGCTGACCGATGACGGCGGCTTTGCCCACGATATCCTGTCCCCCCGGCACCATGTTTCCAAGACCTACACCGTGACCATCGACACCCCGCTCACGCAGGAGATGCGCACCGGCTTTGCGGCGGGGGTCACGCTGGCAGACGGCACCGCCCTTTCGCCCGCCGAGGTGACCGCCCTTTCCCCCGATGGACTTGCTGTGCGGGTGGTGCTGCGGCAGGGGGTGTACCACCAGATCAAACGGATGTTCGGCGTGTACGGTGCCGGGGTGAATGCCCTGCACCGGGAGGCTATTGGCGGCCTTGCACTGGATGCACAGCTTGCCCCGGGGCAGTGGCGGGAACTTTGTGACGAAGAGGTGGCAAAAATTACCAGATAAAACGCTGCGCTTTTCACGCGGTTTTCAAAAATGTATCACATTTTACCGGTAAAATAACGGTAAGAACCACGCCAAAAGGCACTTTTTTGGCAAAAAATGGCCCCGAAAGATAATTTCAACAAGAAAGAATTATTTTTTTTGTTGAAATCTGTTGCAAAAGTAAATTCTTTTGTGTAAAATATAGATTGTAATGCGGCTAAATTGTTTAAAATCACAACCCATGCCGCCGCGGCTTGCACAAACGAGGAAAAGGGGTATCCATTTATGGCCAATAGAGTATTTCAAAGCGTGATCTACCAGATGAAGGACGCGATCAATCGGGTGGTCGGCGTTGTGGATGAGACCGGCGCTGTCATTTCCTGCTCGGAGCTGAACCTGATCGGCGAGGTGCGCGAGGGCTATATGGCCGAGCGCCTGACCGCAGGCGACCGCTTTGTGCGCGACGGCTATACTTACCAGCAGTTCTCCAATGCCAAGCATAACGATTATGCCGTGTTCGTGGAGGGCGTCGATGAGACTGCAGGGCAGTTTGCCGGTGTGCTGGCCATCAGCCTGCAGAGCATCAAGCAGTACCACGACGAAAAGTTCGATAAGTCCAACTTTATCAAGAATGTGGTGCTGGACAATATCCTGCCCGGCGATATCTACGCCAAGGCACGGGAGTTGCACTTTGCCACCGATGTCTCCCGCGTGGTGTTCATCGTGCGGGTGATCAGCGGCGGTGATATCTCTGCCTACGATGTAGTCAGCAGCCTGTTCCCCGATAAGCAGAAGGACTTTGTGTTCAATATCAGCGAGACCGATACCGTGCTGGTCAAGGAGATCCGCAAGGGCATTGACCGCACTGATATGGAAAAGCTGGCTGCCAGCATTGTGGATACCCTCTCCGGCGAGCACTACATCAAGGCCGTGGTAGGCATTGGCACCCCCATTGCCAACGTGAAGGATCTGGCCACCTCCTTTAAGGAAGCCCAGATCGCCATGGAAGTGAGCAAGGTGTTCGATACCGAAAAGCAGATCATCCGCTACGATAATCTGGGCATTGCTCGTTTGATCTACCAGCTGCCCACCACCGTGTGCGAGATGTTCCTGCGCGAGGTATTCAAGCAGGGCAGCATCGAGAGCCTGGATCAGGAGACTTTGTTCACCATCCAGCGCTTCTTTGAGAACAACCTGAATGTGTCCGAGACCAGCCGCGGCCTGTTTGTGCACCGCAATACGCTGGTGTATCGTCTGGAAAAGATCAAAAAGCTGACCGGTCTGGATCTGCGTGAGTTCGATGACGCTATCGTCTTTAAGGTAGCGCTGATGGTAAAGAAATACCTGTCCAACAACCCGGCCAAATACTGATATTTCGCTGTGCGGGTTTTGCCCCGCCGGCGTCAAACCGGCCGCTCGAAACCGATGCTGGCCGGTTCTTTTTGCAGTACGGGCTGCGGACAGGCTGTCTTGACCGTTAAAAATCTTGATGTCAGGAGCGAATACGATTCCATGATCGATTTTGAACACGTTTCCAAAGAATATAAAAAGGGCGGACGCCTTGCGCTGGAGGATATCAACCTCCATGTGGACGAAGGCGAGTTCGTCTTTCTGCTGGGTCACTCCGGTGCGGGCAAATCCACCCTGCTCAAGCTGATCCTGCGGGAGGCACTGCCTACCTCCGGCAAGGTGACTGTGCTGGGCAAGGACGTAGCCAAGCTGCGCCGCCACAAGATCCCTTACCTGCGCCGTCAGATGGGCATCATCTTTCAGGACTTCCGGCTGATCCCCAGCATGACCGTGTACGAGAACGTGGCCTTTGCCATGCACGTTCTCAATGTGCCCCGCAAGGAGATCCGTCCCCGCGTGGAGTACATTCTGGAACTGGTGCATCTGGAGGATAAGGCCAAGTGCTACCCGGATACCCTTTCCGGCGGCGAGCAGCAGCGTGTGGCTGTGGCGCGTGCGCTGGTACATAACCCCAAGCTGGTCATCGCGGACGAGCCCACCGGCAACATTGACCCGGAGCTGAGCCTGGAAATGATGCAGCTGCTGGAGCGGGTGAGCAAAATGGGCATCACGGTGCTGGTGGTCACCCACGAGCACGAGCTGGTGCACCGCTTCCATCAGCGTGTGGTCACCCTGAGCCATGGCCGCATCATCTCGGATGTGCCCGCAGACCCCGTGGCTGCCGCCGAGGATGATCTTTCGCTGGATGTTGCCGCCTTTGATGCGGATGATGTGCCTGCTGTGAAAAAGGAGGTGGCTGCCGTATGATGCGACCCGCTACCTTCTTCTTCCTTACCCGGCGCGGTGTGCGCAACTTGGGCAAGCACTGGGCCATGACCATTGCCTGTATCGCTTCTCTGAGCGTGTGTATGACCCTGAACATCTTCGCCAGTCTGGCCGAGGTGAACGTGGGCAGCATGGTGACCTATCTGGGCAGCCAGAACGAGACGGTGGTCTATCTGGACCCCGCATGTGATGATGCTACCGCCGCGCAGGTAGGCGAGACCCTTTCGGCTATGCCGGGGGTCAGCGGGGTGCAGTATGTCTCCAAGCAGGATGTGCTCGACACCTACCGCGGCTATATGCAGGATTATTCCTCCCTGTGGGATGAATTTGAGACCGACAACCCCTTTAAGGCCAACTACCGGGTCACCCTGAGCGATCTGACCCAGATGGAGAGCATGAGCGTGAAGATGCAGGCCATTCCGGGCGTTGTCAGCGTTACCGCCCCGCTGGAGATGACCAATATCTTTGTGGAGGTCCAGAAGGCGGTCACCAAGGGCGGCCGCATGATCGTGCTGGTGCTGATGGTGGTCAGCATCATCACAGTGGGCAGCACCATCCGTCTGAGCGTTTTTGCCCGCCGCCGCGAGATCGAGATCATGAAGTATGTGGGTGCCACCAACCGCATGGTCACCCTGCCTTTCTTTGTGGAGGGCCTGACCATGGGCCTGATCTCCGGTATCCTGACCGCAGCGGTCAGCCTTGGCTGTTACACCTATGTGGTCAACGCTGCCGGCGGCTTGGGCGGCATCTGGCAGATGCTCGTAGGGCGCTCGCTGGTGCCGGTGGCAAATGTGGTGCCGACCATCGTGGTATCAAGCCTGATCAGCGGTGCCGTTGTTGGCGGCGTGGGCAGTATGTTCTCTATCCGCAAGCATTTGAATGTGTGACCGAAAGGAGCCGCGTTTTATGAGTAAAGCAATGCACGCAAAGCCCTTCCGGCTCACAGGCCCTTATACCGGCCGGCACGCCCGGCCGGAAAGCCCCCGCAGCAAGCTGATCCGTGCAGTCAGCCTTGGGCTGGCCTGTGTCTGCCTGCTGCTGACAGCTACGGTGTACCCGGCCTCGGCAGCTACCAATAGCACCAGCATGGCCAGCTTGCAGAGCAAGCTGGATAAGCTTTCCCAGTCTATCAACCAGCACAAAAAGGAACTTTCGGACGCCAAAAAGAAGGAGTCCGCCGCCAAGGCGCTGGAAAGCGAGCTGAAGGAACGGGTCACCGTCCTGCAGGATCAGATCGGCGTGCTGGGCGGTCAGATCGCCGCAGTGCAGAACAGCATTGGCGAGAAGGAACAGCAGATCGGCGTGATGGAGACCCAGATCACGGACAAGCAGACCCAGATCGAGCAAAAGCAGAACGAGATCGATGACCAGTGGGATGCTTTTAAAAAGCACATGGCTGCCATGCAGGAACTGCGGGACGGCGGCAGCGTGGCCATGCTCAGTGCGGTGAACGACCTGTACGAGCTGCTTACCTTCAATGAGGTGATGCAGGATATCTCTGTCAAAGACACCGAGATCATGAACAACATGAAGTCCGCCAAGCAGGGGCTGGAGGATGATAAGGCCGCGCTGGAGGAACAGAAGGCCGGTCTGGAGGCTGAGAAGGCAGAACTGCAGAGCCAGAAGAGCGAACTGGACAGCCAGAACGCCCAGATGAAGAGCAAGCAGAGCGAACTGAACAGCAGCATCTCCGCAGCAAAGCTTACTGCTGCCGAGGCACAGGCAGCGCAGCAGAAGGCGCAGGCGGCCATCGAATCCGACGAGTTGAATTACGAGGCCGTGAAAAAGGAGATCCAGAAGCTGATCGCCGCGGCCTCTGCCAGCAAGCCGCAGCTGAGCTTCAACGGCTTTGCCTGCCCGCTGAAGAGTTACAGCCGCATCTCCAGTGAGTACGGCTGGCGTAAAAACCCCGTCTCCGGCGTGAACAAACTCCATGCCGGTACCGACTTTGCGGCAGCCGGCGGCACGCCTATCTACGCAGCCGCCAGTGGCTATGTGCAGGTGGCAGGCTGGTCTACCGGCGGCTACGGCAACTATGTTATCATTTACCACGGCAAAATGTCCGATGGCAATACCTATACCACCCTGTACGCGCATATGCGCTCGGTGGCTACCAGTGCAGGCAAGTATGTGAATCAGGGCGAACTGATCGGTTATGTGGGCACTACCGGCAATTCCACCGGCAACCACCTGCATCTGGAGGTGTGGAAGGGCGGCTCCAAGGCCAACGCCGTGAACCCCCGCAGCTGCATCCCCATCCCCCACAACTAGGGTGTAGCTGAAAAGTCGAAAATTTAGTCTATTTCTACAAGCACAGCTGGCTTTTACGTTAAACAGCCTTGAAATCCACAAAGGATTCCTGCGGCTGTTTGCCTTAAATCCTGCTTGTGCTTGCGAAATATTCGTCATTTTCTTTGTTTTCAGATACACCTCTAACAAGCAACGCAAGGAGTCTGGTTGATCTATGAACGAACAAAAACGCAAGCGCGTGCTGCGCATCGGCTGTCTGGTTCTGGCAGGGGTGTTCGTACTCTCGCTGCTGGGCAGCATCCTTATGATGCTGCTGCTCTGACCGGGAGGAAAGAACCATGAACCGTAAAATTTCTTTGGGTATGGCAGTCACCATCGTGATCCTTGCCATGACCGTGACCTTTTCCATCACGATGCTCATCGCCATGCGTCTGTTCGACAGCACGGTCAACAGCGTAAAGGAAAAGGAAAGTATGTACAACAAGATCGCTGAGGTGGACCGCTATGTCCGCAGCAACGATTACTACACCATTGATGAGACCACCCTGTACGACCGCCTGACCGCCGGTTATCTGCTGGGCACGGGCGACAAGTACGCCCGCTACTACACCGCCAACGCCTACACTGAACTGATGAACATCCAGAGCGGCAAGATCCTTGGCATCGGCGTGGAACTTGGCATCGACCAGACCGGCTACGCCAAGGTGACCCGCGTCTACGATGGCTCTCCCGCGCAGGAGGCGGGCATCGCCGTAGGCGACTACATCACCACCGTGGGCGATACCGACGTCAAGAGCCTGTCCGGCGCAGATGCCGTGTACAGAGCCCTGCAGGGTGAGGCCGGTACTACTGTTACCGTGACATGGCTGAACAGTGCCGCCGCCAGCAAGACGGCTGAACTGACCCACTCCGGCTACACCAGCACCACCGTGGACTACCAGCTGCTGGACAATGTGGGCTACATCCGCATCCGTCAGTTCGACGGCACTACGCCCAGCGAGTTGGATTTCGCCCTGCGCACCCTGACCGCCAGCGGTGCGGCCAGTCTGGTGTTTGACCTGCGGGACAACGGCGGCGGCATTCTGGAGGATGCCGTCAGCTGCATCGACCTGATCGCCCCGGAGGGCACGGTGGCCTACGCCGAGGATAAAAACGGCAACCGCACCGTCATTGGCAGCAGCGATGCCGAAAGTTCCATCAGCCTGCCCATGGTCTGCCTTGTCAACGGCAACACCGCCAGCGCAGCCGAACTGTTCGCAGCCACCCTGCGCACCATGAACGGCGCCCGTCTGGTGGGTACCACCACCATGGGCAAGGGCACCATCCAGGGCAGCCCGCAGCGCCTGTCGGACGGCAGCGCCGTGGTCATCACGGTGGCAAAGCTGGTCTGCGGCGACGGCGGCTGCTTTGACGGCACCGGCCTGACCGTGGATGTGGAACGCGCCCTGAGCGCAGAGGAAGCAACGAACTTCTACGACTACACCCCCCAGACCGACCCGCAGGTGCAGCGCGCTGTCAGCGCTGCCCAGCAGCTGAGCGGCACCACTACGCTGGCAGGCGCAAGCTCTGCCGCTGCAGCGGACAGCACCGCCGCCTCTGCGGCAGCAGAGGATACCGCCCCCGCAGAGACTGCGGAAGGGGAGACCGCCGAGGGGGAGACCGCTGCGTCTGAGCCGGAGACGGCTGCAAGCGCAGCGGAGTGAGCCCGCAGAACTGAACCATAAACACCAAAAAGGCTGCTGCGTTTTTGCAACAGCCTTTTTCTGAGAAAGGAATTGACCCTATGCCGGAACTGACCGACCTTTCTGTGATCCGTGCCCTGTGCGAAAAATATGATTTTGCACTTTCCAAGGGCTTTGGGCAGAACTTTATCATCAACCCGGGCATCCCCACCAAGATCGTGGATGCCAGCGGGGTAGACAAGCGCTACGGTGTCATCGAGATCGGCCCCGGCATCGGTGTGCTGACCAAGGAACTGGCCAAGCGCGCCGCCAAGGTGGTGTCTATCGAGGTGGACGAGCGTCTGCCGCCCCTGCTGGCCGAGACCATGGCCGGGGTGGACAACTTCAAGCTGGTGCTGCAGGACGTGCTGAAGGTGGACCTGAAAGCCCTTATTGCCGAGGAGTTCCCGGGAATGCCGGTGGCAGTGTGCGCAAATCTGCCCTACTACATCACCAGCCCCATCGTGATGAAGCTGCTGGGCGACCGTCTGCCCATCGAGAGCCTGACCGTCATGGTGCAGAAGGAGGCCGCCGACCGTCTGGCCGCCGTGCCCGGCACCCGCGCCTCCAGCGCCATCAGCTGCGCGGTGAACTACTACGCCACCTCCAAGCTGATGTTCACCGCCGCACCGGGCAGCTTTTACCCAGCCCCCAAGGTGACCAGCGCTGTGGTGCGCATGGATATCCGTCCCACCCCCGCCGTGCAGGTGGAGGACGAGGCAGGCTACTTTGCGCTGGTGCGCGCCGCCTTTGGGCAGCGCCGCAAGACCGCCGCCAACGCCATTGCAGGCGGGCTGAACCTGCCCAAGGAAAAGGTCATTGCCGCCATCGAGGCCGCAGGCTTCGATGCCCGCATCCGTCCGGAGGCGCTGACGCTGGAGGACTTTGCCAAGCTTCAGCAGGCACTGGGCTGAGCGCTATATTTTAGGGCAACACCGCACAATTCCCGCCTTATTTTTTAGACAGCAAAAAGGGTCGGGGAAACGTTTGTAAGCGTTCCTCCGACCCGAAATAATTTTAGCATTCGTCGTACTGCTTTTGTAGGTATTGCAGGCACTGGACGGCGTTTTCCGGGGTGGTGTTCTCCAAGGTGGCGAACACATAGGGCTTCTGCTCCTTGGCGAACCGCAGAATGGTGCGGTAATCGCCCATGCCGCCCTGCCCGGCACCGGTGGCAGCCAACTGCCCGCCGGCATCCTGCCGCAAGAAGTCCTTGAAGTGGATCATGGCCACGTCCTTGCCCAGCAACTCGATGGCCTCGGCGAATACTTCCTCACGGCGGTCTACGTTTTCCATGTTCAAAAGGTTCACCGGGTCGAGCAAGATCTGAAGATTGGGGCTGCCGATCTCGTCCAGCACGGTGCGGGCACGGCGGGCGTCATACACGATGTGCTTGACCACCGGCTCAATGGCAATGGTCACGCCGTACTGCTCGGCGCAGCGCACCACCGGCTTGAAGTTCTTGATAAAGGTGGCAAGGGCGGCATCGCTGCGGCACTCCGGGCAGAACTTGTACTCTGCGTTGGGGGCGCCGGTCTCGGTGCCCACCATGCCGCAGCCCAGCAGGCTGGCAAAGCGGATGTGGGCGTAGTACTTTTCCTGAATGGTGTGCAGGGCATCCGCATCCGGGTGCGCCAGATTCAGGTAGTTGCCCAGCACCGCAATGTCCAGTTCGTTTTTGGCAAACAGGCGGCGCAGATAGGCCGCGTAGCCGGGGGTGAGGGCAGAGGGGGTGTTGGGCACCTCCTTCAGGGATTTGCTCAGTGCCAGATGTACGCAGGAAAAGCCCTTCTGGCGTACCAGCGGCAGCACCTGCTCGATGGGCAGCTTTTCCGCGTCGTGCAGACGCAGACCGAATTGGATCATGCTTGGTTCCTCCTTTGATTTGGATGCGTTTTTACCATTATACACCAAAAATGTCCGCGGGGGAACACCCCCAAGCCCCTTTAACAGCCGCTTTGAAGCACGAAATGTTGTCCAAGGTGATGTCCGTATAGCAAAAGCCGCCTAGATTTCTACGAATCTAAGCGGCTTTTCTTGGAGCTGGTGACAGGAGTTGAACCTGCAACCCACTGATTACAAATCAGTTGCGCTGCCATTGCGCCACACCAGCAAAGGTACTTGGATAGTATAACACAGGTACGGCCATTTGGCAAGGATTGTTTTTTGCCGGGGGGACAATAATGCCAGAAAACGGACAAAAATAATAGAAAACAATACACGAGTATAAAAATATACTACAATTTTAAACAATTTTACATTGCAAATTTTTTGACAATGTGCTATGCTGAAATGCAGAGAAACGCCGCCGGAAAGGCGGCTGCAAACAGATTTGGAGGATTTGCATTATGGCTGACCGCATTGTTCTGAATACCATCTCCTACCACGGCCACGGTGCCATCGAGAACATCGTTCCCGAACTGACCGCCCGCGGCTACAAGAAGGCTTTCGTCTGCTCCGACCCCGACCTGATCAAGTTTGGCGTTACCAAAAAGGTCACCGACCTGCTGGATGCTGCAAACTTTGCCTACGCTGTTTATAGCGAGATCAAGCCCAACCCCACCATCGCCAACGTGCAGGACGGCGTGGCTGCCTTTAAGGCTGCCGAGGCAGACTGCATCGTGACCATCGGCGGCGGCTCCTCCATGGATACCGCAAAGGCCATCGGCATCATCATCAATAACCCCGAGTTTGCGGACGTCCGCTCTCTGGAGGGTGTTGCTCCCACCAAGAAGCACGCTGTGTTCACCATTGCAGTGCCCACTACCGCCGGCACTGCTGCCGAGGTCACCATCAACTACGTCATCACCGACGTGGAGAAGAAGCGCAAGTTCGTCTGCGTGGATACCAACGATATCCCCGAGATTGCTGTGGTCGACCCCGATATGATGTCCTCCATGCCCAAGGGTCTGACCGCCGCCACCGGTATGGATGCGCTGACCCACGCCATCGAGGGCTACATCACCAAGGGTCACTGCGTCATCTCCGATATGTTCCATCTGGAAGCTATCAAGCTGATCAGCCAGAGCCTGCGCGGCGCTGTGCAGAACACCCCGGAGGGCCGCGAGGGCATGGCTCTGGGCCAGTACATTGCCGGTATGGGCTTCTCCAACGTGGGTCTGGGCATCGTGCACTCCATGGCACACGGCCTGTCTGCCTTGTATGACACCCCGCACGGTGTGGCCTGCGCCATCCTGCTGCCGGTGGGTCTGGAGTACAACAAGAGCGTTGCCGGCGAGCGTTACCGCGCCGTGGGCAAGGCCATGGGCGTTATGGGCATCGATGAGATGAACGATGTGGAGGCCGCTGATGCGACCATCGCCGCCGTCAAGCAGCTGAGCGCAGACGTGGGCATCCCCGCAAACCTGCACGGCATCCTGAAGGAACAGGATATCCAGTTCCTCGCCGAGTCCGCTTTTGCAGACGCCTGCCGTCCCGGCAACCCCCGCGACACCAGTGTGGAGGAGATCGTGGAGCTGTATAAGAGCCAGCTGTAAGTTGTAAAATAAGAACACCGAGAGCCGCTGCACCGTGCTTGTGCAGCGGCTTTTTTAACGGAAAATGTTTTTAATTGCATCGTTCCGGGCAGACCGTGGTCTGCCCGGAATGATGCTTTGGCAGAAGAAAAAGCATAAGCCAATTGTAACATTTTCCATCGCCCTCTTGTACAAACCGGCGCAAGCGAGTACAATCAGAGCATAAAACTAGAAGGCGAGGAAAGCGCGATGACACTGAATTTCTACACGCTAAGCGTGCTATATCTGATCTATTCCTTCCTTGGGTGGGTAGGGGAGACCGTGGTGGCCACCTTCCGGGGCAAGCGGTTTGCAAACCGCGGTATGGCATCGGGGCCGTTCTGCTTTGTGTACGGTACTACGGCCATCCTGATGGCGGTGGGCTTTGCAGATATGCGCACAAAGCCTGTGATGCTGTTTGTGGCCTGTATGCTCACGGCTACCGTGGTGGAGTGGCTCACGGCAAAGCTTTTGGAGCGGCTGCACGACCGCAAATGGTGGGACTACTCCGATAAAAAGTTCAACCTGAACGGCTACGTCTGTCTGCAGTACTCGGTGCTGTGGGGTGCGCTGGGCATGGCGACCGTGCTTTGGGGCAACGGGCTGCTGCTGCGGCTGTGCGCCCTTGTGCCCGGCTGGTTGCTGCATCCGCTGGTGTGGGTGGCGCTGGGCATTGCGGCGCTGGACCAGCTGGGCTCGGCGGTGCTGGTGGGGCGGTATGCAGCGCAGCACCCGGTGCTGGAGCAGCTGAACCAAAAGTTGGAGGCGCGCTCCGATACCCTGCGCCGCCGCATTGCTGTGTATGTGGAAAAGCGCATCCAGCGCGCCTACCCGGAGGCAGCACGGCGGCAGCCCACGGCAGTGCAGAAGGGGGAGGCCGACTTCCTCAGCGTGGCAGACCTGCTGTGGCTGTTCGTCATCGGGGCGTTTCTGGGCGACATGGTGGAGACGGTGTTCTGCCGCCTGACTGCTGGGGTGTGGATGAGCCGTTCCAGCTTGGTGTGGGGGCCCTTCAGCGTGGTGTGGGGTCTGGCGCTGGCCATGGCTACCGTGCTGCTGCGGCAGGAACAGGAAAAAAGCGACCGCTACCTCTTCGCCTTTGGCACGGTGCTGGGCGGCGTGTACGAGTATGTGTGCAGTGCCGTCACCGAGCTGCTGTTCGGCACGGTATTCTGGGATTACAGCAAGTTCAAGTTCAATCTGGGCGGGCGTATCAACTTGTTGTACTGCTTTTTCTGGGGCATTGCGGCGGTGCTGTGGATGCGCTACGGCTACCCGCTGGTGCTCAGGCTGATGAAAAAGGTGCGCAGCCATATCCGTCCGTGGATGACGGCGGCGCTGGCGGTGTTCATGACAGTGAATATGCTCACCAGTGCGCTGGCACTGGCGCGGTACGATGCCCGCACCAGCGGCGAAGCACCTGCCAGCCAGCTGGAGGTATTTCTGGACGAGCATTTCGACAATGCCCGCATGGAACGCATCTATCCCAACGCCAAAAAAGTGACCAAGGCAGAATAAATTCCATTTTCCCCTTGCGTTTTTGCCCCAAAGCAGGTATAATACCCTCTGGATAAAAGGGAGTAAGGGGCGTACCTTGGTTAAAAACTGGTGCGCTGTGCTGCAGCGACAAACCCGGCAGAGATGCCCGATGCAGTACCGGATGCTTGAGACTTTTATCACATTTTCCCGTTTGGGCTGGATGTGATAAGGGTCTTTTTTATTGCGCTTCTGCCGACATCATTCAAAAAAGGAGAGATTTTATGCTGATCCCTGTTCTATTGTTTATCGTGGGTCTGTTGTGCCTGATCAAGGGCGGCGACTGGTTTGTGGACGGTGCCACCGGCATCGCCCGCCGCTTCCATGTGCCGGAGCTGCTCATCGGTGCCACGGTGGTGTCCATCGGTACCACCCTGCCGGAGGTCATGGTGTCCACCACCTCTGCCCTCACCGGTCACGGCGAGATCGCCTACGGCAACGCCATCGGCTCGGTCATCTGCAACGCTGCACTGATCGCAGCTATTACCATTGCAGTGCGCCCGGGCAAGGTTGACCCCAAGAGCCTGCGCACCCCGGTGGCCTTCTTCTTTGTGGCTGCCGCCTTCTATGCCGGTGTGGCCTACACCACCGGCTCCTTCACCCGCCCGGTCGGCCTGATCCTGCTGGCCATGTTCGTGGCTTACATCGTGTGCAACGTGCTGGCCATGAAGAACGCTCCCGCCCCGGAAGAGGAGGAGCAGGCAGAGGAAGGCCCCTTTGCCAAGGAACTGGGTCTGCTTGTCATCGGTGCAGTGCTTATTGCTGTGGGCGCTGACCTGCTGGTGGACAACGGCACCCTCATCGCACAGGCACTGGGCGTGCCGGAGTCTGTCATTGCGCTGACCTTTGTGGCACTGGGCACCTCGCTGCCGGAACTGGTCACCGCCATCACCTCGCTGGCCAAGGGCCACGGTGCGCTGTCGCTGGGCAACGTTATCGGTGCAAACGTGTTCAATCTGGTGCTGGTCAGCGGCGTGTCCGTCACGCTGGCACCCTTCAGCATCCCGCAGAACGCTACCATCGCAGGCATGAACGCCTCGCTGGTGATGGATATCCCGGTCATGTTTGCCGTGATGCTGCTGCTCACCCTGCCCGCTTTGATCAAGGGCAAGCTAAGCCGCCCGCAGGGCATTGCACTGCTGTGCATCTATGCCGCCTTCTGCGTCGTGCAGTTCAGCATCTGATCTAAGGGAAATCCATAAAATTATTTAAGGCTGCTGCACAAAACACTGTGCAGCAGCCTTTTTATGTGGGACGATTTTGAATGCGCTCCGCATTTGCTCTGCGCATATTCAGCGGAAAAATTATTTATAGTTTCGGGCTTCCGGAGCGTCAGCGGACGCTCCGGAAGCCCATTTTCACGGGTAAAATCATAGCGAAGCCATGTTTTTACAACAATCACCCCCGGGCGTCCTGCCGGGTGGTGCTGAAGTACTCCTTGGGGGTCATGCCGTACTCCTTTTTGAAGGCGCGGAAAAAGTGGTTGTAGCCGCCAAAGCCGCTGGTCTTGTACACCTCGGTGATGGGCAGTCCCTGCTCGATGAGGGTGCAGCAGCGGTCTAACCGCGCCTTCACGATATAGCGGTGCACCGTCTGCCCGGTCTGGCGCTTGAATTCCCGGGCAATATGCTCCCGGGAGACGAAGAACTCCTTCTCCAGCCGCTCCAGCGTCAGCTCCTCGGTAAGGTGCGCCTGAATAAACAGGAACACCTCGTCCAGCATCAGGTGGTGGCGGCTGACCGGCGCGGTGTGGAACTCGGCGTGGATGCAGGCACGCAGCGCCAGCACCACGAACATTTGCAGAATACCGTGCTCAAACGCCGCTGCGCCGAACTGGGTGCACTCCTGCGGGAGCATCAGCAGCTTCCGGGCAAGGTTTTTCAGCAGCATATAGATCTGGCTGTCCGGCCGGACAGCCACCTGCCGGAAGGGCACCACGTTGAAGCTTTTTTCAAAGTCGGTGTCCGCGTCCGAAAGCTGCGCCAGTGTCTGGGGGGACAGCTGCACCCGGATAAGCTCCAGCGGGCCGTAGGCGCCGGCGTATTCCAGCTTGCCGCCCTGACCGGGCTTGAAGATGATGAGGTTCTGCTGTTGGGCGGGCAGCACCACCTCGCTGCACCGGAACACACCGCTGCCCCGCATGACCAGAAACAAGTCGTAATACGCGCCGGAATAAAACTCCCGGACGGCGCTCTGCTCAAAAAAATAACGCTTGACTGTATAGTTCACCAAAAAAACCTCCGTGAAACTGTCATGTGCAACAGTTTGTTGTACACAACAGAAAAGTACAACTGTTATAATTGCATAATACATCAATTTGTAATAGTTTTCAATCATTTTTTGGATATGTATTGATGGAAATTTAACGTATAATGCAAAGTGTAGAAAAGAGACTTGTGCGAAAAGTCTCGTGGTTTCACTGTTTTTAAGGAGGATAAAACACAATGGACCAGAAAAAGACCATCCGACCCTTCTCCATGAAGGACAAGATCGGCTATACGCTGGGCGATCTGGGCTGCTGCTTCACCGAGCAGTACCGCGCCATGTATCTGTCGATCTTCTACACCCTGATCCTGCAGGTCAACCCCTTCCACGTGGGTATCCTGCTGCTGATCACCAAGATCTGGGACGCCGTGAATGACCCCATCATCGGTGCCATCGTGGACTCCCGCAAGGCCACCAAGGGCGGCAAGTTCATCCCGTGGATCCGCGCCTTCTCCTTCCCCATGGCAGTGCTGTGCATACTTGGCTTTGTCAATGTAGGCAATATCAACTACGGCCTGCGTCTGGCCTACATGTTCGTCACCTACGTTCTGTACGAGGCGCTGTACACCTGCGTCAACGTGCCCTTCGGTACTCTGTCCAGCGTGATGACCGATGATGTCAGCCAGCGCACCGCACTGTCCCGCTACCGCAGCCTTGGCGGCACCATCTTCATGACCGTCATGGTCATGATCGGCCCCCTGTTCCTGTATGTGGACAACAAGCCCGTGGCTGGCCGCTTCCTGATGCTGGCCTGCATCTGCGCTATGCTGGGTCTGCTGTGCCTGCAGATCACCTGCGTGTGGTGCAAGGAGCGCGTGGAAGTGCCCGAGCGTCCGCAGGGCGAAAAGCTGAACTACCTGCACGTGCTCAAGGAGATCTCTCACAATAAGGCTCTGCTGGGCGTTATGTTCTTCAGCCTGACCGGCATGATCGGTGCTTCCGTGGTCAACGGTCTGAACACCTACCTGTATAAGGACTTCTTCGGCAACGTTAAAATTCAGGCTGTCTCCGGTATGCTGAGCGTGCTGTACGCTGTGCTGTCCTTTGCCATCACCCAGCCTCTGGCCAACAAGTTCGGCAAGAAGGAGTGGTGCTGCATGGGCGCTGGCTTTGCCGCCATCGTGTTCGGCATCCTGTTCTTCTTCCCCGTCCACAACCCTGTGGCCTTCATCGTCATCAACGGTATCTGCTATCTGGGCGCTTCCGGCATGCAGGTGCTGATCTGGGCTATGGTCAACGACGCCATCGACTACCACGAGCTGCAGACCGGCGAGCGCAACGAGGGCATCGTCTACTCCACCTACTCCTTCTTCCGCAAGCTTGCAAGCGCCATTTCCGGCAGCCTGTCCAGCTTTGTGCTGGGTGCCATCGGCTACAACGTTACCGCAGGCGCTGTGCAGACCGCAGGCGTTGTGAACGCCATCTGGAAGAGCTACACCGGCATCTACTTCCTGGGCTACGGCATTGCAGTTGCCATCCTGTTCTTCGTCTACCCCCTGACCAAGCAGAAGACTGCTGAGATGCTGACCGAGCTGAAGGCTCGCCGCGCCGCAAAGGAGAGCAAGTAAACCATGAAGATCTTACAGGTTCAGTTTAAAAACCGCAATGGCCACACCCTGCGCGGCATCGTGACCCTGCCCGACACCGAGGGCAAGGTACCCTTTGTGGTGCATCTGCACGGCTTTGCCGGCAGCTGCAGCGGCTACAAGTCCATGTACACCCACCTGTCCCGCGCTCTGGCAGCGCAGGGCATCGGCAGCGCCCGGTTCGATTTCTACGGCAACGGCGAGAGCGACGGCGAGTTCGAGGATATGAGCTTCGACGGCCTGCACACCGATGCACAGGATATCTTTGCATGGGCAGCTGAGCAGCCCTATGTGGACAGCGAAAAGCTGTTCCTCTCCGGCCAGAGCATGGGCGGCTACATTGCCGCTTCCTGCGCACCGGTCATCCAGCCCCACGGCCTGATTTTGCTGTGCCCGGGCGCCGGGATGTGGTTTGGCTGCGCACAGCGCGCCGACGGCGTTGTGCAGACCGGCAAGGACTACACCGACATGGAGGGTCTGTGCTACAAGATGGCCTTTAACTACGAGATGGCCAAGCACCCCGACCCCTTTACCGAGGCCAAGGGCTACAACGGCCCGGTGCTGCTGCTGCGCGCCGATGATGACCGTCTGGTGGACGAGGGCACCTGCAGCCGTTACGCACAGGTGTACACCGCACCCGAGGTGGACACCATTGCAGGCGGCGGCCACAACTTTGCCACGCTGGCAGCCCGTGCCGCCGTGGAGGAAAAGACCGCAGCATTCATCAAAGCAAATCTGTAAAGCAAAGCGTATCTGCAAGGAGGCTTTCGTATGCAAAACGTGATTCTGCAGCCCATCGAGGTGGGCGGACAGACCTTTAAAAACCGCATCATGTTCCCCCCGCTGACCACCGGCTACGAGAAAAACGGCATGATCAGCGAGCAGGACATGGGCTTCTACACCCGTCTGGCAAAGGGCGGTGTGGGCTACATCGTTCTGGGCGATGTGGCACCCATCAACAGCTTTTCTCCCACCCCCAAGCTGTTTGACGACAGCCAGATCCCTGCCTTCAAGGCACTGGCCGACAGCGTACACGCCTACGGCACCAAGCTGGGCGTCCAGCTCTTCCACCCGGAGTACGATGTGGACGCCATCAACAGCCTGTTCATGCAGAAGAAGTTTGACGAGATGCGTCAGCGCCTGCATCACGACATGATGTTCTTCACCGATGAGGTCAGCGAGGAGATGCTGATGGCCATCATCGATAAGATGTGCGCCTGCGCAGTGCGTGCACAGAAGGCCGGTGTGGACGTCATCCAGATCCACGGCGACCGCCTGAACGGCTGCCTGTGCTCCACCCGCATGAACCACCGCACCGATAAGTTCGGCGGCAGTCTGGAGAACCGCGTCCGCTTTGCCCGGATGCTGACCCGCGCCATCCGCAAGGCTGTGCCGGATATGGTCATCGACTACAAGCTGTCCATCGTCACCCCGCAGCGCGGCAAGGGCGGCATTGACGAAGCCGACGCCGTGCAGTTTGCCCAGTGGCTGGTAGAGGACGGCGTGGATATGCTCCACGTTGCGCAGGCCAACCACACCGGCAACATGGCCGACACCATTCCTCCCATGGGCGTACAGCCCTACGGCTTCTTCGTCAAAATCGCCGGGGACATCAAAAAGGCCGTCAATGTGCCGGTCAGCGCCGTGGGTCGTATCGTGGATGCCGAAATGGCTGCGCGTGTCATCGAGAGCGGCATGGCCGACATAGTTGCCATGGGTCGCCCGCTGCTGGCAGACCCCGACTGGGGCACCAAGATCGCTGCCGGGAAGGCCTGCGATATCCGCCGCTGCATCAGCTGCAACAAGGGCTGCACCGATGCCATCCAGAACCGCCAGTTCCTCTCCTGCGTGCTGAACGCGGAGAACGGCTACGAGAACAGCCGCAGCATCCAGCCCGCAGCACAGAAAAAGAAGATCGCCGTCCTCGGCGGCGGTCCTGCCGGCTTGGAAGCTGCCCGTGTGGCAGCGCTGCGCGGCCATGACGTGACCCTGTTTGAAAAGACCACCTCTCTGGGCGGTCAGCTGAACATTGCCTGCGTGCCTCCCCGCAAGGAGGAGATGCGCCGCGCCGCACAGGATCTGATCCACGCGGTCTGCAACGCCGGTGTACACCTGTGCATGGGGCAGACCCGTACCGCTGAGCAGCTGAAGGATGCCGGCTTCGAGGCTGTCATCAACGCTGTGGGCGCACACAGCGCAGCACCCCGCATCCCCGGCATCGACAGCGTGAATGTGGCCGATGCATGGAAGGTGCTGGCCGGTGAGCAGCAGGTGTATGGCACGGTGGCTGTCATCGGCGGCGGCATGGTGGGCTGCGAGACTGCAGAGTATCTGGCTGCCCGCGGCTGCAAGGTGTCCGTCATCGAAATGATGGACAAGATCGCCGCAGGCGAGAGCAGCACCATTCTGCCCACCCTGCTGGAAAACTACAAGACCTACGGCGTGGAGCAGTACCCCAGCCACAAGGTCAAGGAGTTCCGCATGGACGCCGTCGTCTGCGAGAACAAGGACGGCGCAGAGGTGACCATCCCCTGCGATTACATCGTGCTGGCTATGGGCGCACGCTCCAATGAATTTGACGCTTCTGCGCTGGAAGCTGCCGGTATCCCGGTGTATGCCATCGGCGATGCCGCCGGTAAGGCTGCGGATATCTCCAACGCCATCCGCACCGGCTACGATACTGCCTGCCAGTTGTAAAACGGTTTGATCTGCGCAACGCCTTGCGCAGATCCGGCAGGAGCAGTACCCCCTGATACCCAACGAAAAAGAGATAGACCTTCCGGAAGGGGAGGCCTATCTCTTTTTGTTATTGCAGGGGCCCTTTTGTGCGCAGACGTCGGCAGGCGTCCTCTTTTACAAGTTCGATGACCACCGCAGTGAGGGGGATAAAGAAGATGATGCCGATGATGCCAAAAAGTTCACCGCCGATCATGGCAGCTACAAGGGTGTACAGCGGCGAAAGCCCCACGGACTTGCCCACCACCCGGGGGTAGATGAACTGATTTTCAATAAACTGCACCGCAAGGTACACGATGAGGCAGCGCACCGCCAGCAAAGGGTCTGCCAAAAGCACAAGGAACACACTGACCACGCAGGAGATCAGCGCACCCACATAGGGGATAATGGCGCAAATGGCGGTGAGCACGCCCACCAGACTGCCGTAGGGGATCTTGAAAACGGAAAATGCAAGGGCCATGAGCACGCCAAGGATCACCGCCTCGCTGCATTGACCCGTGAGAAAATTTGCGAAGGACTGCCGGAACAGCCGGCAGAACTTCAGCACCCCGGCGGCGTGGGCGGGCTTCAGGTAGGCGCACACCAGCGTGCGGGCGTGGTGGCTAAGGCTTTCCGTTCCAAGGGACATATAAACGGAGATGATCAGCGCAAAGGAGGCGGTGATGACAATATTCACCGTGGCAGATACAGCCCCTACTGCGTTGACCAGCACGGTGTCGATGCCTGCGGTGACCTTGTGCAGCAGCTGCTCCCAGTTGATGCCTTCCAGCCAGTTCATCAGCCAGCCCATATCGGCATTTTGTGCGTTGAGATAGGCAGTCCAGCGGGGAATGTTGTCCTCGATCTGCACATAGAGGCTGTGGAAAGACTGCACCAACTCCGGGATCAGCAGGGTCAGGGCAAGCACCAGCACCAGAACAACGCCCAGCAGGGTAGCAAAAAAGCTGAGCAGGCGGAGGGCTTTATCCGAGGGCTGCTTTTTGCACCTGCGGAACAGCCATTTCAGCCGCTTTTCCAGCCCGGTCATGGGCACGTTGATAAAAAGCGCCAGAATGCCGCCCGCCAGAATGGGCAGCACCAGATCCACAAGCTTTGCGGCAAAGGCCAGAACGGCAGAAAGCCGCAGCAGCGCTACAAAAAGTGTTACCCCTACAACGGTAACGAGCAGATATTGTTTTGTTTTTGGTTCCATGAAAAAAATTCCTTTCCCGGTGTGCATGGCTGTAACGCGGTAAAAGCCCCTCTGCGGGTGCCTTTTTGTATTGTAATCAGAAGAAAAAGGCTTGTCAAGGCAGAAGAAGGGAAAGGATGCTTTATAAGAACTCCTATTGTAATATTTCCCTCGGTTAAGCCCGGATATAGAAATCCGACGGTGGTTGTGGTAAAATAAGGCATCCGGGAGCGCCGGGCGCTCCGCTGCAACATGAAAAATGGAGGCTTTCTATGAAAAAGACCTATCGTTCGCTCTTTTGCCTGCTTGCAGTGCTGCTGCTCAGCGTCAGCGCACTGCCCTCTGCCTCGGCGCTGTTTTCCAAGAAACTCTACTATTATGGCACGGTAGAGGGCGTCAGCCGCACCGTGGAGGGCAAGGTGGAGTCCATTGTGGTGTCCGCAGAAGAGCAGGAGAGTTACCAGATGATCGTCACCGACAGCACCGTTTGGCAGGACCATGACGAAAAGACCACTTCCGACCCCGCCACCCTTGCGGTAGGCGAGCAGATCTGCGTGGTGCACGACCCGGCTGTGATGATGTCGCTGCCGCCGCAGTCGGTGGCGTATACCGTCATCCGCAACTTCCCCGCAGGCACGGATCTGGAACAGGAGGCACGGGATGCCGCCTGCCCGGTGAAAAAGTTCTTCGCCGACACCCGCAAGGCGATTGCGGACTGGTTCTACCAGACCATGCCCATCTGAGCGTAACACTCCTTCTATAACGCAAAAAACTGCTGCCCCGCACCGGATGCAAGAATATCCGGGCAAAGGGGCAGCAGTTTTTTTATGCAAGATTATGCGGTGCTTTGCGGCAAAAACGCTGCATACCGCTATTTATTTTTTTTTGGCGGGGGTAACGCGGAAGCGCTTGACCACCTGTTCCAGCGCACTGATATCCACAGGTTTGGACAGGTGCTCGTCCATGCCGGATTCCTTGCTCTTTTGCATATCCTCAAGGAAGGCGTTGGCGGTCATGGCAAGAATGGGGATGGTGCGTCCCAGCGGGTTTTCGCCATTGAGGATACGGCGGGTGGCTTCCAAGCCGTCTATCACCAGCATCTGTATATCCATCAGGATCATGTCATAATCGCCGGGCTTGACGCTGGCAAAGGCATCCACGATCTCCTGACCGTTCTATTTGTCATCATTGCAACAAAAGTGTTTCAAGCTGTTTTTGAAGGGTTTTGCATGGAAAAAGGCGAAAAACGGAAGGCTTTATAACCGTGCAGCGCAAAACCGCCCCGGATGCGTGCAAAGGCTTTTCTGCGGGGAAAAAGCGTGGTATACTTGGTCAGAGCAAATTTAAAAAAATTGAGAGAAACACAACTCGGAAGGAATAGGATCATGTCGAAGGATGAATATCTGATCACAGATGCGCCGCTGAAAGCGCTGACGGTTTTTGCAATGCCAATGATCCTTGGCAGCTTTTTTCAGCAGGTCTATAATATGGCGGACTCCATCATAGTCGGCCAGTTTGTCGGCTCCTCGGCACTGGCGGCTGTCGGTGCCTGTGCTGCGCTGACCAATGTTTTTATCTGCGTGGCGCTGGGCGCCGGTGTGGGTGCCGGTGTGCTGGTAAGCCGCTGTTTTGGCGCCAAAAACTATGGCAAAATGAAAACTATCGTGTCAACGTCCTTAATAAGCTTTCTGATTTTAAGCGTTATCCTTGGCGTTTTTGGCTTCTGCACTTCCCGCTTTATGATGAGCGGCTTGCAGACCCCCGCCGACATCCTGGAGGACGCGGTGCTGTATCTGCGGGTCTATTTTGTGGGCTTCCCGTTTTTGTTCATGTACAACATTCTTTCCACCATGTTTACCTCCATTGGGGAATCCCGGATCCCGCTGGGGCTGCTGATCTTTTCCTCCATCCTGAATATTTTTATGGACCTCTGGATGGTGGCGGGGCTTGGCTTGGGCGTGTTTGGCGCAGCCCTTGCCACTTTGATCGCACAGGGCATTTCTGCGGTATTTTCGTTTTTGATCTTCCTGCACCGGCTGCGGCAATATAAGAGCCCCTTTAACAAGTTCGACCGGCAGGAACTGGCTTCCATGCTCCGCATTGCGGTGCCGTCGGTCCTGCAGCAGTCCACCGTGTCCATTGGCATGATGATCGTACAGGCGGTGGTAAACCCCTTCGGCACACAGGCGCTTGCCGGGTATGCAGCAACGATGCGGGTAGAAAATGTTTTCTCGCTGATCTTTGTATCCATCGGCAATGCAGTGTCGCCGTTTATTTCCCAGAATCTTGGCGCAAAGAAAATTGATCGCCTTAAAAAAGGCTACCACGCTGCACTGGTGCTGGACCTATGCTTTGCAGTCATTGCCTTTGCGGTCATTGAAACGCTGCACACCCAGATCTCCTCGCTGTTCCTGGGCAAGGACGGAACGGCGCTGGCCTATCAGGTGTCCGGTGATTATATGCGGTGGCTGGGTTACTTCTTCATCTTCATGGGCATCAAGATGGCGACTGATGGCGTGCTGCGCGGGCTTGGCATCATGCGCCCGTTCCTCATTGCCAATATGGTAAACCTTGCCATTCGCCTGTCCGTTGCCCTGCTCTGTGCACCGCGCTTTGGCATTGCCTTTGTCTGGCTTGCCGTCCCGGCGGGGTGGCTGGCAAACTTCCTGATCTCCTATGCGGCGCTCAGAAGATCGTGGCCTACGGAGAAACCGGCGGCAGTTCAATAATTTTGTGCAGGGCGGGAGCGGGTGGTGGCCTGCTGGGAAAAGGTCAAGGGGCTTTTTTGCCCGGTGGAGCATTCCTGAGGGACACCGCACTGCGGCGTAAAAATAGCAAAGGGGCTGCTGCACAGTGAGATAGCTGTGCAGCAACCCCTTTTTCTGTGCTCGCCCCGGCTTGCTGGAGCGGTTTACTTTTGGCAGGGGAAATGCTATGATACATCTTAGAAAAAAGCAAGGAGGAACTACGATGGGCATTGCAGGGAATGAATGGGGTTTTCAGGTGGGCACACTGCCCACGGGTGCGCGGGATAAGATCAGCGATGTGCCGGGGGTGACGGTGGGGCACTGCACCTTGGCGGACGGCGCGGTGCAGACCGGCGTAACGGCGCTGCTGCCCCACCAAGGGGACGTGTTCCACGAAAAGGTGCTGGCGGCCAGCTATGTTATCAACGGCTTTGGCAAGACCACAGGCCTTGTGCAGATCGACGAACTGGGCACGCTGGAAACGCCCATCCTGTTTACCAACACCCTCAGCGTGGGCACGGCGCAGACCGCGCTGGTGAAGTATATGCTGGAGAGAAACCCCGATATCTGCGAGACCACCGGCAGCGTGAACCCGGTGGTCTGCGAGTGCAACGACTGCGGCCTGAACGACATCCGGGGGCTTCATGTCACCGAGCAGCACGTCTTTGCCGCGCTGGCAGACTGCAAGGCAGACTTTGCCGAGGGTGCCGTAGGCGCCGGGCGGGGAATGCGCTGCCATGGCCTCAAGGGCGGCATCGGCTCTGCCTCCCGGGTGGTGGAACTGGACGGCAAGCCGTACACCATGGGGGCACTGGTGCTCTCCAATCACGCGCTGTTCGATGATCTCATCGTGGCGGGCACGCCCATCCATACCCTGTTGAGCGACAGCATCCCGCCCCACGAGGACAAGGGCTCTATCATCACGGTGCTGGCCACGGATATCCCCCTCAGTGAGCGGCAGCTGCGGCGGCTGTGCCGCCGGGCGCTGGTAGGGCTTTCCCGCACCGGCTCCTACTGCGGCAACGGCAGCGGCGAGATCGTTATCGCCTTCACCACCGCTAACCGGGTGCCGCATTACTCGGAGAAAGCGCTGCTGCCCATGACCCTGCTCCACGATGATGCCATCAACCCCCTGTTCCGGGCAGTGGCAGAGTGTGTGGAGGAGAGCGTCCTCAGCAGCCTGCTCCACGCCGAGACGGTTACCGGCAACCATGGCCGCACCTTCCGCAGCCTGACGGAACTTTTGAAAAACCGCGCCTGAGGCGCTGCAATACAGAAAAAAGCCCTGCATCCGGTGCAGGGCTTTTGCTTTGCTCAATAGCGGCGGTGGATCTTTTTGGTAGGCTTGCGGTGGTTCCAGTTGGCGCACAGCAGCCACAGCCCGTAGATCAGGGCGGCGATCAAGCTGAGCACCAGCACCACCTTCAGGTACAGGCTGGTGAAGAACTCTTTCACCTTGTCCACCCCGAACAGCAGCGGGTTGCGGGCTACGTCCTGCCCGGCGATCAGCTCTACCACGCCAATGGTCTCGCCCGCCAGCTTCAGTTCCACTGTGCCCACTACATCGCCCTGCTGGATGGGCGCGCAGACGTAGTCCGGCAGGTGGAAGTATTTCTGGGTAACGGTGCCGTCGCTGGTGGAGGGCAGCAGGGTCATCATGCTGTCGTTGGGGTATAGCTGCAGGGTGTCAGTATCGGAGGAATATTTGACCGGGATCTCTGCAATGGTCAGGTCGGTGTCCAGCGCAGCCTGAATGGAAAAGCTGTCGAACACCCAGTCCATCAACTTGACCGTTTCGAACAGGGCAGGGCGGCGGTTGGCGTAGCCAAGGGTATCGCAGCTGTCGGGGCTGTCCATCACGCAGAAGATATAGGTGGCGCCGTCCTTGTTGCCCCACGAAACGTAACTCTGGGTGCCGGTATCGTTTTTAAAGGCGGTCACATTGCACATACCGCCCTGCATGGCGCTGCGGTAGTAGCCGCCGCCGCTGCCCTTGCTCAGCGCGGCGTTCTGGCTGACCAGCACCGAGGAGGAGCGGTGCTTCTCCTTGGCGGGCATGGTAAAGCTGGGTGCACCGGACACCTCCACAAAGGCGTCAAAACTCATCAGGTAGCGCAGGATCAGGTACATATCCACAGCGCAGGTGGTGTTGCCGCTGTCGATGCCGCAGGCGTCCGTCCAGCTGCTGGCAGTGGTGCCGATGCGCTGGGACAGGGTGTTCATCTGCGCCACCCAGCCGTCCAGATCGCCCCCGGAAAGGGCGTAGGCCACACCCATGGCCGCCTCGTTGGCGTTGCGGGTAAGCATGGCGTACATGGCTTCGCGGTAGGTAAAGGTCTCGTTGGAGCGCATATCCGCGTTGTCAGTTTTAAAAACGTAGTCCGAGATGGCAAAGGGCATTTGGAAAGTGTTGTCCAGCTGGTCGGCGTAGTTGGTCAGCAGCACGGCAAGGGTCATATATTTGGTCAGACCGCCGGCAGAGACCTGCTTTGTGCTGTCCTTATCATAGACGATGATGTTGGTATCCGTGTTCACAATGTAGGCGCTTGCAGCCTGCACCTGATACACCGGGCTGGGGTCGAACATGGCCCCAGCGGGCAGCACAAGGCAGCTGAGCAGAAATACAAGCGAAAGAACCAGTGCAAAAATACGTTTCATGTGGACAATTCCTTTAAAAAGCGATAAAATATACGAGATGCGGCAGCGCTGTGCGGCGCGCCGGAAGATCAAATTTGCAGCAAGCGTGCTGTGTTCTATAATAATAACAGGTTTGCCGGGACGTTACAAGAGCCTTGCGGTGTTTTACACCGTTCTTTCGCTCCGGCAGGGAGGGCAGGAATGGTATATCTTACAGGGGACACCCACGGCGATATCCAGCGCTTCAAGCAGGGCAAGCTGCGCTGGCTGGGCAAGAAGGACACCGTGGTGGTGCTGGGGGATTTTGGCTTTGTGTGGGACGGCAGCGCCGCAGAGCGCAAGCGGCTGGACTGGCTGCGCAAGCGCCCCTACACGATTCTGTTTCTGGATGGCAGCCATGAAAACTACGACCTGCTGGCGCAGTACCCGGAGACGGAGCTCTTCGGCGGCAGGGTGCAGAGCCTTGGCGGCAATGTGTACCATGTGTGCCGGGGCAGCGTGCTGGAGTTGGAGGGCAAGACCTATCTCTGCTTCGGCGGCGCGGAAAGTCAGGATAAGGATGACCGCGAGCCGGGCGTGAACTGGTGGAAGCAGGAGATGCCCAGTGACGAGGAGTACGACACCTGCCGCCGCAATCTGGAAGCAGTGGGGTACAAGGTAGATTATGTGCTGACCCACGATGCACCAAGCAGATTTTTGGATTTTACCGTCCTTGCCCTTGGCGAGAGCAACCGTCTGCACCTGTTTTTGGATGAAATATTGCTCAAGCTGACCTACGAAAAATGGTTTTTCGGCTGCTATCACAAGGATGTGCAGCTTTCCACCAAGAGCCGGTGTGTGTTCTGCGATGTGCTCCCCATGGGCGAGCGGCGCACGATCTGGAGCAGAAAAGCGTGAAGAAAAGCGCTGTCGCACGATTTTTTGCGACAGCGCTTTTTTAGTTCATTGGTCCGGCCTTGTCGAACATCTGCTGCACCTGCGCAGCCAGCAAAGCGTGCGCAGGGCTTTCCAGCAGCGGGTCGGCGGCCAAAAGGGCGGCGGCTTCGCTTTGGGCAGCGTGCAGGGTGCGGGTATCGTTCATCAGGTCGGCGATCTGCAGGGTGGGCAGACCGTGCTGACGGCTGCCAAAAAAGTCGCCGGGGCCGCGGGTCTCCAAGTCGTACTGCGCCACGGCAAAGCCATCGGTGGTGGAGCAGAGGAAGCGCAGCCGCTTCTGCACGGCCTCGCTGGTGTTGTCGCTGACAAGAAAGCACCAGCTTTCGGCAGCGCCGCGTCCTACCCGCCCGCGCAGCTGGTGCAGGGCGCTCAGACCGTAGCGCTCGGCGTTTTCGATCACCATCACGCTGGCGTTGGGTACGTCCACGCCCACCTCGATGACGGTGGTGGACACCAGTGCATCCAGCCGTCCGGCTTTGAAGTCCTCCATGACGGCGGCTTTTTCCTTGGGCTTCAGCTTGCCGTGCATCAGCCCCACCCGGCGGTCGGGCAGCAGCGCCTTGGCAATGTCCTCGTAGTAGGTCTTGACGGCGTTCAGACCGCCGTCCGGCACATCCTCGATAGCGGGGCAGACCAGATACACCTGCCGCCCTTTGTCGATCTCGCTGTCCAGAAAGCGGTACAGATCCTGCCGCCGCTTGCCGGTGATGCAGCGGGTCTTGACCGGGGTGCGCCCGGGGGGCAGCTCGTCCAGAACGGAGATATCCAGATCACCGTAGATCAAAAGCCCCAGTGTGCGGGGGATGGGGGTGGCGCTCATGACCAGCAGATGCGGGTTTGCGGCCTTTTCGGCCAGTGCGCCGCGCTGGCGCACCCCAAAGCGGTGCTGCTCGTCGATGACCGCCAGACCCAGCCGGGCAAACTCCACCCCTTCGCTCATCAGGGCGTGGGTGCCCACCACAAGGTCGGCTTCATCCTTGCGGATGGCGGCCAGCGTGGTGCGGCGGGCGGCAGCCTTCATGCCGCCGGTCAGCAGGGCGACCCGCATCCCGAAGGGGGCAAGCAGCCGGTTGAGTCCTTCGGCGTGCTGCGCAGCCAGAATTTCGGTAGGCGCCAGCAGCGCGGCCTGATATCCCGCCCGGATGCACGCCCAGATGGCGGCAGCGGCCACCAGCGTTTTGCCGCTGCCCACATCGCCCTGCAACAGGCGGTTCATGGCGGTTTCGCCTGCCATATCGTTTAAAATCTCCTCCACTGCACGGCGCTGCGCCCCGGTGGGGGCAAAGGGCAGGCTCTGCCAGAAGGGGGAAGAGTCGGCACGGCGCATGGGTGCGCCGGTGGCGGCAGCGCCCCGGCTGCGCATCCGTCCGATGCCCAATTGCAGCACCAGCAGTTCTTCGTAAATGAGCCGCCGCCGCGCTGCTGCGGCCTGCTCCTCGGTGGCGGGGCAGTGGATGGCGCGTACCGCCTCGGCCTTGGGGAGCAGACGGTATTTTTGCAGCATCTCCGGCGGCAGTGGGTCGGGCAGTAGTTCCGCGTGGGGCAAAAGCTGACGGATGCAGCGGGAGATGGCGCTGCTGGTAAGCCCCTCGGTCTGGGGGTAAACGGCCTCAAAGGGTGCGGCCTGTATCTGTTCAGCGGTGCGCACCTGCGGGTTGACCATCTGGCGGCGCAGCATCCCGCCGGTAACGATGCCCTGAAAATAGTATTCCTGCCCCAACTGCAATTTTTGGGTGGCGTAGGGGTTATTGAACCATGTAATTTCCAGACTGGCTACATCGTCCCCGGCAGTGATGCGCTCCATCCGCCGCCCGCCCGGCAGAATGCGCCCGCCGGGCTTTGCAAACACCTCGGCTTTTACCACACACTCGGTGTCGGCGGGAGCCTCCGCAATGGAGTAGGGTTTGGAAAAGTCGATGTACCGCCGGGGGTAGTGACACAGCAGGTCTGCCAGCGTCACGATACCCAGCTTCTCGAACCGCTCTGCGGTTTTTGGGCCGACCCCCTTCAGGTAGCGCACCGGGGTGTCCGGCGTTAAGGTAGTGCGGTTTTCGGTGGGCATGGCGTTTCAACTCCTTTCCAAGCGTAGTATAGCCATTGTAACACGGACAGGGAACAGATGCAAACACTTTGCCTTTGCGCGGCGGCTGTGGTACACTGGTAGCACAGTGAAAGAGAGGGGAGATACCATGGAGATACGCAATGCAACGCTGGATGATCTGCCAGCCATTGCCGCCGTGGAGGCGGCCTGTTTTCCGGCAGCGGAGGCTGCCACGGCCGAGGAATTTGCCGGGCGGCTGGCGCACTATGCCGGTCATTTCTGGCTGTTGTTTGAGCAGGGGGAGTTGGTGGCCTTTGTGGACGGCTTTTGCACCGACACGCCCGACCTGACCGATGAGATGTACGCGGACGCCGCTCTGCATGATGAAAACGGCGCATGGCAGATGATTTTTGGGGTGAACACCCTCCCGCGCTGCCGCCGCCGGGGCTATGCCGGGCTGCTGCTGCAAAGAGCCATTGCAGATGCCCGTGCGCAGGGGCGCAAGGGGCTGGTGCTGACCTGCAAAGAGAAGCTTTTGCACTATTACGCAAAGTTCGGCTTTGTGAACGAAGGCGTTTCTGGCTCCATCCACGGCGGGGTGATGTGGTATCAGATGCGGCTGCGGTTCTGAGAGAACGGCTTGGAATGCGCTCCGCGCCTTACGGGTTGCGGTGGTCGTCGTCGTTGCTGCGCATAAATAACGGAATTAGATTTTTTTATTCGGGATTCAGAAAAGCCTGCGGGCTTTTCTGAATCCCATTTTCACGGGAGGGGGTCGTGGAGAAAAACAGCATTTGCAATTCAGACCGCCCTTTGATCATTGTAGCCCTTCTGTGAAAAATGCGTTTGGAGCGCTCCGCAGAGCGCGACAAACGTGAAATAAAAATAATCATTCCGCTGAATATGTGCAGAGCGCAGCGGAGCACATTTTAAATCATCCCGCCCCGGCAGGGGACAGTGCAAAACAAAAAATCCCGGAAGCCTCGGCTTCCGGGAATCTTTTGGAGGTGACGACCAGATTTGAACTGGTGGATGAGGGTTTTGCAGACCCTTGCCTTACCAC